>NZ_CP049869.1:0-600000 GCF_011300455.1 Sphingomonas piscis
GTCGGCCGTCAGATTGTCGGCTGGGTCGGCGTCGCCATGCTGCTGTCGTCGTTGACGGGCCTGTGGCTCTGGTGGCCGATCAAAGGCAGCGTCACGCGCGGATTGCGCTGGCGGCGCAATCCCACGACCAGCGGAAACCTCCATTATCAGAGCGGCTTCTGGATCTGCCTGCCGCTGGCGGTACTTTCGTTCACCGGTGCCTGGATCAGCTTCCCAGCATTCTTCGCCGGCGTGTCGGGCGATCCGGCGGTGCCTAGCATGGCCGAGCGCATGAGGCGCATGGGGGCGCAGCCGATGGTCGAGACCAAGCTGACGGCGGAGCAGGCGGCAACGCTGGGCAGCGGGGGCGGTCCGCTGACGCAGATTACCTGGCCCACAAGCCCGAAGTCGGAATGGCAGCTGACGCGAATCGGCGGAACGCAGGTAATTGTGAACGACCGGACGGGCAGAGCATCGCCGCCCAAGCCGCCGGCGCCGGAGACCACGGCCCGACTGATGCGCCGCATCCATGACGGCACGGGCCTGCCGATGGTCTGGCGCGTGATCATCTTCGTCGGTGGCATCCTGCCCGCGCTGCTCGCGATTACTGGTGTCATGATGTGGCTGAACGTTCGCCGGCGACGCAGCGATATGGCGGTCAGGCGCGGAACATTGCGGACGGCGTAGCGGCACGCTTTCCCCGTGCTATGCACGCCACAGCTTGGGGAGAAGTGACATGCGTCTGCTTGTATCGACTATCGCCGCCTTGACCTGCCTTGCTGCGCCGGCGTCGGCGCAGTTCAGGCCGGATCCGGTTCGACAGGCTCGAACGGAGAAAGACTATCAGGCGACCCTGCAGAGGCTTGGCATTCAGGTGATGCGGGTCGGGGCGGACGGCTTCAACAAGTCCAGTCCCAACTACGTCAACTATGACGAGGCGAAGGCGGGCAATCCCAAGCTCCCGCCGCTGATCACCATCGCGCGGCCGAACGCACGCTGGTGGCGCAGCAGCCGCCGTCCGGAGTTGATCCGCCTGCTTGAAGACGAGATGTACGGTCGCGTCCCAAGCAATGCACCGTCGCTCCGCTGGAGCAAGGTTGAAGAGGGACCTCGGCAAAAGTTCGGTTTCGCCACCCTGTCACGCAAGTATCGGGGAATGGTGCCGGGGAGCGCGCTCGCCGTCGACCTCAGCCTGACATTGCCTGCCAACGCCAAGGGCAGGGTGCCGGTGATCCTCGAGTTTGGCTTCCCCGAAGGTTTCCGGTTCCCCGGTCCTGCACGGCCGGAGCCCGCCAATCCGTGGCAAGCGCAAATTCTTCGCCGCGGGTGGGGTTATGCTGTGCTGGTGCCCAACACGGTCCAGCCTGACGACGGTGCCGGTCTCAGCGAGGGCATCATCGGCATCACGGCTGGTGGGCGGCCGCGTGCATTGCACGACTGGGGGGCGCTTCGGGCCTGGGCCTGGGGAGCGAGCCAGGCTTACAACCTATTCTCAGCGGACCCGCGCATCGATTCGCGCCGGGTCGCGATCGAAGGCCTGTCGCGATACGGCAAGGCCGCCGCGGTCACGATGGCCTTTGACCAGCGCTTCTCGCTCGGCTTCATCGGGTCTTCCGGTGCGGGCGGAGCCAAGATCCTCCGCCGCAACTTCGGCGAGCGCGTGGAAAACCTCACCGCGTCGGGCGAGTATCATTGGTTTGCCCCGGCCTTCCTGAAATATGGAGGGCCGCTGGAGACTGGCGATTTGCCATTCGATGCGCATTCCTTGCTGGCCATGGCGGCACCGCGTCCCATCTTCGTCGGCGCCGGGATGATCAAGGAGGATGGCTGGGTCGACCCGCGCGGCAGCTTCATCGCCGCCCGCGAGGCGTCGGCCGCTTATCGCCTCCTTGGCCGCCCAGGTCTCGTCGGCAGCACGCCGCCAGCGATCAACGAGACCCGCGCTGCTGGAACCATCGCCTTTCGTCAGCACGACGGCGGGCACACGAATGAGCCGAACTGGCCAGCCTTTCTAGACTTTGCCGCTCGGGTGTGGGGCCGCTAACCTATTTCGGCAGCAGCTTCTCGCCCGTGATCCGGAAGCTGGTGCGGACACCCGGAGCCCGCGCCAGCCCAGGCCGGCTGACCGGCTGGCCGCCGCCGACCCAGATGTCGACGGTACCCGGTCGGACTCGGCGGACGCCCTTGGCATCCACCACGCTCAAGGCGCGATCCTGCAGCCGGAAGGTCAGGGTCCTGGTCTCGCCCGCACGAAGGTAGACGCGCTTGAAGCCCTGGAGCGACCGGATCGGCGTGCCCGCGATGCCAGGATGCGCGACGTAAAGCTGCGCAACTTCATCGCTGTCACGGGCGCCGCTGTTCGTCACGTCGACATAGACCTCGACCGTACCACCCGGCTTCACCGTCGCGTCGCTGACCCGCGGCTTGGCGTAGGTGAAACTTGAGTAGCTGAGACCGTGACCGAACGGATAAAGCACGTCCCCCTTGAAGAAGCGGTAGGTGCGGCCTTCCATCTTGTAATCGGTGAAGGCGGGCAGCTGATCGGCCGAGCGGTAGAAGGTCACCGGCAGGCGGCCCGCCGGGCTGTAGTCGCCGGCCAGCAGCTGCGCGACCGCATGACCGCCGTCTCCGCCAGGGTACCAGGCCTGAACGATCGCCGGAATGTTCTTGTCAGCCCAGTTCACGCTCAGCGCGCTGCCGCTCATGAGGACCAGCGCAACGGGCTTACCCGTCGCATGGACGCGCTCGAGCAGGCGTTGCTGAGGAGCGGGAAGATCGAGGCTGGTGCGATCGCCGCCGGCAAAGCCCGGCGCTTCGACCCGCATCTCCTCGCCCTCGACACGTGCCGATAGGCCGCCAACGAAGACAACGACGTCGGCCTGTTTGGCGAAGGCGATCGCTTCCTCGCCATTGTCGCCGGGAACGCTCCAGACCAGCTGCTGCTGGCCCCGCGCGCCACGCTGAAAGCCCTCGACGCGGATCGGATACCTCTTGCCAGCTTCAAGCTGTATCCCATTGGAATAAATGGACGGTGCGTCGCCGACGCCCCATTCGTCGACGACCAATTTGTCGCCGATCCACACACGGTAGCCATTCTCGCTTGCGAGCCGGAAGCGGAACTCGCCTGATTGAGGCGCCTGGATGGTACCGGTCCAACGCATCGAGCTGAGGCGGTCGCCCGTCCAGCTGACTCGCGGCGAACGGTCGGTCCGGGTCGTCACCGCCCGCCCTTCGAGGTTCGGGCCGTTGAAAGTTTCGGCCTTCAACCCGGGAGCCGAGCACGCCATGTCGATGCAGAAGACGTTCTCGGGTACCGGCAACTCCGCCGGGCCGACCAATCCGGTCCCTTGCGAATACAGGATGCGCGACTGTGGGAAGCGGGCGCGGATGCCGTCAAGAACCGTCACCGGCTTGGACGGTGTTCCGTAGTAATTGCCGACCAGTGTGTCGAAGCTGTCGGCGTTCGGACCGACCACCGCGATGGTACGCGGCGCCCCCTTGAACGGCAGCAGATTGCCTTCGTTCTTCAGCAGCACCATCGACTCACGCGCCATTTCCAGCGCCTTGGCGTGGTGTGCCGGCGTGTCGTAATCCTTTGCGGTGATGTTGGCGTACGGATTGACGCCCGCCGGGTCGAACATCCCCAAGCGGATCCGCGCCTCCATCAGCCGCTGGACCGAGCGGTCGAGCACCGCCTGCGGCAGGAGGTTGGCCTTCACCGCCGCGACGATATTGTCGGCATCGGTCGTCAGATTGTTGCGATAGTCGCCGCAGATCAGGTCCATGCCCGCCTTGAAGCCGACCGCCACGCCCTCCGGCGCCGTCTTCGTGTAGGCGAGGGCGTCGGGGCGGTAGATGTTCGCAGCCGCGCCGCAATCGGACACGACGTAACCGGGGAAGCCCCAGGCGTCGCGCAGGTGCTGCTGCATCAGCATCGGGTTGGCGCAGCCGGGCACGCCGTAGATACTGTTGTAGACGCACATGATCGATTGCACGCCGCCCTCCGTCACGGTCGCGCGGAAGGCAGGCAGGTAGGTGTCCTCGAGATCACGCGGGCTCGGGTCCACGTTCTGACGATGACGGTTCGACTCCGGCCCACTGTGCACCGCGAAATGCTTGGAGGTGGCGATCGTCTTGAAATAGCGTGGATTATCGCCCTGCAGGCCCTTGATGAACGATATGCCCATCCGGCTCGTCAGAAAGGGGTCCTCGCCGTAGGTCTCCTGGCCACGACCCCAGCGCGGATCGCGGAAGATGTTGATGTTCGGCGACCAGACGGTCAGGCCGCGGTAGAAGTCGCTGCTCCCGTCGGGATGGACGCGCTCTGCAAACTTGGCGCGGAATTCGGTGCTGATGACGTCGGCAGCCTCGTGCATCAACTCGGGGTCCCAGGTCGCGGCCATGCCGATCGCCTGCGGGAAGACGGTGGCGATGCCGGCCCGGGCAACGCCGTGAAGCCCTTCGTTCCACCAATTGTATTCAGGCACGCCGAGACGCTTGATCGCAGGAGCCGTATGGCCCGCCTGCGCTGCTTTCTCCTCGAGCGTCATTCGCGACACGAGGTCGGCGGCACGCTGTTCGGGACTGAGGGCCAGATTGCGATAAGGAACGGAAGCTGTTTGCTGACCGCCGGCTGCGCTGATCTGAATGACCGACGCGATTACGCCGGCCGCAAGCAACCTACCCACTTTCATGTCGAGCCTCTCCCCAGAGCCTGATGTTTGATGTCGGGTTGCACGTTTCTGATGCGCAAGCCAGCCCCAAAAAGATGTTAACCGGAACCGGTTAAGCATCTCCCCGATGCGTGCACTGCTGTTAATGACCTTGTTTTGCATGAGCTTCGCTTCGGGGCAGGCGGCGACTGCCGCCGATGTCGAACTGCTCACGCCGTCCGTGCTGTCCCTGACCGGCGACGCCCGCCTGGTCGGCGCCTCGGGCGAGCGGTCTTGGATCGACGAAGGGTTCGGCAAGCTTCGCTCCAGCGGTGGAGCGGGAGGTGAGTTCCGCATCAAGCCGGAGCTTGGAAGTGCCAACATCGTGTGGCAGCCGCGTGCCGGCTTTGCCTGGTCCGCGACCGTTGTAGCCTCGATCCAGGGAGGAGAGCGAAGCGAAGCGGGGCTAAGTGAGGCCTTCGCCTCCTTCAAGCCGATGCGTCGCGACGGGCTCAGCTTTTCAGCGCGTGCTGGTCTGATGTGGCCGCCGATCTCCACCGAGCACGGCGGGGCCGATTGGCATGTCACCGACACGGTCACACCCTCCGCGATCAACAGCTGGGTGGCGGAAGAGCTGCGCCCCCTGGCGGCCGAAGCGACGATTGCTGCCGATCTCAACGGTCATAATCTGAGTGCCACGGCGGCGATAATGTCCGCCAACGATACCGCCGGAACCCTGCTGGCGTTCCGCGGCTGGGCGCTCCACGACCGGCGCACGCTGGCCGTTAATCGCCAGCCACTGCCGCCGCTACCCGAGGAGCTTGAATATTATCAGCCGCAATACACCCATCCACTGCTCGACGTGAGCCCAGGGTTTGCACGCCGTCCCGGCTATTATGCCAGGGTCGCGTGGCAGACCCCCGACAACGTCCGGCTCGAACTGTTCCGCTACGATAATCGCGCACGGCCCGAATGGGTAAACGAGGAGTTGGAATGGGGCTGGCGTACGCGGTTCCAGCAGGTTGCGGCAGTCGCGCGTCCACTCGGAGAACTGGAGATCAAGGGGCAGGCGATGGTGGGCCGCACCCAGATGGGGATTGAAGAACAGGGGCGATTGTGGGTCGATGCACGGTTCAAAGCAGCCTTCCTCCTCGCCACGCATCCGCTCGGCAAAGGCAAGTTGGCAGCGCGGATCGAGAAATTTCATGTGCGGCAAAATGGCAGCTTGTTGACGCAAGATGCCGGTGAGCCGGGGCGGGCAGCGCTACTGGCTTACTCCCACCCGCTTGCGGCAGGGCTGACGGGCATTGCCGAAGCGCTTCACGTCAGCAGCCGTCGAGGGCAGCGGGAAGAGATCGGGCTGGCGGCGAGGCAGACGCAGACACAACTGCAGGTGTCTATCCGCTTCTTCTGGTAACCATGTCCGGCGAACCGCTGTTTACTGTCAGCCGACTACAGCGTCGCATGCTTCGCCCTTTCACGCTTCTTGCAGCCCTGAGTTTCGTCACCCCTGCCGTTGCATCTCCGCTGGTGGCGCAGGTGCTGGATGCAGCCGGAAAGCCGGTTCAGAATGCGGTGGTTGCGTTTCGCCCAGCAGGCGTATCGGTGAGACCGCGCGTGGGCGCCGGTTACGCGATCGCGCAAAAGGACATGCAATTCCGCCCGTTCGTGGCCGTCGTGCCGGTCGGAGCGACCGTGTCCTTCCCCAACCTCGATCCCACCAAGCACCACGTCTACAGCTTCTCGGCGGCGAAAAAGTTCGAGCTCAAGCTCTTCGCCAAGGACCAATCTCGAAGCATCCGGTTCGACAAGGCGGGTGTGGTCCCGCTCGGCTGCAACATTCACGACAGCATGTCCGCTTTCCTCTACGTGAGCGACACCGCGTTCGCGGCGACTACCGACAGCCGTGGCATTGTACGTTTCGGCGATGCGCCGCCTGCGGGTGCCCTGACAGTGTGGCACCCCTACCTTCGATCGCCTGGCAATCAGATGGTTCGGCAGCTTCGTCCCAACGAACGGGCCGTCAAGGTCGCCGTCCGCCTGCGCCCTCCGCCGATGCATAGCAGCAGCGGATATTGATGGGTCGGCTATCGTCCTTGAGTGCGCGCTTAACGTTACAATTCGCGGTGCTTTTCGCCGCGGCAATGCTGGTCGTGTCCGCCGTGCTTTCGACCCTGATCTCCAGCAATGCCGCCAATCAGGTAAAGAGCCAGCTGCAATCGAGCGGCGCGGTCTACGATCGCTTGTGGCACTTGCGCAGCGACGAGCTTCAGGATGGCGCCGACCTGCTCGCCAAGGATTTCGGCTTCAGGGCAGCGGTTGCGACGGGGGACACCGCAACAGGGCTGTCAGCGTTGGAGAATGCACGCGCGCGGCTTAACGTCGACGACGCGTTTCTTGTCGGCATGGACGGCGCCGTCAGCGCCTTGGACGGCGAAGTTTCACCGGCAGAGGCAGAAAGCCTTTGGACGTCACTTGACGAAGGGCGCCTTGCCGGCATCGCCGATATCGAGGGTCAGCCCCGCCAGCTTGCCGCCGCACCCGTGCTCGCGCCCAATCTGGTCGGTTGGGTGGTGTTTGCCGCCGACCTCGACGAGGCGCAGATGCGAAGCCTCGAGCGGCTGTCGGCCATTCCGCTCAAGGCGTCCGTGCTCGTCCGCCGCGATGGACAGTGGGTCAATGCCACCAATTCGATCCGCGGGGTCGAGGACCGCATCGCCAGAGTTGCGGATGCCCATGCGTCGGCGGTGGGGGCGTTCGAGATGCAATATGCGGGCGAACCCGCAATCGCACTCACCCAGCCGTTACCGACCCTGTCGGGCAAGTCACGTGCGATCCTTCTACTCGCCTATCCTAAAGCCAAGGCACTTGCTGCGGCCAATCGGCTGCGGTTCGCATTGCTTGCGGTGACGTTGATCGGCGTTCTGCTGGTTGCGTTTGCCACCTGGCGGGCTTCCCGGCGGATCACCAAGCCGCTGGCCAAGCTTGACGAAGCCGCCGGCCGGCTTGCCGCGGGCGAGCATGCCAAAGTTGTGGTCCAAGGGCACGACGAACTCGCGCGTCTGTCCTCCAGCTTCAACGACATGGTCGAAAAGATCGAAGAGCGCGAACGCCGGATCACGCACCTGGCCTACAATGACGTGCTGACCGGGCTTCCGAACCGATCCATGTTCCAGCGCCACGTCGACCATTGCTTGCGCAGCGCCGCGGAGGGGCAGGCGGGTATCGCCTTGCACTGCCTCGACCTCGATCGCTTCAAATCGGTCAACGATACGATGGGTCACCCGGCGGGGGACGCTCTGCTGATTGCGGTTGCTGGGAGGGTCGCAGATACGGCGAAGGGCCACTTCGTCGCCCGCCTTGGCGGGGATGAGTTCGTCGCCGTCCAAAGTCTTCGCGGCGAGCCGAACGAAGTGGAACGGTTAGCACGCGAACTGCTTGATGCGGTCGGTCAGCCGCTGATGATTGAGGGTCAGCAGATCGTTCCCTCGACCAGTATCGGTATCGCGCTTGGCCCGGAGGACGGGACCGAATGCGGCATCTTGCTGAAGAGTGCCGACTTGGCACTGTACCGCGCCAAGGAGGCGGGGCGAGGCACTTACGCTTTCTTCGAGGAGACGCTGAACGAACGCGCGCAGGCGCGGCGCCGGGTTGAGAACGACCTTCGAATTGCGATCGAGCAGGGTCAGTTTGAACTTCACTATCAACCGCTCTTCGACCTCGACAAGCATCGCATCGGTTCGTTCGAAGCGCTCATGCGGTGGAATCATCCCACACGCGGGCAGATCTCTCCGACCGACTTCATCCCCGTTGCGGAAGACACGGGCTTGATCGTTCGCATCGGCGCTTGGGCGCTCCACGAAGCGTGCCGGCAGGCGAAGTCATGGCCGGAGCATGTCCGCGTGGCGGTGAACGTTTCGCCCATCCAGCTTCAGCGGCCCGGCTTGGCCGAGACGATTCTTCAGGCTTTGGCGAGCAGCGGGCTCGAGCCGCAACGCCTGGAGATTGAGATCACCGAGTCCGTCTTCCTTGCCGGAACCGAAGCGACAATGAAGCTTCTCCACAGCCTTCGCGCGATCGGCGTGCGCATTGCTCTTGACGATTTCGGCACGGGCTATTCCTCGCTGAGCTATCTGCAGAGCTTCCCCTTCGACAAGTTGAAGATCGATCGCAGCTTCATCCAGAACCTGCTGGTCCGGCCGGGTGCCGTCGCGGTGGTGCGTGCGATCACCGATCTCGCCGGAGCGCTCGGCATGGAAACGACCGCGGAAGGCGTGGAAGAAGATAGCCAATTAGCCGAGCTCCGCAGCCAAGGCTGCTCGTCGGTTCAGGGCTTTCTATTTGCCAGACCGATGCCTGCGCGGAAGGTCGCCGAACTGCTCGCTCAGAAAGGTGAGCCGGGCCGAAAAGTGGCTTGATAAAGCAAACGCCCGGACCGCTTGTTTGCGATCCGGGCGTCCTGCGTGACGATTGCCCGTCAGCCCCCTTAAACGATCCGATCTCCCTCAAGCGGACCGTTCCCGAACGCTCGCACGGGAGCACGCTCATTCGAGAAGAGGAGGACTGCCGCGATTCGTACCTTTTGTCACCGTCCTTGACCCGACACCTTGCGATTTGAGTCACACCTGTGCTTGCGGGGCAACAATGAGGCTGGATTGCAAGCCATGAACGCTCCGCCTAGAGGCGCCTTATGCGTGTTTCCCAAGCATTTTTGCCCGTCCTCAAGGAAAGTCCCTCGGACGCCCAGATCGTCAGTCACAAGCTGATGCTTCGTGCCGGGTTGGTCCGGCAAACAGCTGCTGGCATCTACGCCTGGCTGCCACTCGGCTACCGCGTGCTTCGCAAGATCGAACAGATCGTCCGCGAAGAGCAGGACCGAGCCGGAGCGATCGAAATGCTGATGCCGACCGTCCAGTCGGCGGAGCTGTGGCGGGAGAGCGGCAGGTACGACGCCTATGGTCCCGAAATGCTGCGCATTCGCGACCGGCATGACCGTGAAATGCTTTACGGTCCGACCAACGAAGAGATGCTGACGGCGCTATTTCGCGACGACGTCCGGAGCTATCGCGACCTGCCGCGCACGCTCTACCATATCCAGTGGAAGTTCCGCGACGAGGTTCGCCCGCGCTTTGGCGTGATGCGCGGCCGCGAGTTCCTGATGAAGGACGCCTACAGCTTCGATCTCGACGAAGCAGGAGCGCGGCAGAGCTATTACACGCAATTGCTGGCTTACCTGCGGACCTTCCAGCGGCTCGGCATTCGCGCGGTGCCCATGAAGGCGGCCTCGGGACCGATTGGCGGCGATCTCAGCCATGAATTCATCGTTCTTGCCCCTACCGGTGAAAGCGAGGTCTTCTACGACGCGGCGTTCGAGGAGTTCGACTGGTCGCAGTCGGGCCTGAGCTATGGCGACGCTGATGGGCTGCAACGCCTGTTCGATGAGGTCAGCTCGACCTACTCCGCCACGGACGAAACGCACGACGAGGCTCGCTGGAACGACGTCGCGGAGGATCGCCGCCGCACCGGCCGCGGCATCGAGGTCGGACACATCTTCTACTTCGGCGACAAATACTCGACGGCGATGGGGCTCAAGGTGTCTGGTCCCGACGGCAGCAACGTCACGCCGATGATGGGAAGTTACGGGATCGGTGTCTCGCGCCTCGTCGGTGCGATCATCGAAGCGAGCCACGACGAGCACGGAATTATCTGGCCAGAAGAGGTTGCGCCCTGGAAGGTTGGGCTGGTCACCATGCGTGCTGACGATGCCCCTAGCAGTGCAGCGGCGGACGACCTGTACAGCAAACTGACAGCTGGCGGCGTGGAAACGCTCTATGATGACCGGGACGAGCGCGGCGGCGTAAAATTGGGCTCGATGGACCTCATCGGATTGCCCTGGCAGCTAGTTGTCGGTCCGCGCGGGATTGCCAGCGGCACAGTTGAACTTAAGCGTCGCGCGACCGGTCAGAAAGAAGAACTCAGCCTCGAGGCCGCCCTTTCAAGGCTTACTTCATGATCCTCAACCGCTACGAGCGGATGATTGCTCGGCGCTACCTCCTTCCGGAGAAGGGCGAGCGCTTCATCTTTGTTGTGGCGGGTTTCTCGGTGGGTGCGGTGGCCCTTGGTGTCGCGGCTCTGATCATCGTCATGAGTGTGATGAACGGCTTTCGCGCGGAGCTGTTCGACAAGATCGTCGGGCTGAACGGCCATGCATTGGTGCAGGGCTACGAGGGCCGCTTGGGCAATTGGCGGCAGATCGCCGACCAAGCTAAAAAGACGCCCGGAGTTACCTCCGCATTGCCGCTGATCGTTCAGCCGCTGATGGCCTCCACCAACGGCCGCGTCGAAGGCGTCCTGGTGCGCGGCATGCGTGTCGAGGATCTGCGCGCCAACAAGACGATCACCTCGAACGTGCTGTCCGGCGACATCAGGTCGATCACGCCGGGCAGCAACCAAGTCGCGATCGGCTCCGAATTGGCCAAAATGCTTGGCGCCTTCCCGGGCAGTGAGATCAGCCTGATCAGCCCGGAAGGGCGAAGCACCGTCGTCGGTACTGTCCCACGGATCGTCTCCTTCACCGTCGGCGCGGTGTTCGAGGCCGGCGTCTATGATTTCGACAAAAGCTTCGTGATCATGCCGATCGAGGATGCTCAAAGCTTCATGATGATGGGCGACGAAGTCGGAATGATTGAGCTCCAGACGGACAATCCGGATCGGGTGGGAGAGATCGTCGCGCCGCTTCAGAACCTCGTCCGCGGGCGCGGGATCATCGTCGATTGGCGGCAGATGAACTCGGCGCTGTTCGAAGCGCTGGAGGTGGAGCGGGTCGCCATGTTCGTTGTGCTGTGCATCATCATCCTGGTCGCAGCCTTCAACATCGCATCCTCGCTCATCATGCTGGTTCGCTCGAAGACGCGGGATATCGCGATCCTGAGGACCATGGGTGCGACGCGGCAAGCCATGACCCGCGTGTTCATGACCGTGGGGCTGACGATCGGGACGGTCGGCATCCTTGCGGGTGTCCTTCTTGGCGCGATCTTCCTTTTCTTCCGCCAATCGGTGGTGAACTTCATCCAATTGGTCACCGGCCAGAATTTGTGGGATCCATCCGTTCGCTTCCTTTCCGAGCTGCCGTCGAAGACCGATCCAATCGAAGTTGCGGCCATTGTGCTGGTCACGCTCGTGCTGACCTTCTTCGCGACCCTCTTCCCGGCGCGCCGCGCGGCCGCCACGGACCCGGTACAGGTGCTGCGATATGAGTGAGCCGGTTCTTCAGACGACCGAGCTTCGGCGCAGCTTCACCCAGGGCGACGTGACCCTTGAAGTTTTGCGGGGTGTCGATCTGGCGGTGCAGCCGGGTGAGATCGTTGCGCTGCTTGGCCAGTCGGGCTCGGGAAAATCGACCTTGCTCCAGGCCGTAGGGCTACTTGAAGGCGGCTTCGAGGGCAGCATTCGCCTGAATGGGCGAGAGGCGGCCGACCTCGACGATAATGGCCGGACGGAGCTTCGCCGCGACCTGCTCGGCTTCGTCTACCAGTTCCACCATCTGCTGCCGGAGTTCGACGCTCGCGAGAATGTCGTTCTGCCTCAGCTGGTGAGAGGTGCCGACATGCCAACCGCTGTGCAGCGTGCCGAGCAGCTCCTGTCCGGTCTTGGGCTTGCAAGCCGCCTGGACCATCGTCCGGCCAAGCTGTCGGGCGGCGAGCAGCAGCGGGTAGCGGTCGCTCGTGCTCTCGCCAACCGGCCGCCGCTGGTGCTCGCCGACGAGCCAACGGGGAACCTGGATGAGGCGACTTCCGACAAGGTGTTCGGCGAGTTTTTGAAGCTCGTCAGGGAAGAGGGGAGCGCGGCGCTGGTAGCGACCCACAATGAGCGGCTGGCGGCCAAGATGGACCGAGTCGTCCGGCTTCACGAGGGAAGACTGAATTGAGCGGAGCCGAGTTGGTGGTACGGGCGTTGGCGCCGTCATGAACCGGCTTAATCCCGTAACCGTTGCCCTGATCGCGGGTGCCTTGCTTGTGCTGCTGGTCGGGGGTTTGCTGCTGGCACGCCAGGGCGATGCCGATCAGGACAAATTGAATGGCGACGAGAGCAGCGCCAGCGCCTCGGCAGATCCGGAAAAACGGTGTGCCAGCGCCAAGACCTACGACCTCATCAAACGCGACCTGTTCCGCCGCGCTGCGCAGGTGAGGGGAAGCGACCAGGCGGCATTCGACTCGCTCGCAGCTTATGCAGCGCTTAGGGTGGACCGCCCGGTGATGGAACGAGAGGATGAGGATCGCGGATCGGTCTATTGTTCCGGGCAGCTTGCGCTGGACCTCCCGCCGGGGGTTGCCGTCGTCGGCGGCCGCCGCACGCTGGTCGCAGAGGTGGATTATGAGTTGCAGCGGTCGGCGGATGGCGCCGGCGATGTGCTGACCCTCCACAAAGCCGATGCGATCGTCACCCCTCTGGCGACGCTGGCGCGAACGGCTTCGCCTCAGACCTCACCATCATCCGATCCGCTTTCGAACAGCGCCGATCCTACGTACGACGGTCCGGGAGAGGCCACGCCTGACCCGCTCGCACCGGTGCCGGTTGCGCCTCCGCCGCCGGTGGCACGACCCCAGCAGCCTTCTGCGTCGCAGCCGACGGCGACGACGCGACCAAGCTTCAATTGCGCCAATGCACGGACTCGGGGCGAGCGCGCGGTTTGCTCCAGCAGCGATCTCGCCTCGCTGGATCGTCAGATGGCCTCCCAGTTCGGTCGTGCCATTGCCGACGCGACACCGGGCGAGCGGGAAATGCTCCAGCGATCGCGCACCCGCTTCCTAAGTTATCGTGACCGATGCACGTCCGACGCCTGCATTGCCGACGCATATCAAGGCCGCATCCGCGAGATTTCGGACATCATGTCCGGCCGCTGGGCACCCCCGCGCTAAGCTGGGGATAAATCCAAGGCAGCGCCTTTCCTGACGCGCCCTGTGCCCGCATATTCGGGGATGTGACCACCCCGTACGTTCCTCTTCGAGTCTACTCCTCCTTCACCATGCTGGAAGGGGCGATGGAGCCGGCGACCATCGCGGAGCGAGCCGCCAAGCTGGGGTTTCCGGCGGTCGCGATGACCGACCGCAATGGTCTCTACGGCGCAATGCAGTTCAGCGAATATTGCACGAAGAAGGGCGTTCAGCCGATCGTCGGTACGACGCTGGCGGTGCGCCGCCCGGTCGAGAGCGGCTCGTCCGAGATCGACTGGCTGGTCCTGCTGGCGAAGGACGAGGAGGGCTATGCCAACCTTTGCAAACTGGTCTCGGCGGCACATCTCGACCGTCCACTCGCCGATGAACCGCATGTGCCGTTCACGACCCTGGAGGAATATGGCGGCGGGTTGATTGCGCTCACCGCGGGTCGGGAAGGGGCGGTGGTCAAGCTGCTCGCCGATGGGCAGGCGACGAAAGCCAAGGAACATCTCGACCGCCTCCAGCAGCTGTTCGGCGACCGTCTTTACGTCGAGATCATCCGCCGCAACGATCCGCTGGAGGAAGCGGCGGAAGACGGGTTGATCGATCTTGCTTATGCGAACGACCTGCCGCTCGTCGCCACCAACCCGGCCTTCTACGCGGACCCCAGCTTCCATGCCGCGCACGATGCCATGCTGTGCATCGCCAATTCCGCTTATGTGGAGAGCGCCGAACGAGTGACGTCTTCGCCCGACGCCTGGCTCAAGGATCAGGCCGCGATGACCCAGCTCTTCATCGACTTGCCTGAAGCGGTCGCGAACACGGCTGTGGTCGCGCAGCGTTGTTTCGTGGCCGCACCGAAGCGCAAACCTATCCTGCCCCGCCTGTCCGACAATGAGGACGAGACACTGCGGCGCGATGCGGTGAGCGGGCTTGAGGCTCGTCTGCAAGGACGGGCCGACGTCGACCGCGACCTTTATAACCAGCGCCTCGACTTCGAAATCGACGTCATCACCCGGATGGGGTTCGCGAGCTACTTCCTGATCGTCGCAGACTTCATCAAATGGGCGAAAGCGAGCGACATTCCCGTCGGTCCGGGCCGCGGTTCGGGCGCAGGCTCGCTGGTCGCGTGGGCATTGACGATCACCGACCTCGACCCGATCGAGCTCAACCTTCTGTTCGAGCGCTTCCTCAACCCGGAACGCGTGTCGATGCCAGACTTCGACATCGACTTCTGCGAAACGCACCGGGACAAGGTCATTACCTACGTCCAGGGAAAGTACGGCCGGGACAAGGTGGCGCAGATCATCACCTTCGGACGTCTGAAGGCGCGCGCAGTTCTCAAGGACACCGGCCGCGTGCTGCAGATGAGCTACGGGCAAGTGGACCGGCTCGCCAAGCTGATCCCGAACCTCCCTGCGGACCCGTGGACCCTGGAACGCGCGCTGGGCCGCGCCCGCGACAGATCTGGAGGTCCGCTCGCCGGCGTTCCGGAACTCATCTCGGAGTATCGCGGCGACAAGGACGTGAAGCGCCTGTTTGACCTGGCGATGAAGCTGGAAGGCCTGCCGCGCCACAGTTCGACCCACGCAGCGGGCGTGGTGATCGGCGACCGCGCCCTCGACGAACTTGTCCCTCTCTACCGCGACCCGCGCTCCGACATGCCGGTTACGCAGTTCGACATGAAATATGTCGAGGCTGCCGGGCTGGTGAAGTTCGATTTCCTTGGCCTCAAAACCTTGTCGGTGCTGAAGGAAGCACAGCGGCTGCTTGGCGAGCAGGGGGTCGAGGTCGATCTTGCCGCGCTCGCTTGGGATGACGGCGAGGTCTACGAACTGCTCCAGCGTGGCGATACGGTCGGCGTGTTCCAGCTAGAATCGGAAGGCATGCGGCGCACACTATCGGCGGTGCGCCCCACGGCGTTCGGTGACATCATCGCGCTCGTCTCTCTCTACCGCCCGGGCCCAATGGACAACATCCCGATGTTCGGCGATCGCAAGAATGGCCGCGCCGAGCTCGCTTATCCCCATCCGATGCTCGAGGAGGTGCTCCAGGAAACCTACGGCATCTTCGTCTACCAGGAGCAGGTGATGCAGGCGGCTCAGGTGCTTGCCGGCTACTCGCTGGGCGACGCCGACCTGCTTCGCCGCGCCATGGGCAAGAAGATTCAGAGCGAGATGGACGCGCAGCGGGTCCGTTTCGTCGATGGCTGCGCCGCCAAGGACATCTCGCCCGAGAAAGCCAACGAGCTGTTCGACTTGATCGACAAATTTGCGGGCTATGGCTTCAACAAGAGCCACGCGGCTGCCTATGCGCTGGTCGCTTATCATACCGCCTGGCTGAAGGCGCACCACCGCGCCGAATTTTACGCCGCGTCGATGAGCTTCGACATGGCCCAGACCGACAAGCTCGCCATCTTCGTCGAGGATGCGCAGCGCGGCGACGTCGAGGTGCTGCCGCCCGACATCAACCGTAGCCGTGCCGACTTTTCGGTAGAGGATGGCAAGGTTCGGTACGCGCTCGGCGCGCTCAAGGGCGTGGGCGAGGGTGCGATGGAGGTGCTGGTTGCCGAGCGCGAGGCGAACGGGCCGTTCAAGAGCCTCGAGGACTTCGCGGCCAGGATCGATCCGCGCCAGCTCAACCGACGCCAGCTTGAAAGCCTTGCCGCCGCAGGTGCGTTCGACGGTCTGGCACCTGACCGCGCCGCGATCTTTGCGGCCGCCGAGACGATCCTCGCTCATGCGTCTAGCGCCGCCGAACAACGCGCGAGCGGACAAGGCGGTCTCTTTGGTGGCGGCGGGGGAGACTCGGAAGTCGCGCCGATCCGCTTACCGAAAGACGCCTCCTGGACGTTAGCCGAACGGATGGCGGCTGAGCGCGATGCGTTCGGCTTCTACTTTTCCGCGCATCCGATCGACGCTCACAAGCATTTGCTGGCTGCCCACAAGGTCAAGACTTTCGCCGACTTGGCTACCGTCCCGATCGCGGCAGATAGCCGGGTCATGGCAACGATGGCCGGGATGGTCGAGGAAGCGCGCTGGCGCACCTCGGCGAAGGGCCGCCGCTATATGATGGCGACGTTGAGCGATTCCTCCGGGCAGTTCACCGCCACGGCTTTCGACGACGAGGCAACGGCAGCGCTGGAAGAAGCGGCACGCAAGCAGGCATGTGCGCTGCTGACGGTCGAACTCGACCGGCGCGAAGGCGATGAGATGCCCCGTGTTGCCATCAAGAAGCTTCAGCCGATCGAGCAGCTCGCCCAGCGTTCGCGGTTGCAGATGACGATAAGGGTGAATGAGCCCGGGATCATTGCAAGCCTGTCGCGAGAGTTGCTGTCGGCACGGGGCGGTTCGGGCCTCGTCCGCGTTCTAATTCCCCTGACATCGGGGGGTGAGGCCGTCGTGGTTGCCGGCCGCGACTTCACGCTGGATGCGGAGCTTGGCTCAAGGCTCGAACGTATCGCCGGCGAAGGCAGCATCGACCTTTCGGTGCAGGAACCGCCCAAGCTGGCGCTCGTCGGGTAGGAAAGCCCTCCCCCGCCTTGCGGGAGAGGGCCTAAATTCACGCCATCCAGAAACCGTCGCGATTGACGAGATTCGTGATCTTGGCGTTCTGTTCTTCGGTGAGGTTCTGCTTGAAGCTCGGGAAGACCTCTTCCTCTTCCATATGCGCATGGCGTGAAATGAGCGCCCGGAACTCGCGCACCGTCTCCAGCCACGTGGGCGAGTCGGCGCCCATTTGCTGCAGCTTGTAGAGGTAGGTTTTGACCTCGCCATGCTCTTCTTCGAGCTGGTCGGCCTCGACGCGGATGCCGGCTTCGCGAAGTGCAGGATAGACCACCATCTCTTCCTGATGCGCATGCTTGTCGAGCGCATGGGTAAGCTTCATCAGCAGCATCTTGCGCTTGAAGGTCTGGCTCTCGTCGGTTGCGAGCATCTTGTCGAAGATGGCGAGCGCCGCGTCATGTTCGGTCGCGAGGATCGCGTCCCAGTCTCCAACGGTGGCCTCCAGGCCTTGCATCAGGAACTTGCGACCGTAGTTCGCCGCCATGCCAATGGCGACCCCCGCCAGGGTTGCGCCGACGAGAGCGCCGGTACCGCTGCTTTTGCCGAAGGAAAAAGCGCTACGCTCGTCACCCGAGCGATTCTCGTTGCGGTTGCTCTCTGCCGAGCGCGAACGGCTCTGGTCGCCTGAACTCTTGTTGGTGCCGCCGGTGCTGCGATTGGTGGTCCGGCTCTGGGTACGCGTGGCCATGTGATCCTCCGTGTTTGGGATTTGACCGACAAACGGAGGGGCGGGGCTGCTGTTCCTATTGCGAGCCTTTTGCAACTCGCCCCCTTTGGATCACTGCGGCGGCGGCGGGGGAGCTTCCTCAGACGGCGGAGTTGCTTCGATAGCGGGTTCCACGGCGGGCTCTGGCTCTTCCGTTTCCGGCGCCGCGACGGGTTCTGGATCCGGAGCAAGCGCAGCCGGGGGCGGGGGGCCAAGCTCGTTCACCGCAGCCTCCAGCGGTGGCAAGGTCCGCTGGCTTTCATAATCCTCGCCGGGGAGCTTGGTCGGCTTGCTGGACTTGGGCGGATTCTTTTCTGGGGGCGCGGGCGCGCCTTCGTAGACGCAGGCGTCGAGTTCATCGCGTGCGACCACGCCGATGCGCGCAGTGATGCTGTTGCCGTAACGCTTGGTGAAACCCTTGGGCGTGACAGCCCCGCGCTCTTTCGGCAGCGGAAGAACGGCCGCGATCCGTGCCGCCTCCGTGCGGCTCATCGCGCTCGCGTCATGGCTGTAATAACGCTCGGACCCGGCGTTGACGCCATAGGTGCCGATGCCGGTCTCGGCGACGTTCAGGTACACCTCCATGATCCGCCGCTTCGACCAGAGGTTCTCGATCAGGAAGGTGAAGTAGGCCTCCACGCCTTTCCGGAAATAGCCGCCGCCCTGCCACAAAAAGGCATTCTTCGCCGTCTGCTGGCTGATCGTCGATCCGCCGCGGATGCGTCCGCCCGACGCATTGCGCCGAGCCGCGTCAGAGATGGCGTCCCAGTCGAACCCGTCGTGGCGGCAGAACTTGCTGTCCTCGGCCGCGATCACCGCGCGGACCATGTCGCGGTCGATCTGTTCGATCGGCATCCACTCCTGGTCCAAACGACGGCCCGCCATCCTGTCGCCGAGCATAGTCAGCGTCATTGGCGGGTTCACCACCTTGTAGGCCAGCACCCAAAGAACCGAGCCGGCTAGAAAGGCGATAGCCGTCCAGACGATGGTGCCGACGAGCTTGTTCAGGAAGGACCGCTTCGGCTTGCGCCTGTATCTCGGGATCTTGACTGCGCTTCGTGCCATTCCTTGGACCTAGCGTTGCTTCTTTGTCGCTGCAAAGCCCCCTTGTCTCCTTGCCGCGGTGCGCAGGGGCATTTACATCCTCTAGCCATGACATCGACTAACGACATCCGCCGCTCCTTCCTCGACTATTTCGAGGGTGCGGGCCATGCGCGCGTGCCATCCGCGCCGCTGATCCCGCACAACGACCCGACGCTGATGTTCGTCAATGCCGGCATGGTGCCGTTCAAGAATGTCTTCGTCGGCCTGGAGAGCCGGCCTTATTCGACCGCGGTCAGCAGCCAGAAGTGCGTCCGCGCCGGCGGCAAGCACAACGACCTCGACAATGTCGGCTATACCGCGCGTCACCACACCTTCTTCGAGATGCTCGGCAATTTCTCGTTCGGGGACTATTTCAAGGAACAGGCGATCACCCATGCCTGGACCCTGCTTACGAAGGAGTGGGGCCTTTCACCGGACAAGCTGACCGCCACCGTCTATCACACAGACGACCAGGCGTTCGACCTGTGGCGCAAGATCGCCGGGCTGCCCGAGGAGCGGATCATCCGCATCGCGACCAAGGACAATTTCTGGGCGATGGGTCCGGACGGGCCGAGCGGACCCTGCTCGGAGATCTTCTACGACCATGGCGAGCACATCTTCGGCGGCCCTCCCGGAAGCCCGGACGAGGACGGCGACCGCTTTGTCGAGATCTGGAACCTCGTCTTCATGCAGCATCTGCAGGAGAATGATGAGATCGTTGCGGACCTGCCGCGGCCCTCTATCGACACAGGCATGGGGTTGGAGCGGGTCGCTGCGGTCATGCAAGGCGTCCACGACAATTATGACACAGACACCTTCAAGGCTCTTATCGCCGCCAGCGAGGAACTGACGAAGACCAAGGCGGAAGGTGAGCAACAGGCGAGCCATCGCGTCATTGCCGATCACCTTCGCTCATCCGGCTTCCTGGTCGCGGATGGGGTGCTCCCGGCCAACGAGGGCAGGGGCTATGTTCTCCGCCGGATCATGCGTCGCGCAATGCGCCACGCCCACATCCTTGGTGCCAAGGAGCCCTTGATGCACCGCCTGGTGCCCGCTTTGGTCGCAGAGATGGGCGCCGCTTATCCGGAACTGGTCCGCGCGCAGCCTTTGCTCGAAGCAACGCTGGCGCAGGAGGAAACCCGCTTCCGCCAGACGCTCGCCAACGGCCTGCGCCTGCTCGACGAAGCGACCATGAACATGGGCGAAGGCGGAACGCTGCCGGGCGAGACCGCCTTCAAGCTTTATGACACATACGGTTTCCCTTACGACCTCACCGAGGACGCTCTGCGTGCGCGGGGGCTGCAGGTCGACCGTGCAGGTTTCGACGCCGCCATGGCCGAGCAGAAGGCAGCTGCTCGCGCCGCCTGGAAGGGCTCCGGTGAGAAGGGCAGCGACGAACTCTGGTTCGACCTGGCCGAGGAACTCGGAAGCACCGAGTTCATCGGCTACTCGGGGCATGAAGGCGAAGGCGTCGTTCAGGCGATCGTCAAGGACGGGCAGCGTGTCGACCGGGCGGGCGAGGGCGACAAGGTCCAGATCGTCCTCAACCAGACGCCATTCTACGGCGAGAGCGGCGGACAAATCGGTGACGCCGGATTATTGAGTGCCGTCAATGGCTTCGAGGGAATTGTTGAGGATACGTCCAAGCCGCTTGGCAAGCTCCACGCGCTGCTGACCAACATTGCAGCCGGAGAGGTCAAGGTCGGTGACGCGCTTCATCAGAGCGTCGATGCGGATCGTCGCGGCCGCGTGCGCGCCAATCACAGCGCCACCCACCTGCTGCACGCCGCCCTGCGCCATCGGCTCGGCACACACGTTACGCAAAAAGGCAGCCTCGTCGCTCCCGACCGGCTACGCTTCGACTTCTCCCACCCTTCGGCGCTGACACCCGAGGACATCGCGGTGGTCGAAGCTGAGGTGAACGCGCAGATCCGCGGTAATCAGCAGGTCACCACCCGCCTGATGACCCCGGACGAGGCGATCGCCGCCGGCGCCATGGCCCTGTTCGGCGAGAAATATGGTGACGAGGTCCGAGTCCTGTCCATGGGTCGCAGCGACGAGATCGACTATTCGGTCGAGCTGTGCGGCGGCACCCACGTCGACGCACTAGGTGACATCCAATTGTTCAAGATCGTTTCGGAAAGCGCCGTCTCATCGGGGGTGCGCCGAATTGAAGCGCTGACGGCTGAAGCCGCGCGGCAGTGGTTGGTCGAGCGCGACGCCCGCCTCCGCGAAGCTGCCGCGGCGCTGAAGGCCTCGCCGGACGAGGTCCCCGGGCGCGTGGCCAGCTTGATTGAAGACAGACGTAGGCTGGAGCGCGAGCTCGCGGAGGCGAAGAAAGCGCTGGCGATGGGCGGCGGTTCAGCCAAAGCTGACGCCGCAGGTCCAGAGCAGGTCGCGGGCCGTGCCTTCCTCGGTCAGGTCGTGGAGGGTCTCGACCCCAAGAGTCTACGCTCTACCGTCGATGAAATGAAGCAGCGTGTCGGTTCCGGCGTCGCGGCCCTCGTTGCGATCAATGATAGCCGTGCCAGCGTCGCGGTCGGAGTCACAAGCGATCTGGCGAACGAGGTCAGCGCCGTCGACTTAGTCAAGGCTGCGGTTGCTGCGCTTGGCGGGCAGGGTGGGGGCGGACGCCCCGACATGGCCCAGGGTGGCGGCCCCGATGGCGACAAGGCGGCAGACGCCATTGCCGCCGTCAAGGACGCGCTGAGCAAGGTCGCCGCTTAGGCGTTTTCCTCCGCCAGATAAGCCTCAAGGTCGCTGCTTCCGCCGATCCGTTCCCCGTCGATGAACACCTGCGGGGTTGTGGAGACGCCATGCTCGTCCTTAAACGCCTCGACCTCATCGCGGCTCTCAAGGATATGCTCCTCGATTTCATAGCCGGCCTGTTCCAGCATCTCCTTTGCGCGCACCCCAAATGGGCAGGTGTGTTCGGGCAAGACCATTCGGTAAAGGGTGGCGCTGCGGGACTCGGGCATGACGACGCTCCAGACGGTGAGTGGACCGCTTAAGCGCTTGAGACGGCAGGCCGTTCCGCCCCCTAGATGTAGCCGAGCCACCAGTCGCGACGGCGCCTCTTCAATGCCGCCATCCACCGCGCCAGCGGGATCAGCAATGCGATGACGAGCAGCCAAACCCCATAGACGACGCCCAGCGACCAGCCCCAAGCCACCGGTGGCTGTCCGGAGAAGGCCTTGCCGAGCACATTGATTGCCGCATCCGGATTGCCGACTGCCGCATCGGCGATCAGCGCAAGGCCGTGTGCGATGTAGAGATGGCAAAGATAGGTAAACAAGGGGGTGCGGCCGAAGTCGAGCAGAACGCGCGCTGCCCCCCGCGGAAATGCTGGAGCGCGAGGAAGATCAACATCGACGTACCCAGCGTGGCGCAGACATAGTCAGGCGACGGCGGATATTTGGAGACGTTCATGAACGACATGACCGTCTGCGTCTCCGTAGCTCCGGTCTTCCACGGCGCGGGGTCGCCATATCCATTGAGCGCCCGCATGATTACGAACGCGACCAGCAGGCCCAGAGCAAGCGGCAACAGGATACGCGTTCGTTCGCGCTCTAAGCGGAAGCTTGGTCCGAGTCCGAAGCCGAGGCACATGACGCCAAGCCATGGAATGGCGGCGTAAAAGGCGAGAATCGGTGTTCCCGGGATCAGGTTGGGAGCAACCGTCATGATCCGGATGATGGCGGCCGCTCCCGTCGCACCTTCGGTAGCCGCGGCAACAAGTGGGTAGATCAACAGGATCGCGACCCCGATGATCAGCACTGCCACAGATGGAAGCCGCGCAAGCGCTGCCATGCAGATCATCGATATGCCGATGGCCCAGATCACCTGAAGAAAGACCACCGAAACGCCGAAGTTGAACCCGAAGGTGACAACGGTCACTTCAAGGAACACCAGCCAGGCACCCCGCGTAAGCAGGAACCGAGACAGGTCGGCGCCTGCCTTGCCGTTCGCGCGCTGGAGGAAGATCGACACGCCGGCCAGAAAGACGAAGGTGGGGGCGCACAGGTGCGTGATCCACCGGGTGACGTAGAGCAAGGGATAGCTTTGCACCGGATCGGTCGGGTCGAAGCTGTTGACGGACACGTGAAAGAAGTCGCGGACATGGTCGAGGACCATGAACACGATCACCAGACCGCGAAGCATGTCGATCGCGTCCAGACGCGCCGCTCCCGAGCGGGTGACCCCCGCCGGCACTGGTTCGACCAAAGCGTCGCCGTTCAGCTGTGCTGCCTGTGTTGCCATCGGAAGCCCCCTTCCTGTTGTGAACCGGTCATAGCACGCCGGCGCGGGCACCGTCAGCCCTTTGGCGCGGCGTCCCTCACTCGTCGCCGGCCCAGGCGCGGCTCATGCTCCAGCTCCGCTTCCTCCATGATCTCGGCGCGCAGCTCGCTGCGCTTTTCGTGGATGCTGGCGATGACGGGCCCCATGGCGAGACCGATGTCGACGAGCACCGCTTCCGAAAGCTGAAGCGAGGCTTCGACCGTCTCCGGGACGGCATCGGTCACTCCCGCCTTGTAGAGCTGGGCGGCATGGCCGGGATCGCGGGCGCGGGCGATGATCGCAAGGTCCGGACACCAACCCCGCACCCGGCGAGCAATCTGTGCCACCAAAACGGGATCGTCCATCGTCAGCACCAAAGCCGCGGCATGACCGAGCTGCAGCTTATCTAGCAGTTCGCTCCGCCCGACATCGCCGAACAGGATGGAATAGCCGCCTTCACGCGCCGCCATGACGGCATCGATGTCACTTTCAACTGCGAGATACGGCTTTCCGTGCTGGGTCAGCATGTCTGCGACCATCTTGCCGATACGGCCGAACCCGAAGATCACGGTGCGGCCAGACATATCGGACGGTGTTTCGCCATCCCCATGCCGCGCATCGGCCCGCCGACCTGCGAAGCGCCCGAGTGTTGCAAGCAGTGGCGTGATGGTGAGGCCGACGGCGGTCACGACCTGCCAGAATGCCGCGGTTTCGCCGCTAATCGCGCCCGACGCCGCTGCCGCGCCGATCAGGATAAGGCTGGTTTCCGAAGGCGACGCCATCAGCAGGCCCGTTTCCGCCGCGGTCCCCAATCTGGAGCCGGCGAGACGCAAGAGCAGGCCGGTCACGAGAGACTTCACGAGCAGTACGCCGACGAGTGCGCCGAGCAGACTGGGCCACATGCCGGCGATCACGCGAAAGTCGATTTGCATGCCGACTGTGATCAGGAAGATGCCGAGCGCCAGCCCTCGAAACGGTGCAGTGACGACCTCCACCTCGCTTCGATATTCCGTTTCCGCGATCAGGACGCCGGCGATCAGCGCGCCGACGATCGGCGACAGCCCCACGGCTCCGGTCGCAAGGCTGGCGACGATCACTACCAGCAGGCTGACGGCGAGGAACAACTCGGGGCTTTTCGTCCGGGCTGCCTGCGCAAACAGACGCGGAAGGAGCACGCGACCGATCAACAGCATGGCGGCAATCACCAGCGCGCCCTTCCACGCCGTTTCCGCCATCGCGCCCAGCCCGGCGCTGCCCAGCAGGAACAGCAAGGGGACAAGCGCCAGATCCTCGAACAGCAACATCGCAAAGGCTGCGCGCCCAACCGGCGTCTTCGTCCCCGCGATCGGCAGAACCAGTGCCGTGGACGACATTGCCAGCGCGAAGCCCAGTGCAACGGCACTGGAAGGCGCTTCGCCGAACAGCAGCAGCCCGCTGCCGATAAGGAGCGCGCCCATCATCAGCTCGGCCGCGCCAACCCCGAACACCGCCTTGCGCATAGCAACAAGGCGCCGGAAGCTCAGCTCCAACCCAATTGAGAAGAGCAGCAGGATGATCCCGAATTCAGCGAAGGGCTCGATGGCGTGAGGGTCGTTGATGGTGACGGCTTCAAGCCAGGGATAGGCATCCGCATAACCGCCCAGGCCGAACGGTCCAGCGATCATTCCAACGATGATGAAGCCGATCACCGGCGAGATCTTGAGGCGGGCAAACGCGGGGATGACGATACCCGCCGCACCGAGGATCGTCAGCGCGTCGCTAAGCCCGTTTCCACTAAGTTCGCCAGCCATACCGGCTTTAGAGCAGCCCGTCGCCTTTCTGTCATCCGGAACTCGCTTCGCGCGTTGCAAGAGGGCGAAGGAGAACTGCGATGGCGAAGAGTTTGAAGGCCGGCGACAAGGTCAGCTGGAAGTCACATGGCGGCGAAGCGCATGGCAAGGTCGTGAAGAAGGTCACCTCCCCAATGACCATCAAAGGTCACAAGGTGGCTGCGTCCAAGGACAATCCCGAATATCTCGTTGAGACAGACGAGGGGAAGCAGGCCGCCCACAAGCCGGACGCGCTGAAGAAGGGATGAGGCCTCGCGACGACGTCATCATCGCCGGCGGTGGTCCCGCCGGAATGATGGCGGGGCTACTTTTCGCCCGGGCCGGTTGCCGGGTTCGGGTGCTCGAAAAGCATCGAGACTTCCTGCACGACTTTCGCGGCGACACCGTTCATCCAGCCACGATGGACGTGCTCGACGACCTCGGACTGCTCGACCGCTTTCTCGAGAGACCCCACGACCGGCTTCAGAAAGCCCAACTCCGGATCGGCGGACGCGAGATGGTCGTTGGCGATCTGTCGCGGGTGAAGGGTAGGACTCCATTCGTGGCCATGATGCCGCAGTGGGAGTTCCTCGACTTCCTTCGCGCCGAAGCGGTCCAACTGCCGAACTTCCAAGTGGAGATGGGCCGCGGGGTCGGTGACATCAGGTTCGAAGAGGGCAGGGCAACGGCGGTGAAGACGTCCGACGGGACCTTGCTCGGCGCCTCTGCCCTGATCATAGCCGCAGATGGTCGTCGCTCGGTCGTTCGGCGGCGCGGCCTGCTCCCGGCCAAGGATCTCGGATCTCCCATCGACGTTTTCTGGTTCGAGCTTCCCAAGCGCTCGCCGGAGCAAGGCGTGCTTCGTATTGCCGTTGATCGAGGGCGCATCCTCGTCCGCGTCGACCGTGCCACATACTGGCAGTGCGCGTTCGTGATCCCGAAGGGCTCCGCCCAAGAGCTTCGACGTCATGGCGTCGACCATGTCCGGGCCGAGATCGAACGTGTGGAACCTCGGCTTGAAAATATCGGTCAGGACCTGACAAGCCTGGATCAGCTCCACCTGCTTGAAGTCAGTCTCGACCGGCTGACGCGCTGGAGTCGCCCCGGCCTTCTCGCGATTGGCGACGCCGCTCACGCCATGTCACCGATGGGCGGGATCGGGATCAACTTCGCGATCCAGGATGCGGTCGCGGCGGCCAATCTGCTCGCACCAGGCATCGCGGCGGGGAGCAGCGTCGATCAGCTGCTGCAAAGAGTGCAGCGCCGGCGTTATGCTTCGACGGCACTGGTTCAGGCCGTTCAACGCATCGCTCAAAACTGGGTACTAGCCCCATGCTTCATCGCGCCGGCAGTCTGGAACGGCCGCCTTGGCCCTTGCTCCTCCTTGACGCGATGCCCGCCCTTCGCCGCCTGCCGGGCCGTGCGATCGCCTGGGGCGTACGGCGGGAGCGGGTGTCGTTCGCCTGAGCAATTCGCTTCCAAAATAGGCATTGGTCTGCCACCTCACCGCTAGAGCACCCGTGTCCGTATGTTAGAAAGGGCTCCTGTTGTGCGTGCGTACAGGTTACCACGAACATTGGGAGCATTCGCATGGACGCCGACCTGATTGTGGCCGGGGGCGGTCCCGCCGGAGTAATGGCCGGTCTTTTGTTCGCTCGTGCCGGATGCCGCACCATTGTGCTGGAAAAGCACGCCGACTTCTTCCGCGACTTCCGGGGTGACACGGTCCACCCCTCGACCCTTGAGCTGATGCGCGAGCTCGGCCTCCTCGACGACTTCCTGAAGCGCCCGCACGATGAGGTTCACAAGCTAACCGCCCGCGTGGCCGACACGCAGGTCACGATCGCCGACCTCAGCCACCTTCCGGTTGAGAGCCGCTTCGTTGCCATGATGCCGCAATGGGAGTTTCTCGACTTCCTGACGCAGGAGGCGCGACATTACCCTACGTTCGACTTGCGGATGCAGGCGGAAGCAGTCGACTTGCTGACCGACGGCAGCCGTGTTGCGGGCGTGCGGCTCAAGGACGGGAGCGAGCTTCGTGCGCCGCTGACCATCGCGGCGGACGGACGAAGCTCCGTTCTTCGTTCAAAGGCGACGCTTCCCAAGATCGACTTCGGCGTCCCGATCGACGTGCTGTGGTTCAGGCTGCCCAAGAAGAAGAGCGAGGAGAATCAGACCGGCGGTACCTTCGGAACAGGCGCCTTTCTCGTCGAGATTGATCGCGGCGATTATTGGCAATGCGCCTATGTCGTTCCCAAGGGGGCGGCGAAGGAGGTGGAGGCGAGGGGCCTCGATGCCTTCCGGGAGGAAGTCGCCCGTGCCGAGCCGAAGTTGGCGGGCGCGGTCGACACGCTCCAGGACTGGGATCAGGTCAAGCTGCTGTCGGTCTCACTCGACCGGCTGTCGACCTGGTGGAAACCCGGCCTGCTCGCGATCGGCGATGCGGCTCATGCCATGTCGCCGGTCGGCGGTGTCGGCGTAAACCTCGCGGTTCAGGATGCCGTCGCCGCCGCCAACATCCTGTCGGGGCCCTTGGCAAAGGGCCGTGACGTGACGCCGCTACTCGCCAAGGTGCAGGCTCGGCGGCTGTTCCCCACGCGCATGGTCCAGCGAATGCAAAAAGGCCGTCCACGACCGCATCCTGACGCCCCTGGTGGTGCAGCGAGCGGTCCTCACCAAAGTGCCGCTGCCGCTGCGCCTTTTCCAACGCATCCCATTCATGAGCCGGATTCCGGCCCGTATCATCGGTCTCGGCGTCCGGCGGGAACATATCCGCTCGCCGGACGCCGGCCTGAGGCAAGCTTAGGCCCAGCTGGCCATCTTGGTTTCGAGGTTCGCGCGAATGGCCTCGAAGAATTGTTCGGTGGTCATCCATGCCTGGTCCGGACCGACCAGGATCGCGAGATCCTTGGTCATCTTTCCGCTCTCGACCGTCTCGATGCAGACTTCCTCGAGTGTCTCGGCGAAGCGGACGACGTCGGGTGTGTCGTCGAACTTGCCGCGATAGATGAGGCCGCGGGTCCAGGCGAAGATGGACGCAATGGGGTTCGTCGACGTCGACTTGCCCTGCTGGTGCATGCGGTAGTGGCGGGTAACGGTGCCGTGCGCCGCCTCGGCCTCCACCGTCTTGCCATCTGGGGTCATCAGCACTGACGTCATCAGGCCGAGCGAGCCGAAGCCCTGCGCCACCTGATCCGATTGGACGTCGCCGTCGTAATTCTTGCAGGCCCAAACGAACTTGCCGCTCCACTTCAGCGCGGACGCGACCATGTCGTCGATCAGGCGATGCTGATACTCGATGCCCGCAGCGGTGAACTTGTCCTTAAATTCGCTGTCGAAAATCTCCTGAAAGATGTCCTTGAAGCGGCCGTCATAGGCTTTCAGGATAGTGTTCTTTGTCGACAGGTACAGCGGCCAGCCGCGGTCCAGGGCGTAGTTCATGCTCGCCCGGGCGAAGTCGCGAATGGAATCGTCCAGGTTGTACATGCCCATGGCGACGCCGGCTTCGGGGAAGTCGAACACTTCCTCCTCGATCACTTGGCCGTCCTCGCCAACCCATTTCATGCTGAGCTTGCCCTTGCCCGGCACCTTGAAGTCGGTCGCCTTATACTGATCGCCGAAGGCGTGACGGCCGACGACGATCGGGTCGGTCCAGCCGGGAATCAGCCTCGGCACGTTGGAGATGACGATCGGCTCGCGGAAGATCACGCCGCCGAGGATGTTGCGGATCGTACCGTTGGGCGACTTCCACATCTTCTGGAGCTTGAACTCCTCGACTCGGGCTTCGTCAGGCGTGATGGTGGCGCACTTCACGCCGACACCATGCTGCTTGATCGCATTGGCCGCGTCGATCGTGATCTGATCGCCCGTCTCGTCGCGCTTCTCGACGCCAAGGTCGAAGTAGATGAGGTCGATGTCGAGATAAGGCTGAATCAGCCGTTCGCGAATCCACTGCCAGATGATGCGGGTCATCTCGTCGCCATCGAGTTCGACGACGGGGTTTTTCACCTTGATCTTGGCCATGCGGGTTCCCGATTTTGTGTGTGGTTCGGGCGGCGCCTTAAAACGGTGCCGAAAGCGAGGCAACCGCGCCGTTGCCCGCGTGCGCGGCGGGCAGTAGGAGGGGCGGATGCCTTCGCTCGACAAGCCCGATGCCCCAATCACCACCACGGTGAAGTGGCGCTTTCCCTCCGTCCATCCCGAGGGACGCAAGTTCGCCGTCATCGCCGGCGCAATCACGCTTGCGACCTATCTGATGGTCAGCCACTTCATCGGCTGGTTATTCGTTCTGGTGACCATCTGGGTGCTCGCCTTCTTCCGCGACCCGATCCGGACCACGCCGCGCGGCGACAACCTGATCGTTGCGCCTGCCGACGGGCTGATCACCCTCATCGTCAGGGTGCCGCCCCCGCCCGAACTTCGTGGCGCCGACGGTCTCGGTGATGCCGAGATGGTGCGGGTATCGATGTTCATGAGTGTGTTCGACGTTCACATCAATCGCTCGCCGATCGCCGGTACCATTCGCCGGATCGCCTACATTCCGGGCAAGTTCGTGAACGCCGACCTGGATAAGGCTAGCGAGGATAACGAACGCCAACATTTCATGGTCGAGAGCGCCAATGGTACCCGCATCGGTTTCACCCAAATTGCGGGCCTGGTCGCCCGGCGGATCATGGCCTTTGTACGTGAGGGTGATGCAGTTCAGGCCGGCGAGCGGATCGGGCTGATCCGCTTCGGAAGCCGTGTCGACGTTTATCTTCCCGCTGGCACCGGCCCGCGGGTGATCCTGGGGCAAAGGACGATCGCCGGAGAAACGGTCATTGCCGAGATTGGCGTCGATCCGGCTCTGACCGGGATCAGCCAATGATTCAGGAGCGGGAAGGGCGGGGCATTCCCTTCCGCGCGATGGTTCCCAACGCCATCACCGCGCTGGCCTTGTGCTTCGGGCTCACGGGCGTGCGGTTCGCAATCACGGACGAGTGGCAGTGGGCTCTGGGCTTTATCGTCTTTGCCGGTGTGCTTGACGGCCTCGATGGCCGCATCGCCCGTCTGCTTCGGGCGCAAAGCAAGTTTGGCGCTGAACTTGACTCACTGGCGGACAACATCGCCTTCGGAACGGCACCTGCGCTCGTGCTGTTTCTGTGGGCGCTCAGGGATGCTCCACGGGTTGGATGGATTGCTGCACTTGCCTATGCGGTCTGCATGGCGTTGCGGCTGGCCCGCTTCAACGCCCGGATCGACAATACCGAGCAGCCTCATAAGTCCGCAGGTTTCAACACCGGTGTTCCGGCTCCAGCGGGGGCAGGGCTCGTATTCGTCCCGATTTACCTCTGGCTGATCACGGGCAACGAGCTTTTCCAGCATTGGCCGCTGGTCACTGGATGGACCTTCTTCATCGCGGCTCTGATGATTTCGAGCCTGCCGACTTACAGCTGGTCGTCGATGCGAATTCGACGCGAGTGGCGCTTACTGGCGCTCGTGGCAGTTGCGCTTCTCGGAGCGGCGCTGATGGTTGCGCCGTGGCCGACGTTGCTTGCCGTATCGGGTCTGTACTTGGCGATGCTACCGTTCAGCCTCGCAAGCTACGGACGGGTCAAGCGACGGCGCGCTGCTTCGGTGTAACGCGAACTGGCCGTTGCTGGACCACGGCCCGTGAACGGACGCGAACCGGAACGGCCGTGAAAGTCGGCTCGGCGAGCCCTGATTGGCCACGAAGGGCGGCAAGAACCTTGCCGCCGCTTTCCTCGGCCATGCGCAGTGCAACGGCACCGATCATCCATAAGGTGGCAACACAAACGAGGGTGGAAAGCACTGCAAGCATAGCATTCTTCCTTGGTTAAGCGCTGAACCCGCGGAATCCCGTTTCGTTCCGGAGCAATCAGGCATCCTGTTGAACCGCAACAATGTTCGTGTTTTGTTCTGTTCCTGTCAAGCCCTCACCAAAGCCTTGAAAGGGCGGCAATGTTTCGCTAGAGGGCCGCGCATCCCACAGGCGGAGCCAAACATACCGGTGCTGACCTAACCGTCAGTCATTCGGTTCCGCCGAGGCATAACCGGAAGGAGAAGACCTATGGCGGCCCCTGTCGTCACTCTACAGCAATTGCTCGAAGCCGGAGCGCACTTCGGCCACCAGACCCACCGCTGGAATCCGCGGATGAAGCCGTACATTTTCGGCGACCGCAACGGTGTTCACATCATCGACCTGTCGCAGAGCGTTCCGCTCTTCGCCCGCGCCCTCGACTTCGTGTCGCAGACCGTAGCTCGCGGCGGCAAGGTTTTGTTCGTCGGCACCAAGCGTCAGGCTCAGGATGCGGTTGCCGAGGCGGCCCGCGCCAGCGGTCAGCACTTCGTCAACCATCGTTGGCTGGGCGGCATGCTGACCAACTGGAAGACCATCTCCAACTCGATCAAGCGCCTCAAGAGCCTTGAGGAGCAGCTGAGCGGCGACACCGCCGGCCTCACTAAGAAGGAAGTCCTTCAGCTGACCCGCGAGCGCGACAAGCTCGAGAAGAGCCTTGGCGGCATCCGCGACATGGGCGGTCTTCCCGACGTCATGTTCGTCATCGATACGAACAAGGAAGAACTGGCCATCAAGGAAGCCAACGTCCTTGGCATTCCGGTCGTTGCGATCCTCGATTCGAACAGCGACCCGAACGGCATCGCTTTCCCGGTTCCCGGTAACGACGACGCCAGCCGGGCCATCCGCCTGTATGCGGACTCCATCGCTCAGGCAGCGAGCAGCGGCCGCAGCGGCGGTGCAGCGGCGCGCGGCGAGGACATCGGCTCGATGGCCGAACCGCCGGTTGAAGCCGCGCTGGCCGAGTAATTGCATTCCCCTCCCGCAAGCGGGAGGGGCGAGGGGAGGCTTGTCTGCCTTCCTCCGAGCACAACATTCCCTCCCCAACCCCTCCCGTCCCCGGGAGGGGAGCTAGAAGGATTTAAACATGGCTGAGATCACGGCCGCTGCAGTGAAGGAACTGCGTGAGCGCACCGGCGCCGGCATGATGGATTGCAAGAAGGCGCTTGCCGAAACCAACGGCGACATGGAAGCCGCGATCGATTGGCTTCGTGCCAAGGGCCTGTCGGCTGCGGCCAAAAAGTCCGGTCGCACGGCGGCCGAGGGCCTGGTCGGCGTCGCCGTCGAGGGAACTCGGGGCGCGGTCGTCGAGGTGAACTCCGAAACGGATTTCGTCGCCAAGAACGAGCAGTTCCAGAATTTCGTTCGCGAAGTCGCCAAGCTGGCACTGACCACCGGCGGCGATGTCGAGGCGCTGGGCGCGGCTGCCTATCCGACCGGCGGTACCGTTGCCGAAGCACTGACGAACAACATCGCCACCATCGGCGAGAACCAGTCGCTTCGCCGCACAATCGTGCTTGAGGTCAGTGAAGGCGCGGTCGTTCCTTACGTCCACAATGCGGTGGTGCCGGGCCTCGGCAAGATCGGCGTCCTCGTCGCGCTCGAAAGCGCTGCGCCCGCCGAAACGTTGCAGGCGCTTGGAAAGCAGATCGCGATGCACATCGCGGCTGCCAACCCGCTGGCGCTCGACGCGGACTCGCTGGACCAGGCGATGGTCGAGCGTGAGCGTGCCATCGCCATGGAAAAGGCCAAGGACAGTGGCAAGCCGCAGAATATCATCGAGAAGATGGTGGAAGGCGGCATCGCCAAGTTCCGCAAGGACAATGCCCTCCTGTCGCAGCTGTTCGTGATGGACAACAAGACACCGGTCGCGGAAGTGATCGCCGCAGCCGCCAAGGAAGCCGGTACGGGCATTGCCCTCAAGAACTTTGTCCGCATCCAGCTGGGTGAGGGTATCGAGAAGGAACAGAGCGACTTTGCGGCCGAGGTTGCGGCAGCGGCAGGTGTCGCCGCCTAAGCCTCTTGCCTCTTGGGAGTTGGCAACGGGGCGGGCGCGCCATAGAAGCGCGTCCGCCCCTTTGCTTGCCCGCTAAACAGGACGCCGCAGAATGACCCGACCGCGCTACCACCGGATCCTTTTGAAACTGTCCGGCGAGGTGCTGATGGGCGACAGCGGACTGTCGATCGATCCAGCCACGATCAGCCGCGTCGCCGAAGAAATTGCAGACGTTCGCCGGCAGGGCTTTGAGCTGTGCGTCGTCGTGGGCGGAGGCAACATTTTCCGCGGCATCTCCGGCGCTGCGCGGGGCATGGACCGTGCGACCGGCGACTATATGGGCATGCTCGCCACCGTGATGAACGCGCTGGCAGTCCAGAACGCGCTTGAGAAGATCGGCGTCGAGACCCGTGTCCAGTCGGCGATCCCGATGGCCAGCGTCTGCGAGCCATTCATCCGCCGCCGGGCAGAGCGTCACCTCGAAAAGGGCCGGATCGTCATCTTCGCCGCGGGCGTTGGCAGTCCCTTCTTCACGACGGATTCCGGCGCAGCACTGCGGGCGGCGGAAATGAAATGCGACGCCTTGTTCAAGGGCACGTCGGTAGATGGCGTCTATAATGCCGATCCGAAGAAGGTGGCCGACGCGAAGCGTTATGAAACAGTCAGTTATAGCACGGTGCTCGCGGACGATCTGAAGGTCATGGACGCCAGCGCCATCGCGCTCTGCCGCGACAACAACATTCCCATCGTCGTGTTCAACATCCGCCAACCCGGCAATCTTGCCGAAGTGCTTGCGGGTCGTGGTGTCGCGACGGTCGTACAAAACGGAGAGTGAACATGCCTGCATTCGACAAGTCCGACCTACAGCGCCGCATGCAGGGCGCAGTTGATGCGCTGAAGAGCGATCTTGTGGGCCTCCGTACCGGACGCGCCTCGACCAACCTGCTCGATCCGATCACGGTGGAGGTTTACGGCGCCCATATGCCGCTGAACCAGGTCGCGACCGTTTCCGCGCCGGAGCCGCGGATGCTTAGCGTTCAGGTTTGGGACCGCTCCAACGTCGGGCCGGTTGAGAAGGCGATCCGCTCCGCTGGCCTTGGTCTCAACCCGGTGACGGACGGGCAAATGGTCCGGCTGCCCATTCCTGACCTCACCGAGGAGCGCCGCAAGGAGCTTGCCAAGCTGGTCGGCCAGTATGCCGAAAAGGCGCGCATCGCTGTCCGCAACGTCCGCCGAGACGGCAATGACGCGCTGAAGGCCGACGAGAAGAAGGGCGAGATCAGCGAAGACGACCGCAAGCGGCAGGAGGCCGAGGTCCAGAAGCTGACCGACCAGACGATCGCCGACATCGACAGCGCTGCTCAGGCCAAGGAAAAGGAAATTCTCGGCAAGTGACCTCGACCGCGCCAGCGGCGGAGGACAGTCAGGCCGTGAACGGGGGCGGCGGGCCGAGGCACGTCGCGATCATCATGGACGGCAACGGCCGCTGGGCCTCCCAGCGCGGCCTTCCACGCGTTGCCGGCCATCGCGCCGGCGCGGAATCACTCCGCAAGGCCATCCGAACCGCAGTCGAGCACGGCGTTGAGGCCCTGACGGTCTATGCTTTCTCCTCGGAGAATTGGCGGCGCAGTTCGGAAGAGATCTCCGATCTAACATCGCTGATGCGCTACTATCTGGAGCGGGAGCTCGCCACTTTCGAAAAGGAGGGCGTTCGGCTCCAGATCATTGGCGACTTCTCGGCCTTCGGATCTGAGCTGGCTGCAAAACTGTCCCGCGCGGTGGAGCGGACCTCCGGGAATCGACGCATCACCCTTGTTGTGGCGTTGAACTATGGCTCACAGGCCGAGATCGCGGCGGCCGCAAGAAAACTGGCCGAGCGGGCGCGTTCGGGTGCCGTCGATCCTGCCGACATATGTCCGGCGATGCTTGAGGCCGAACTGCAGACCGCGAATTTGCCTGAACTCGACCTTCTGATCCGCACGTCAGGCGAGGAGAGGCTGTCCAACTTCCTGTTGTGGCAAGCGGCCTATGCCGAATTGGTATTCCTCGACACGCTCTGGCCGGACTTCGACGAAGCGACGTTCACGCACGCCATCGAGCAATATCGCGGCAGGCACCGCCGGTTCGGCGGGCGATGAGGGAATTGCTGATCCGCTCTGTGGCCGGCATCGTCATGATCGCCGTCGCGCTTCTCGCCGTCATCAAGGGCGGCACGGTTCTGGTCGCGCTTGCCGGCCTCGTCGGCGTCGTCCTGCTGATGGAATGGCTGCGTCTGGTTCGCGGTTGGCATTGGTCGTGGGGCGTCTCGGGCCTGCTGTATGCTTTGGGCGCAGCAATCTCCCTGATCTGGCTACGTGGGCTTGCTCAGGACGGTATCGCGATCACGATGTGGACGTTCATCGTCACTTGGTCGACCGACATCGGCGCCTACTTCGCTGGACGCACTTTGGGCCGGACCAAGCTTGCGCCGGCGATCAGTCCCAACAAGACGGTGGAGGGGCTCGCAGGCGGTGTTCTCGCCGCCGCTATCTTCGGCGGGGCCTGGGTGCTTGGGATCGGGCTGGAACAGCGAGCGCTCCTGTTGCTTGCGCCGCTGTTCGCACTGCTGGCCCAGGCCGGCGACCTGTTTGAAAGCGGGATGAAGCGCCGGGCAGGAGTGAAGGATTCCGGGCACTGGCTTCCCGGGCACGGCGGGATCCTTGACCGGCTCGACGGCTTCGTGCCGGTCGTGATTGCAACCGCGCTACTTTTCGCCATTGGGCTGCTGTGACCCGACGCATCTCGATCCTCGGTGCGACGGGTAGCATCGGCAGCTCGACCCTCGACTTGATCGAGAGAAATCCCGATCGCTTCGAAGTTGCGGCGGTGACTGCCAATTCAAACGTCGACGAGCTTGCTGCGATCGCGCGCAGGACAGGTGCGACACTCGCGGTGATTGCCGACGAAACGAAGTATTCGGCGCTCAAGGAGGCGGTCGCCGGGACCCGATGCGCGGTTGCTGCCGGAGAGAATGCCCTGATCGAGGCCGCGCAGGCGGAGGCTGAGCTGGTTATTGCGGCAATCGTCGGTTGCGCGGGGTTGCGGCCGACCATGGCGGCGATCGAGGCGGGGCGAACGGTCGGACTGGCGAACAAGGAAGCACTGGTGACGGCGGGCTCGCTGATGACTGAGACCGCGCGGCGCAAGAGCGTCGATTTGCTCCCGGTCGACAGCGAGCATAACGCGATTTTTCAGTGTCTTGCTGGCGAAAGCACGGATCAGATCGAAAGAATGATCCTGACTGCGAGCGGCGGGCCGTTCCGTACCTGGACGGCCGAACGGATCGACGCAGCGACCCCGGACCAGGCCGTGGCTCATCCGAACTGGTCGATGGGTGCGAAGATCTCGGTCGATTCCGCAACCCTGATGAACAAGGGGCTGGAGCTGATCGAGGCACATCACCTGTTCGGAGTATCGGCGGACCGTCTTGACGTTGTCGTTCACCCGCAATCGGCCATCCACTCGCTGGTGGAGTTCGTCGACGGGTCGATGCTCGCGCAAATCGGGCCGCCGGACATGAGGGTTCCGATAGCTTATGTGCTCGGTTGGCCAGAACGCATCGCTACACCAGTGCCGCGGGTGCGCCTGGCCGACCTTGGACGAATGGACTTCGAGGAGCCGGACCTGCAGCGGTTCCCGGCACTCCGCATTGCCAGGGAGGCGCTTGCGGCAGGTGGCGCAGCAGCCGTCGTCCTCAACGCCGCGAATGAGGTCGCGGTTGAGCTGTTCCTTGCCAACCGCATCAAATTCAACGATATTCCGGCAATCGTGGAGCAGGCGCTGAACCGTCATTCCGGTCCTTCGCCCGCGAGCATCGAGGACGTGATGGAAATTGATCGTGGCAGCCGGGCAGATGCCCGCCTGGTGGCCGGAAGCTTTTGCCGATGATGGGCGGCGCGCCTCTGTGGCTGGTGCTGCTCGCCTTCATCGGCATGCTTGGCCCGCTCGTCTTCTTTCACGAGCTTGGTCATTATCTCATCGGGCGGTGGTTCGGGGTCGGCGCCGAGATTTTCTCTATCGGCTTTGGCCGCGAGATCGTCGGCTGGACCGATCGGCGCGGAACCCGATGGAAGGTGGCCTGGCTGCCGCTAGGCGGCTACGTCAAGTTCGTCGGCGACATGAACCCTGCCAGCGCGCCGGCAAACCCGAATGAGGTTCCGGAAGCGCTTCGCAGCCAGAGCTTCCATTGCAAACCTGTTTGGCAACGCTTCCTGATCGTCCTGGCGGGGCCGATGACCAACTTCCTTCTGGCCATCCTGATCTTTGCCGCCTTCTTTAGTTTCGTCGGCAGCCCGCTGACCAACGTGGTTGGAGCGGTACAGCCGAACAGCGCAGCGGCTCAGGCCGGAATTCGGAAGGGCGATCAGCTTCTGTCGGTCGCAGGCCGCTCGACCCCGACGTTCGATGACATCTTCAATACCGTGGCCCTTCGACCGAATGAAAAAGTGGACGTGCTGGTAAGGCGGGGCGGCGAGGAGCAAAGCTTCGCCGTTACGCTCGGTACCGCGCCGGTCAAGGACGGCAATCGTACCTTCCAACGCGGCCTTCTCGGCGTCGCTCCGGACTTGCAGCTGCGAGAACCGGTGTCGCCGCTGAAGGCTTTGCCGATGGCGGTGGAATATACCTGGCGGCTGACGACGACCATTGTCGACGGGCTGGTGCAGCTGGTGCGCGGGAGACTTCCCGCGGAGCAACTCGGTGGCCCTCTGAAAATCGCACAGGTGGCAGGAGAAGGCGCCTCGCAGGGCATGCTGCCGTTCGTTGGCCTGGTGGCGATGATCTCAATTAATCTCGGATTCATCAACCTCTTGCCAGTTCCGATGCTGGATGGAGGCCATCTGCTCTTTTACGCAATCGAGGCGGTTCGCCGCCGGCCGGTCAGTCCGCGAACGCTCGACTGGGCGTTTCGGGGTGGGCTTGCCGCGCTGCTTGCACTGTTTCTCTTCACGACCTTCAACGATCTCGGGTCGTTCGGTCTCTGGGACAGGCTTGAACGCTTGATTGGATAGGGCGGTTGGGGCAGGGCTGCACCACTGTTTGGCGGCAAACCGAGCCGCATGGATAATTAAGGGCGGGGACGGGTGATCTCAGCAAATAATACCTTCAAGCGCGCGGGTGCCGTGCTCCTCGTCGGGACGATCCTTGGCGGCTCCCCGTCGACGGTTCTGGCGCAGACTGCGGCGCCGGAGCAGGCTCCTCCGGCAAACGCTCCTGCACCGGCCGCGCAACCGGCTCAGCCCGCAACCGCGACGCTTACGACCGCGCCCGTTCAGCCGAGCACGATCCGTTCGGTCGCCGTCCGCGGTAACCAGCGGCTGGAGCCGGAAACGGTGCGTGCCTACGCGAACCTTTCACCGGGGCTGAACTATACGCCGGAGACCGTCGATCAGGCGCTGAAAGACCTCTACGCGACCGAGTTGTTCAAGGATGTCCAGATCCTGGGCGCGGATACGGGCAACATCGTCATCCAGGTTCAGGAAAATCCGGTCATCAACCGTATTGTTTTGGATGGCAATAAGCGGATCAAGGAGGACAAGATCCTCCCCGAGATCAAGCTCGCCCCACGGCAGATCTTCACTGCCTCCAAGGTCCGCGCCGATGTCGAGCGCATCGTCGAGCTGTACCGCCGGCAGGGCCGTTTTGCGGCACGCGTAGAGCCGAAGACCGTCCAGCTTGAGCAGAACCGCGTCGACCTCGTCTTCGAGATTTACGAGGGCGACAAGTCCAAGGTTCGAAGCATCAACATCATCGGCAACGAGCAGTTCAGCGATGGCCGGCTCCGCAAGGAGATGTTCACGCGACAGGCTGGTGGTCTGCTGGGCTTCTTCAAATCGAACGACAGCTATGACCCGGACCGGCTTGCCGCCGATCAGCAGAAGCTTCGCGCCTTCTACCTGACCGAAGGCTATGCCGACTTCCGCGTCGTGTCGGCGCTCGCCGAGCTGACGCCCGATCGCCGCGACTTCGTAATCACCTATGTCGTCGAGGAAGGTCCCCGTTACCGGTTCGGGCCGATCAAGGCGGAAAGCCTTCTGCGCGATCTACCGCCGGCATCGATCCAGCGAGGCTTGAAAATCCGCGAAGGCGAGTGGTTTGACGCCAAGGCGGTGGAAGACGCCGTCACTGACCTCAATGAAGTGGCCGGCGCTCTGGGCTACGCGACCGCGGACATCAACCCGCAATATAATCGCGACGCCGAGAAGAAGGTGATGGGCATTACCTTCCAAGTCGGCGAGACGCCGCGCCAATATGTCGAGCGCATCGACGTCAACGGCAATACGATCACCCGCGACAAAGTCATTCGCCGCGAATTCCGGATCAACGAAGGCGACGCCTTTAATGCGATCAAGATCAGGCGATCGCAGGATCGTATCCAAAGCCTCGGCTACTTTCAGGAAAAGCTGGAAATCAAGGATGAGGAAGGGTCCACGCCGGATCGCCGCGTCCTAAGTGTCGACGTCGAGGAAAAATCGAGCGGCGAGCTTCAGCTCTCGGGCGGTTACTCAAGCCTCGAACGCTTCATTCTCGCCTTCTCGATCGCCGAGCGCAATTTCATGGGCAAGGGTCAGGAGCTCAACGCCGGCATCAGCTATTCGAAATATTCGAAGTCGGTACAGCTGGGCTTTGTCGAACCTTATCTGTTCGACAAGGCCATTATGCTCGGCGGCGATATCTTCCGGCGCGACTACAACAGCTTCAACTACATCGGGAATCAGCGCAACACGACCTATTCGCAGGTCAGCACCGGCCTCGGTCTCCGGACCGGCTTTCCCGTCACGGAATATCTGAGTTTCGGGACGCGCTACTCCCTGCAGCAGGACAAGGTCACCCTCGACAAGAACACATTCTATTCGGACCTCGACGGTGATGGCATTCGCACCTGTGAGCCGTTGCTCGCTGGTCGCTATCTCTGCGACGAGATCGGGAAGCGTCTCACGTCGCTGATCGGCTATTCGGCCGTTTACGACAGCACCGACGGCATCCGTCCGACCAAGGGACGGCGCTTCAGCTTTTCGCAGGATTTTGCGGGGCTTGGCGGTGACGTCAGGTACATCCGAAGCAGGGTCGACGCTTCACAATATCTGAGCTTCGGCGGCGGCTTCGTCTTCTCGGCGTTGGGCCAGGCCGGATATATCCATCCGCTCCAAGGGTCGCCGGGGGTTGGCCGCGACGCAATCCGGCTGACCGATCGCTTCTTCGGACCGCAACTTCGCGGCTTCGATATTCGCGGGATCGGGCCGCGCATCCGGCGCGTGGCCTATGACGTCGATGGGGCGCTGGACTTTGAAAGCCGCCGCGTCAGCGATTCCATCGGTGGCCGCGCATTCTACATGGGGCGCCTTGAGGTCGAGCCGCCGATCAGCGCCGGCCTGAAAAGCATGGGATTGCGGCCTTCGGCGTTCCTCGACATCGGTTCGTTGTGGAACATCAGGCAGCCGGTTCTGACCGACATCCCCGGCACGTGCGTCCTGCGCAAGGCCGATAATACGATCGAAAAGACCCAGACATTGCTTCCTGGTCAGTCGTGCGCGACCTTACCGACCGGGTTGCCCGCAACCGATACCCGGACGTTCGTGCTGTCTCAGCCGGGGTATAAGGAATTCTTCCTCGGCAACTCCGCCAAGCCGCGCCTGTCCATTGGTATCGGCGTCAACTGGGTGTCGCCGTTCGGCCCCTTCCGGATCGACATTGCCAAGGCTCTTCTCAAGCAGGAGGGCGACGACACCAAATTCTTCAGCTTCAACGTAGGAACCAACTTCTAATGAAGACCATCCTCAAGACCGTGCTTATCGCCGGTGGTCTCGGCATTTCGGCAAACGCTGGTGCCCAGGTGACGAATATCGCCACCATCGATACGCTGGAGGCCATCGCCAATGCGAAGGCGCTTGTTCAAGCCAACAATGCGATCACGACCCAGTTCGCGAGCACAACGACGCAGCTTGAACAAAAGCGTCAGCAGCTCGAACCGCTGATCGCACGGATGGACACCAACAAGGACGGAAACGTCGATTCGCGTGAGTTCACTGCCGCGCGCAATTCCAAGGTAGCTGCGGTTAAGCAGGCTTCGACCCAAGCGGAAACCATCCAACGTGAAATGCAGACGCTCAGCCAGCCGGAAGCGATTGCGCGCCTTTATGCGCTCGAGCAGCTGCTGACCCGCTTCAACACCGCACAGCAGAAGGTGGTCACCGATCGCCGCATCGGCGCGGTGCTTGCACCCACCGCCTTCATCTATGCGCCGCCGACGGCAGACATCACGGCGGCTGTCACCGCCGAGCTGGATCGGACGGTGCCCACGGTCACGACCGCGGCGCCCGCCAACTGGCGCCCCCGGCAGCAGACCGTTCAGGCGATGGAGCAGTTGATCCAGCTCGGTCAGGCAAGGGCTGCCTACGCCCAGGCCGCGGCGCAGCAGCCGGCGACGGCTGCACCCGCGACGGCCACCCCGGCCCCGACCGCGACCCAACCTGCCGGCCGCTAAGCCGAATGGCTGATGAGGTTGTGACCGCTGCCATTGGTCCGCTGGATATACGGCGGGTCATGGCGGCGCTTCCGCACCGCTATCCAATGCTGCTGGTCGACCGGGTTGAAGAGATCGTCCCCGATCAGTCGATCAGCGCCATCAAAGCGGTGACGATCAACGAGGATTTCTTCAACGGTCATTTTCCTGGCCGCCCCATCATGCCGGGCGTGCTGATCGTCGAGGCGCTGGCGCAAGCTGCCGGCATTCTCGCGGTGGAGAGCCTTGGCCTCGCGAACTCCGGCAAGCTCGTCTATTTCATGGCGATCGAAAATGCGAAGTTCCGGGCGCCGGTTGAGCCGGGCGTGCTGCTCCGGCTCGACGTCGAGTTCGTCCAGAAGCGTACCAGCGTCTGCAAGTTCACTGGCCGCGCCAGCATCGATGGCAAGCTCGCGGCCGAAGCGAGCTTTACGGCGATGATCGCCGACCCGCCTAGCGCTTGATTGCCCAACCGGCGGCGCCTTCCTCTACCCGGAAGCAGGTGCTGAAGCCAGGGTCGCCAATGACCTCGGCCGGGGCGCCGTCCAGAAGGACCGAGCCTTTGTCCATGACGATGATGCGGCTGAAGCGGTCAAGCTGATGAAGGTCGTGCAGCGCGACGAGCGCGGCCGTTTCCGAGGTGATCTGTTCGGCCAGAACGTCGAGCGTCCGCAGCGCCCAGTAGGGTTCCAGGTTCGACAGCGGCTCGTCGAGCAATAGCAGCCTTGGGCGGGTCGCGAGGGCACGCGCGAGAAGCACGCGCGAGCGCTCGCCGGTCGATAGCTGATTGACGGGGCGAGCCGCCAGTCCATCCAGATCTAGCAGGCCAAGGAGGTCGGCAACACGCCCATAATCCGGCGCGGTCAGCCCCAGTGCAATGGTATCGCGAACGCTGATCGGCCAGGGGACGTCCCTTGAGGCCGGCAAATAGCTTAGAAGCTGGGACTTGCGGGCAGGCGGAGCAGCGCTGAGCTTTTCACCTGCGATTTCCAGTGTCCGGGCACTTCCGTCGATGCCTGCCACGACGCGAAGAAGGCTTGTCTTGCCGCCTCCGTTCGGCCCGATAACACCGACGAATTCTCCCCCGGGCACGTCCAGATCGCTGCGGTTCAGCCGACCCGGGATTTGTGCATCAACAAGGCGCAGGACTGGTGTCATGACGCCACCTCGCGCCGCATCGTCACGACGATCCAGATGAATAACGGCGTACCGAGGGCAGTGGTGAGGACGCCCACGGGAATCGGGCGTCCCGCTGGAGCGAGCCGCAGCGCAAGATCGGCAAGAAGGAGAAGCAACGCCCCAATCAACGCGGCCGGAAGCAGCGCCCGGCCCGGATGACCGCGGCTGATCCGGCGTGCGACAAAGGGCGCGATCAGGCCAACGAAGCCGATGCTGCCGCACACCGACACGCAGGCGCCGACCGCCACCGCCGTCAGGAGCACGACTTCAACTCCGATCCGTCGTGGATGGTAGCCCATCGACGCCGCGACATCTTCCCCAAGCGCCATGACGTCGAGCGCACGAGCCCGCCGCAGCATCAGGGTGCAAGCGATGCCCGCCGGGATGAGCGCCGCCGCGGCCTGTGGTAGACTGCGATCGACGAAACTGCCCATCAGCCAGTCGAAGGCGTCGTAGAAGGCGAAAGGAGAGGGGGCGAGGGCAAGCAACAGGCTGGTCCCGGCACCACTCGCCAACGCAATTGCGAGCCCGGCCAGCAACATGGTTGATGTCTCCGCTCGCCTGCCCGCGAGCAGTAGTAGAAGAAGCAGCGCGAGCAGCGCACCGGCAGCACCAAAGGCGGTGAGCAGCAAGGGATCGCTAAGACCAAGCCAATAGGCGCCGAGCACGGCACCGAGAACCGCTCCGCCACTGGTGCCGGTCACGTCCGGCGAACTCAGCGGATTGGCGAACAAGGCCTGCAAGGCCGCGCCGCTGATGCCCAGCACGGCGCCAAAGCCTGCCGCCAACAATGTCCGGGAAGTCGTATTTCGGTGATCAGCAGAGTGACAAGACCAGGGTCGCTGCGATGCAATTCGGCGAGCGGCCCTGCAGGGGTCAGCAGATGGACGGCTGCCAACACAAACAGTCCGACGAGAAGCACAGCCCTCATGGTGCAGCCCGTCGCAATCGCTCGATCTCCGGGATCATCAGCGGACCGAGGCACGTCCAGACGCGGCCGTCAGCCGTTAGACGAACCGCCCGAAGTTTGCGGACGATCGGATGCTTCACCCAAGCCGCGCCAGCTGACACCTGCCCGCTGCGATAATTGCTTTGCACCAGGACGGCGGGAGGTCGCGTCAGCAAGGTCTCGAGCGTCGCCCGCCCACCCGGGAGTAAGCGCTGCCGCAGCCCGGCAAGTCGTAGCCAGGAGATTGCAGGCGATCCCTCTTGCAGTGAGCGGCCGCCGCCGCCGAGAAAGATCGCATCCCGGCTCGACCGCGGCTCGGCTGCCTGGAGCGCGCGCAGCCGCCGGACCCATGGTGCCGCGCGTGCCGGATCGCCAATCGCCGTCGCCACCCTGGTCAGGTTGGTTGCCACATCTTCGACGTTGGCTGGCGGCGGCACGTCGAGTGTTCGCATCTTCAATCGACGGGCGATCAGCGCGCTGGCCCGGCCGCCGCCACCCATCGTGAGCAGCAGGGTCGGGCGATGCTTCAAGACCTGTTCGACGCCTCCATAATTGGCAGGGACGGGTGCCGCCGCCCGCCAAAGCGGTGACTCCAAGCGATCCTTTGACAGGTAACTGACGCTGGCAATCTCCTGCGGTCTGGCCAGCAGCAGGAGATATTCGTCGGTGCAGAGGTTCAGCGACGCGACCCTAACGGCGAGAAGCAAAGCGGAGACCGACATGCACGCTCCTTCCCTCGGTGCGATAGCCGAAGACGTCCTGATGCCGGTCACCGAACGCATTGGCAAACCGCGTGAACAGCTCGACCTTTCCACCCACTCGGTAGGCTAGACGGGCATCGGCGAGCCAGTAGGGCTGGAGCCGAACGCTGCGGGCGGGGAAGCTGTCGAAGTCCGTGTCGGAACGCTCCCCGGTGTAGGCGATGGCTGCGCCATAGCTGAAGGCACCGCGGTTGCCGTCCAGCGCCACCGAGCCGCTGTGCCTGGGTCTGCGAACTTCTCGAACCTGGAAGCCCGCCGCCGTATCAGGCTGTGTCGCCTTGAGGTATGCGTAGGTGGCGGTCAGGCGAACCACGTCGCCGAAGCTGTAGCCGACTTCCGCCTCAACGCCCTGCCGCCGGCTCTTTTCATCGCTGTTGGCGGTGCTTGAGAGGAAGGTGGTACTGTCGAACGTATCAAGGATCTCGTTGCTCAGCCGCTGCCGGTAGACGGTAAGGCCGCCCCGCAGCGCACCGCGCTGGTAGCGAAGCGACAGTTCGGCACCGCGGGAGCTTTCCGGCTTGAGGCCTGGATTGCCGACGAAGGAGCCGGGAAAGAAGCCATAGAGATCGAAGAAGCTCGGCTGGGCGATGCCTTCGCCATAGGAGGCAGCAAGCGAGAAGCCGCCGCCGAGCTTGCCAAGAAGAGAGGCGCGCAAGGTGGTCGCATCATCAAAGCGTGAAAAGAAGTCGCGGCGCACCGCCACGTCGGCGGTCACTGCACCCGCGTCAGCCCGCCACTCGCCCGTAACAGCCTGATGCTTGCGGTCGCGATCTTGGTTGGACGCTCCACCATACACGAGGTCGCGGGCGCTAAAGTCTTCCTTTTCCAGTTCGGCGGCACCGATCAGCAGGTGTTGGACGCCGCCTGTCGAAAGGCGATGTTCAACCTGGCCCGACAAGGTCGCCCGTTTGCCGCGCGTCCTGTTGATCTCGTCGCCCGCAAGTAGGTTACGATTGCTGGACCGCAGCAAGGAAGCAGAGAACAGGCCGCGTGTTGCCGCGTCCTTGCTACCTAGCTCCGTCCAAAGGCGTCCGGCAGCCAACTTGTTGCGGGTGCTGTCGAGCGTATCGGCATGAAGAAAGGTTACTGGGCTGTAGCCGTCGAATTCGCTGCGGCCCGACAGAGCGAAACCGCTTGCGCCAAGTTGGATTGCGTCTGTCGGCGACCAAGCCGCACGCGCCCGGCCCGAAAGGTTGCGATAGCCGTCGCGGTCACCATTGCCGTCGAAGCTGTCGATCCCGCGCGCCCGTTGCCAACCGATTGCTGCCGAGAGATTGAGGTCCTGGCTCGCCTGTGACGCCTGGACGGCGGCACGGCGAAACCGGAACGAGCCAGCCTCGGCCAACGGCGACAACTGGTCTCGGTTCGCGGCCGAGTCGACCGCCACGACGCCGCCGATCGCTTCCGAGCCCCACAAGGCCGACTGGGGCCCGCGCACCACCTCCAGGCGGGAGAAGAGGTCGCCGTTGAGCAGCTCGAAGCGGGGGATGTTGCCTGCTGCCGGGTCGTTGGCGCGAATGCCTTCGATGAACAGCAAGGTGTGGTTCGCTTCGGCCCCGCGGATACGGACCTCGGTTAGCGAGCCGGCTGGTCCCGAGCTGGCGACCGAAACGGATGGAGCCTGGCGCAGCAGCACGGGGAGCAGGGGCTCGCCCAGTCGTTCGATGCGGGTACCGTCAACGACAGTGACGCTTGCAGGGCTATCCGCCTGCGCTTCGGGAACGCGCGAGGAGGTGATGACGATGTCGGCGGTCTGAACGGGGAGTGCTTGCACGGCGAAAAGATTCCTTCTGTTGACGACCAATGCCGTCACAGAGGGAACGAGGCACGCGCCCGACCCACGCCCCCACGGTTGACCCCGACCGGGAAGACGGACGACGGACCAAGGCAAGTTCCTGACTTCGCCTTCAAATCGAAGGCTCACAGTTGCGGGCACAGCGCCGGATTTCCGCCGGCTTCCTTCTTAGCCGCTGTCTTCACAGCGGGACCCTGATCCTGCTTGCTGCACTGCGGCAGGACGCGAAAGCTTGTCAAGGAGCGGCGATTTACGTAAGGGCGCCCCGCACTTGGCAGCTGGTCGGAAACCAGCGCCTAATCCAAGGAAATTCAAATGAAGTCCGGTACCCACCCCGATTATCACACGATCACCGTGCAGCTGACCGACGGCACCTCGTTCCAGACCCGCTCCACCTGGGGCAAGGAAGGCGACACGCTGCAGCTCGACATTGATCCCAGCGTTCACCCGGCATGGACCGGCGGCAACACCAAGCTGCTCGATCAGGGCGGACAGGTTGCGCGCTTCAACAAGCGCTTCGGCGGGCTGACCCTCGGCAAGAAATAAGATGATCCGCTCGGCTCCGAGGCTGGAGACCGAGCGGCTTATCCTCCGCTCCTTCGAGAAATCAGACCTCGACGCTCATGCGGCAACGCTGGGCAATCCCGATGTCGTGCGCTTCATCGGTGGCACCCCGCTCGGCCGGGAGGATAGCTGCCGCCGTATGATGTCAGGCGCCGGCTGCTGGCCGCTGCTCGGGTTCGGGATCTGGGCGGTGGAGAGCAAGGCCGATGGCCAATTGGTCGGCCATTGCGGCTTCTTCGATTATCAGCGGGAGCTGGAGCCCGCGCCATTCGACCTTCCTGAGATGGGCTGGATTTTCGATCCGTCTGTTCACGGCAAGGGCATCGCATTCGAGGCTTGTAGCGAAGCCTTGGCATGGGCCGACCGACACCTCGATGCTGAGGCGACCTGGGCAATGATCGTGCCGGGCAACGAGCCCTCACGACAGCTGGCACTTCGTCTTGGATACCAGCAAATCGCCGACGGCAATTATCGCGAGGAGCGATGCTGGCTATTCCGTCGCTTGCGTCCCGAAGCGTCTAGAACGCCGCCAAACCGGTAATGGCGCGCCCGATGATAAGGGCATGGACGTCATGCGTCCCCTCATAGGTGTTCACCGTCTCAAGGTTCGCCGCGTGGCGCATGACGTGGAACTCGGCGGTGATCCCGTTACCGCCGTGCATGTCCCGGGCGATGCGTGCGATCTCCAGCGCCTTACCCGTGTTGTTCCGCTTGATGAGGCTGATCGTCTCGGGAATCAGTTCGCCAGCTTCAAGCCGCCGCCCAACCCGGAGCGCGGCCTGCGTACCAAGCGCGATTTCCGTTGCCATGTTGGCAAGCTTGAGCTGCACTAGCTGGTTGGAGGCGAGGGGACGGCCGAACTGCTTTCGGTCGAGCGTATATTGGCGCGCCGCGGTGTAGCAGGCCTCCGCCGCCCCCATGACCCCCCAGCCTATGCCGTAGCGGGCGCGATTGAGGCAGCCGAACGGACCTTTCAGTCCTTCAACTTCGGGGAACAGCGCGTCCTCCCCAACTTCGACACAGTCCATGACGATCTCGCCTGTGATGGAAGCACGGAGTGACAGTTTCTCCTTGATCGGCGGAGCGGTAAGCCCGGCTGCACCCTTTTCGATAAGGAATCCGCGGATCTTGCCGCCATGTGCTTCCGACTTGGCCCAGACGACGAAGACGTCGGCGATGGGTGAGTTGGTGATCCAGGTCTTGGCGCCGCTGATGCGGTACCCTGTCGGCGTCTTCTCCGCCCTAGTCCGCATGCCCGCCGGATCCGATCCCGCATCCGGCTCCGTCAACCCGAAGCAGCCGACGATCTCACCCCGGGCTAGGCCAGGAAGATACTTCCTTTTCTGGTCCTCGGAACCATAAACCGAGATCGGATACATGACGAGGCTTGACTGAACCGACATGGCCGACCGGTAGCCGCTGTCTACACGCTCCACGGCCCGTGCGATCAAGCCATAGCTGACATAGGCAAGACCGGCGCCGCCATATTCCTCCGCCACCGTCGCGCCGAGCAGCCCAAGCTCGCCCATCTCCCGCAGGATCTCGCGATCGAAATCCTCGTCCAGATAGGCCCGAGTTACCCGTGGCTGCAGCTTTTCCTGAGCATAGCCCTCCGCCGTATCGCGAACGAGCCGCTCTTCGTCGGTCAATTGCTCATCGAGGCCAAAAGGATCGGCAAAATCGAACGGCAGAATGGCAGGCTCGGCCAAGCGAGAGCTCCAGTGATGGTGAGAATGGCGCCTCTTACCGCCCCGGCGTGGAGGGCGCCACCCCGGCACTTTGGCGGATGGGGTGGGATTCGAACCCACGGTGAGCTTGCACCCACGGCGGTTTTCAAGACCGCTGCCTTAAACCACTCGGCCACCCATCCGCGCCGGTGAGCGCTATCGCGCCCCGAGCCGGAACGTGCAAGCGGTCCGATGAACCCGGCTGGCGCTTCGGGTGTTTTCTCCCCTAGGCTGCAGACGTGAGCAGGAGTGAGGCGTGCATTGGATGATTAGCTGGCTGGTTTCAGCGTGGGTTGCGTCGTCCATGACGCAGACCATGCAGCAGGCGGCTCCCGCTTCGCGCCCGGACCTGCGTCCATCGGCCGTGCAGACCACTGCCGCGCCGGCGGTCCAGCCGGCGGCGCCGACGGGCTTTGAAGGGTACAAACGCGTTCTTGCCGCACGCGCACTTCGGGAGGGCGTTCGGCCGCAAACGGTTCAGAACTATGTCTATTCAACCCGGCTGAACCAGCGCGCGATCGACCTCGACAAGGGCCCGCAAAACATCAGCTATTCCAATACGATCTCGCCATTCGCTCCTTACCGGCGGGAGCATGTGACACCTTCGCTGATCGCGCGGGGTCAGGATCGCTACAGCCGGTATTATCAGCACCTGACGGCCATGCAGGCGCGTTATGGCGTCGACCCGGCGGTGATGATGGCGATCTACGGCCATGAGACCAGCTACGGCAGCTTCACGGGCGGCTTCGACCTCCTCGATGTGCTTGCAAGCCTGGCTTACGACGGTCGCCGCCGCGAGCTGTTCGAAAGCGAGTTCGTCGGCGCGCTGAAGTTGCTCGACATCGGCGTGGGACGCGGTCGCCTCAAAGGCAGTTATGCCGGCGCCACCGGATATCCGCAGTTCATGCCCACGGTAGCACTTCGGCTCCGCGCCGATGGCGACGGCGACGGCTATGCGGATTTGTGGAACAATGAGGAGGATGGCCTCGCGTCGATCGGCAATTACCTTCGTGATGCAGGCTGGAAGCCGAATGTGCCTTGGGGTGTCGCGGTGCAGGTCCCTGCAACGTTGAACCGAGCCGCGATACGATCGACGCTAAGGCCGCAACGCTGCCCCCGCGTCTACCAGCGCCATAGCCGCTGGCTTACCATGCGCGAGTGGCGGGGCCTTGGCTTGCTGCCGGTGAGAGCGACTCTGCCGGACAATGAGCTGGCGACGTTGATCGAGCCGGATGGGCCGGGGCAAACCGCCTATCTGCTGACGACGAACTATCGCGCCATCCTCGATTACAATTGCTCGAACTTCTATGCCTTGTCGGTGGGCTTGCTTGCGGATGCGATTGCCCGCCGCTGACCCCTCGCACTCCGTCACGGGTGCCGCTACACCAGTCATGCACCCTCATCTCAAAGGATCCCATCGGGCATCATGAAGCGTAACCTTTTGCTTGCCACCGCCGCGCTGACGCTCCTGACGACTGCCGCGCCCGCGCGTGCGCCGCAGTTCGAGACTACGGCAAAGGTTGCCTATCTGATCGACCTGTCATCGGGTGCCGTGCTCTACGCGAAGAATGCGGACGTCCGCATGCCGCCCGCGTCCATGGCCAAGATGATGACATCGGAGGTGGCGTTCGAGCTGATCGATCGCGGCCAATTGCCGCTAAACAAGATGTGCACCGTTCGGCCGGAGACTTGGCAGAAGTGGCATGGACCCGCCGCCGGGTCGACCATGTTCTTGTCGGCGAAGGAGCAGGTCAGCGTTGAGAATCTTTTGCACGGCATCGTGACCCTGTCGGGCAACGATGCGTCGGTGGTGCTCGCCGAATGCATCGCGGGAACCGAACAGGCTTTCACCGACCAGATGAACGCATTGGCCGCCAAGCTCGGCCTCACCAATAGCCATTTCGGAACGGCCAATGGATGGCCGGACGAGGGGCGGACTTACGTCACGGCGCGTGACCTGGCGACGCTCGCCCGAGCGACCATCGAACGCCACCCCAAACTTTACAAGCAGTTCTACAGCCAATCGAGCTTCACTTGGGGCAAGACGCTGGGCGCAGGCGCCAACATCACGCAGGCCAATCGCAACCCGATCCTTGGCAAGGTGGCGGGCGCGGACGGGCTCAAGACCGGTCACACGGAAGAGGCGGGCTATGGATTCACCGGTTCGGCAGAGCAGAACGGCCGCCGCCTTATCGAGGTGCTTGCTGGGATGGGGAGCTGGAACGAGCGGGTCGACCAGTCCACCCGGCTGATCAGCTGGGGCTTTGCGGCATGGCAGGCCAAGCCGATCTTCCAGCAGGGCGCCAAGGTCGGTTCGGCCAAGGTGCAGCTGGGGGCGATGACGAAGTCGACCTGGTCGCGCCGCGGAACATCGCCGTTACCGTGCCCGCGGGTCTTGCGGCAGGTCAGACGAAGCTCAGCATTCGTTATCAGGGTCCGCTCAAGGCGCCCATCAAGAAGGGCGATCATGTTGCCGACCTCCTGATCCACACCGGCGACACGACGCCTCAGGTGATGCCTTTGGTAGCGGCGGCTGACGTGGATGAGGCCGGCCTGTTCGGGCGCATCTGGATCGGGTTCAAACAGCTCTTCGGCATGGCGTGAGCGCCCGCGGCCGGTTCATCAGCCTTGAGGGCGGGGAGGGAGTCGGCAAGTCGACGCAACTCGACGCGCTCCGCCACGCTTTGGAGGGCAGGGGCCTTCAGGTGGTCACCACGCGTGAGCCGGGCGGCAGCCCTGGTGCGGAAGCGATCCGCGACTTGCTGCTGAAGGGTGACGAGGCGCGCTGGAACCCGCGGGCCGAGGCTTTGCTGTTTGCAGCCGCCCGTTCCGATCACATCCAAAAGACGATCGTGCCCGCGCTTCAGCAGGGTCAGTGGGTAATCTCGGATCGTTTCCTTGACTCCTCGCTTGCCTATCAGGGCGAAGCGGGCGGCCTCGGCATCGAAGCCGTTCGCGATCTTCACCGCTTCGGAAGTCTGGACTTCCTGCCCGACCGCACCCTGATTTTGACGTTGGAGGTGGGGGAAGCAGCGGCGCGGGCGCGGGTTCGTGATGGGTCCGCCGGCGACCGTATCGGCTCGCGGCCCCCAAGCTATCATGCGGCGGTGGATGCGGGGTTTCGGACGATGGCCGCGAAAGAGCCCGGACGCGTCAGGCTGGTCGACGCTGAAGGCTCACCCGCAACCGTAACCGCGCGCCTGCTCTACGCGCTCGGCGATCTGCTGCCGTGATCCTGGGTCAGGAAAGGGCGGTCGAGCTTTTTTCCTCCGCCTGGGCCAGGCGCGTGCTTCACCATGCCTGGTTGCTTGCCGGACCTCGGGGGATTGGCAAGGCAACCTTTGCCCGCCTCGCAGCCACGCGGGTGTTGGCCGACGCGGCGGGACCCGCGCCAGACCTGCCGAACCTCGAAACGCCGGAAGATCACCCGATCGCCAAGCTGGTCGATGCAGGTAGCCACCCCGACCTGCGCTGGCTCGAGCGGTTGGAGAATAGCAAGACCGGCAACCTTTACCGCAACGTCAGCGTCGACCAGATCCGAAGCCTGGGCGATCTTGTCGGCACCACACCGTTCATGTCGCCGTGGCGCGCGGTGGTGATCGACTCCGTCGACGACCTGGAGGCATCCGGCGCGAATGCTCTCCTGAAGATGCTTGAGGAGCCTCCCCCAACACCTTGTTCCTGCTGGTGGCTCACGCACCGGGCCGCCTGCTTCCAACGATCCGATCGCGCTGCCGCCGGCTGGATTTCCACACGCTTACTGCTGACGTCATGGCGCCAATTCTGGAGCGTGCGCTCCCCGATGCGCCTGTGGCGGAACGCCAGCGCGCAATTGCCCTTGCAGGTGGGTCGGCCGGCCGTGCGATCGCGCTGGCATCGCTGGATCTCGTGAAGCTGGAGGACAAGGCGCTACAAATCCTCCGCCGAGGCGATCCGACAAACGCCTACCGCTCCGAGCTGGCGCAGGAACTTGGCAAGCGAGGCGCAAGCGAGCGTTATACCGCCTTCCTCGATTTGCTTCCGTCCCTTGTCGCGCGCGAAGCACGGCAATTGACCGGCAGCGCGCAGGAGCGGGCGCTCGACGCCTACGCCCGCGCTCGTGAGCTCAGCGTGGTCGCCCCCCGGCTGTCGCTCGATCCCGCCGCAACCGTTTTCGAGCTCGGCGGAATTCTGGACTCGGTTGCACGCCCGCTTCCTTGAAGCCCGGCACGGCGGCGGCTAGGGCGCTCCTCATGGCCGATCCCTTCTACGTCACGACTGCCATTTCCTACCCGAACGGTCGCCCGCACATCGGTCACGCTTACGAAGCGATTGCAGCGGACGCGATCGCCCGTTTCCAGCGTGCGCAGGGGCGCGACGTTCGCTTTCAGACCGGCACCGACGAGCATGGCCTGAAGATGGCTCAGGCAGCTCGCGCCGAAGGTGTGGAGCCTCGAGCATATGCTGACAAGATGTCGCTTGTCTTCAAGGAGATGTGCGACACACTTAACATCTCCTACGACCGCTTCATCCGTACGTCCGATGCCGATCATTACCGGGCAAGTCAGGCCATCTGGTCGGCGATGGCGGAGCGGGGCGACCTTTACCTGGACCGCTACGAAGGCTGGTACTCAGTTCGTGACGAGGCCTTTTACGACGAAAAGGAACTGACCGTCGGGGAGGGGGGCGAGAAGCTCTCCCCGCAAGGCACACCGGTGGAGTGGACGGCCGAAGAGAGCTGGTTCTTCCGGCTGTCGGCCTACCAGCAGAAGTTGTTGGATCACTACGCCGCCAACCCCGGCTTCATCCAGCCGGAAAGCCGTCGCAACGAGGTTCTGCGCTTCGTTGAAGGAGGTCTGTCCGACCTGTCGATTTCGCGAACCAGCTTCGATTGGGGTGTTCCCGCGCCTGATAGTCCCGGGCACGTCATGTACGTCTGGCTCGACGCGCTGACCAATTATCTGACGGGCCTCGGCTATCCGGACGGTGGCGAGCTGTTCGACAAATATTGGCCCGCCAATATCCACCTGGTCGGAAAGGATGTGGTTCGTTTCCACGCGGTCTACTGGCCGGCTTTCCTGATGTCGGCCGGCCTGCCTTTGCCGACGACCGTTTATGGCCATGGCTTCATGCTCGTGCGTGGCGAAAAGATGTCGAAAAGCGTGGGCAACGTGGTTGACCCATTCACCATGGCTGAGCGTTACGGAGTAGATTCACTTCGCTATTTCCTGCTCCGCGAGGTCACTTTCGGGCAGGACGGGAGCTATAGCCACGAGGCGATCGTCAACCGCGCCAACGCCGAGCTCGCCAATAGCTTCGGCAATCTGGCGCAGCGCACCTTCTCGATGATCTACAAGAACCTGGACGGCGCTATTCCGGCGGCCGGACGAGCCCCGGAAGACGACGTATTGCTCCGCGCGGTGAGCAATGCGGTCGAGCGCGAGATACCGGACGCCTTTCAACGGCTGGCCTTCTCGCAAGGGATCGAAGCCTGGATCCAGGCAGTGTTCGCCTGCAACGCCTATGTCGATGCAATGGCGCCCTGGGCACTTCGCAAGAGCGACCCGAATCGAATGTCGGAGGTGCTGGGGACGCTGGTGGCCGCCATTCGTCCGCTAGCCCAGGCGATCGCGCCGATCGTCCCTGAATCCGCGCAGAAGATCATCGACCTCATCGACAGCGGTGCGGACGGCTCCCCGATCGGGCAACCGCAACCGGTCTTCCCGAGGCTCGAGCTGGAGGCAGCGGAAAGCTGATGCTCGTCGATAGTCACTGCCACCTCAATTACCCGGGTTTGATCGAACGCCAGGACGAGGTGCTTGGCGCCGCGCGAAGCAGGGGGGTCGGAGCCTTTCTCAACATCTCCACGCGCCAGAGCGAATGGGGAGACATTCTCGGAACGGCCGAGCGCAACACCGACGTATGGGCCAGCATCGGCGTCCACCCTCATGAAGCGGACTCGCATCCGGACCTCGGCGCATCGGCCCTTGTCGAAGCGGCGACGCACGACCGCGTCATCGGTATCGGCGAATGCGGTCTCGACTATTTCTACGACAAGTCGGATCGGCAGGCTCAGCGCGAACGCTTCAGCGCGCATATTGAGGCGGCACGCGCCACCGGATTGCCGCTGATCGTCCACACGCGGGATGCGGAGGAGGATACGGCGGAAATCCTGACTGCCGCTGTGAAGGAGGGCGGCGTAGCCGGAGTCCTCCACTGCTTCACAAGCAGCGAGAAGCTCGCCCGTGCGGCCCTCGACATCGGCTTCTACATCTCGCTGAGCGGCATCGTCACGTTCAAGAATGCGCGTGAGCTTCAGGAAACGGCCAAAATGATCCCCGCCGATCGTCTGCTGGTCGAGACGGATGCGCCGTTCCTCGCACCGGTCCCCAACCGCGGCAAGACGTGCGAGCCGGCTTTTGTCGCCGACACGGCCACCTTCGTCGCCGAGCTTCGCGGCGAACCGCTGGACCAGCTTGCCGACGCCACCACCGACAACTTCTACCGTCTGTTCGCCAGGGCCACGCGCCCGTGAAGGTCCGGATCCTCGGGTGCGGCACGTCCACCGGGGTTCCCAACCTGCGCACCGGCTGGGGCGAATGCGACGCGAGAGAGCCGCGCAACCGCCGAACCCGTGCCTCCATTCTCCTGGAAAGCGGTGGAGAGCGGCTGCTCGTCGACTGCGGACCCGACCTTCGCCAGCAATTGCTCGACGCCGACGTTCACCGCATCGACGCGGTGCTCGTCACCCACGACCATGCCGACCATGTGCATGGCATCGACGACCTTCGACCGTTGGCGCAGTGCCTGAAGCACCCGATCCCGATCCATGGTCGGGCCGCGATGCTCGACCAACTGGTCGGCCGCTTCGCCTATGCCTTTGTTCAGGCCGGCTATTACCCGCCAGTCGCGGAGCCGCGGCCAGTCGAGCGGGAGCTTCGGTGCGGAGAGGCGACCCTGCGCTTCGTCGATCAGCCGCACGGCAATATCACGTCACTCGGCATACGCGTGGAGGAGGGCGGCCGGTCGCTTGTTTATGCAATCGATTACAACCACATGACCGATGACATGATGGCGCTTTACCAAGGTGCGGAGGTGATGATTTCCGACTGCCTGATGCGGAAACCGCATCCTACGCACGCTCATCTTGACGGCGTGCTGGGCTGGGCGCGCGATCTTGGAATCGGTCAACTGTTCCTCACTCACATGGGCAACAGCCTGGATTACCAAAGCCTGCTGAACGAGCTGCCCGACTGGGCCGCGCCGGCACACGACGGTCTCGAACTCACGCTGGCATGAACAACGACGCGCCAAACGTCATTTATCTCGTGCTATTGCTCGTGCTCGTCGGCAGCTCGCTGCTGACACGACAGATCGCACCGGGCAAGGCGATGAAGATGGGCCTGGCCTGGGTTGCTATCTTCGGCCTGATCTTCATCGTCGTCGTATTCCGCAACGATTTCGGCGCGCTTGGCTCACGCTTGCGGGCGGAAGCAACGGGAAGTCCGGTAACCAACGGCGCAACCGTTCGCATTCCCATGAGCAGCGACGGTCATTTCTGGGTCGAGGGTGAGGTCAACGGCAAGCCGGTTCGCTTTCTCGTGGATAGCGGCGCTACGATTACGACGGTAACGCAGGCTGTGGCGGAGGTTGCCGGCTTGCCGATCGGCTTCCGGGCGGAGGCGGTGGAGACCGCCAATGGAACGGTAGTGATGAGGAAGAGCAGGGCGGAGAGCCTGCGAATAGGCGATATCGAACGGCAAGGCTTCGGAATGGACGTCAACGCCAACGACGATACCAATGTGCTCGGCATGAACTTCCTCTCGTCACTGTCCAGCTGGCGCGTTGAGGGGCGCTTCCTGATGCTGACCGCATGACCAACGGGCTGCAGTTCGGAAGCCTGTACATCCTCATTTCGGTGCTGCTGGTTTCGGGCGTGCTGATGAGCAGAAGCGGGCGTATCGGGCGTGCAGTCGTTGCCGCGTTTGGATGGTTGGTGGTGTTCGCGGCGGGTTTCGTGCTGTTCAGCTTCCGCGACGATCTCGGCATGGTCGCGCAGCGACTGAAGTCGGAAGCGACCGGTGTTCCTGTGCGACAGGGCACCACGGTACGGGTCCCGATGGCGATCGACGGCCATTTCTGGGTCAACGCATCGGTCAACGGCCAGGAGGTTAGCTTTCTTGTCGATAGTGGCGCCACCATGACCACGATCGGACCGCTTACGGCGCGGCGTGCACGGCTTCAGGTCAGCCCAAAGGCGGACCAGTTGGTACGGACGGGCGCAGGCGTGATCAAGGTTTCTCGCGCTCGGGCCGATGAAGTGGAGGTCGGCAGCATCCGTCGCTCCAATGTGGCGATGCACGTCGCCGCCGGCGAGAATGTGAACGTGCTCGGCATGAACTTTTTGTCGACCTTGAGCCGCTGGAGCGTCGAGGGCCGCTGGCTGGTGATGACCTCCTGAATGTGGGAATACTTTACATAATGCATATTATCATACTTGCAGGTGCGAGAGAGTCGATGCCGGTTTGGAGGTCCCTGTGAGCATTGATCGTCTCGTCGACATCATGCGACGGCTCCGCGACCCGGTTACCGGCTGCGAATGGGATATGGTCCAGACCTTCGCAACCATTGCGCCCTACACCATCGAGGAAGCGTACGAGGTTGCCGACGCGATTGAGCGCGGCGACATGGCCGACCTCAAGGATGAGCTCGGCGACCTTCTGCTTCAGGTCGTGTTCCACAGCCGCATGGCCGAAGAAGCCGGCCTGTTCGACATCGGCAATGTTGCCGATGCCATCAGCGACAAGATGGAACGCAGGCATCCGCACATCTTTGGCGATGCTCCAAACGGCGGACATCATCTGTGGGAACAGGTGAAGGCCGACGAACGCGCGTCGAAAGGCGCGCAGAGCGCTCTTGATGGTGTAGCCATTGGCTTGCCCGCATTGATGCGTGCCGAAAAGCTCCAAAAACGGGCCGCGCGCACGGGGTTCGACTGGCCCGACCCGTCAGGACCCCGCGCCAAGATCGTGGAAGAGCTTGAGGAACTCGATGCCGAGCAGGACCGCGAGCGCCAGGAAGAAGAACTCGGCGACCTGCTTTTTGCCGTCGTCAACTTAGCACGGCATCTTAAGATCGATGCCGAAGAGGCGCTTCGGAAAGCCAATCGCAAGTTCGAATGCCGCTTCCGAGCGATCGAGAATGAACCCGGCTTCAGCTCACTGGATCTCGATGCCAAAGAGGAGTTGTGGCGTCGGGCAAAGCTGGATCAAACCGGCTCTGTCGACTGAAATCGCGACCAATTTTCGTCGGACAACCGCACGGTCAAACGGATTTGGTTACCCTCTACCTCTTGGTCGAGCACTTCACCCCGCGCGTGCAGCCAGGCAATGCGCGCACCCTCTGACGTGCCCAATCTGACCTCCCGAACCTGCTCGCCTTTGCGAAGCATCTCAGCCATGCGTTCGCGGAGCTGATCGATGCCGTCGCCCGTGAGCGCTGAGATCGGCACCACGTCGTCCCGGCGAGCCGCTTCGTTGAGCATGGCGTCTCGCTCCTCGCTTCCAAGAAGGTCGAGCTTGTTCCAGGCCTCGATCCGCGCCGGGGCCCCCTCCTCTTCCAGGCCGAGTGACTTCAGCACGTCATTGACGTCTTCCAGCTGCGCCTCATGGTCAAAGTGCGCCATGTTGCGGACGTGAATTAGCAGGTCCGCAGATGCGACTTCTTCCAAGGTCGCCCGGAAGGCGGCGATCAGCTCCGTAGGAAGGTCCGAGACGAAACCCACCGTGTCCGACAGAATGACCTTGTCGAACCCTGGCAGCCGGACGTCGCGCATGGTCGGGTCGAGAGTTGCGAAGAGCAGGTTTTCGGCGAAGACCTGATCGCCAGTCATCCGGTTGAATAGGGTCGATTTGCCCGCATTGGTGTAGCCGACAAGCGCGATTACCGGCCATGGCGCGCGCTGCCGCCGGTCGCGGTGAAGCGCCCGGGTGCGTTTCACCTGCTCCAATTCCTTGCGGATTCGGGCCATTCGATCGCGGATCATGCGCCGGTCGGCCTCGATCTGGGTTTCGCCAGGACCGCCGAGGAAGCCGAAGCCGCCGCGTTGCCGCTCAAGGTGGGTCCAGCTGCGCACCAGTCGGCCCGCCTGATAGTCGAGGTGCGCGAGCTCGACCTGCAATCTACCTTCAGCCGTGGCGGCGCGCTCCCCGAAGATTTCCAAGATCAAGCCAGTGCGGTCGATGACTTTGCAGTGGCTTTCCTGCTCAAGATTCTTCTGCTGGACCGGGGTGAGTTCAGCGTCGACGATCAGCAGCTTGGCGTCATTCTCTTCAGCAAGCTTCGCCGTTTCCTCCACCTGTCCCTTTCCAAGCAGGGTCGCAGGTCGCAGCGTCCGCAACCGGAAGCCACGACGGCCAACCACCTGAAGGCCGATCGCCTCCGCAAGGCCCGTTGCCTCGTCAAGACGCGCTTCGGACGAGCGACGGGAGCCATCCCCGGAGCGCTCCGGCACAACCACGACCGTGCGCTCGCCGCGAGCGACCTCGATCGCGCCATTGCCGTCGAACCCGGTCAGGCGTCGTCCTCCCCGTCATTTTGCCCGAGATTCAAAGGATGCGCGGGCTGCAGCGTGGAAATCGCATGCTTGTAGACCAGTTGCATCTGCCCGCCCCGTTCAAGGAGAACGGAAAACTGGTCGAAGCCAGCCACGCCGCCTTGCAGCATGACGCCATTGACCAGGAACAAGGTCATGCCCTCGTTGTCGCGCGCTGCCGCCGACAGGAACAAATCCTGCAGCACCGCCTTGCTACCGACGTCGACATGCACCTGTGCAGGGGTGAACTCATCCGGCACGAAGGACGGCATGATAGTCGATATCGAATGTTTGTAGACCAGCTGTGAGGCGCCGTCGCGGCGAAGCAGCAGCGAAAAGGCATCAAACCAGGTGACGATTCCCTGCAGCTTGACGCCCTTCACGAGGAAGATCGTCACCGGCACCTTGCCGCGGCGCACGCTGTTGAGGAAATGATCCTGTAGGCTCAGGCTTCTTTCGGCCATTCTATTTGCCGTCCCTTTCTATTCTTCGTCGTCCCTCTTCTCACCAATCCCGAGCGCCTTCAACTTACGATGGAGTGCCGAGCGCTCCATGCCGATGAACGAGGCGGTGCGCGAGATGTTGCCGGAGAAGCGGCGGATCTGAATTTTTAGATATTCGCGTTCGAAGGACTCGCGCGCTTCTCTCAGCGGACTGCCCATGATCGACATGGTCGAGCTGCTGACCGCAAGTGAGCCCTGCGATTCCACCAACTCCGGAGGCAAGAGGTCGAGGTCGATGGTAGTGACGTCGCTCGGTGCGAGAATGATGGTTCGCTCGATGATGTTGCGAAGCTGCCGAACGTTGCCGGGCCAGTCATGCGCCTGCAACGCCGCCATTGCCTCGTCCGACAAGGCCGGGGTGGACAGCCGCCGTTCGGCCGCGAAACGAGCGAGAAAGTGGTTGGCGAGTTCGGGGATGTCTTCCCGCCGCTCACGGAGCGCCGGAAGCCGGACCGGCACCACGTTCAGGCGATAATACAGATCTTCCCTGAAGCGTCCTGCGGAGATCTCGTCCGCCAGGTTGCGGGAAGTTGCCGAAAGTACCCGCACATCGACCTTCACCGCCCGCTGTCCGCCGACCCGGTGGAAGCTTTGGTCGGTCAACACTCGCAGGATCTTCGCCTGGGTGGTCAGCGGCATGTCCGCGATTTCATCGAGGAACAAGGTGCCGCCGTGCGCCTGCTCCAGCAGCCCGGGCCGGGCCACGCCATCCGTCTCGCTTCCGAACAATTCCTCTTCGACCCGCTCGGGGCTCATGGTCGCGGCGGACAAGACGATGAACGGGGCGTTGGAACGCGGGCTCCACTGGTGGATCATGCGGGCGGCAATCTCCTTGCCGACGCCCGCCGGACCGGTAACCATCACCCTGCTGCCGGTTGGTGCCACGCGCTTCAGCGTCGCCCGCACCGTGTTGATGGCGACGGAGCTGCCATTGAGCTGATCGTCTTGACGAGCCTGCTGCCGAAGACTGGCATTCTCACGCTTCAGTGCCTCGGTCTCCGTCGCACGGCGCACGAGATAGATCAGCCGGCCGGCCTCGAACGGCTTCTCTATGAAGTCGACGGCCCCTTCCCTCACCGCTGCGACGGCCGTGTCGAGATTGCCGTGCCCGGAAATCAGAAGCACCGGAATCGAAGCGTCCCGGCGTTTGATCTCCTGCAGAAGTTGCAGCCCGTCGAGCCGTGAGTCCTTCAACCACACGTCGAGCAGGACCATGGAGGGCCGGCGTTCCTCGATGGCATCGAGCGCGCCGCTGCTGTCGGCCGCGGAGCGAACGCTATAGCCTTCATCCTCCAGCACGCCCGCAACTAGGTCGCGGATGTCCGCCTCATCATCGACGACGAGCACTTCAAGCGCCATGCAACCGGCTCCTAGAATATAGGGTCATGAGTAATCTTGGGGTGCACGGTCGTTGTCCGAACCAGGTTCGGACAACAGCCGCGACAATTTGTCAGTATCGAAGGCGATCCGAACACGGGTCCCACCGCCCGGCCGATCGTGGAAGCCGATCTCGCCCTGATGTTCTTCGACGATTTTCTTGACGATTGCGAGGCCGAGACCGGTCCCCCGAACACGCGTCGTCATATAAGGTTCGGTCAGCCGCTCCCGCTCTTCGGGCAGCCCGACTCCGGTGTCGAGCACTTCAATCACCAGCTGTCCGCCTTCTTCGCTGACCTTCAGGTCGATACGGTCGCCCGCCAAGCTGTGCTCACCGCGATTTCGTCTGGATTCAATGGCTTCCACGGCATTCTTGACGACATTGGTCAACGCCTGGCTGAGCTGTTGGCGATCGCACACCATCGCGAAACAACCCTCCGCCGGCTGCAGCGTGAATTTTAGAGCTGGGTGCGCGACCTCATGGAGAAAGAGCGCGTGCTTCGCGATGTCGTGGACATTCTCCTCGCGAAAGACCGGCTTGGGCATGCGTGCGAAGTTGGAAAATTCGTCGACCATCCGGCGCAAGTCACCGACCTGCCGAACGATGGTGCCGGTCAGCCTCTCGAACGTTTCCTTGTCGCTCTCGACCTCCCCGCCGAATCGCCGCTGCAGCCGCTCGGCCGCTAGCTGGATCGGGGTGAGCGGGTTGCGAATTTCGTGGGCAATCCGGCGCGCAATGTCCGACCAGGCGGCGTTACGCTGATCCGACAATTGCTCGGTGATGTCGTCAAAGGTCAGCACGGCCCCGTCGCGATAGCGGACGCGCTTGACGGCAAGCGTGCGCTGACCCGACCCGGAGTCCACCAGCACGTCGGCCTCGGGACGGTCCCCACGCATGAAGTTGGCTAGATCCTCGGACAGGTCCGGCAGCGGCGTGCCTTCGATCTCCTCCCCGCCCCGGTGCAGAAGAACGCTCGCGGACCGGTTGATCAGCAGGACGCGATTGTCGGTATCCAGCGCAACAACCCCGGCGGTGACACTGGAAAGCACCGCCTCAATGAAGGCGCGGCGGGTGTCGAGCTGCGTGTTGGCGCTGCGCAGAGCACTGGTCTGCTCCTCGATCCGGCCAGTCATGCGATTGAACGCCGTCGCCAGCGTCTCGATCTCATCCTCGGTCTTCTCGACTTGCACCCGGGCAGTGAAGTCGCCCTCTTCTACTCGGCCCGCAGCCTCGACCAACTGCCCCATCGGCCTGACAAGCCGGTCCGCAAGCTTGAGCGCCGCAAAGATCGCTAGGCCAACGATGACCACCGCTCCCAGCAGGAGAATGGCGTTGAAGCGAAGCTGGTTGGTTCGGGATTTGACCTGAAGGGTCTGATAGTCCTCCAGCACGTCGCTCGCGCGCTCCATCTGCGCCTGCATCTCGCGGTCCACCCAGCGTGACGCATAAAGGTAGGTGTCCGGGCCCGAACCAAGGCGGGTCAGAACCGAAATCCGGTTGGGTGTCTGGGCATCGACGCTGCTGCCGGCGGGCTCATTCTTCAGCCGCTCGGCCGCGACATGGATACGGCGAGGGTCGATCATCCCGACATAGCCATTGATGACCGCCAGGCTTTGCGGCTGGCTGTCAGGGCCGATCTTCAGCAGTGCCGCCTCGTTCAACGACCGTAGATACGCCTGCTTGGCCAGTGCTTCCTGGAACAGGGGATCTTCAATCGTGGTTTGCTGAAGATAACCAGCGACGTCCCCGGCCATCGGCACCGCGTCCGAACCAAGGCGTGCAATCTCGAGACGATAGGTTGTGCGCGCCACTTCGACTGTGTTCTCAAGCATTCCCCGCGCGCGGCCCGAGAACCAGAACTCGAGCCCGCTCTGCAACAGCAGCGAGGCAAAGATCACGACCGTAACCGTGGGGATGGCGGCGATGGCGGAAAACAAGGCGACGAGGCGCGTATGAAGCCTGCCGCTGCCAAGGCCGCCAAGCGCCGCCCTCTGCAATGCGACCTTGCGCGAGAACAGCACCATCAGGGCCACGGCCGGAATGAGGTTGGCGACCAGCAGAAGCGCGATCAACGGTGGCTTCAGGAGGGAGCCAGGCTCGCTCTGCCGGCTGAGCAAAGCGTAGCTGCTGATGGCAACGATGATGAGAACGAGTGTTGCGCCGGGAATGCCGAAACGGTCGACCGGTGCTCGGATCAGGTCGCGCGGTGTCCGGCGTTGCCCCTCGTCAGGCAGACCCGAATCTCCCGTGCGCGCATCCATTCAGCGCCCTCTAGCACGAGCGTTGCTGAAACAACACAGGTATGTGGCAGGAAATTACCGTTCAATATCAAGCGGCAGCGCGTGTCAGCCAAGGCGCATAGAATTCGAGCAACATAGCTTTAACGGTCGAGGGATCATGCTGCTGGTTGACGCGGTTGCGCAGTTCGGCCGATCCTGGAAGGCCCTTGGTGTACCAGCCGATGTGCTTGCGGGCCAGGTTGACACCCGTGTGGGTGCCGTAAAGCGCGAGCATGTCCTCATATTGTTCGAGGATGACGGCGAGCTGCTCGTCGAGGGACGGTGCTCCCCGCTCCTGCCCCTGCGCAGCGGCCATGACTTCGCCCAGCAACCAGGGGCGTCCATAAGCGCCGCGACCGATCATCACTCCGTCGGCGCCGGACTGGGCCAGGGCAGTCTCGGCGTCCTCAACCGAGCAGATGTCGCCGTTGACGATCACTGGTACGGACACGGCCTGCTTGACCCGCCGAACAAACGACCAATCCGCCTCGCCCTTGTACATCTGGCACCGGGTACGACCGTGGATGGTGATCATTTTGACGCCGAGATCTTCGGCGATGCGGGCCAGCTCCGGCGCGTTGAGGCTCGAGTGATCCCAGCCCATACGGGTCTTCAGGGTCACGGGCACCTTCACCGCTTTGACGGTCGCGTCGATGATTGCGGCGGCAAGCGGCAGGTCTCGCATCAAGGCCGAGCCCGCGTCCCCATTCACCACCTTCTTCACGGGACAGCCCATGTTGATGTCGATGATGGCGGCACCGCGCTGTTCGTTCAGCTTGGCGGCCTCCGCCATGACATGCGGCTCGCAGCCGGCAAGCTGAAGGGAAACCGGCTCTTCCACCGGATCCCACAACGCTTTCTGCATGGACTGGCGCGTCTCACGAACCATAGCCTGGCTCGCGATCATCTCGCTGACCGTGAGGCCCGCGCCGTAGCGCTTGACCACGCGCCGAAACGGCAGGTCGGTGACGCCCGTCATCGGCGCCAGAATGACCGGCGAGGCGATCCTTAGCGGACCGATGTCGATGGGATTCAGCGTCTGCATGAGAGGCGCAGCCATTACAGGAAGCAGCCTGGAGCGGCAAGGCAGGCAGCTCTCTCCTTCCAGCGTTGAGCTTTGCACATCCAATAGGTAGTGCGCGGACGTGGCCGAACCATTCATCAATGCCTTGATCGTCGCCGCGGGGCGTGGCGAGCGGATGGGCGGCGGACTTCCCAAGCAATATCGGCTTCTCGGTGGCAAGGCGGTGCTCCGCCATGCCGTTGAAGCCTTTGTCGATCATCCACGCGTGGACCGTGTTGCGGTGGCCATCGCCAAGGGGCATGAAGAGCTCGCGGACCAGGCATTGGCAGGGCTCGACGTGACGATCGCCCTTGGAGGCTCCCAGCGGAGCGACAGCGTCCGGAACGGCCTCTCGGCGCTTCGCCCTGGTGTCGTGCTCGTCCACGACGCGGCCCGCCCTTTCTGCCCTCCCCGCGTAATCGACCGTCTGCTGCAAGCCGTGTCGAACTCCGACTGCGCCGTGCCCGTCTTGCCGGCAGCCGATACATTGGCGCGCGGTGGAGAATGGCTCGAAGCGCCGGTCGACCGTGCCGGGCTTGTGCGGGTGCAGACACCGCAGGCCTGTCATACAAACAAGTTAATGGACGCGTTCAGCCGGGCGTCCGGCTCAACAACCGACGAGTCCACGCTGATGCTCGCGGCCGGCTTCTCGGTTGCAACGGTGGAGGGAGATCCGATGCTCGACAAGCTTACCCTCCCGTCCGACTGGGATCGGGCGGAAGCTCATGCAGCGGTCGGACTCGTTCCGCGCACGGGGCTTGGCTTCGACGTACACGCCTTTGGCGGCGAGGGACCGATCATGCTTGGTGGCGTTCCCGTCCCCTTCCCTCGCGGACTCGCGGGACATAGCGATGCCGATGTGGTTCTGCATGCCATCACCGATGCGCTGCTCGGCGCCGCGGGCCTTGGCGACATCGGTCAGCATTTCCCGCCGTCTGATGTGCAGTGGAAGGGTGCAGCGTCCGACATCTTCCTGTCCCATGCCGCAGAGCTGATCCGCGACTTGCAAGGGATCATCGACCATGTTGACTGCACCGTGATCGGCGAGGAGCCGAAAGTGGGTCCGCATCGTTCCGCCATTCGCGACAATGTCGCGCACATTCTGAAGGTCAACGCGAGCCAGGTGAGCATCAAGGCGACCACGACCGAACGGCTCGGCTTTACAGGCCGTGGCGAAGGCCTCGCGGCTCAGGCAGTTGCCAACATCCGCCTGCGGGTAGCGGGTTGATGGAGCGTCTCCTACCTCTCGAATTGGTCGAACGCGCCGCAGAGGTCGTGGACGCCAATCGCAAGGCGGGGCGCCGGATTGCGGTCGCTGAAAGCTGCACCGGCGGCCTTGTGTGCGCCGCGATCACGGAAATCCCAGGCTCATCGGATGTGCTCGAAGCGGGCTTCGTCACCTATTCGAACGCGGCCAAGATCGCCGAGCTCAACCTCAACCCAGACGTGGTCGAGACGTTCGGCGCCGTAAGCGTCGCCACTGCCTGGGGAATGGCCCGCGGAGCCTTGGAAGCGACAGAGGCTGATGTCGCCGTAGCAATCACGGGAATTGCCGGGCCGGGCGGCGGCACACCTTCCAAGCCCGTCGGCACCGTGGTCTTTGCTCGCGCCGAGAAGAATGGCGACCCGTCCAAGATCGTCGCTGACCAAAAACTGTTCGAGAATAAGGGTCGAGCGGAAATCCGCTTTCAGGCGGCGCTTTGCGCGCTTGACCTGTTGCTGCCGTAAAGCTCGGCAGCGCGCGCTTCGAACGCGCCGGTCATGCGCCGCAGGGCCCGGTCGAACATCTGGCCCGCAAGCGTTTCGAACAGTCGCGACTTGAAGGCGAAATCCACCGAGAAGAAGACGTTCGTGCCACCCTCCGTGGCCGCTTCGAACCGCCATTCATTCTTCAGATATTTGAGCGGGCCTTCGATATAATCGACAAGGATCCGGTGCGCCCGCTCCTTCGTGACCCGACTGGTGAACCGCTCCTTGAAGGCGTTGAAGCCGACGACAAGGTCCGCAACAGTCTCCGTCTCATTCGAACTGCGGATCCGCACCGCCACTACCCACGGCAGGAACTCGTCATAGCGTCCGACATCGGCAACCATGTCGAACAGCTGCTCGGGCGTGTAGGGTAAATGACGGGTTTCACTGTGCCGGGGCATCAGCCGCGGGCCTTCTCCAGCTGCGCCTGACGAGCAGCTTGCATCTTCCGGAAATCATCGCCGGCGTGATAGCTCGATCGCGTAAGCGGGCTCGCCGCAACCAAAAGGAACCCCTTGGCGCGGGCAATCGCTGCATAAGCGGCAAACGCCTGTGGCGACACGAATTCCTGCACCTTGGCGTGGCGCGGCGTCGGCTGAAGATATTGCCCCATGGTCAGGAAATCGATGCCTGCAGAGCGCATGTCGTCCATGACCTGGTGCACTTCGAGCCTTTCTTCGCCGAGCCCGACCATAACGCCCGATTTGGTGAAGATATGCGGTGCCTGCCGCTTCACGCTCTCCAGTAGCCGCAAAGACGCATAATAGCGCGCGCCGGGACGAATGGTCGGGTAGAGCCTCGGTACCGTCTCAAGGTTGTGATTATAGACGTCGGGTCCCGCTTCCACGATCGCAGACACCGCCGCCTCGCTCTTGTTGCGGAAGTCTGGGGTCAGGATCTCGATGGTGGTGCTGGGGGTATTGCGGCGAAGCGCCTGTATGACCTTCACGAACTGCGATGCGCCGCCGTCGGGCAGGTCGTCGCGGTCGACGCTGGTAACGACGATATGCTCTAGGCCCAGCTCGGCGGCGGCAACGGCGACATGCTCGGGCTCCAGCGGATCGACTGCCCGCGGCATGCCCGTCTTGACGTTGCAGAAGGCGCAGGCGCGCGTGCAGGTATCGCCAAGGATCATCACCGTGGCATGCTTCTTGGTCCAGCATTCGCCGATATTCGGGCAGGCTGCTTCCTCGCACACGGTGGCGAGCCCAAGTGAGCGCATCAGGTTGCGCGTGTCGGCATAGCCTTTGCTGGTTGGCGCCTTGACTCGAATCCAGTCCGGCTTGCGCTGGCGCTGCGGCACTTGGGGCGATCCGGCGGGCGGCGTCACGGGGGCGTTCATGGGCGTGCAGATAGCGATTGCACGCGAGCCTTGCCACCCCCGCCTCACGCGCGCTAGCGGCGCCCCCATGCCTTACCTAAGCAATCTCATCGAAGGTTATCGCCGCTTCCGTACCGACGGCTGGGCGCACGAGCGGGACCGCTGGTCGGAACTCGCCGAAGGTCAAAGTCCCAAGGTCATGGTGATCGCCTGCTCCGACAGCCGCGTCGATCCCGCGCAGATTTTCGACGTTCGTCCCGGCGAGATCTTCGTCGTACGAAACGTCGCCAATCTGGCTCCCCCGTTCGAAACGACGCCCGGGCGTCACGGTGTTTCGGCAGCATTGGAGTTTGCAGTGACCCAGCTGGAGGTCGAGGAGATCCTCGTCATGGGCCACGGCTCCTGCGGCGGCTGCGCAGCGGCGCTGACGGGCGGCTTTGACAATGCCGGACACGGCGCCGGCCACTTCATCGGCGAGTGGGTGGCGTTGCTCAAGGACGCACGAGACAAGGTGCGCGCCGAACATAGCGACATCACGCCCGAGGCCATTCTCGCAATGGAACTGGAGTCCGTGCGTGTCAGCCTGGCCAACCTCCGCACCTTCCCCTGGATTGCCGAACGCGAAAACGCCGGGAAGCTGAAGCTTCACGGCGGACATTTCGCGATCGCTAAGGGTGAATTTTACCTGCTCGACGGGGCGGAAGGTGTTTTCCGCCCCGTCTAAGCAGTCGCAGCTAAGTGACTAGCAGCGAACGTTATAATTGTAGTGCGGACGGCCGTATTGGTCGACGTAGTAGCAATTGCCGCTCGTGTCGCGGTAGTACTGACGCCCGTTGACGGTGGCGCCGAGCACGGCACCGGCGATACCGCCGGCGATCGCACCGGTAATCGGCTTCACGCCCGGCAGAACCGCACCGGCCAACGCGCCGACGCCGGCACCGACGGCGGCACCGGTTGCAACCTGGCCGTCGCTCGCGCGATTGCCATAACCATTGTAGCCGTACGGGTTCGAAGCGCAGCCCGTCACCGCAACGCTGGCGGCAATGGCTGCAGTAAGTCCAAGACGCTTCATTTCTTTATCCTTCAACTGCACGCCCCTGTGTTCGGATTAAGTGCGCAACCGGGCATTTCGTTCCGGAATCGATAGGGTAAGACGGGACGGAGAGAGAGGATTCGCGCCATGAACGACAATGTTCATCTGAGGGACAGCAATATCGCGCTCCTGATTGACGGGGACAATGCCTCTCCCGACCATTTCGACGAGGTGCTGTTGGTTCTCGGCGAGTTCGGCACCATCAACGTACGTCGCGTGTACGGCAATTGGCAGAAGCCTAGCCTCAAAGGCTGGGCCAACCTCTCGGGCCAGCAGTCGATCGTTCCAATCCAGCAGTTCGACGTCAGCAAAGGCAAGAGCGCAACGGATATGCGCATGATCATCGATGCGATGGACCTGCTCTATCGCGGCAGCATTGACGGCTTCGGTATCATGTCCAGCGACAGCGACTTTCTGCCGCTCGCCCAACGCATCCGCGAGGACGGTATTCCCGTTTACGGCTTCGGCACGACGAAGACGCCCCTGCCCTTTCAGCAAGCCTGCACGCGCTTCTTCGACATCGCTGCGCTGGAACGATCCGGACAGGACAATGGCGGCGCGACCGAACCCCCGCGCGAGCTCGAAAACGATCTGCTGCAGGTCCTCGGCGCGGCGTACAAGGCATCCAAGCGCGATGACGAGGGCTATGCCTCGCTCGGAGAGCTGGGCCAGCGCGCGACGGCCGTGTCGAGCTTCTCGGCCCGGAACTATGGCCATGCAAAGCTATCCGACCTGATCCGGTCGTTGCCGAACTTCGAAGTGAAGACCGCTGCCGATGGCCGCCAGCTGGTGAAACGCCTCCGCTAGGCATACCGCCGTTCGCAGGTAGACCGGAACGCGCCGCTGTCATGACCGTTCGTTGCGCAAAACAACGGAGCATATCATGGCAGAAGAAACCCAAGGCGAACGCGAAGAACGGCTGCGGAGCAGCTTCTGGGAAGCGCTTGATGACTCCCCTTTCATGATGCTCGGCTTGCAAGGCGTCGAAGACAGCCGCACCCGGCCGATGACGGCGCAGGTGGATGCCGAAGACGCCGAGGACGGCGGCACACTCTACTTCTTCGCCGCCAAGAGCGAGGCGCTGGGCCAGGCAATCGGCAGCGGCCACCGTGCCGTCGCAACATATTCGTCCAAGGACCACAAGGTGTTCGCGCACGTTCATGGCACGCTGGTGCCGGCCAATGATCGCGCTATTATCGAACGTCTGTGGAATCCGTTCATCGCCTCCTGGTACAAGGACGGCAAGGATGACCCCGACCTGCTTCTGCTCCGCTTCGACACGGAACGTGCGGACGTGTGGGAGGCGCATAGCGGCTCTACCCTCGTCGCCGCCGCCTTGAAGATGCTCGGCCGTGATCCGGGCAGGGACCATCAGCGCGAAAATCAGGCCGAAGTCGCGCTTTAACGCAAACTGCCGCCGCGCCCGAGATAAGGCGCGGCGGCGCTATTTCCGCTAGCGGGTGAGCCGACGGTAGGTCATGCGGCCCGGACGGGTCGCTTCCTCGCCCAGGCGACGCACCTTGTCTTCTTCATAAGCTTCGAAGTTGCCCTCGAACCATTCCACATGCGCATCGCCTTCGAAGGCGAGGATGTGGGTCGCGAGGCGATCGAGGAAGAAGCGGTCGTGGCTGATGACCACGGCGCATCCGGCGAAATTCTCGATCGCTTCTTCGAGCGCGCCAAGCGTTTCAACGTCAAGATCGTTGGTCGGCTCGTCGAGCAGCAGCACGTTGCCGCCGCGTTTCAGCATCTTGGCGATGTTGACGCGGTTGCGCTCACCGCCCGACAGCTTGCCGACGTTCTTCTGCTGATCCTGGCCCTTGAAGTTGAAAGCACCGACGTAAGCGCGGGTCGACTGGTCGTGGCCGTTGACCTTCATATAGTCGAGCCCGTCCGAAATTTCTTCCCAGACGTTCTTCTTGGGGTCGAGATGGTCGCGGCTCTGGTCGACATAGCCGAGGTGCACGGTCGGGCCGATGTCGACCTCGCCCGAGTCGGGCTTTTCCTGACCGGTGATGATCTTGAACAGGGTCGATTTGCCGGCGCCGTTCGGGCCGATCACGCCGACGATTCCACCCGGCGGGAGCGTGAACGAGAGATCCTCGAATAGCATCTTGTCACCGTACGCCTTGCTGACGTTCCGGACCTCGATGACCTTGCCGCCGAGCCGCTCGGGCACCTGGATGAGGATCTCGGCTTTACCGGGCGTCCGCTTCTCCTGGCTCGCAACAAGCTGGTCGAACTTGGCGATACGTGCCTTGGACTTGGTCTGGCGCGCCTTGGCGCCCTGCCGGATCCATTCGAGTTCGTCCTTGATCGCCTTCTGGCGCCCGGACTCTTCGCGCTCTTCCTGTTCGAGCCGCTTGGCCTTCTTCTCCAGGTAGGTCGAGTAATTGCCTTCGTACGGGAAATACTTGCCGCGATCGATCTCGAGGATCCACTCGACGACATTGTCCAGGAAGTAGCGGTCGTGGGTGATCATCAGCACCGCGCCGGCATATTCCTTGAGGTGCTGTTCCAGCCATTGCACGCTTTCCGCGTCCAGGTGGTTGGTCGGTTCGTCGAGCAGCAGGATCGACGGCTTCTGGATCAACAGCCTGGTTAGCGCGATGCGGCGCTTCTCACCGCCCGAGAGATTTTCGACTGACGCATCGGACGGCGGACAGCGAAGAGCCTCCATCGCGACCTCGAGCTGGTTGTCGAGCGTCCAGCCGTCGACGGCATCGATCTTGCCCTGGAGCTCGCCCATCTCCTCCATGAGCGCATCGAAGTCGGTATCGTCCTTGGGATCCCCCATCTCCGCCGAGATGGCGTTGAAGCGGTCGACCATGTCGGCCACCTCGCGGGCACCATCCTTGACGTTCTCGAGCACATTCTTGCTCGGATCGAGCTGCGGCTCCTGCGCGAGGTAGCCGACGGTCACATTCTCGCCGGCCCAAGCCTCGCCGGAGAATTCCTTGTCGACGCCGGCCATGATCTTCATCAAAGTCGACTTGCCGGCGCCGTTCGGGCCGACGATGCCGATCTTGGCGCCATGGTAGAATTGCAGGTTGATGTTGCTGAGCACCGGCTTGGGCGCGCCGGGGAAGGACTTGGACATGTCCTTCATCACAAATGCATATTGAGCGGCCATCGGGTCGCGACTTCCTTCAGAACTTACGGGGTTGCGGGCGCATTTACGGGAAGGCGCCGCGCGGGTCCAGCGATGCTTAGAAGGGCATCTTGAAGCCTGGCGGCAACGGCAACCCGGCGGACATCTTCTGCATCTCGGCGTTGGCAGCCTGGTCGGCCTTGGTCCGCGCGTCGTTCAGCGCTGCGGCGATCAGATCCTCCAGCATCGTCTTCTCGGACGGCTGAAGCAGGCTTTCGTCGAGATCGACGTTGAGGATACGTCCCTTGGCGGTGGCACGGATCTTCACCAGACCGCCGCCGCTCGCACCCTCAACCTCGACCTTATCGAGGTTGTCCTGAGCCTTTTGGAGCTCGGCTTGGGCATTTTGAGCCATTTTCATGATTTCATCGAAGTCGGGCATGTCATGCTGCTCCTGATATGTAAGACTCAAGGCTGGCGTCGGGGAATGCTTCCAGGACAGCCTTTACATTTGGGTCGGCAAGTACCGAGTCGCGCGCGCGCTCTTCCGCCATTTTCTCTTGATCGAGCAGCGAGGGTTCGCTCGGTCCATCCGACAGGGAGACCTGCCACTTGGTTGCGGTGGCACCCTGCATCGCCGCGGCTAGGTCGCGGGCAAAGTCGGGTCCCAGCGGCCGCATCGGCTTCAAAATGAGCTCTGGTGGCGCAAACTGCACCAGTCCGACGTGATCGTGCAGTTGCTGCGCCAGCAGATGTTTGCCCGAGCCTTCAATAGCGGCGATCAAGGCTTTGAAGTCGTTCGGCAATTTCGATATGGCCGTGCTGACTCCGGGCTGGGCTCTCTCGGCCGGTGAGGCCGTGCCTCCGGCTGCGTCCGCCGTCAACTTGCGCATCAACGTCGCTGGATCGGGCAAGTCGGCTGCGTGGATCAGCCGTAGAAGCGACATCGTCGCCGCTTCCTGGGGATCGGGCGCGACCTGCACGTCCTGGAGGCCCTTGAGCAGCATCTGCCACAGTCGGTGGATCTGTCCCCAACCAAGCCGCTGCGCTAGTTCCTCCGCGGACTGCCGCTGCTCCGCCGAGGACAAGGCATCGGCCGGCGCGCCCGCCTTGGTCCGAGTCACCGAATGAAGCGATTCCATGAGGCCGCGAAGCAGCCCGGCGGGGTCGATGCCGAGATCATGCGCTTCGTCGAGTTCAGCAAGCGCCTGAGTGGCGTCGCCCGCGAGCACGAGATCGAGCAGGCGCCGGATCCGCCCGCGATCCGCAAGCCCCAGCATGTCGCGAACCTGCTCGGCGGTGACATCACCGCCACCGTGCGCGATCGCTTGATCCAGGATCGACAACCCGTCGCGCGCCGATCCTTCCGCGGCCCGCGCGATCATCGCCACCGCTTCGGGCTCCACCCGTACCTGCTCCAGCCCCGCCACATGGGCGAAATGCTCCGCCAGCTTCTCCGCCGGGATGCGCCGAAGATCGAACCGCTGACAGCGCGACAGCACCGTTACCGGTACCTTGTTCACCTCCGTTGTGGCGAACAGGAACTTCACGTGCTCGGGCGGCTCCTCAAGAGTCTTCAGCAACGCATTGAACGCGTTCTTTGAAAGCATGTGAACTTCGTCGATGATGTAGATCTTGTAACGCGCGCTCACCGAAGCATAGCGGACCGCCTCGATGATCTCGCGGACGTCGTCCACGCCGGTGTGCGAAGCGGCGTCCATCTCGATCACGTCGATGTGCCGCCCTTCGGCGATTGCGCGGCAAGGCTCGCACATGTTGCAGGGGTCAATGGTTGGGCCGCCTGTGCCGTCAGGCCCTATGCAGTTCAGCGCCTTGGCAATCAGCCGCGCCGTCGACGTCTTTCCGACCCCGCGAACGCCCGTCAGCAGAAAGGCATGAGCAATGCGGCCGCGCGCAATCGCATTGCCAAGCGTCTTCACCATCGCATCCTGACCGATCAGCTCGGAAAAGGTCTGCGGGCGATATTTGCGGGCGAGCACCCGGTATGCCGCGCTGCCTGCCGGCGGCGGCGGCTCCGGCAAGTCGAGGCCGAGGGCTGGCGATTCGAAGTCGTCCATGGATCGGGTCTTAAGCGGTGGCCTGCGCGAAGGGAATTCGCGTCGTCGGTCCTGCTGGCGTTGTGGGATGCAGCCCGGCATGCGCGGGCTCTTCCGGCTGCTGCGCTGCACTGGACAGCTTATGCGGTGGAAGCCGACGACCCGGTGCGAAATCGTTGTGGCTGCTTCCTTCCGGACCTGACCAGGTTGGCGACAGCCCCGTCCGCCGACTTCCGAGCGGGCATATGGTCGAAGAGCGGCCCCGCCGCAAGGTCAGCCGCGCTGCCAGTTGCGTGCACCCGGCGGGATTCGAACGCTTAATGTCCTGAGATCCTCTTCCAACAGGATCTGGCACGCGAGCCGCGACGTGCGGGTCGCATGGGCGGCAATGTCGAGCAGGTCCTCCTCCTCCTCGCTCGCCGGCGGCAATCGCGCGAAATCCGCCGGATCGACAATCACATGGCAAGTCGAACAAGCCATCACGCCCTCGCACGAGCCTTCCAGCGGCAATTTTTCCTTCCAGGCGACGTCGAGCAGCCGCTGGCCGGCAGGCGCGTCAACTTCTCGGTCGAGGGTGCCGTCGGAATGGTGAAAGCGGATCAGGGTCACGCGGCGAGGTTGTGCTGAGCCCTTGCCGCGGCGTCAATGCGCCGACAGGCGTCGACAAGGTCCGATTCGCTCGTATAGCGCCCGAAACCAAGCCGGATGGAGCTCCGCGCCTGACGATCGCTGAGCCCAAGCGCGCGTAGGACATGGCTCGGCCGCCCTGAGCCGCTTGCGCAGGCCGAGCCAAGTGAGAACGCGATGTCCCGCAGGTCGCCCATCAGGCGGGCAGCGTCCAAGCCCTCGCGCCGAAGGTTGAGATTGCCGCGATACCGCCGGTCAGTGCTTCCATTCACCATCCAATCCGGTCCCAGAGCATCCAGCGCCGCATCCCAAAGCTGCGAAACATGCGCCGCGTCGGCGTCTCGACGCTCTGACGCCAGCTTGGCCGCGGCGCCGAAGCCGACGCAAAGAGCAGGCGACAAGGTGCCGGAGCGTAGCCCCCGCTCCTGCCCACCTCCGTGCAGCAACGGCTCGGGAGCGACGCCGTCGCGCATCCACAGAGCGCCGACGCCCTTCGGCCCGTGAATTTTGTGCGCGGACACAGCGACGAGGTCCGGACCTTGGGGGATGTCGATGCGGCCGAGGCCCTGCACTGCATCGCACAGCATCAGCGCCCCAACGGCGTGCGCTTCCTTGGCGATGTCCGCGATGGGCTGGACGACGCCAATCTCATTGTTGACCAGCATGACGGCCACCAGCAGCACGCTGCCGTCCAGGGACCCCCGCAGCAGCTCCAGGTCGACGATGCCTGACGGCTGAACGCCGAGACGAGTGACCGCGACGCCCCTGCCCTCCAGCCATTCGCAAGTGTCGAGCACCGCCGCATGTTCGGTCGCAATGGTGACGATGCGATTGCGGCCAGGCGCCGGTTTCTCCGTGCTGCCCTTCAAGGCCCAATTCAACGCTTCCGTGGCGCCGCTGGTGAAGGCGACCGATCCCCCACCCAAGCCGATCGCGCGCTCAATCTGTCCGCGTGCGACCTCGATGGCGGCGTCGGCCTCCCGGCCCCAGCGTGAGGGAGAATGCGGATTGGCGAACCTGTCCTCGATCCAGGGGCGCATCGCGTCGGCCACCTCCGGCGCGACCGGGGTGGTCGCCTGATAGTCGAGGTAGATCATGCGGCGCTCCGCTGGGCTCTGGCAAAGATCCGACGCCACTCCGCCACGAAGGCAGCCACGTCGTCATCCGTTGTGTCCGCGCCGAAGCTGACCCGGATCGCACTGCCGACGACCTCCTCCGGTAGCTCCATCGCCTGCAGTACCCGGCTTGGCTTCATGCTTCCCGAGGAGCAGGCGCTCCCGGCGGAGACCGAGAAACCGGCGAGGTCGAACTGCACCAACTGACTTGCACTCGTGACACCCGGCATGGCGTAACAGCCGATGGTGGCGAGTCGAGGTGCGGCATTGCCGATGACGGTGCCGCCCGCACCTTCGATCTCCTTCTCCAGCGCCTGCCGTAACTGGCTCAACCGAGCCATGTCATATGCCCCCGCGCTCAGCGCCGCCGCGAAGCCGGCCGCCGCTGGAAGATTTTCCGTACCCCGCCGGTACCCTTTCTCCTGGCCGCCGACGGCGTGGAGGCGGGCGAGGTCCCGAACGAGCAGGGCACCCACGCCTGGCGGGCCGCCGAGCTTGTGTGCGGAAACGGAGATGAAGTTTGCGTCCGGAAGCGGCAGCTTACCAGCCGACTGGGCGCAGTCGGCAAGAAGAAGCGATCCTGCGGCCCGGATCTCGGCGGCAATCTGGTCGATCGGCTGGATCACACCCGTTTCATTGTTCACCTGCTGGATCGCGACGAGCGAGGGCGTGCCGGCAATCATCTCGGCCAACGCGCCACGATCGATCAATCCCGCCTCACCGACCGGGACGACCTTCGCCCGACCGAAGGCCGCGCGGACCGCATCGTGCTCCGTGGCGCCGATTGCCCGTCCCGGCACCTTTGCCTGCCTCGCGGCGATGAGGATTGCCTCGCTGGCGCCGGAGGTCAGGACGACGTCATGCCGCCATTCAAGCGCATCGGCGATGGTTCTGCGTGCTTTCTCCAGCGCCGCGCGGGCGGCTCGCCCGTCTGTGTGGGGCGAACTGGGGTTCGACCAACGCTCGAGCGCCTGGAACACGGCAGCACGCGCGTCCGGCAGCACTGGCGTAGTCGCCGCATGATCGAGATAGACGCGCTTTGGGCCGTTCAATTGTGCCGCTTTCCTGCCGATTGCCACTTTGAGCACCCTGCCTATATAGGAGCCGCCGCCGCGGCGCACCGCCCGGCAATCCTTATTCCTTGCGCGAGAGCCGCACATTCATGCCCGAAGTCATATTTCCTGGTCCCGAAGGCCGCCTCGAAGGCCGTTTCCACCCGGGCACCCGTCCCCGCGCACCTGTTGCGATGATCCTCCACTCGCACCCGCAGGCCGGCGGCACGATGAACAACAAGATCGTGCAGTTGCTCTACAAAACCTTCGTCAACCGCGGCTTCGCGACCTTGCGCTTCAATTTTCGCGGGGTCGGCAAGAGCCAGGGGACGTTTGACAACGGCATCGGCGAATTGTCCGACGCGGCGTCTGCCCTCGACTGGGTGCAGCAAATCCACCCTGAAGCCGAGACGACCTGGATCGCGGGCGTCAGCTTCGGCGCGTGGATCGGCATGCAGCTCCTGATGCGCCGGCCGGAGATCCGCGGCTTCATCTCGATTGCGCCGCCTGCCAACATGTACGACTTCAGCTTCCTTGCCCCCTGCCCCTCGTCGGGCATCATCATCCAGGGCGAGGCCGACGAGGTGGTGACCCCGGGTGCCGTTCAGAAGCTCGTCGACAAGCTGCGTACCCAAAGGCACATCACGATCGCTCATGACACGATCCCTGGCGCCAACCATTTCTTCGCCAACGAGCTCGACCTGCTGATGAACAGCGTCGACAACTATCTCGACTACCGGCTCAGCCCTGGCTGCCCGATCCGCTAGATCGTCCAGACCAGAACATTGCCGATAAGCACAAGGCCGGCGAGGACCATCAGCGCTCCTCGCCGGCCTTCTGTTTTCCGCAACGCCAGGCGAACGCCGCCGACGATGAGCAGGATTGCGGCAATCATCGCCAAAGAAAGCGCCAGCGCAGCTATTCCCGAGAAATTCGCCGTTTCTTTCACAACTGTTTAACCCTCATTGCTCCACTATGGAGCTTATGATCAGCAGCGACCAGCAGGCACGACTCGAAGAGGCGTTCGAAAAGATCGAGGAAACGATCTTGCCGTGCATTGCCATGATGCTCGAAACCCTGCTCGAGGCTTCGGACTGCGTGCCCGAAAATGAGCGCAGGTTCCTTGCTGCAGAGCTCAAGACGCTGGCCGCTCAGCTTGAAGAATTGACCCGGGCGGTGGAGACCTCCAGCCCGCTTCACCTTGACCCAGGTACTTACCGCACCGCAGCTGCATAACGGATCGTTGCAATCGCCGGGTGAAGCGGCAAAACCCTGCTCCTCTGATCGCGATTAAGGAGCCGGCGTGCCACTCAGCCCTTTGCAAGAGGTTCGGCCGCTTCTCCGCTGCCCGGCTTGCCAATCCTCTTTGCAGGATGCGGAGGGCGCGGCGCAACTCCGCTGCTCCAACCCGACGTGCACCTTGGGGCAAGAACCCTTCCCCGTTGAACACGGCTTTCCCGTTCTGGTGGATTTCGGTTGCTCCGTGCTTCAACCATCGGACCTCGGCAGGGCAACGGGCGTGTTGCAACGGAAGCCTCAGGGTTGGGCCAAGCGCTTCATCAGCGGACTTCTCCATCCCGCCAACAACCGGGCAGCAGGCAATGCCGACCGACTGATATCGGAGCTTAGTCAAACTTCGGATGCACCGCTGATCCTCATCATTGGCGGAGGGGCGGTCGGCGATGGGGCGGGTGCGCTTTACCGTACGCCCAACCTGCGCGTTGTCGGGTTCGACATCTACGCTTCCGAGAACATCCAGTTAATCGCCGACGCTCATCAATTGCCCTTTGCTGACGAAGTCTTCGATGCGGTGTGGATCCAGGCCGTACTGGAACATGTGCTCGATCCGCAGCGCGTCGTGGATGAGCTGACCCGTGTGCTGAAGGCCGATGGCCTGGTCTACGCGGAGACGCCCTTTCTTCAGAGCGTGCATGAAGGCGCCTACGATTTTACCCGTTTTACCGACAGCGGACATCGGTGGCTATTCCGGCGCTTCGACCTGATCGATTCCGGTGCGGTGCTTGGACCCTTCGCTGCCCTTGTCTGGTCCATCAATCAGGCTGCGACGGCGCTGTTTCGTTCACGTGCTGCCGGACTGCTGGCACAGCTATCGGTCTTCTGGCTCAAATATCTGGACCGGCTCGTGCCCGACTCGTCCGCCCGCGATGCGGCGTCGGCGATTTTCTTCCTTGGACGGAAGACCATGGCTACGCTCTCGCCGAAGGACGCCATCGCTTACTTCCGAGGCGTGCAGCGCCGCTGATTGCCTCTGTTAAGTCCTTGGACGACAATGGCTTTCGCCGGATCGTGACCGTTTAGCGACAAACCGCATTTCAGCGCCAATTAGAGCGCCAAAATTCCTTTACTTGGCCGGACCCCCTTCATATATCGCGCTTCCGCTGCCCCATGGGACTTCCAACCGCAAGGCAGCTTTCGTCAACGTTTGCCGTAAGGCATTTGGAGGTCCCTTGAATTGCACCAGCATCATCGCGCGCTGGGGCTAGCTGTAGCCCCTCTCGGCACCCGGTCCGGTGCCGACATCGCCAGGTTGCGTCCGGCTCAGCCGGTGACGCTCCTTCGACCGCACGCTGCACGGCGCGCGGCCCGCTTCTTTGTGGAGAAGTTTCCGGGCCGGTCGCTGTATGCGGTCAAGGCGAATCCGTCTCCGGATCTTCTGCAGATCCTGTGGGACGCCGGCGTCACGCATTACGATGTCGCATCGATCGGCGAAGTGCGCCTGGTTTCGACTACGCTTCCCGAAGCGACACTCTGCTTCATGCACCCGGTGAAGGCCGAGGAAGCGATTGCCGAGGCTTACTTCGACCATGGCGTTCGCACCTTCAGCCTGGATACGCTCGAAGAGCTGGAGAAGATCGTCGGTGCGACGTCTACGGACGGTGTTGCAGCGACCGATCTTAACCTGCTGGTGCGCATCCGTGTCAGCTCGGATCATGCCAAGCTCAGCCTTGCCTCCAAGTTCGGCGCTCAACCCGACGAAGTGAAAGCTCTTCTCTTCGCCGCTCGTCAGGCGGCCGACGGGCTCGGCATCTGCTTCCATGTGGGCAGCCAGGCGATGACTCCGGCCGCTTACTCCGAAGCCATGTCGCGCGTTCGCGATGCGATCATCGAAGCGGCGGTCACCGTCGACATCGTCGATGTGGGTGGCGGTTTTCCCTCTGCCTACCCGGGCATGGAGCCGCCGGCGCTGGAGAATTATTTCTCCGTCATCCACGCCGCGTTCGAAGCGCTGCCGATCAGCTACTCGGCCGAACTTTGGTGCGAACCGGGCCGTGCGCTCTGTGCCGAATATGCGAGCCTGATCGTTCGCGTCGAAAAGCGTCGCGGCGACGAGCTGTACATCAACGACGGTGCCTACGGCGCCTTGTTCGATGCGGCGCACATCGGTTGGCGCTATCCGGTCCAGCTGCTTCGCGAGCCGGAATCGAACACCCGTCCGGCAGAGTTCAGCTTCTATGGCCCGACCTGCGACGATCTCGACCATATGGCTGGGCCGTTCGAGCTTCCCGCCGATGTCCGCGCCGGCGACTATATCGAGGTTGGGATGCTTGGCGCCTATGGCTGCGCGATGCGCACCGGCTTTAACGGCTTCGGGGTGGTAAACTCCGAAATCGTTGATGATGAGCCGATGGCATCGCTTTATGCCGAGGTCGAGGCTCCTGCCCGGTCCAACGTGGTGAAGCTCTAAAGTTTCGTATCTCCCGCTTCGGCGGGAGATGACGATGGGGTGAGGCTGTCCCCCGAAAGCAACGACTTGCCATATCCTGCTGTCGTGCCCTCGGCGCGGCGACTATGGAGCATGACATGAACACCGAGACCAAGATCAACGACACCCGCAAGGCGGAGCTTCTGTCGAGCACCGTCGAGCATATCGACATCACCAAGTTCGATGCGCGTCCGATCGTCGAAGCGATGGGCAAGATGAGCTTTACCAGCCGCGACCTGTCGCGCGCCACCGGCATCTACAATCAGATGCTGGAGGACAAGGATTGCTCGATCATCCTGGTGATCGCCGGCTCGACCTCGGCCGGTGGCTGCATGGACCTGTATGCCGAACTCGTCCGCTCGAACATGGTGGATGCGATCGTCGCCACCGGCGCTACCATCGTCGACATGGATTTCTTCGAAGCGCTTGGCCACAAGCACTATCAAGCCAATGAAATTCCTGACGATGATACGCTCCGCTCGCTCTACATCGATCGCATCTACGACACGTACATCGACGAAGAGCAGCTTCAGGATTGCGACTTCACCATCGGCAAGATCGCCGACAGTCTGGAGCCGCGCCCGTACAGCAGCCGTGAGTTCATCAAGGAGATGGGCAAGTGGCTGAGCGAGGGCAACGGCAAGAAGGAGAACAGCCTCGTCAAGCTCGCCTATGAGCATGACGTGCCGATCTTCTGCCCGGCCTTCACCGACAGCTCGGCGGGCTTCGGTCTCGTCAAGCACCAGGTCGATGCGATGAAGGCGGGCCGTCGCAACATGACGATGGACAGCATCGCCGACTTCCGTGAGCTGACCGACATCAAGATCAAGGCGGGCACCACCGGCCTGCTGATGATCGGCGGCGGCGTTCCGAAGAACTTCACGCAGGACACGGTTGTATGCGCGGAGATCCTCGGCCACGAGGACGTCGAGGTGCATAAATATGCGGTGCAAATCACCGTTGCCGACGTCCGGGACGGCGCCTGCTCCTCCTCGACGCTTCAGGAAGCGGCGTCGTGGGGCAAGGTGTCGACCGCGATGGAGCAGATGGTGTTCGCGGAGGCGACCTCCGTGCTGCCGCTGCTCGCCAGCGACGCTTACCACCGTGGCGCATGGAAGAACCGGGAGCCGCGGCGCTTCGCCAAGCTGTTCGACTAAGGTTGTAACACGCAACTGAACTGACTAGCCCTCCCCTTGAGACCATCAGGGGAGGGTTTTTCATGCATAGTCCGTTGTTGGGGCCCGTCGTCGCGCTCGTCGCATGGACTTTGATCGTCATGCTGTGGATGTTTGTCGCACGCGGCAGACAGTTCCGCGAACTGGGCGTCACCGCCGACAACATCCCGGTCGGTGCTCGAGGCACCGACCTGGAGGGCAAAGGCGATCCTCGCGCCCAGTGGAAATCCCACAATTACAACCACCTGATGGAACAACCGACGATCTTTTATGCGATCGTATTCGCGTTGATCCTGATGGAGTTCGACGCGCCCATCAACGTCTGGCTGGCGTGGGGCTATGTCGGGTTTCGGGTGGTCCACAGCATCGTCCAGGGGACGATCAACGTCGTGAAGTACCGGTTCCTGTTCTTCCTGCTAAGCACGATCTGCTTGGTAGGGCTGACCACGCACGCGGTGCTCAAGCTGCTCCACGGCTAAAACATCCAACCAGTTCGACGTGGGTCGACCAGCGGAACTGGCCGACCGGCTTGATCCACTCGAGCCGATAGCCACCGTTGACCAGAATCGCCGCGTCGCGGGCAAAGGTCGCCGGATTGCAGCTGACGTAGGCGACTTTGGCTACGGCGCTGGCCGCAAGGTTAACCACCTGCGCCTCCGCGCCCGATCGTGGCGGATCGAGCACCACGGCCTGAAAGCGGCCAAGTTCCTGAGTGTCGAGTGGCCGGCGATAAAGGTCGCGATGATCGGCGGCGATTTCCGGTGCCGCGCGCTTCAACGACAGCACGGCGTCGCGTGACGCTTCGGCGGCATAGACCTGGCCCGACAACCCGAGTGCAAAGGTGCCAAGCCCCGCGAAAAGATCGGCCGTCCGTAATGCTTCTCCGGTGATCTCCCGCACAGCGTCGAGCAAGGCCTGCTCGCCGTCGGCCGTCGCCTGGAGGAAGGCGCCCACTGGAAAGGACACGGGACGGCCCGAAAAGGTGGCGGTGGCCGGCACCGGTTCGTAAAATCCTTCCGGGCCAAAACCCTGATCCAGCGACAGGCGCGCGAGCTTCTGCTCCGTGCAGAAGCCTGTCAGCGCCTCGATGGCTTCGAGTCCCTCGGGCACCACTCCCTTCAGCAGCAGGTCGACGCCCTGGTCCACCAGCGTCATCTGGACCTCGCCGCCGGCTCTAGGTTTAAGCATTCGTCCGAGAAGCGAGCGCAGCGGCGCCACCAAAGCCAGCAACTTGGGACAGAGAATGTGGTTCTCGCGCATGTCGACGATCCGGTGCGACTTGGCGCCATGAAAGCCGATCAGTGTTCCTCCCGCGGTGCGCAGCGCGTGGAGTGTCGCCCGTCGGCGGCTGTTCGGCGGCGACAGGTGCGGCTCGCGCAGCTCGGCCCGAAGCTGGTGCTGGGCAAGCGCGGTCTCCACACGTGACCGCAGATATTCCTGATAGGCCTGGTCATCGACATGCTGGAGCTGGCAGCCGCCACACTCCGGGAAGTGACGGCATGGCGGCACCTGGTGATGCGGCCCATGCTCCAGCGTTCCGTCGTCGAGCAGCCGGTCGCCGGGAACGCCGAACGGCACGTGGCGGCCGCCGGCGGTGACGCCGTCCCCTCGCGCGGCGATCCTGATGACGGGATCTTCGGTCACAGTTCGCTGAGTACCGTCGGCAAGGCGACCAGGAGATCGTCGGCGATCATCGACGCTCCTGCAGCTTCCGCTGCGCGCCCATGGATCCACACGCCGGCACATGCCGCCTCGAACGCCGCCATTCCCCGCGCGCGCATGGCGGCGATGATTCCCGCGAGCACATCGCCAGTCCCGGCACTCGCCAGCCAAGCGGGTGTGGGAGGCGCAAATGCTATGCGGCCGTCGGGCGCAGCGACGATCGTGTCGCTTCCCTTGTAAACGACGATGGCGCCCGAACGGCCGGCCGCCGCCACCGCCTGATCGGCCTTGCTGCCGGGTAGAAAGCCGAACAATTTTGCAAACTCGCCGGCATGAGGAGTCAGGATCGCGTCCTGTCCTTTCAGACGCTCTGGCTCCCCCACCTGTCCGATGGCATCCGCATCGATCACTTTGGGCGCGTGGCTGGTCAGCGCCAACGTGAGCAGTTGGGGGATTGAGCCCATTCCCGGCCCGACCAACAGGCAACCGATCCGCGGGTCATTGAGGGTCGCCGTGTCGGTCTGGACGACGGACGCCGGAAGATGGTCGATCGTCTTCGACGTGCTGACGCGGACATAGCCGGCCCCCGCGCGCGCGGCTGCGCTTGCGGCAAGCGCGATCGCACCGGGCATCGCGCCGGCCAGCGCATGGACGAGCCCGCGATCGAATTTATGCCCGTCCGGCGACAGCGCCGGTAAGATTGGAGGGCCGATCTCCTCCCAGTCGCTCTCGGCCGCGATCCCGATGTCGGCAAGCACCACCCGGCCGCAGCGACGCATTGCCGGCGAAAGCCGATGCGCCGGCTTCAGAGCGCCGAAGGTCACCGTCAGGTCGAAGCGCGGTACGTCCGAAAGCAAGGCCCCGCTGTCCGCCTGGACTCCACTTGGAAGGTCGCACGCGACGCTCACCCTCGCGGACCCATGAAGCCTTAGAAAGGTAGACAGAACAGGCTCTTCCAGCCCGCTCTTCAATCCGGTTCCGAAGAGACAGTCGACGAGGGCCGGCGCCGGGGCGGTACGAACGCCAAGCGGTTCGACCGGACCCACCCATTGCGAGCGGGCCCATCGCGCCGCGTCCGCCTTGGGCTCGCCGATCGCGGCTACCCTGACTTGTACCCCTCGGTTCGCAAGGTGGCGCGCCGCGACATAGCCATCGCCGCCATTGTTGCCGGTCCCGCAGACGGACAGCACGGGCTTGCCGCCGCTGAAGCGAAGCAAAGCCTCAGCCAGCGCCGCGCCGGCACGCTCCATCAGCGCTTCTGCCGGCGTTCCTGCCGCGATCACCCGCTCCTCGGCTTCACGCATCCGGGCTGCAGTGAGAATGGGACGGCCGATGGGCATGCTCCGCGCCTTAGCGCAGGACGCTCGCCATGTGCCACCACTTGGCAGGCACCGCCGCTGCCGCGCAATCCCGAGCGTCTTCGGTCTTGAACAATGCGAAGCAAGTGGCGCCCGATCCGGACATGCGGACGAATTCGGCCCCTGCCTGCTGCCCGAGCCAGTCAAGCACATCGCCAATTTCCGGCACGAGCGCGCGCGCCGGTGCTTCCAAGTCGTTGCGCCCTGCCCTCCACTCGTCGAGCGTCCCCCGGTCTGTGCCCTCCCAACCGGCGAAGACTTGCGCGGTCGAAAGCGGGATCATCGGGTTGACCAACAACACCGGCGCTCCGGCAATCGCTGGGTCGTCGACGAGCTCCAGCCCATCGCCCGCACCTTCGCCCCGGCACGTCATCGAGAGCAGGCAAGCCGGGACGTCGCTGCCGATCGTAGGTGCGACCGCGCTGGCGTGGCGAGGGTCGATCCGCCACATGCGAGTCAACAGTCGCAAGGTTGCGGCGGCATCGGCCGACCCGCCGCCGATGCCCGACGCCACCGGCAGTCTCTTGTCCAAGGTCAGCAGCACATCAGGCTCCACCTTGGCTGCATCGGCAAGCGCTAATGCAGCACGTTCTACGAGATTGGGACCGGTGCCGCTCAACGCCGCAGCGAAGGGACCAGCGACCTTCAGTCGAAATCCATCGTACGGCTCGGCGGTGATTGCGTCGCCATCGATGCAGAACGCGAACAAGGTCTCCAGTCGGTGACGGCCATCGGGCAGCTTGCCGCGAACATGGAGCGCCAGGTTGAGCTTCGCCGGCGCCGGCTCCTTCAGTAGCATCTAGGGCGCGGCGTTGCCGGCCGAGAGGCCCGACTGAAGCTTCGCCTTGATCCGCGTTGCTGCATCCTCTTCCGCCGTCACCAATGCAGCGTTCCAGGCGAAGCGCGCCTCGTAGCGGCGCCCGGCCGTATAAAGCGCATCACCAAGATGTTCATGGATTTCCGGCTCGGCAACGTCCTTGGCGGCTGCCTGCTGCAGCGTATCGATCGCCTCAGGCAATTGCCCGCGCTTGTATAATGCCCAGCCAAGCGAATCCGTGATCGCCGGCTCATCGGGCGCAAGCCGGCTGGCCTTGCGGATCATCGCCTCGGCCGCATCAAGCTGCTCCCCGCGTTCCAGCATCGTGTAGCCAAGGAAGTTCAGCAGCGTCGGCTCGTCGGGCGAAAAGCGCAGCGCCGTTTGAAGATCGTTTTTCGATTCCGGCCAGCGGTTCGCCTGTTCGAACGCCACCGCGCGCTCGTAATAGAGCGGCCACAGATTCTTCACTCCTTGCGACATGGCTAGGCTGATTGCGCGCCCAAGCACCGCCGCCGCCTCCGCCGGCTTCTTCTGGGTGCGATAGACGATTGCCAGCCGCTGATAATCGGCAACGCTCGCGTCGCTGCGGTTCGCCAGTCTCCCTGCCAAAGCCTCGGCCTCACTCAGGCGCTCTTGCTCCAGCAGAGTTCGCACCTCGTAGGTGCGCGCCTGCGCGGCGAGCCCATCGCCGTTCGGCACGGCCCTGAACGAAGCGATCGCCGCTTCCGGCCGATCGATCGAGTCCAACAACAAGCCCTGGATGACGGGCGCGCTGCTGTTCGCAGGATCGGCAAAGCGCGCCACGTTGAGCAATGAGACAGGCAGGTCCTTATCGCCACGGCTGAGGTCGAGTGCAACGCCGGTCAGTAACTCGCTGATGGCCTGCGCGGCGGTCTCGACACGCTGCCCAACGGCTTTGCCGCGCGCAATCCGGGCAATCATCTCAGGGTCATCGGCTTCCGCTACCAGGGCAGCAGCACGCTCCCGGTCCCCCGCCCGAAGAAAACCATCGGCATAGATCATGCGAAGGCGCGCTCGACGTGCGCCGCCCGCCCCCAGAGCGCGTTCAACGAAAGGTGCCGCGTCGGCCGAGCGCTTGAACTTGAGCAGGATGAAGGCGCGCTGCTCATCCCGAAACGGTGCCAGCACACCGTTGGCGGGCGCCGAATTCAGCCCGGCCAGTGAACCGGCCAAATCCCCACGCTCGGCAGCGAGCCAGGCATTCAGAAGCGGAACGAGAAAGCGGACGCTACCGGGCCCGTCACTACTGGACGCAAGCGCGATCGCAGGCGCGATCCGCCCCTGCCGCAGCGGCTCGGCGATCAGCAACAGCTTGGCCTCGATCGGCAAGCTTTGCAGGGGCTGGCTGCGGGCGAGGCGGAGCGCGAGCCGGAGGTCGCCGCCTTCCACCGCGGTTGAGATTGCCTTGCGCGTCAGCGCCGGGTCGCGGCTTTGCTCGGCAAGGCCCGCGAACAGGGCGGCCGAGCGCACATGGTCGCCCGTCAACTCGGCGGCGCGTGCCTCGACATAGGTCTGGGCGGCGCTGCTGACGGGCTGCGTGCGTGCCGCCGAGACAGCCTGCCAGGGAACAAGGGCTGCCAGAAGTGCCAGGCTACATGTTCGGGTAATTCGGTCCTCCGCCGCCTTCCGGAACCACCCAATTGATGTTCTGGGTCGGATCCTTGATGTCGCAGGTTTTGCAGTGGACGCAATTCTGGGCGTTGATCTGCAATCGCGGCTCACCGGCGTCTCCCTCGACATATTCATACACGCCGGCTGGACAGTAACGTTGCTCGGGACCGTCGAACACCGGCAGGTTGATCGCAGTCGGTATGTCCGCGTCCTTGAGCGTCAGGTGAACCGGCTGGTCTTCCTCATGATTAGTGTTGGAGATGAACACGGAGGAGAGACGGTCGAACGTAAGAACATTGTCGGGCTTGGGATAGCTGATCGGCCGCGCATGCTCCTTGCGCGAAATCTGCGCGTGATCGGCTTTGTGCTTAAGCGTCCAGGGCAGCTTAAGGCCCAAGGTTCCCAGCCACATGTCGATCCCGGCGTAGAGTGAGCCCAGCAAGCCACCGAAATGCGCGACGGCCGGCTGTGCGTTCCGGACCAGCTTCAATTCCTTGGCGATCCAGCTCGACCGCACCGATGTCTCGTAGTCCGTCAGCAGGTCGCCGCTTCGATCGTTGCCGATCGCCGCGAATGCAGCTTCCGCTGCCAGCATCCCCGACTTCATCGCCGTGTGCGTTCCCTTGATCCTCGGCACGTTAACGAAGCCGGCGGAACAGCCGATCAGCGCGCCGCCCGGGAACGCCAGCTTCGGGATGGCCTGGTAACCGCCCTCGTTGATCGCCCGCGCGCCATAGGAGACGCGCCGCCCGCCCTCGATCTCCGCCCGGACCGCTGGATGGGTCTTCCACCGCTGCATTTCTTCAAAGGGCGAGAGGTGCGGGTTCTTGTAATCGAGTGCGACCACGAAGCCGAGCGCAACCTGGCCATTATCCTGATGGTAGAGGAAGCCGCCGCCCCAGGCTTCGTCGAGCGGCCAACCCTGCGTATGGATCACCCGCCCGGGTTTGTGGCGCTCGGCAGGAACGTCCCACAACTCCTTGATCCCAAGCCCGAAGACTTGAGGCCCGCTTTCGTCGCGAAGGCCGAAGATCTCCGTCAGGCGCTTTGTCAGGTGGCCTCGGGCGCCCTCCGCGAAGAAAGTGTAGCGGGCGTGAAGCTCCATGCCCGGATGGTAGTCGGATCTATGGCTGCCGTCGCGGGCGATGCCGAGGTCGCCGGTCGCAACGCCCTTCACCGACCCGTCGTCGTGAAACAGAATCTCCGCCGCGGCGAAGCCCGGAAAGATTTCGACGCCAAGCTCCTCGGCTTGCGCAGCGAGCCAGCGGCAGAGATTGCCCAGGCTCAAGGTGTAATTGCCGCGATTGTGCATCAGCGGCGGCAAGAGGAATTCGGGAATCCGGAAGCGGCGCCTGCCCGTCAACACCCAGTGGTGGTTCTCGGTCACCGGGGTGGTCAGCGGCGCGCCCCGTGCCTTCCAGTCCGGGATCAGCTCGTCGAGCCCGCGCGGATCGACCACCGCGCCTGACAGGATATGGGCACCGACCTCGCTGCCCTTCTCCAGCACGCAAACGGAAACGTCGCGTCCGCTCTCGGCGGCGAGTTGCTTCAGGCGGATGGCGGCGGACAGGCCGGCGGGCCCGGCCCCGACGATCACCACGTCATATTGCATGGATTCGCGCGTCGTCATCACCAACCTCTCGTCGCGCCCGGAAGGCGCTTTGCCTGCGGCTGCACTGCCGCTTCCTTGACCTTGCCGTCAATGGTGGGGACAAGCGAAACCGGATGGGCGGGGACGATGATCATGCCGAAGTTGCGGAGCTGCGCAGCGCGCTGAGCTGGTGGCTGGAGTCCGGCGTCGACGCCGCCACGGTGGACGAGCCGCAGGACCGCCTCAAGCCGCCGTCGCAGCGCCTCCCTGCCGCCGCTCCAACCGTTATCGAAGAGCTTCCCGACAATCTCGAACTCTTCCGGGCCTGGCTTCGCGAAGCGCAGGATGTCCCCTTTGCCGGAACCGGCCCGCGCGTCCTTCCCGCAGGTCCGGAGCAGCCCGCAATCATGCTTATCACCGACATGGCGGCGGCCGATAGCGGCTCCGATCAGGGGCCGGTAGCAGGGGATTCCTGGCAGCTGACGCAGCGGATGCTCAGATCGGTCGGCATCGCGGCCGAGCAGACCTACCGCGCCTCTTTGTCCTGCTTCCACCACGTCGCCGGCCTGCCCAAGAGCAAGGACCTCGATGCCTGCGTGACCATCGCCCGCCGCCACATCGGATTGGTGAAGCCGCAGCGTTTGCTGCTGCTCGGCGACGGCGCGGCAATGGCCCTGCTCGGCAAAAAGGTTGCGGCTGCTCGTGGCCACGTTCAGAAAGTGGAAGGCGTGCGGACGGTAGCAACCTTTCACCCGACGTTTCTGATGAATCAGCCCTCGCAGAAGGATGCTGCCTGGGCCGACCTCCTGTTGCTTACGGAAGAATAATGACGAGACTGCCCCGATTTCTGTTTCTTGGATTGCTGACCACCGCCGCACCGGTTTCAGCGCAAACCGCCGGTTCCGATCCGCTGGCGCCGCTTCCCAGTGCAGGGGCCCAGCGGTCCGCGCCACCGGCGCCGTCGACGGCGGCCCTACCTCCCGCGCCCGCTTCGGTTGCTTCCGCGCCGAGCCCGGTACCATCGTCCGTCGTCCGCATTCCGAGCGATTGGCGCGGGGTCTTCTCCGCGATCCGGCGTGGCGAATGGGCGGCCGCGAACGCCGGCGTCGCCTCCCTGCCCCAGTCGCCACTGACATCGCTGGCGAAGGCGCAGCTGTTCACCGCCAAGGGCTCGCCGACGGTGTCGCTTGATGCACTCCAGCAGTTGCTTGCTCAGGCCCCCGAGCTCCCGCAGGCCGATCAGCTGGCGCGGATGGCGGTGAAGCGCGGCGCGGCCACCCCGCCGCTCATCATGCTCAAGCGGCCGGTCGTCTACATTCCCGGATCGCAGAGCCGCTACCGCGCGACTCCGGTGAGCGGCGACCCCTATGCGCCGCAGCTTCGCGCCCAGCTTGAGCCATTGGTGAAGGCCAATGACGCCGCCAGCGCGGAGGCGTTGCTGAACCAGACCGGCGCGCTGATGGGTTACGATGCGCGCGCCGAAGCCGGTCAGCGGGTGGCGTGGGTCTATTATGTTCTTGGGGACGACCTCAACGCCCGCCGGGTGGCCGATACCTGGCGCCCCGGCGCAAGCGGCGAATGGCTGAGCCAGGCTGCCTGGATTTCCGGACTGGCGTCATGGCGTCTCAACGATTGCGAGGCGGCATCGCGTAGCTTCCGCGAAGTCGCAGCCAGCGCGGTCCAGCGCGAAATGCGTGCCGCGGGTTATTATTGGGCAGCGCGGGCCGAGCACATGTGCCGCCGTCCGCGCTCGGTTGCGCCCTTGCTGAAATTGGCAGCGGGCAACCCGGAGAGTTTCTACGGCCTTATCGCCCGCGAGACGCTCGGCCTCGACACCCATTTGCCGCCAGCGCCGCTGCAATCGACGGCGGCGATCGACAATCTCCCGAATATTCGCCGCGCCAACGAGCTTCTGCGGATTGGCGAGCGGCGCCTCGCCGAGGAACTGATCCGCCACCAGGCCGCGATCGGCAACGTCCAGGATCACCGTGCGCTGATCGAGTTCGCGCGCCGCAACGAGCTCGCCTCCTTGCAGCACTGGCTCGCCAATCATGGGCAGCGGGGTGCGGTCGTCTATCCTGCCGATCGCTACCCCAACCCCAAATGGTCGCCGATCACCGGCTGGCGTGTCGATCCGGCCTTGGCCTTCGGCCACATCGTCCAGGAATCGACCTTCATCACCGACGCGGTGAGCGGAGCCGGCGCGGTAGGATTGATGCAGGTCCGTCCAGGCACCGCCGAGGACGAGGCCCGGACACGCGGGATCGCTTACTCCCGCGGGGCGCTGACGGATCCTAAGTACAACCTTGAATTCGGGCAAAGCTTCATCGAGCGGATGCGCCGCTCGACTCTGACAGGCGGCCAGCTTCCGAAGATCATCGCTTCCTACAATGCCGGCCCGACGCCGCTCGGCCGCTGGGCCAGCATCAACGACAAGGGCGATCCTCTGCTCTGGATCGAGAGCCTCTCTTATTGGGAGACGCGCTACTATGTACCGGCCGTGCTCCGGAACATGTGGGTCTATCAGGGCCTCAATCGCACGCCGACCCCAACGCTCAAGGCGATAGCCGAGCATCACTGGCCGGCCTTCCCGACGGGTCAGACGCGCCTGGCACACTGACGTTCTTGATTTGTTCGCATGTCGGCCTAGCATGGCCGACATGCCGTTCGAGTCGACCAAGGGACGCGGTGCAACACGCAACGCCGGGCCGGTGCGCTTCAACCTGCCCGAGCGGGTCAGCGAGGGCGACTGGCTCGATCAGGTCGAGGCGCTGGACGGCGTACCGAAGCGCCGCACCACCGTCACTGTCGAGCACCCCAAGACGATCCTCACCCGCAACAGCTCGCCCGACATCGGGTTTGACCGCTCAGTCAACGCCTACCGCGGCTGCGAGCATGGCTGCATCTACTGCTTCGCCCGCCCCACCCACGCCTATCACGACCTCTCGCCCGGCGTGGACTTCGAGTCGCGATTGTTCGTGAAGCCGAATGCGCCGCAGCTGCTCCATTCGGCCCTGTCGCAGCCCGGTTATTCGTGCCGGCCGATCGCCATGGGAACCAACACCGATCCCTATCAACCGGTCGAGGAACGCTGGAAGATCACCCGTGCCCTGATCGAACTGCTGCTCGAGACCAAGCACCCGTTCACCATCACCACCAAGTCCGACCGGGTCGTCCGCGACCTCGACCTCCTGAAGGAAGGCGCCAAGCTCGGGATCGCCGCCGTTGCGATTTCGGTTACATCGCTTGACCCGAACGTCAGCCGGATCATGGAGCCGCGCGCACCCGCCGGCCGCAAGCGCATCGCCGCGATCGCCGAGCTTCGCCGAGCTGGCATCCCCTGCTGTGTCGCCATTGCGCCCGTCGTTCCACAAATCACCGATCATGAGTTGGAATCAATCGTGGAAGCGGCGGCCAAGGCCAACGCCAGCGGCGGCTTCTACCTTCCGGTGCGATTGCCGCACGAAGTCGCGCCCTTGTTCCGCGCCTGGCTCGATGACCATTTCCCTGACCGTGCGGGCAAGGTCATGTCGACCATCCGCTCGCTTCGCGGTGGGCGCGACAACGATCCGAATTTTTTTAGCCGGATGCGAGGGCAAGGCGCCTGGGCCGACCTCATCCGCACACGGTTCGAAATCGCCGCCAAGCGCTTTGGCCTCGCCGCTGCCAAGTTCCCGCTTCGCACCGACCTGTTTCTGCCCCCGCAGGGCGCCCAGATGCGGCTGCTTTGATCGAAGCTCCCCGACATTTTATCGGTGAGCTACGTGACAGATGGCGCTCGCCTGCACTACGCTTCTAGCCATGAAGACCGTCTTAGCGCTCGCTTGTCTCGCCTCCGCCGCAACCGCCCACGCGCAAACCCATGACGTCGCTGCGCTTCGCGACGCCGCGCTGCAGGATCAATATGCGCTCGAAATAACCGAAGGTCTAACCACCGAGATCGGCCCGCGCCTCGCCGGCACCGAGGCGGAAGCCCGCGCCCGCACATGGGCCGTCGCAAAATTGACGGCGCTCGGCTTCTCCAACGTTCGCGTCGAAAGCTTCGACATGCCCGTCTGGGTGCGCGGCGATGAGAAGGCGTGGGTCACAGCTCCGTTCCCACAGCCGCTCGCCGTCACGGCACTTGGCAACAGTGGCGCGACGCCTGCTTCCGGCATTCAGGGCGAAATTGTAGCATTCGAGAGCGTGGATGCGCTGATCGCGGCGCCGGACTCCGCCGTGCGTGGCAAGATCGTCTTCATCGACCATGCGATGCCGCCCACTCAGGACGGCTCCAGCTACGGAGCCTTTGGCCGGCCGCGCCGCGAAGGCCCCACGATTGCCAGCCGAAAAGGGGCTGTCGGCATTGTCGTGCGCTCGATCGGCACCGACAGCCATCGCAATCCGCACACTGGCGTTCAGACGTTTGCCGACGGCGCGAAACCGATTCCCGCAGGCGCGCTTTCCAATCCGGACGCTGATCAGCTCAAGCGCATCCTGAAGCGTGGCCGTCCGGTGAAGCTGAAACTGGTTCTGACCCCGCGCAACATCGGAATCCGCCAGTCCGGCAATGTTATCGCAGAGGTGCCCGGGCGCGACCGGAGCCTGCCGCCCGTTCTCGTCGGCGGCCATCTCGACAGCTGGGATCTCGGCACCGGCGCCGTTGACGATGCGAGCGGCGTTGCGATCACTGCCGCCGCCGCGAAGCGTATCATGGATGCCGGCCAGCCGCTGCGCACCATTCGCGTGGTGTGGTTCGGTGCCGAGGAAGTGGGCCTGTTCGGCGGCCTCGATTACCGCGCCAAGCACGGCAAAGAACCTCACTACGCCATTGCCGAGAGCGACTTCGGCGCCGACAAGGTTTGGCAGGTCAACACCAAGCTCGGAATGGCGCGGGAGGGCGAGGCTAAGGCTCTGCAGCAAGCCCTGGCGCCGCTTGGGATTGTTCCTGGGAGCCTCACGGAGGCTGATGGCTCCGACATTGGCCCGATGATCGCGGACGGCGTGCCGGCTATCGCGCTCAGCCAGGACGGCACCCACTATTTCGATCTGCACCACACCCCGGACGATACGTTCGACAAGATCGACCCCGCGGCGATGCGACAGAATGTTGCGGCTTGGACCGCGATGCTGGCGATCGTCGCAAATACACCTGCGAAATAAGGGAGCCGTTCTCGGCCGTCAGCGTTGAGCCCCCGAAACAAAGGGAGGACCCTCATGCGCATCTGGATTGCTGTACCCCTGCTTGCTCTTGCCGCCTGCAACGTCAGCAAAGACGACAATGGCACCACCGTATCGTTCGATCAGGATAAGGCCGAGAACACGCTCGATACGGTTGGCGATGAAGTTCAGAACGCCGGCTCCGCCATTGTCGAAGACGTCAAGGAGACCGGCGACAAGGTCCAGAACGAAGTCGGCGACGTCGACGTGAAGGTCGATAACGACGGCAACGCGGCGAATTAGCCTTCGCTAGCGCGCAAAGCGCTGCTAACGGGCGCCGTTCAGGTGTCGGGGAGTAGCGCAGCCTGGTAGCGCATCTGCTTTGGGAGCAGAGGGTCGCAGGTTCGAATCCTGTCTCCCCGACCACGCCTTGAGCTGCCGAACGCAGGTGAGCGATTGCGCAGCAATCGAGAGGCAGCGCGAAGAGCCAGCGAAAGCCGGCCGACGACCCGCACAGCGGTGTCGTTCGACTCACGGATTCACTTCGTGACGGCGCTCTTCCCATTCTCCGGCGTGAGAGCCGTCACGGGAGTAATCCCATGACGTCAGACGGGTTCGGCTACGCCGACCCGCTGGCCGGCTCGCGCATTCTCTCTTGCAAGTTTGGATCCTTCCGATCCCTCACTTGCAAACGGCTGCGCGGGCGGTGGGCCCAGAGGGGAAGCAAAAACCTTTACTTATCAACAGCTTAGATTGGCTAACTTGCACAAACCTGGGCCAAATATATCAATTTGTTACGTGCAGGATGGCTAACCTGAATTCTGAGCCGCTCAGCACGGTGGAGCTAAGGGAATGATCTCGTCAGTACAATCTTTGGGCATGGTCCTGCTCGGGGCAGCTGGAGGACTCGCCGGGGCGCTCGCTCTCTTTCGTGTGCTTGGAACCAAGTGGCTGGAAGCAAGCTTCGCTAAGCGTCTTCAGGAGCTCAAACATCAGCATGGTCGGGAGATTGAGCGGCTGCGCTTTAAGATAAACGACCTCCTGGATCGTTCTAGCAAGCTTAATCAGCGTGAGTTCGACGTGCTCCCCAGGCATGGTCCCTCGTCTTCGACGCGTATGTGGCTGCTGAGCGTCTCGTTACCCGCTTACGGCGAATCCACGATTTCAGTTCGATGCCAGCAGCGCATATGGAGGACGTGCTTTCGAGCTCACGTTTGGCTGAATGGCAACGAGAAGAGCTTCGAGCTCTGAAGCCCTTTGACCGTACCTTGTACTTCACGAAAGCGATGTACTGGTACGAGCTTCACGACGCCAAGGTTGCCGCGCAGGGCCGATTTCTACTTGATGAAGTACGGCATCTTCCTCAGCGACACGCTTCACGAAAAGCTCAATGGGTTCGTCCAGTTTGTTTGGAATGCCATTTCCGACCACGAGCTGCGCCGTGAGATGCGAGAAGATGGCGCCCCGCTTCGTGGCGAACCAAGTCCCGCAGAAGACTTCCGCGAGAATGCAGATCGAATGGTAAAGGAGCTTAGCGCGCAGCTGCGCTCATGCTTCCGTCCCGCTCAGCATTTGATCGACTGACTTGGCTAGGCTGCCTTTCAAAATGAAATGGCTAACCTGCCGGTTAACGGCAGAGAACTGCCGTTATTTAGGTGCGGTGGTGGGCCCGGAGGGATTCGAACCCCCAACCTAGCCGTTATGAGCGGCCGGCTCTACCGTTGAGCTACAGGCCCTGCCCGGCTTGCCGCCGATAGCGGTCAGATGCGGGCGGACGCAAGTCGCCGCTGGCCATCACCAAGGTGATCCGCCGCCTGCTCACCGCCAGGTCGCCGCGGGCAAGCTGGGCAATGCCCCGCACCAGCCGGAGGGAAAAGCCGAGGTCAAGGCGGCCGTTGCGCTCGCGTGGAACCACAAAGGCCGGGTTGAGCAGATCGCCGTCGGGCAGTCCGCGAAGAAGCGCCGGCTTCTCCACGGCAAGCGAACAGCGCCCGTTCCACTCGCTTGCAGTGACGTCCAACTCCTCACCGGCGGCGGTACAATCGATCAACGTGCCGACCAATCGATCGACCAACCGCTCCGCCACTGCCCGATCCACTCCGCACGGCGGCAGGTCCGCCTCGATTAGCAGGCGCAGGTTCACGCCCTGCTCCTTCGCCTTGTCTTTCAGGGACGGCAGCATGGTTGCAAGCAAGTCGCCGAAATTGCTGACGGTGCCCCCGTCGCCTTGAGTGCCCGCCTGCAATCGCGCCGCAAGGTCCAGGTCGTCGATCGCAGCGAGCAGCAGATGGGACTGCGACACGATCTCGGCCGCCCGGGTCCGGTAGGATGCGCTCGCCGGTCCGAACATCTGGCCTTGGATGATCTCGGCAAATCCCATGATGGCGTTGAGCGGCGTCTTGATCTCGTGGACCAGTTCGCGAAGCGAGTCCGGGTGTGGCGCAGACAAGGCTGCAGGCGGCGGCGAGTCCGTCCGTTTGGCGATTCCCCGATATCCCGAAAAGCGGCCGCTTGTCGGATCGAACACTGGCGCGCCGCTCAATTCCCACTCCCCCGAGACGGCGTGTCCGGCGTTCAACGTGACCTTGGCGCTGCTGAAGGGGGCACGCATGGCGAAGGCCTGTGCGATCTCGCCAGCGCCGCTATCCCGATCATGACCTGGCTCGGACAGCGGACGCCCGATAAGCGCCCCACGCGGCGCGCCCTCGACCCAATCCACCGCGCCTGCCGAGTCGCATTCCCACCGGAACAAGGCAGGCTCCGTCGCCGCTTCCCGCCCGGTGGGCGCGTCTTCGCGAGGCATGGCCGCGCGGGGCGGGTCCGCGGCCGGAGCTTGCTTCTGCCGGGTTGCACGCAGGCTATCGATGCGGTCGATGACGTCCTGAATGCTTGGAAGAGGCTCACTGTCGCGCTTGGGAGCCGGAGCTGAGATCGTCGCAGTCACCTCCGGGCGCAAAGCGGAAATGAACTGCCGGACCTGCGGTGAAGCGGCTTCCGAAACCGTCGCCCAACCCTCTGCCGAAAGGGTCGCGGAAGCGAGCAGCGGCGCTGCAACGGCGAGATCGTCCCGCGCAAACAGTGCCACCAATTCGACGGGCAGCGGTGTCGAGGCAATTGCACGCGCCGTGGCCGCGCGAATAGCGGGATCGACTTGAACAGCATCGGCCCGCACCGTCTCAAGCGCACTATCCGCCAGGCGCGAGTCACCAAGCGACCCTGCCTTGGCCAGAAGCTCGACAAGCTGCCGCCAGCGTACGGCCCGGCCGTGATCGTCGGCAGCCGGGTGCTGGAGAACGGTGGCAAGGCGATCGTCGAAACGCACGCGAAAATGTGGCCCTTTCCTGCGCCCGGTAGCGGTGTGTCAGAGGGTACGCCTGCCGGACAGTTGTCAGCCGTTAACCATCCCGCTTTGGGACAGTGGCCCGCGAACACCAGCTGCTTGGTCTGACAAGGCAATCCAGCAAGACGCACCTGTAAATTATCCGTTCCATCGTAACAGGTAAACAGGCGTAAACACTGCCGAATTCTTCACGCGCGTACGCGCGCGCGGGGTGGCGCCGGCACCAATCCTCCGCTAGTGAGGAAGGCGGGGGGAACGCCGCTTGCGGCGCCGCTTCCCGCATCATTCGCAAGCGTATCAAAACAGGACTGAAGCCACTTGGCCACCGAACCGCCGGCAGACGAGCGCCGCGACAGCGACATCGCTCCCATCTCCATCGTCGACGAAATGAAGACCAGCTACCTCGATTACGCGATGAGCGTGATCGTCAGCCGCGCGCTTCCCGACGTTCGCGACGGCCTCAAGCCGGTCCACCGCCGAATCCTCCACGCCTGCCAGGAGGCAGGCTATGTCGCAGGCCGGCCCTATCGTAAGTCGAGCCGCATCGTCGGCGACGTCATGGGTAAATATCACCCGCACGGCGACAGCGCGATCTACGACGCCTTGGCCCGGATGACCCAGAGCTGGTCGATGCGCGTGCCGCTGATCGACGGTCAGGGCAATTTCGGTTCGATGGACCCGGATCCACCCGCGGCAATGCGCTACACGGAAGCGCGGCTTGCCAAGGTCTCCAATTTCCTTCTCGGCGATATCGACAAAGACACCGTCGATTTCCAGCCGAACTATGACGCGTCGGAGCGTGAGCCGCAGGTCCTGCCTGCCCGCTTCCCCAATCTGCTGGTCAACGGCGCCGGTGGCATTGCGGTGGGTATGGCGACCAACATCCCGCCTCATAATCTCGGCGAGGTTCTGAACGCCTGCCGCGCATATATGGATGATCCGACCATCAGTTCCGAAGGGTTGATGGAGCATGTGAAGGGCCCGGACTTCCCGACCGCGCCGATCATCATGGGCACGGCCGGCATCCGCTCCGCGTACACCACGGGCCGTGGCTCGATCATGATGCGCAGCCGCCACCACGTCGAGACCGGGCGCGGCGACCGTCAGTCGATCGTTCTCACCGCCATCCCCTATCAGGTCGGCAAGAACGGCTTGGTCGAGAAGATCGCCGAGGCTGCCAAGGACCGCCGCATCGAGGGTGTCAGCGACATCCGCGACGAGTCCAACCGCGAGGGCGTCCGCGTCGTCATCGAATTGAAGCGCGACGCCACGCCGGAGGTTGTGCTTAATCAGCTTTGGCGGCACACGCCGGCGCAGGCGAGCTTCCCCGCCAACATGCTTGCGATCCGTGGCGGCCGGCCCGAAACGCTGGCTCTACGCGACATCATCGAAAGCTTCGTCCGCTTCCGCGAGGAAGTGATCACCCGCCGTTCGAAGTTCGAGCTGCTGAAGGCGCGCGAGCGGGCCCATATCTTGCTCGGCCTGGTGGTCGCGGTGACCAATCTCGATGAGGTCGTCCGCATTATCCGTGGCTCGGCGAGCCCTGCCGCCGCTCGCGAAGCCTTGCTTGCCCGCGAATGGTCCGGCGAGCAGATCCGTCCCTACATCATGCTGGTCGAGGCGGTTGAGCCGCAGGCGGCGAGCGAGACCTACAAGCTGTCCGACGCGCAGGTGAAGGCAATCCTCGAGCTTCGCCTCCACCGTCTCACGGCGCTGGGACGCGACGAGATCGGCAACGAGCTTGAAGGCCTTGCTAAGAACATTGCCGAACTGCTTGAAATCCTTGGTAATCGTGCCCGCCTCTACGAGGTCATGCGCGAGGAGTTCGACGAGGTCGAGGCTGAGTTCGCGACGCCGCGCATTTGCGAGATCGCGGCCGCTTTCGACGGGATCGACGACGAGGATCTGATCGAGCGCGAGGACATGGTCGTCACCGTGACCATGGCCGGCTACATCAAGCGGACGCCCCTCTCCGTCTTCCGCGAGCAGAAGCGCGGCGGCAAGGGCCGCGCCGGAATGGCGACCAAGGACGAGGATGCAATCACGAACCTGTTCGTCACCTCGACCCACAATCCGGTGCTGTTCTTCTCCAACCTCGGCAAGGTATACCGAATGAAGGTGTGGAGGCTTCCCGAAGGGGCCCGAACACCCGCGGGCGGCCGATGGTCAACCTGCTGCCGTTGCAGGCGGACGAGACGATCACGTCCGTCCTCCCCCTGCCGCAGGATGAGGACAGCTGGAGCGACCTCCACATCATGTTCGCCACGGCCCACGGCACGGTCCGCCGCAACAGCATGGACGCCTTCCGCAACATCCCGACAGCCGGCAAGATCGCGATGCGCTTCGCCGTCGGCGAGGGCGAGGAAGGCGAGGAAGATGCCACCGACCGCTTGGTCGGGGTCGCGCTCCTCACCGAAGGCGATGACGTGCTGCTCGCCACCCGCAAGGGCAAGGCGATCCGCTTCATGGCCTCCAACGTCCGCGAGTTTCAGTCGCGCACCTCCACCGGCGTTCGCGGCATGCGCCTCGCGCCGGGCGACCATGTCATCTCCATGTCCATCCTCCACCGCGTCGGCACGACGCAGGAGGAGCGTGAAGCCTACCTCCGCTTCGCGCCATGGAAGGGCGAGCGCGAGGGCGAACCGTCGCTGTCCGAGGAACGGATGGCGGAGCTCGCCGAGGCCGAGCAGTTCATCCTCACCATTACCGAAAATGGGTACGGCAAGCGCACCTCGGCGTATGAATATCGTCGCACCAATCGCGGCGGTCAGGGTATCACCAACATCGACACGTCCGAACGCAACGGTTGCGTCGTCGCCAGCTTCCCCGTTCACCAGGGCGAGCAGCTGATGCTGGTGACCGACCAGGCGAAGCTCATCCGCACCACCGTCGGCGACATCCGGATCGCAGGCCGCAATACGCAAGGCGTAACCATCTTCCGCGTCGCCAGGGACGAACATGTCGTCAGCGTCGCCAAGATCGACGAGAGCGACGAGGAAGAGATCGAGGTCGAGGGTGGCGAAGAGATTGCGCCGACCGAAGATGCGGTCGTGGGCTCACACGAACTCGACAAACCGGTCGATCCGCCGGTCGAGGAGTAAGGAACGGGCGGAGGGCCGTTCGCGTTCGTCTTCCTAAACAAGGAGGATGTGAATGGCCCTTCCCAACAATGCGCTCGTGCTGGTCGTCGATGGCCGCAAGATGCTTTTCTTTCGCAATCACGGTGACGCCAACCAGATCGACCTGCGCACCGAATCGCATGACGAGCGGCAGGATCGCAAGGACCGCGACATTAAGACGGATGCCCCGGGCACCGCAGCCGCGGGTGCAACCGGCGCCGACACCCACCGCCCAGCCTACAGCGAGACCGACTTCCACCAGCAGGAGGAGGATCTCTGGGTCAAGGATGCGGCCGAGGAGCTGAAGAAGCGCGCCCTACGCAACGACTATGATGCCCTCGCCATCGTCGCCCCGCCCAAGGCGCTCGGCGTTCTGCGCAAGGAGCTTCACAAGGAAGTGGAACGGCGCATCGTCTGCACCATCAACAAGGAAATGAGCGGACGTCCGATCCCCGATATTGAGCAACTGCTCATCAGCGAGACAGCCGCCGAATTAAGCGAATAGATCCACGACCTCAGCCTCGGGTGCCACAGCTTTCAGCAACAGTGAGCGGTGGCACCCGCCCGGCTCCCGCTCGAAGCAGAGCAAGGCGCTTGGCTTCTCGCGCGCCAATTCCAGCATCTGCCCGCCCTGGGCGATCGCTTCAGGCAGTTCCAGCTGCCCGGCGTAGATGCGCTCCAGTTCGGCATGCCGGCCTTTGCGTGCCGCCTCCCGTCCAGACGCAGGTGTGCCGAGCGCTTTCAAATGGACATAGTCGATTCCGGCCTCGGCCAGAGCAGCGCGCAGGGGCGATTTCGAAAAGCCGGGCCGCCGCGACAAGGGAAGCGCGCGCACGTCAATGACCCGCTTGACGCGTGCTGACGTCAAGGCGGCAAGGAAGTCGGCCATGGTCGCCGCCTCATATCCGATCGTGTAAATACGGGGTTTCATGCCCGCCTCCCTACCCTCCGGGGCGCAACTTACGAAGCTGCATCTGCAAGCTCCTGCGAGAACCAATTCGAACCGCTTGCGTTCTGATCTGGTGACAGTTCACATCGAAGGAAAAAACATGCGCTTATTACTTCTCGCCGCAGCAGCTGCCGTCTCGCTTTCCGCTTGCGGTGGTAACGGCGACGACAAGCTTGGCGATCAAGCGGAAGACAGGGCCGAAGCCCAGGCCGACAATCTGGAAGCGATGGCCGACAACAGCAGCGGCGCCATGGCCGAGAACCTTGAAGATCAGGCCGATGCTGTCGAGCGCAACGGTGAAAAGACCGAAGAACGCATCGACGATTCGGACGTGGACGCCAGCAGTCTGTCCGACGCCCAGAGAAACGCACTGGTCAACGGCCAGTAATTTCGTCGTTCAACCACGACCGGTCTGAGCTGAGCCAAGCCCAGACTGGATTTCGACACCGTCGTCCGTCATTGCGAGCGGCAAGGCGCGGCAATCCAGCCGCTGTCCAATGGATTGCTCCGTTCCGCTCGCAATGACGCAGACTTTCGACATCCACATCATCGGTGGCGGACTCGCCGGTTCGGAAGCCGCCTGGCAGCTGGCCGAAGCCGGTCTTCAGGTGCGTCTCAGCGAAATGCGCGGCGGCGGTGACATGACTCCTGCGCATGAGAGCGACCGGCTGGCGGAGATGGTTTGCTCCAACAGCTTCCGCTCCGACGATGCCGACAACAATGCCGTCGGCCTTCTCCACCGGGAGATGCGCGATCTCGGCTCGCTGATCATGCGCTGTGCCGACTTGCATCGCGTGCCCGCGGGCTCCGCACTTGCTGTCGATCGAGAGGCCTTTGCTGCTGAAGTCACCGCCGCCGTGACGTCGCACCCCAGGGTCGACGTGGTTCGCGAGCGAGTCGATGCTCTCCCGGACCACCCGACCATCATCGCCACCGGCCCGCTCACGGGTTCCACCCTCGCCAGCGCCATCGCCGCGGAAACCGGATCGGACGCCCTCGCCTTCTTCGACGCGATTGCGCCCATCGTCCACCGCGACAGTATCGACATGTCGATCTGCTGGATGGCCGCGCGCTGGGACAAGGGCGGCAAGGATTACATCAACTGCCCGATGACCAAGGAGCAGTACCACGCCTTTGTGTCTGCACTGGTCGATGGCGAGAAGACCGAGTTCAAGGATTGGGAGAAGGACACGCCCTACTTCGAAGGCTGCATGCCGATCGAGGTAATGGCGGAGCGCGGGCCGGAGACCCTCCGCTTCGGCCCCATGAAGGGTGTTGGCCTGGACGATCCGCGAACCGGACGCTGGCCATATGCCTGCGTCCAACTCCGGCAGGACAATGCACTCGGCACCTTGTGGAACATGGTCGGCTTCCAGACCAAGCTGAAGCATGGTGAGCAGGTCCGCATCTTTCGCACCATTCCGGGGCTCGAAAATGCCGAGTTCGCGCGGCTGGGCGGCATCCACCGCAACAGCTTCATTAACAGTCCCAAACTGTTGGATCGGGAACTTCGGTTGAAGTCGCAACCCAATATCCGGTTCGCCGGCCAGATCACCGGCTGTGAGGGCTATGTCGAGAGCGCGGCGGTCGGCCTCATTTGCGCGCGCTTCGCGGCCGCCCGTCTTCGGGGCGACGCGCTCGCTTCGCCGCCACCGGAAACCGCGCTCGGCGCGCTACTGGGGCACATCACAGGCGGCGCCGATGCCGAGACGTTTCAGCCCATGAACGTAAACTTTGGCCTGATGCCGCCGCTCGAAGGGCCAAAGACGAAGAAGGCGGACCGGAAGAAGCTCTACACCCAACGGGCCCGCGATCGCTTCCGCTCCTGGAGCGAAGCACAACTGGAGCCGGCGGCCGCCTAGCTCCGCATATCGATGTTGCCGGAAATGTTCTCCGTCATCGTCACCAGCCGCTGGTGAACGTCGTCCGGGACAGCGTCTGGCAATTGTCGCGACACGGTTTCGCGCGCATCGATCCGGTCGGTGCTGACCCGGACCAGTTCCATGGACCAATCGGCGAACATACGATCCTCGATCTCGCGCTCGTCACGAATTTCGAAGGCTGAGTGTCGGGGATCGCGGCGAAGGCGATTCACCAGATCGTCGATCGCGGGCGGTGAGCCCTCGATGATCTGCAGAAAGCGCGTGCCGTTGAACACCAAAAGGCCGGTGATCCCGTCCAGTGCGTTCAGCTCCCGCGCCTTGGCGAGGATGGCGTCGACATCCGCACCCGTCAGGTCGAGGCTTGCAAGGCTGGTGTAAGTCAATGATTTCAAAGTCATTGCGTAGCCGTAGCGTCAAACCGGACGCCAGCAAGTCTGCTAACAGACACAACGCTTCTTTTTGGGTGGCGGCGGGGCGGTCGTCGCATATTCCGCAGGGCTCAACCAACCGCTGCGATCTTTGTCGGCGCCACCGAACTTCTCCAGCGTCTTCACGCCCCACTCATCGAACGACAAGGTACCGTTGCCGTTCGTATCCAGCTTTGCGAAAGCCTTGCGGCGCGGTGCAAGCAGCTCCTCGCGCTCGATCCGGCCGTTATTGTCCCTGTCAGCGCGGGAGAAGCGCTTCTCCTCACGGCTCTTCGGACTAGCTTCCGGCGCACTGAGGGCGGCAGGCTGGGCACTCAGCATCGGTGCAGGACGCGGCTGCGGCGCCGGCGGGATGACGGACTGGTCCTGCGCCCGGCTCTGGAAGATGAAGAAAATGCCGGTGACGAGAAGAAGAGATGCCGCCGCGCCGGCGAAATAACGCCACATGAGAATGCTCCCACAATCAGGGGAGATTCGGCGCGAACACCATCCGTGCTGGAGCGATTCCTGTCAATCTATAGCCGGCCACTCACGCGATGGCGAAGAAGTGCCCAGGATCGGCCCGGCGTTCGTTCCGGCTCCAGCGGAAAGCCGCGCTCCTCATCTCGGAGCGCCAGCGCAGCCAAGGCGGTGAGCGGCCGCATCCGGCGCCGGACACGCACTCTCGTTCGCTCACCTTGTCTTAGCCACTCCGTCTCACCCGTCCGGCGTGCGAGATCGGCCCGCGCCCAGGCTCGCCCTAGATCCTGAAACTCTGTCTTCTGCTCGCCAAGCAACTGCGCGAGCAGGCCAAACAGTATCAGCCCGCGCGCGGAGGCTGAATCGAAATCTCTGTGCAGGACACCGAGCCAACCATCCTCGAGTGCCGATACCTGCTCGCCGCTGACGCCGTTGCGGATCAGATGGTCGCTAACTGCCCGCAGCCGTGGCTCAGCCGGTGGCGGAGTGACGTCAAGCGCCTGAAGCTGCTCCCTCCACCAAGCGAGCTTGATCGCCGCCAACGCCGGATCGCGTGCCTTGAGCACGACGTCCGCCATCGCGTCGTCAATGTTGAACAAGGCATCGAACGCCGGTCGCAACGCCGCCGGCCAATGCAGGCGGACGAGGTCACGGTCACGGGTTTCATCGATAACAGACGGCTTTCGCGGCCTTCACGACATCATCCGCCTTGATCAGCGCCAGCTTTTCGAGATTGGCGGCATAGGGGAGCGGCACATCCTCGTTCGCTACCCGCATCACCGGCGCGTCGAGGTCGTCGAAGCCCTCTTCCATGCAGATCGCCATGATCTCGGACGAAATGGAGCAGGTCGGCCAGCCTTCTTCGACAGTGACGAGCCGGTTGGTGCGCTTGAGGCTCTCCAGAACCGTCGCCTTATCGAGCGGGCGAAGCGTGCGAAGATCGATCACCTCCGCGTCGATGCCCTCCGCCACCAGCTTCTCCGCGGCTTCCAGGGAGACTCCGACGCCGATCGAGTAAGTGACGATGGTGACGTCCTTGCCCGGCCGCGCAATCCGCGCCTTGCCGATCGGCAGCACGAAATCGTTCAGCTCGGGCACATCCATCGAGACGCCGTAGAGCAGCTCGTTCTCAAGGAAAACCACCGGGTCTTCACTGCGGATCGCCGCCTTGAGCAGGCCCTTCGCGTCCGACGCCGTGTAAGGCGCAATCACCACCAGGCCGGGAACGCTGGCGTACCAGGGCCCGTAATTCTGGCTATGCTGGGCAGCGACGCGGCTGGCGGCCCCGTTGGGACCGCGAAACACGATCGGGCAGCGCATCTGGCCGCCGGACATGTAATTGGTTTTGGCGGCCGAATTGATGATGTGGTCGATCGCCTGCATGGCGAAGTTGAAGGTCATGAATTCGATGATCGGCTTCAACCCACCCATCGCCGCGCCGGTGCCGACGCCGGCAAAGCCGTATTCGGTAATAGGCGTGTCGATCACGCGCTTGGCCCCGAATTCCTCGAGCAGGCCCTGGGTGACTTTGTAGGCACCCTGATATTCCGCGACTTCCTCGCCCATCACGAAAACGCGCTCGTCCTTGCGCATCTCCTCGGCCATCGCGTCGCGAAGCGCCTCGCGGACCGTCAGCGTCGCCATCTTGGTGCCTTCGGGCACTTCGGGTCCTGTAGGCGCCTTGGGTGCGGCGGCAAGCTGCGCCGTGCCGCTGTCGGCCTTCTGCGGCTGCTCGGTTTCGACCGGAGAAGCTTCCGTCTTCTGATCTGACGGCGTGGTTGCCGCCGGCGCTTCGGCCGAGGCCGCAGCACTGGCGTCCTCCCCCTCACCGGCCAGCACGGCGATCGGAGTCCCGACCTTCACCCCATCGGTGCCTTCGGCGACCAGGATCTTGGCGATCGTGCCCTCATCGACGGCTTCGAACTCCATCGTCGCCTTGTCGGTCTCGATCTCGGCAAGGATGTCGCCGGACTTCACCTCATCGCCTTCCTTCACCAGCCATTTGGCTAGTGTGCCCTCTTCCATGGTCGGCGAGAGGGCCGGCATCATCAGCTGCGTCGCCATCAGTAGCTCTCCACCAATACGTCGGTGAACAGCTCGGCCGCTTCCGGCTCCGGCGCATCTTCAGCGAACTTGGCAGCTTGAACCACGATGTCCTTGATTTCCTTGTCGATTGCCTTGAGCTCGTCCTCCGCGACACCCAACGCGGCCAAGTCCTTGGCGGCCCGGTCGATGGGATCGTGGTTCTCGCGATAATCCTGCACTTCCTCGCGCGTCCGATACTTGGCCGGATCGGACATGGAATGGCCGCGGTAGCGATAGGTCTTCAGCTCAAGGATGATCGGCCCCTTGCCGCTGCGGGTCCATTCCAGCGCCGTCTCAGCCGCGCCGCGCACAGCCAGCACGTCCATGCCATCGACCTGGATGCCCGGGATGCGGAAGCTCTCGCCGCGGCGGTAGAACTGGTCCTCGGACGCCGAGCGCTGGACGGAGGTGCCCATCGCGTAGCCGTTATTCTCGATCGCGTAGATGAGCGGCAGCTTCCAAAGCTCGGCCATGTTGAAGCTTTCGTACACCTGGCCCTGGTTCGCCGCGCCATCCCCGAAGTAGGACAGACAGACGCCGCCGTCGGCGCTATACTGATGCTTGAATGCGAGACCGGTGCCCAGGCTCACCTGCGCGCCGACGATGCCGTGGCCGCCGTAGAAGCCATGCTCGACGCTGAACATGTGCATCGAGCCGCCCTTGCCTTTGGAAATGCCTGCCTGACGGCCCGTCAGCTCGGCCATGATCACCTTGGGGTCGATGCCATAGGCCAGCATGTGGCCGTGGTCGCGATAGCCGGTGATCACGCTGTCCTTGCCGACGGTCATGGCGGACTGGAGGCCCACCGCCACCGCCTCCTGGCCGATGTAGAGGTGGCAGAAGCCGCCGATCAGCCCGAGACCATAGAGCTGGCCCGCACGCTCTTCGAAGCGGCGAATGAGCAGCATCTGCTTGTAGAAGTCGAGGAGCTGTTCCTTGCTCGGCTCGAAGCGCTTCGGTTCTGGCGGGCGCTCCCGGTTGGGAAGCGCGGAAGCGGGTGCTGCAGCTTGCAGCGGAGTGGATTTTGCGGACCTCGCCAAAGGATATTGCCTTTCAAGGGGCTTATGCGTGGCGGCTCTATAGGAAAGGGTCGCGCGTGCGGCAACATCGCCGCCGGGCTCAATCGAGCGGAATGATCACTTCGTCGTTGCGCACGAGGCCAAGCCGGTCGCGAACCATCTCGTCGGCGAGATCGGGATCGGCCTTGCGCGGATCGAGCAAGGCCGAACGGTGGCGGAGCTGGTCGCGCTCGGCCTCCAGCTTCGCAAGCTCGACCTTTCGTGCGTTGAGGTCGCGATGGTAGCCGCCCCAGGCGAGCAAGCCATTATCGCCGGCGACCGCATGGCCGGCAAAGGTGCCGACGACCACGAACGCCAGCGCCGGCAGTGCCGCCCTGCGGATCATTCCGATGCTGTTGCGCTTGGCCCCCATTACGAACCCACAAGAATCACGAAGACGTCATGAAGGCAAGCAAAAAAGTGCCTGATTCCAAATAGAATCGTCTGTTTAGCGGCGACGGTAGCTCTTGAGCGCCGCAGCACCCGGATAACGCGCCTGCTCGCCAAGCTCTTCCTCGATGCGCAGCAGCTGGTTGTACTTCGCCGTCCGGTCCGATCGCGCCAGGCTTCCCGTCTTGATCTGACCGCAGCTCAGCGCAACGGCCAGATCGGCGATGGTCGAATCCTCCGTCTCGCCCGACCGGTGCGACATGACGGCCGTGTAGCCGCTGGTCTGCGCCAAGCGCACCGCATCGATCGTCTCTGTCAGCGTTCCGATCTGGTTGACCTTGACGAGGATGGAGTTGGCGATCCCGTCCGAAATCCCCTGCTGAAGCCGCTTGGAATTGGTGACGAACAGATCGTCGCCCACCAACTGCACCCTGTTGCCGAGGCGCTCGGTCAGCGCCGTCCAACCCTCCATATCGTCCTCGCCCATGCCGTCCTCAATCGAGGCGATCGGATAGTCGGTAGCGAGCTGGGTCAGGTAATCGGCCATCTCGACCGGTGAGAGCGTCCGCCCCTCGCCTTCGAGGCTGTAGGCACCGTCCTTGAAGAACTCGGTCGACGCGCAGTCGAGCGCAATCAATACGTCCTTGCCCATCGCATAGCCGGCCTGCTCGACCGACGTGACGATGAAGTCGAGGGCCTCGCGCGCCGAGGCGATGTTCGGCGCAAAGCCGCCCTCATCGCCTACTGCCGTCGCCAGGCCGGCCTTGGACAGGCCGCTCTTCAGCGAATGGAAGATCTCAACGCCGCACCGAAGCGCTTCCGAAAAGCTCGGCGCGCCCACCGGCATGACCATGAATTCCTGGAAGTCGATCGGATTGTCGGCATGAGCGCCGCCGTTCAGGATGTTCATCATCGGCACCGGCAGCACGCCCGCGCTCACGCCCCCGACATAGCGGTACAGCGGCAAGCCGACCGCCTCCGCTGCCGCCTTGGCGGTTGCAAGGCTCACGCCAAGGATTGCGTTGGCGCCGAGCCGGCCCTTGTTCTCGCTTCCGTCCAGCTCAATCAGCGCCGCGTCGATTTCACCCTGATCCTCTGCCTCACGGCCGACGATGATGTCGGCGATCTCGCCATTCACCGCCTGCACCGCACCGTCGACACCCTTGCCGAGCCAGCGCGACTTGTCGCCATCGCGCCGCTCCACCGCTTCATGGGCACCAGTCGACGCACCCGATGGCACCGCTGCCCGCCCGAGGCTTCCGTCCTCCAGCGTCACATCGACCTCGACGGTCGGATTGCCGCGGCTGTCCAGAATGGCGCGGGCGTGCACGTCGATGATCGCGGTCATTTCATTCCCCGTTTCGAAAGCGTAATGATTGTACGTTGTGGAGGCTCTAATAAGCGCCGCGCCGGAGCGTGCAACTTTCAATGCGGAAGGCCGGAACGCGGCGGCTAAGCCAAGGGTTGTGACGGGAAAAGGAGGACATGATGCCGCAAGACAACGACCTTCCCGAAGGCACCGATACGATCATCAACGGCGCCAGCGAAACGGGCAATACCCGCCTGGACGACAGCGGCAGCGATGCGCTGATCGTCGACACCACCACCGGCAGCAATCCGACCGGCACGGGCGGACCGGTTGCCGACGCGCCGACCTCGACCGGCAGCTGGGGCGACAAGCTTCGCGACGGCCGCCAGCAATTCAGCGGCCAGGCATCGGAAAAGGTGCAGGGCCTTGTCGGCCAAGGTCTCGAGCGCTCGTCCGAAGCGCTTGGCAACGTGTCGCGCATGATCGGCGACACCGCCGCCGGCATCGATGAGCGGCTCGGCCAGGAATATGGCGACTACGCCCGCCGCGCCGCTCAGGCGATCGAGGATGCAGCGAACAGCCTCGCGTCCAAGCAGCCGGAGGAACTGATCGACGATGCCCGCAACTTCGTCCGCAAGAGCCCGGGCGTTGCCCTGGCCGGCGCCGCGGTGCTCGGCTTCGCGCTGACCCGGCTCGTCAAGAACGGCCTGCCATCCGCTTCGGGCGACAATGACGATGAACCGCGCCGGACGACCTCCGCGGACTGATGCTGAAGCCCATCGATCCCGCCATGCACCCCACCGGTCCTAATGAGGAACGTCCGGTGGGTGAGCTTGTCCACCGGTTGGTGGAGGACGGCAAGGCTTATGCCCGTGCCGAGGTGAACCTCGCGAAGGCGATTGCGACGGCCAAGGGCAAGGCATTGGCATTGCCCGTCGGCCTGTTCGCAACGGCCTTCGTGCTGGTTCTCGCGGGCGTGACGGCGCTTGCGGTCGGTGTGGTCATTGCCTTGGCCAAGTTCGTCGGACCGCTGGCTGCCGGCCTGATCAGCCTTCTGATCTTCGCCGGCATCGCAGGGCTCCTGAGTTACATCGCCATCACGAAGCTGCGGAGCGGCGCATGACCAAGGACACTCCCGAAGTCGCCGCCGCCCGGATCGAGGCGGAACGGTCCCGAGCCCGAATGATGTCGAGCGCTCATGCGTTGCAGGAGCGGATCAGCCCTCGCGTCCTCGCCCGAGACGCATGGGAAGGTGCAAAGCTCAAAAGCGCCGACCTGGTCGAGGACGGCGTGGACGCGGTGAAGCGCAACCCCGGCACCGCTGGCGGGATCGCTGCGGCGGCAATGCTGTTCCTGCTCCGGCACCCGTTGATGGACCTCGCCGGCAAGGCTGGGGATGGAATTAAGACCAAGTCCGCGGCCCGCAAGAGCCGCAAGAAGAATTCCGAACAAACGGAGAGTGCAGACCATGACTGACAACACGACTCGCGAACCGCAGACCGCCGCTGAAGAGCGCGGCCTGGTCGGCAATGCCCGCCAGCGAGCGCTGGATGCCTATGGCTCCGCCCGCGACGGCGTCGCCAATGCCCGCCAGCGCACTTCCCAGGGTCTCGATGAAGCCCCTCTGATCGCGATCGCCGGAGGCCTTGCCGCCGGAGCCCTCATTGCGGCCCTTCTTCCCAAGACAGACACGGAAACAAAGGCCCTTCGTCCGGTCGGTAAGCGCCTGACCGACACCGCCAAGGCTGCAGCAACGGCGGCCAAGGACACAGGAACGCAGCGCCTCGCTGAACTCGGCCTGACCCCGGAAAAAGGCAAGGACACGCTGCGCACCATCCTGGAAGGTGTTACGGACGCGGCCAAGACCTCGGCGCAGGCAGCGCTCGGCACCGCCCGCAACGGCCAGTAAGGCAAGTCGCCCATGCCGGTTCGCAACGCTCGATTTTCCTGCTAGCGGGCCGGCATGAGCAAGCTTCACCTCGTCTTCGGCGGCCGAGTCAAGGATCCCCGCGGCCTGGAATTCGCCGACCTGAACTCCATCGATCTCGTCGGTCTCTTCGACAATTATGCTGACGCCGAGGACGCCTGGCGCGGCAAGGCGCAGGCCACCGTTGATGATGCCGAGATGAAATATGTGGTGGTCCACCTCCACCGACTGCTTGAGCCGGACAGTGAACCGGCGGGTACGCCATCCGCTGCGGAGCAACGCTCGAACGCCTGAGCGGTCAGGCCTTCCGATACCGCCACAGCAAGAGCGGCCGCTGAAGCAGCAGCCCCGCCAAGAACCCACCGATATGCGCGGGCGTCGCCAGCATATAGCCCTGCCCGCCCGCGATCACGCCCATCGCCAGTTGCAGCAGGACCCAGGCGGCAAGCAGCCACAATGCATTGAGCCACATGTTCAGCCGTACCGACTTGGTAATTTGCTTCGGCCGGCCGAAACTCAGGGAGAAGGCGCCGATCACGGCCGAGATTGCGCCGCTGGCGCCGATCATCGGCACCACCCCACCCGGATCCGCAAGGAATTGCGCACCGGCGGAAATGAATGCCCCGACCAGATAGAGGGTGATCAGCCCGCCCTTGCCAAGCACACGCTCCACCGCCGTGCCGCACCACAGCAGCATCAGCAGGTTGAAGGCTAGGTGGAAGATTCCGCCATGCACAAGCGTCGCGGTGAGCGGCGTCAGAAAAGCGGGCACGGCGCCGGGGATCTGGACGGCCCCGAGGAGCCGCGCCGGAATGAAGCCCATGATTCCCGCCGCCACCTGGTCCAGCCCGGCAGCGGTCACCAGCAACCACATCAGCGCGGTCACCGCGCCGATCGCTACCGTCGCTGTTCGGACGGCGCTCTGAAATTCGACGGTGTGTCTCAGATGAACTCGATCTTCTTGATCTCATAGTAACGGTCGCCGGCCGGCGTCGTCACTTCGACCTCGTCACCGACCTGACGCCCGATGAGCGCACGGCCGAGCGGCGAATTGTAGCTGATTCGCCCGACCTTGGCGTCCGCCTCGGTTTGTCCGACGAGCTGGTAACGGACTTCCTTGTCGTCTTCATCCAGCATGGTGACCGTGGCGCCGAATACGACCTTGTCGCCCGACAGGGTCGTGGGATCGATAACCAGCGCCCGCGCCAGGCGGTCTTCCAGATCGGCGATGGTCGCCTCGATCTGGCCCTGGCGCTCCTTCGCGGCATGATATTCGGCATTTTCCGACAGGTCGCCATGGGCGCGCGCTTCCTCGATCGCCTCGACGACGGCCGGACGCTCTTCGAGCTTCAGGCGACGCAGTTCGTCGCTCATCGTGCGGTGGCCCTCGGCCAGCATCGGCACCTTGTCGGAAGCCATGGTAAAAACCCTTTATCAAAACCTCACCGTCGCCCCGGTGGGGGCGGCTTGGCGATCGATATGTCAGTGGAAGCTTAGTTCGCGGAGGCGGAATAATAAGCCTGCAACGAGCCGACTTCAAGCGCACGGCCCCGAAGGGCCTCGATCGCATGCGCCGCCGCAACACTCGCAGCCGCCGTGGTGAAGTACGGAACCTTGCGCAGCAGCGCCGTCACGCGGATCGAGTGGCTGTCCTTCAGCGACTGCCAGCCTTCCGTCGTGTTGAACACCAGCCCGACTTCGCCGTCGAGCAGCCGGTCGACGATATGCGGCCGCCCCTGCGCGACCTTGTTGACCCGCTCCACCGGAATGCCCTGGCTCTCAAGATGCGCGGCAGTGCCGTCGGTGGCGATCAGCTTGAACCCAAGCTCCACCAGCTTGCGCGCCGCCGGCAAGATATTGTCCTTGTCCGCGTCCTTGACCGACACGAAGGCGGTGCCGCTGTCCGGCAGGATGGTCCCCGACCCGATCAGCGCCTTGCCGAACGCCGTATGGAAATCCTTATCGATTCCCATCACTTCGCCCGTGCTCTTCATTTCCGGCCCGAGCTGTGGATCCGTTCCGGGGAAGCGCGCAAAGGGGAAGACGGATTCCTTCACCGCCACATGCTTCACCGTGCGCGGGATCGCAGGCAGGTCGACCAATTTTTCGCCCGCCATCACCCGCGCGGCGATCTTCGCAACCGGCGTTCCGATCGCCTTGGCGACGAACGGCACCGTCCGGCTCGCGCGCGGATTGACCTCGATCAGGTAGACCTCGCCGTCCTTGACCGCGAACTGGACGTTCATCAGCCCCTTGACATTCAGCGCCAGCGCCAACTCCTGCGCCTGCCGCTCGATCTCGGCGACGATCTCCGGTGAAAGGCTCGACGGCGGCAGCGAACAGGCACTGTCGCCCGAGTGAACTCCCGCTTCCTCGATATGCTGAAGCACGCCTGCGACCACCGCCTCGGTCCCATCGCAGATCGCATCCACGTCCACCTCGATGGCGTCCCGCAGATAACGGTCGATCAACACCGGGCTCGATCCCGACACCTGCACAGCGGTTGCGATATAAGCGTCGAGCTGCGCCGGCCCGTCGACCACTTCCATCCCGCGCCCGCCAAGCACGTAGGACGGCCGCAGCAGCACCGGATATCCGATCCGCTCCGCCACCGCGATCGCCTCGTCCCGGCTGCGCGCCAGCCCGTTCGCCGGCTGCTTCAGCTTCAGCCGCTGGACCAGGTCTGCGAACCGCTCCCGGTCCTCAGCGAGATCGATGCTGTCAGGCGACGTGCCAAGGATCGGCACGCCCGCATTCTGCAGCTCTTGCGCCAGCTTCAGCGGAGTCTGTCCGCCCAGCTGGACGATGACGCCAAGCAACTCACCCGACGCAGCCTCGCGCCGGACGATTTCCAACACGTCCTCGGCCGTCAGCGGTTCGAAATAGAGCCGGTCCGACGTGTCCGGGTCGGTCGATACCGTCTCCGGGTTGCAGTTCACCATCACGGTCTCGAGACCCACACCGTCACGTCCCAGCGCAAAGGCGGCGTGGCAGCAGCAATAATCGAACTCGATGCCCTGCCCGATCCGGTTCGGGCCGCCGCCCAGGATTACGACCTTGCGCCGGTCGCTCACCTCCGCCTCGTCCACCGGCTCGCCGAACAAAGGCGCCTCATAGGTGGAATAAAGGTAAGGCGTCGTCGCATCGAACTCCGCCGCACAGCTGTCGATCCGCTTGTACACGGGGTTCACGCCCAGCTTCTGCCGATGCTTGCGGACCTCCGCCTCAGTCGTGCCGCCGCTCATCGCCTTCATTGCATCGTGAACAACGCCCGATTCCGGCTCCCGTGCCGAATGGACGCTGTACACCGCCAACTCGGCCAGGCGCGCATCCGAAAAGCCCATCGCCTTCAGGCGCCGCATGCCCCGGGCATCCTGCGGCAAGCCCTTCGCGCGCACCTGACGCTCCGCCTCGACGATCTCCGCCAGACGCTGGAGAAACCACGGATCGAAGCCCGCAATCTGGTTGATCCGCTCGACGCTGATCCCCTGCCGCAACGCCTCCGCCGCGACCAGGAGCCGGTCCGGAGTTTGCCGCGCCAGCGCCGTCTCGATCGCCTGGGTGTCGGCGTCGATCAGCGCCTCGATCCGGTCGAGGCCCTTCAGCCCCGTCTCCAGCCCCCGCAGCGCCTTCTGCAGGCTCTCTGGGAAGCTCCGCCCGATCGCCATCACTTCGCCGACCGACTTCATCGCGGTCGACAAGAGCGGCTCCGACCCCTTGAACTTCTCGAAGGTGAAGCGCGGGATCTTAGTGACCACATAATCGATGGTCGGCTCGAAACTCGCCGGCGTCGCGCCGCCGGTGATGTCGTTCTTGATCTCGTCCAGCGTGTAGCCGACCGCCAGCCGCGCCGCGACCTTGGCGATGGGAAAGCCCGTCGCCTTGGATGCCAGCGCCGAGGATCGCGATACGCGCGGGTTCATCTCGATCACGACCATGCGCCCGGTCTTGGGATCGACTGCGAACTGGACGTTGGAACCGCCTGTTTCGACACCGATTTCCCGAAGCACGGCGATGCTCGCCGAGCGCATCCGCTGATATTCCTTGTCGGTCAGCGTCAACGCCGGGGCGACGGTGATCGAATCCCCCGTATGCACCCCCATTGGGTCCACATTCTCGATCGAGCAGATGATGATGGCATTGTCCGCCCGGTCGCGGACCACCTCCATCTCATACTCCTTCCACCCGACCAGGCTTTCGTCGATCAGCACCTCGGTGGTTGGCGACGCCTCAAGACCGGTGCGGACATAATGGTCATATTCCTCGCGGTTGTAGGCAATGCCGCCGCCCGTCCCGCCTAGCGTGAAGCTCGGCCGTATGACCGCCGGGAGACCGACCGTGCCGAGCGCCGCCTGCGCCTCCTCCATCGAATGGACGATGGCCGAGCGCGGGCTTTCCAGCCCGATCTTGTCCATCGCATCGCGGAATTTCTGCCGGTCCTCGGCCTTCTCGATCGCCGCGGCATTGGCGCCGATCAGCTCGATGCCCAGCCGGTCGAGGGTTCCGTCCTTGTAGAGCGCCAGCGCCGTGTTCAGCCCCGTCTGCCCGCCCATGGTCGGGAGCACGGCATCGGGACGTTCCTTCTCCAGGATCTTGGCGACAATCTCCGGAGTCACCGGCTCGATATAGGTCGCGTCCGCAAGCTCCGGATCGGTCATGATCGTCGCCGGGTTGGAATTGACGACGATGACCCGGTACCCTTCGTCCTTCAGCGCCTTGACCGCCTGCGACCCCGAATAATCGAACTCCGCCGCCTGTCCGATGACGATGGGACCGGCACCGATGATGAGGATGGAGGAAATGTCTGTGCGGCGGGGCATTAGAAGATCACCCTCGGGTGCCACATGAGCTTCAGCCCAATCCGCGCTGCACCTTGTTGAAGACACGGTAGCGCGGCCCCGACCGCATGCTGTCGCGCCACCTTCGCGAGAAGCGATTTGTCTTCAGGGTTTATGTCGTCTCTCCTACCGGCCTCGCGGTATTCGTTGATGTGAACGGTGCTGACATCGACGAGGATGATTTCCACCCGCAGGTCTGGAACACCGCAGCGCTTAGCAACTTCTGAAAAGGCTTCGATCTTCCCATTTTTAGGGGAGATTACGGGATCCGCGGCGAGCAAAGCTAAGGCCATGCCTAACATCGCGGGCATCACTTCATGCTCTCCACGAAGCGTTGGAACAGGTAAAAGCTGTCCTGCGGCCCCGGGCTCGCCTCGGGGTGATACTGGACGCTGAACGCCGGGCGGTCGGTCAGCTCGAACCCGCAGTTGGAGCCGTCGAACAGGCTGACATGCGTCTCGCGCGCATTGGCGGGCAGCCCTTCGCGCTCGACCGCGAAGCCGTGGTTCATACTGGTGATCTCGACCACCCCGTCGGCGAGGCGCTTCACCGGATGGTTGGCGCCGCGATGGCCCTGGAACATCTTCGACGTCCGCCCGCCCACGGCCAGCGCAAGCAGCTGATGCCCAAGGCAGATGCCGAACAGGGGCTTCTTCGTCTCCAGCATCTGCCGGATCACCGGCACCGCATACTCCCCCGTCGCCGCCGGATCGCCGGGCCCGTTCGACAGGAAGAAGCCGTCCGGATCATGGCTCATGATCTCGTCGAAGCTTGCCTCGGCGGGAACCACGGTGACCTCAGCACCCGCCTCAACAAGCAGGCGGAAAATGTTGTGTTTGTTGCCGTAATCCACCGCAACGACGTGGCGACGTCTCTTCTCCCCTCCCGCACTGCGGGAGGGGCTGGGGGAGGGCATGTCGGAAGTGGAAGTGGACAGTCCCTCCCCTTCGGTGCTCCGCACCTCTTCCCCTCCCGCCTGCGGGAGGGGAGACGAGAGTTCATACCCCTGTCCCCAATTCCACTTGCCGCCGGTCCACCGCTCGACCTGCAGTCGCGACACTTCCTTGGCGAGGTCCATTCCCTCAAGCCCAGGCCATTCCGCAGCCATCCGCTGGAGCGCTTCCACATCGAACTTGCCGTCCCCACGATGCGCAATCGCAATATTCGGCGGCCCCTCCTTCCGCACCAGCTGCGTCAGGGATCGTGTATCCACCCCGCAGATCCCGATCCGCCCCTTATGCTTCAGCCAGGCATCGAACCCCATCGATGCGCGATAATTGCTGGGCTCCGTCACCACCTCACGAACGAGACATCCAAGCGCATGTGCCTCGGCCGCCTCAACATCCTCGTCGTTCGCCCCGACATTGCCGACGTGCGGAAAGGTAAAGGCGATGACCTGCTTCGCGAACGAGGGATCGGTCATGATCTCCTGGTAACCGGTCATTGCGGTGTGGAAGCACAGCTCGCCGACCGCCTCGCCCTCGGCGCCGAAGCCGCCGCCCCAGATCACCCGCCCATCGGCAAACACGATGACTCCCGTCGCGCCTTCGGGTTGAGGCGCGGGCGAGGGTCGTGCTTCGGCCATCAGGGATGGGAGCCTTTCAAAGTGGGTGCAGCAATGTCGCTAAGTGGTGCGGGCTAGGGGCATGAAGCCGCGACGTCAACCGCTGTAAATTCGCGAACAATGCCGCTATCGGCTGGTCCTTTCCGCTACGCGACAGAACGAGAGACCGCATGATCCGCGACGACATCAAGGCTGCTTTGGTGACTGCCATGAAAGGCGGCGACAAGGCCTCCACCGGCACCATTCGCCTGATCCAGAGCGCGCTCAAGAATCGCGATATCGAACTGCGCACCGGCACCGCAGTGCCGGACGACGACCTTCTCGTCACCGAAGTGATGCAAAAGATGATCAAGCAACGCCGCGAATCGGTGGAGCTTTACCGCAAGGGTGGCCGAGAGGAGCTTGCCGCCACCGAGGAAGCGGAGATCGCCGTCATCGAGCGCTTCCTGCCCGCCCAAATGAGCGAGGACGAGGCGAAAGCCGCTGTGGCCGCGATCGTCGCCGAAACCGGCGCGAGCAGCATGAAGGACATGGGCCGAGTGATGAGCATCGTGAAGGAACGGCATGCCAGCAGCATTGAGCCGGCACGGGCGAGCCAGTTGGTGAAGGCAGCACTTGCGGGCTAGACACCTACTTCCGTTGGCCTGAAAGTGCGTCCCACAGACTCGTTCGTCCCGAGCGAAGTCGAGGGGCGCCGCACCAACGTCGATGCAGTTCTGGGTCTACATCCTCCGCTGCGGTGACGGCTCCTACTACACGGGTCACACGGACGATCTCGACAAGCGCATGGCTGAACATCAACAAGGTCTGGGCTCAGACTGGACCAAGCGCCGGTTGCCGGTTGGACTTGCTTGGTGCGAGGTCATGACTTCCCGCTTGGAAGCGCTCGAAGCCGAACACCGCATCAAACCCTGGTCTCGCGCCAAGAAGGAAGGCCTGATCGCACGTGACTGGGCACGGGTGTCCTACTTTGCCCGGCCGCCCGGCGAGCGCCCCTCGACTTCGCTCGGGACGAACGAGGTTGAGGGTCGTCCGGAAGAACCCGTTAGTACCGAGCGGAGCGCGGAGCGCGTAGTCGAGGTGCGCTCGCCCCGACCATGACCCTCTCCCCCGCCTTCCTCGACGAGCTGCGCGCCCGCACCCTCCTCTCCGCCGTCATTGCGCCGTCGGTGAAACTCACCAAGGCCGGCCGGGAGTGGAAGGCCTGCTGCCCGTTTCACAACGAGAAGACACCCAGCTTCACCGTCAATGACGAGAAGCATTTCTACCATTGCTTCGGCTGCGGCGCGCATGGGGACGCCATTCGCTTCCTCACTGACGCGCGCGGCATGCCGTTCATGGACGCGGTGAAGGAGCTGGCGGGCAAGGCCGGTCTCGAGGTGCCCGCCCCCGACCCCCGATCCCGCGAACGGGCCGAGCGTGCCGCCTCGCTGACTGACGTCATGGCGTCGGTGCAGTCCTGGTACGCCGACCAGCTGCAAGGCAGCGAGGGCGGCGAGGCCCGCGACTACCTGAAGAAACGCGGCATCAACGCCGATCAGGTGAAGCGCTTCGGCATCGGCTTTGCGCCGGACGGGCGAACCAAGCTCAAGAACGCGCTCCACTCGCTGGGTGAAGAGGCGCTGGTCGAAACCGGAATGCTCATCAAGCCGGAAGACGGCGGCGCCGCCTACGACCGCTTCCGCGGCCGGCTGATGATCCCCATCAAGGACGTACGCGGCCGCGTCATCGGCTTCGGCGGCCGCATCATCGGCCAGGGCGAACCGAAGTACCTCAACTCGCCCGAGACCAGCCTTTTCGACAAGGGCCGGACCCTCTACAATCTCGACCGCGCCGGCCCCGCAAGCCGCGCCGCGAACCGGCTGATCGTGGTCGAAGGCTATATGGACGTGATCGGCCTCGACCGCGCCGGGATCGGCGAGGTGGTCGCACCCAACGGCACTGCGGTCACGGAGAGCCAGCTCGAACGCATGTGGCGGCTGGAGCCCTCCCCCATCCTCTGCTTCGACGGCGACAATGCCGGGCAGAAGGCCGCGATCCGCGCCGCCACCCGCGCCCTTCCCCACCTCGGCCCCGAACGCACCCTGCGTTTCGCCGAGCTCCCTGCCGGGCAGGACCCGGACGATCTCGTCAAATCCGGCGGCCGGGAAGTATTCGAAGAAGTCATCGCCAGGGCCGAACCCTTGAGCGACCGGCTCTACCGCCACGAGGCCGCCGCCCAGCCGCTCACCACCCCCGAAGCCCGCGCGGGCCTTCGCCAGCGCCTGCTTGCCCACGCCTCTGCCATCGGCGACCAGGCGCTCGCCCGCCTCTACCGCGACGAATGGCTGTCCCGTTTCGATGCGGAAGTCGGCCGCCGTGCTCCCGCGACCCAGCGCTTCACCCCGCAGCGGCGCGGCAGCTTTGTGAAAGGCCGCTTCGTCCCGCCAGAACCCCCCTTGTCCGACACCGCCAGGGGCATCTCCTCCACCGGCATCGACGGCCGGACCGCCCGTGCCCTGCTCCTTGGGTTCGCCCACTTCCCGCAGCTGCTCGCCGACCATGCCGAGCAGCTCGCAACCCTTCCGATCGCCGATCCCAAGGCAGCCGCCGCCCGCAACGAACTGATCGCAAAGGCTTTCTCCGGCGCCGCGCTTGACCGCGAGGAACTCACCCCCATATTCGCCATGCTGGGCGCCAAGGGCGGAACTCCCTCCCGCAACGTCATCAGCTTCTCGTTCACCCGTCCGGACAGCGATCCGGCGCGCGCAAGTGCCGATCTCGCGGCTGCCGTCGAGGCGCTCGCGGCGGGGGAACAGGTGGATCGGGCGCTGGCCCTTGCAACCGAGAGGTTCAAGGCCGACTGCACCGAGGAAGCCTATGGGGAGCAGCAACGCCTCATCGAGGCGAAACGTAAGTTGAACGAACGGCTGGCGTCTCTCGCCGGCACCGACTAAGCGGCGGGAGTAGAATCACAGGCACGATGGCAAAAAACGACACCCAGGACACCGACACCGTCGACGCTGGCGATGCGCCGCTGATCGACCTCAACGACGCGGGCATCAAGAAGATGATCGCGCGCGCCAAGAAGCGCGGCATCGTCACTTACGAGGAATTGAACGAGGCCCTGCCCCAGGACCAGATGTCGTCCGAGCAGATCGAGGACATCATGTCCGCGCTCAACGACATGGGCATCAACGTCGTCGAGAATGACGAAAAGGGCGACGACGACGAGGAGGAGGATTCCGAGCAGGAAGCCGCTCCCGACGAGGAAGTCGATCCGCTGGACGACGGCGGCCCCCGCCCAGCCGCCGCGACCAAGAAGGAAGCCGTCGACCGCACGGACGACCCCGTCCGCATGTATCTGCGCGAAATGGGCGCCGTCGAATTGCTCTCCCGTGAGGGCGAGATCGCGATCGCCAAGCGCATCGAGGCCGGCCGCGACACGATGATCTGGGGCCTGTGCGAAAGCCCCATGACCTTTAACGCCATCATCGGCTGGTCCGACGCCTTGAACGAAGGCCGCATGCAGCTTCGCGAGATTCTCGATCTCGACGCCATGCTGTCCAAGGGACCCACCGCCGAGCAGATCGCCGGCGCCGAGGAAGAAGGCGCCGAGGACGAGATCAGCGAAAAGACCGCCGGCCCGACCATCAAGGAAGAGGAAGACGTCGCCGACGAGCCCGAGGCGAAGAACGAAGACGACGAGGATATGGTCGAGCGCCGCACCCCGGCGCAGACCGACGACGACGACGAGGACAATACCCTTAGCCTCGCGCAGATGGAGGAGACGCTCAAGCCGCAGGCGCTTGAGACCTTCGCCACCATGACCGCCATCTTCAAGAAGTTTGCCAAGGTGCAGGAGGCGCGCCTCACCGCGCTCGGCAGCGCGGCCGAATTCCCGGCGGCGGAAGAGAAGAAATATCAGAAGCTCCGCGAGGAGCTCACCGCCCAGGTCGAAAGCGTGCAGTTCCACGCGTCCAAGATCGAATATCTGGTCGATCAGCTCTACAGCTACAACAAGCGCCTCACGGCCCTCGGCGGCCAGATGCTCCGCCTCGCCGAGCGTCACCGCGTGCCGCGCAAGGCCTTCCTCGACAGCTACATGGGGTCCGAGCTGGACGACAGCTGGCTTGCCCGCGCGTCCAAGATTGACAAGAAATTCGCCGCCTTTGCCGAGGCCGAGGCTCCGACCGTCGAGCGCATCCGGACCGAAATCAGCGAGATCGCCCAGAACGTCGGCACCTCGCTCCCTGAATACCGCCGCATCGTCAACATGGTGCAAAAGGGCGAGCGCGAGGCCCGCATCGCGAAAAAGGAAATGGTCGAGGCCAACCTCCGCCTCGTCATCTCCATCGCCAAGAAATACACCAACCGCGGCTTGCAGTTCCTGGACCTCATCCAGGAAGGCAACATCGGCCTGATGAAGGCGGTCGACAAGTTCGAATATCGCCGCGGCTACAAGTTCTCGACCTACGCGACCTGGTGGATCCGGCAGGCGATCACCCGCTCGATCGCCGACCAGGCCCGCACCATCCGCATCCCGGTGCACATGATCGAGACGATCAACAAGCTCGTCCGCACCGGTCGCCAGTTCCTCCACGAAACCGGCCGCGAAGCGACGCCCGAAGAGCTCGCCGAGCGCCTCTCCATGCCCCTGGAGAAGGTCCGCAAGGTGATGAAGATCGCCAAGGAGCCGATCAGCCTCGAAACCCCCATCGGCGACGAGGAAGACAGCCACCTCGGCGACTTCATCGAGGACAAGAACGCCGTGATTCCCGTGGACGCCGCGATCCAGGCGAACCTCAAGGAAACGGTGACCCGGGTGCTGGCGTCGCTGACGCCGCGCGAGGAGCGCGTGCTGCGCATGCGCTTCGGGATCGGGATGAATACGGACCACACCTTGGAAGAGGTTGGGCAGCAGTTTTCGGTGACGCGTGAGCGTATTCGGCAGATCGAGGCTAAGGCTTTGCGGAAGTTGAAGCATCCTAGCCGTAGCCGGAAGATGCGGTCGTTCCTCGACCAATAGCGCTTTCTCCCCTCCCGCTTGCGGGAGGCGCCGGGGGTAGGCCCTTCCTCGTTCGTCCTCAGCGAAGTCGAAGGGTGTTCCCGAGCGCGCAAGCCGACTAGCGGGTCGGCCTGAGCCAAAACTGTAGGACGAACCCGACTGACCTCGGGACTCACTCTCGTGACGGGCTTTTGCGCCACGCCCAAACAAGCTTTGCCGATGCCCTGATCAGTAATGCAACACCACTGCACAGGATGAAGACGTTTTGCGCGGTGTCATTGATCTCCACCGTGACGAACCTTTCTAACATTGTTTGCATGCGGTGGATTGTGGCGGATCAGACAACTCGATTTATGCGGTTCCCATGCGCTATTGATGCGTAATGAAAGCGGATTCCGACGGTAAGTCATTCGGGAAGCTACTTGGTGAGCTAATCCTCAGAAAACGTCGTGCGGCCGGTCTAACCCAGATTCAGCTTGCAGAAGATGCCTATGGAACGAGCTCGAAGACGCGGCGCATCAGCGAGTTAGAAGGTGGTAAAGTTGCTAGTCCGCATCCGGCGACCATCGACCCCATCATCTCAATCCTAAAGATAACTGAAGCGGACATTGAACAATGTGCCAAGCTGGCTTCAGAGAGGCCGCATATGACGCGTTGGATGAGGCTTATCGCAACGCCCGGAATCTGATTGAAAGTGCAGCAAGGCAATTTGAGCATTCGAAGCCTGACGCTTCACTCGCCGAGTTAGACGAATTTCTTCGAGCCAAGGCCGAGGAGTGGCGCGAGTTACGGGGAAGACTAGCGGCTCTGGAGGCGGTCGAATTCAATTCGAAGGCCATAATCCAGCAAGCTGAAGCAGCACTCTCAAGCGGATCACTCGATAAGGTTGACGAACTCTTAGCTTCTGCTGAAGCAAAACTTCAAAACGAGCATACCCTTAAGGCCATCGAAAAGCAGGCCGCGCTCCGCATTACGAGAGGCAACGCGGCTTTGTTGGGAGAAGATCCTGCTGCTGCGCTGGCACACTACAGGGCCGCAGCGAGGTATTTCGAGCCATTCGATGAGCAAAAGGCTGTTGAGACGCTGCAGGCTCTGGCTGAAGAGGTCTATGAAGGCTCGCTCCGTTCATTAGAACCGCGCTTCTTTGTGGCTGCCGAACTACTCGAGGACATCAGCAGGACCGGTCTTGTTCAGGGTGATCCGGAGCAGTCGGCAAAATTGAACTATCGACGAGGGCTTGTTCACCTCAACGCTGCCCGAGGTTCGCAAGACGAGAATGCAAACCTCGATGCTGCGGTCGACTTTTCCCGAAGAGCAACCGAAGTACCTCAAGGAACGTTGAACGAATTCGAGTCAGCCTGCGCCTACATTGGTCTTGCCAATGCCCTCATGGAAAGGGGCAGTAGACGCAAAAGCATAGCTGACATTGAAGACTCAATTGCGAATCTGCGAACAGCGCGGGTTATTGCCAAAGAAGTCCCTGACGCAGCCCCCATGGCATCCCATGTTTCCAACAGTTTGGGTGCCGCAATCTTGGTTCGCCGAAGGCTCAAGCCAGACGTCTCGGTGGAGCTTCGCCAGGAGGCTTTGGCAGAATTCGAACAGGCGGTCGTCGACAGCGAAGAGCATAGCACGCCTGAGGTCTGGGGCGCGGCAAAGGTAAACGTTTCCCGAATACTCGCCGAAAGCGCACGAGATGCGGAGCTTTCAGAACCAGAACGCGACTTCCTGCGGATTCGCGCGATTACCGGATATCAAGCGGGGATTGAGACTTACCCTGTGACCTTGTTCCCTGATCGCTTTGGTGACGCACAGTTCGAACTCGCTGGTGTTCTGTTCGAACACTCAACCTTCCAACAAGGGCAGTTATCAGAAATCTACTTAGCTAGAGCGATCCAGTCGTATCAGATGGCAGCGCAAGTTTTTGAGGTAGAGAGACACCCATATAGATGGGCCGCTATCCACATGTGTGTCGGTTCTGCATTTGCTCGACATGCACAACTTGAGACCACGTTCGACAAGACGTCCGATTTTAAGCAAGCCATAACTTGCTACGAAGAGGCAGCTCGCGTTTTTGCCGAACTGAATTCGACTGAGGAGGCATTGCGCTGCGAAAGTGAAATCAAACGACTCCACGCAGTTTCTGAAGCTGCCAAATCGGAAACGCATCCCTCCACCTATTAGCCAACATGAGGCCGTCACGGGAGTAAATCCCGTGACGTCAGACGGGTTCGCTCGCCTGAGGGCTCGCGCCCCGCTGGCCGGCATGCGCGCTCTCTTCGCCTAGCTTGCGCTTGCCTCGGGCATGCGCTGCACTACGCTCGGGGGCTTATGTAGCTGCCGCACGCCTGTCCGCCGTGTTGGATTACTTGGTCGCGGAAACGACCCGGGCCAGCCGCTCCTGACCGGCCACGGCGGCGTCGGCGTCAAGCGCCGGCTGCGCGCCTGACACCGGCTCGGCCGCCCGTTCGACGGCCACCGTCTCGGTGCTGGTCTCGACGCTGCTGATCTTGTCGCCCTCACCGGCAACGATGATCGTTTCCTGACCGTTCGCGCCGGCCAGGCGAAGGATGCGGCGGTTCTGGACGCTGCGCCACCCGACGGCGACGACAACGGCGAACACGCCCAGTCCGAACAGGATGGACAGCAGCGTGGAGGTGGATTGGGTCATTGGTCTTCGCCTCGAAATTGGTCTGCCGATCACTAGCGCCGCCAAAGGTTAAGATGTCTGCCGCTGGCGGTTCGCGGCGTCGACCCCGGTTCCCGATCGCACATGGCCCATCAGTCCCCCAAAGGCGGTATGCCCGCCTTGCCCTCGGCTTCCCACCTCTCGTGAGCCGACCCCCTCGGCGACAAAAAGAGGAAATTGACGATGAAGCCTTTCACCACAATGCTCGCCGCCGCGCTGGCAAGTACGGCCCTGCTCGCCCCCGCTCCCGCACTGGCCGACCACCACATGGGCGCCAAGGGTAATATCGTGGGCGCCGTATCCTCGTCCAAGGATCACAACACGCTGGAAGCCGCGGTCAAGGCGGCCGGCCTGACCAGCACGCTGGCCGGCAAGGGCCCGTTCACCGTCTTCGCTCCGACCGATGCCGCATTCGCCAAACTTCCGGCCGGAACGCTCGACACCCTGCTGAAGCCGGAAAACAAGACCATGCTCACCGGCATTCTCACCTACCATGTCGTGCCCGGCAGCGTCACCGCCGCGCAGCTCACGCAGCAGATCGCGGCCGGTGGCGGATCGGCATCGCTGACCACGGTCCAGGGCGGCACGCTCACCGCGCGCGTCGTCGATGGCAAGGTCGTGCTGACCGATGCCAAGGGCGGCACCGCCACGGTGGTCATGGCGGACCTCAAGCAATCCAACGGCGTCATCCACGCAACCGACGCCGTGTCCCTGCCGATGTAACTTGCCTGTCCCGACGGCGTCACGGCGTAAGATCCGTGACGCCGCAACGGACCGGGGTCAGCGCGTCGCCTCACTTGGCGCTGTCCTACACACCCCACTTTGTGGCTTACCCCGGTCGATGCGCTGCTTAACGGACAAAGGCGACACCAACGCGACAAAGGTGACAAAGGTCACACTTCAATCCCGAAATGCCCTTCCCTGTCCTCACGCAATCGCCGCCTACCGCGTCACCTTCGTGAACTTAGGCGCAGGTGATCGTTGCACCAGACCCGGACGCCGGATGGGACGTCGTACCACGAACATCAGGGGGCCTTCGCGGCATCAGGCCGAGCCCCTGCAAAACCTCGCCAGGACGTCACCCGTGTCAACTTCCTCTGGGGAGGAATCCTATTTCGGCTGGTGCGGGTACTTGGCGAGGCGGCGCTGGCCTGCCGCGGCGGCGGCACCCTTTTCCAGCTCCTCGGCCGTTCGCTCGGCCGCTTCGGGGGTCATCATCAGGTCGACGCCGTCGGGGCCGTCGAGAACGACGTCGCCCTTGGTCGCGTTCACCTTGGTGCTTTCGTCGTAAACCTTGCCATCGCCCATGGCGGATGAAGGCTTCACTCCCGATTAGGTTCCTCTCGCCGAGCGGCGCGGAGGCGCAGGGGCGTCGTTCCGGAGCCGAAAGGCTGGGAAACCTGACGCCTGGCGAGCGTTGGAAATTCAAACAACCTGAAAGGGTTAGACGATGGATCAGGCAATTTTCCTGGCCATCGGCATGGCAGATCGGAATGACGCGCGGTTGTTGCTCCCGTCATTTGAGCGAACATGGCCCCTCGACCGGACGCCATGTTTCGACGGCTTACTTCGGATGATCGACCAGGCCGATGGCCGAACGGCCGACCACGGCTCCGCCCGCCACTAGGCAGCGGAGCGGTAGAAGACCGAAAAAGCAGGCGCCCCGGCATCTCGCCGCGGGCGCCTGTCTTTCTTCGCTTACTTCAGGCCCTTGGCCATGTTGAGGTGGGCGGTAACGACCGGCACCAGACCGCTTGCGAAGGACTTCAGCGCCGGCGTGTCGCCGCCGCTTGCATAGGCGTTCAGCGTGTCGAGCGTCTTCTGGTGCGCCTCGACCTGGGCGGCGGCATAGGCGCTGTCGAAATCCGCGCCCTTCAGGCCCTTGAGGCTGTCCAGCTTGGCCTGCTGCTCGGCGTTCAGCGTATCGTCGGGAGTGATCGCGGGCGTCATCCCGGCAACCGTGCTCTTCAGCTTGGCGGTGCTGTCGGTGTGCCCCTTGATCATCTGCGCGGCAAACCTCTTCACCGCGGCGGAGGTGGCGGCGCTTTCCGCGAGGCGGGAGCTTTCGATCTCGAACCGGTCGCTTGCCGCCGCCGCATTGGCGAAGCCCTGGGCCGTCGTCGGCGCTGCCGTCATGGCGTCATTGCCCATCATCGAGCCATTGTCCGCCGTCAGGTTCACGTCGTTGGCGGTGGTCGCCGTCTCATCGCTTTTCTTGCACGCTCCAAGCGTCAGCGCTGCGCCGCACGCCACAATCAACAGCCTGTGTTTCATCGGAAATCCTCTCCTCAAGAGAGCGCCAGAACGAGCGCGGCGCGCGGTCCGTTCCGCGGCTCGTCGCGGACCTTCGCCACGCCCTGCTCGTTGAGCGATCGAACTTCTCGAGAGGAACAACGCCATGAGCCTGTTCGGCAACATCATGAACAAGATCTTCCACCACAAGACGGCGTCGCCCGCCTCGCAGGCGGACAATTCCCAGACCACGCCCAACTTCGCGCCGCAGGCCGCCGGCACGGCGACCCTCGCCCCGGCACCCGCTGCGGCGCCGACGGCGGCGTCGGCGCAGAACGTCGATGTCGGCCAGGTGCTGGGCGAGATGGCTGCGATGAAGAATGGCGGCGGCAACTACAAGACGTCGATCGTCGACCTGCTGAAGCTGCTCGACCTCGATTCGAGCCTGTCGGCGCGCAAGGAACTGGCCAGTGAGCTGGGCGTCCATGCCGGCGAGGATGGCAGCGCCGAACAGAATATCGCGCTGCACAAGGCAGTGATGGCGAAGCTCGCCGAAAATGGCGGCGTTGTCCCCGACGATCTTCGCAACTGACCGCCCGTCGATGACGTGATGTGCCGAAGGATGTAGGGTATCGACGATGTCGCCACCCGAACCCTCCTACCGCAAGCTGGTGAGCGCCGGCCTGATCATCCTGTTGATCGCCGCCTGGGCGTTGGTGGTCCTGCTTGCCGTGCCGGTCGTCGGCAACCTCCCGATCCTAGTCCAGGCGATCTTCTACCTCGCCGCGGGGATCGCCTGGATCTTCCCTTTAAAACCGCTCGTTCGCTGGTCAGAAACGGGACGCTGGACCAAGGCTGCTGCGGGGGAGGACGGTTCAAAAGGTTGAGCCGGGCGTATCAACGCACTATATCACCCCTCCTCCCATGACCCAGACCATTGCCCTTTCAGCCGCCCGTTTCTGGCGGAACTATCCGCGTGAGGCGGTGGTCGTTGGCGTTCTTGGCGTCGCCGCGGCGACAGCTGTTGCGGGTGCGACCTGGTCGGGGAAGTTTCCCACATCCACCGTCCAGGCGGTCGATGAAGTCGCACCCCCGGCGCCGCCGCCGCTGCTAGTGCGCGACGTGGCACCGGAAGATGCGCTGAAACTCAATTCGGCCATTCCCCTGGCGAACGGCCCCAACCCCGCCGCCACGCCTTTCAATTTGGCCAAGGCCTCCGCCGCAGACCGTGCTCGTGCGATCGAGTGCCTGACGAGCGCCGTCTATTACGAAGCGGGTAACGAAAGCGACGACGGACAGCGCGCCGTCGCACAAGTGGTGCTGAACCGAGTCCGCCACCCGGCCTTTCCGTCCACTGTCTGTGGTGTGGTGTTCCAGGGCTCGACCAGGGCCACGGGCTGCCAGTTCACCTTTACCTGCGACGGGTCGCTGACTCGGGCACCAATGGCCGGCAGCTGGGCTCGTGCCCGCAAGGTCGCTGAGGCCGCCCTGTCCGGCTATGTCTATGCGCCCGCCGGGCTCGCGACCCATTACCATGCAAATTACGTCGTGCCTTACTGGGCCTCCAGCCTGGCGAAGAATGCAGTTGTCGGTGCGCACATCTTCTACCGCTGGGCAGGCGGCTGGGGCCGTCCTCCGGCGTTCACCAGCCGCTATGCCGGCGGTGAGCCGAATGCTGCGGCGCTGAAGAACGCAGCGCTGGCGGCCGAGGTGGCGAATGCCGCAGCGGCGGCACAAGTTGCCGGGGCGACCGAAGGCGAACCGCTGAAGATCGAAAACCCGAAGGACTTGGCAGCCATGGATGCGCTGTTCGCCAATGGGAAGCCCGGCGCCAATGCCCGTGTCGGCGTCCGCTTCAACCCTGCGGCGCGCAAGGCCGTCGAAGACGCAATCGGCAAGAGCGGCAGCAACAAGCTTGCCTCGTCGGAGAATTTGCGCTGGTCGCTCAGTTCCGAAGCGGTGAAGGCCGACGAGCGTCCTCTTGGCACCAAGCGGGCCGAGGAATCGGTGAGCAGGGCGTTTGGTCCTGTTGCCGGCGGTGCAGCCGACCAGTGAGCAATTTCACGCCGGCCGAACGGATTGAGGTCGACCGGCAATATCGGATTCTCGTGAAGGCGTTGCACGAGCTCGACCCTGCTCACCCCAGACATTTGCGCGAAGCGCTGGCGCGGGCGGAGCAAGCGCCGACCGATCCCACCCTCGCCCGCGTGCTGGTCGCGCGTGAAGTGTTGCGCGGTGTTGCCTGGGAAGGTCGAAGCCCGCTGACCGTCCGTGACATGACCCTTCCCGGCGAGCTTGCCAGCGCCCTGTCCGATGCCGAGAAGCTGGGGCGCGCCATTGGCCGCTTCGCTTACCCGCCCAGGCGCGGCCTCCTCGGCATGATCCTGAAGCGCAAGAGCTTCTCGCAGGCCGGTAAGGAAGCGCTGATGCACTGCCGGGCGATCGGCGCTGCGCATGAGCGGCGCCAGTCGGCGCGTCGGCCCGGACGCGGCTTACGGCAGGCTTGAATTGACCGGCGCATCGGGCTCGGCAGGCGCCATCAAGGCCTGAACCTTTGCCCGAACCCGGTCAAGGCGTGCATCGATCGCCAGATAGTCGCCGGACAGCAACGTCGCCGCGTTGATCTGCCGAGCAGTGACCGCCGATGCCGCAAAAGGCCCGTCCTCACGCAGCGGATCGCGCTTCAGCAGTTCCAGCACCGCATCGTCGAAGGCGGCGCAGGTGTCGAGCCTCTCAAGTGTCGGTGCAGCACGAAGCTTCTGGTGACAGTCACGGCTTTCTTCCGCCAGCGCCGCCTCCCCGCCCCGCGGCAACAACCGCGTCGCGAGGCCGATCGCGCCTGATACGGCGGCGTCGCCGATCGGTTCGTCGAGGGACGCGGGACGGCCTGACGCCAATGCCGCCTCCGTTCCGTCGTTAGGCGATGGTTCGATCAATTCGCGGAACTGATCGGAGGATTGTAGGCTTAAAGCGGCAATTCTGTCCCACTGCAGATAAGCCGCGACCAGAATTCCCACGAGGGCAACGGGCCAGATGCGCGCCTTGCGCTTACGGCGCAGACGAAACTGGCTTGCCCGGCGCGCATACAGCGCTTCGGCCAGCGTGGACGCCCGCTGCTCGGGTTCGGGCGCCGGACATTTGCGCAGCTGGAAATAGGCCTGGTTGATCTCCGCAGCACGCGTGGCGTCGCCGCCCTCGCGATCAGGGTGAAAGCGTTTGATGAGGGTCCGGTAGGCGCGGTCCACATCGGCCTCGCTTGCCCCCGGCTCAAGCCCGAGAGTCTGGTATGCAGCCTCCGCGGTCACGTTGCGCACTCATGCTGAGGGGCCCCGAAGGGAATGCTTTTCCGATGTGCGAAATGGCGCGAGTGACGGGGCTCGAACCCGCGACCTCCGGCGTGACAGGCCGGCGCTCTAACCGACTGAGCTACACCCGCGCTTTGGACGGGCGGGGAACTAGGTGACGGCCTGATGACTGTCAACCGAGGCTTCCTCTTTTTCCTCCGGGTCGCCGACATGGGTCAATGTTCCATGCTCGAACAGGAAGCCGGCGATGTCCGGCGTGCCCGCCGCGGAGAAGATCGTCTTCATGATGATCAGCAGCGGAACCGCCAACAATGCGCCGGTGGTGCCCCACACCCAGGACCAGAAACTCAAGGCGATCAGGATCGCCAGCGGACTGATGGTCAGGCGCTTGCCGACGATCAGCGGCGTGATGAAGTTTGCCTCCACCATGTGCAATCCGACGAAAATGGCCGGCGGCAGCATTGCCGCCCAGACGTCCGGGAAGGTCATCAGTCCGCCGAAGAAGAGCAGCAAGGCCGAGGCGATCGGCCCGAGATAGGGAATATAGTTGAGCACCGCGACGATGCCGCCCCACATCAATGGCGAATCCATACCGAGCTGCCACAGGATCAAGGCAGTCAGGCCGCCCAGCACGACATTGATGAGCGTTATGGTGCCCAGGTAGGTCGAGGTGGCGTCCACCACCTGCTGAATGACCCGGGCGGTGGTCAGCGCTCCTTCGAAGGTCTCGCGGCTGACGATGGTGCGCTTGCGCATGCTGGTCCATCCGGCGAGGAAGAAGAAAATCACCAGCAGAGAGAAGAAAAGCTGGATCATCGCATGGGGAGCCGAGGAAGTGAGCAGCCCAAGCATGGAATTGGGCGTCTCGATCCGCACCGTTCGGCCCTGCTGCGGGGTGATCGCGATCTGCGACGTGGTGCGATCGATGAATCGGTCCAGCGTCTTGTAGAGGTCGAGCACCGGATCGAGCGCTTCCCGTACCTTGCCGATCCGCTGCGGCACCAGCGCGACCCAGTCGATCGCCGGCAGCACTATCGATCCGACCGCGAAAACGGCGATCAGCAGGAAGATGATGACGCACAGCCCCGCCGACAGCCGCGAGGGCACACCGCGCCGCTCGAACCATTCCAGCAGCGGCACAAGGGCGATGGCGATCACCAGCGCGGCGGTGACTGGAAGGAAGAATTCGGCGCCCTCGCGCAGCGCGAACGGCAAGGCGACGATCAGGCCAGCGCCGGCGATCAGGGTCAGGGACGCAAGCAGCCGATCGCGCTTGGTGGTATGCACCTCACCCAGCAGGTGCGGCTCATCGACCGTAGCGATGGCAGTAGGGTTGCTCGTACTCGCGTCCATGCCTCACCTTATCGAGGCATCGGGCGCTCCGCTAGGCGGGGCTCACGCGGATCACGGCAGGTTCGTATTGGTGCCCCCGGTCCGAGTCGAACGGACACTCCTTGCGGAACTCGATTTTGAGTCGAGCGCGTCTACCAATTCCGCCACGGGGGCACGCAAGCGCCTCCCTAACCGGCAGGCGCGGGCCGTGCAACGTTCTCAATTGCGCGGTGCCTGACGCCGGTAACTGAGCGCCTCCGCAACATGGATACGGCCGACGTCATCAGCGCCGGCCAGGTCGGCGACGGTGCGCGCGACGCGCATCACCCGGTGGAAACCACGCGCCGACAGCCGCATCGCCGACGCCGCGTCGTGCAGAAGCTTGCGGCCGGGCTCATCTGGGGTTGCTACCTTCTCCAGCAGGTCGCCATCCGCTTCGGCATTGGTCCTGACTCCGGTACCGCTGAAGCGGTTCGTCTGCGTCCTCCGCGCGGCGGCCACGCGCCCGGCAACCTCCGCGCTGCCCTCCGCCGGCGGCGGCAGGGTCAAGTCGGCGGCGGACACCTCCTGCACGTCGACGTGAAGATCGATGCGGTCGAGCAGCGGCCCCGACACACGCGCCTGATAGTCGGCGGCGCAGCGTGGTGCACGGCTGCAGGCGAGCGCCGGATCGCCAAGGTGGCCGCAGCGGCACGGGTTCATTGCCGCAACCAACTGAACACGAGCAGGAAAGGTAACGTGCGTGTTGGCCCGCGCGACACTGACGCTTCCGGTTTCGAGCGGTTGACGAAGAGAGTCGAGAACGACGCGCTGGAATTCCGGAAGTTCGTCCAGAAACAACACGCCCAGATGGGCAAGGCTGATCTCGCCCGGACGGACCCGCAAGCCGCCGCCGACCAGCGCCGGCATGGAGGCGCTGTGGTGCGGTGCACGAAAGGGTCGGCGCCGGCGGATGCGGCCGCCGTTCAGCTCACCGGCGACCGATGCAACCATGGAGACTTCGAGGGCCTCGGCGGGTTCCAGCGGCGGAAGAATGCCCGGAAGGCAGGCCGCAAGCAGCGACTTGCCGGCGCCCGGCGGGCCGCTCATCAACAGATTGTGACCGCCGGCGGCGGCGATTTCGAGCGCGCGCTTGGCGACCTCCTGCCCTTTGACCTGGGCGAGATCCGGACCTCCGGCCAGCGGCTCCACGTCGGCCACCTCAGGCGCCAAAAGAAGTGCCGTGCCGCGAAGATGGGCAAGCAACGCCAGCAGGTCAGGCGCGGCAAGCACCTCCACCTGCCCCGCCCAGGCCGCCTCGCTCCCCTGGGCTGCCGGGCAAATCAGCCCCTTCGCAAGCGAGCCGGCATGCAGTGCGGCCAGCAGTACTCCTGGCGATCCGGTGATCTTGCCGTTGAGCGACAGCTCCCCGACCGCAAGGTAGTGGGCCAGCGCCTCGGCATCTGCCGCACCGATCGCAGCAAGCAGCCCCAGCGCGATCGGCAGGTCGAAGTGCGAGCCTTCCTTTGGCAAGTCCGCGGGCGACAGGTTGACGGTGATTCGCTTGGGCGGGAGCGACAGCCCGATGGCGGAGAGTGCGGCCCGAACGCGCTCGCGGCTTTCAGCGACCGCTTTGTCCGGCAGGCCGACGATGATGAAGGCGGGCAAGCCGGCGGAGAGCTGGACCTGAACTTCAACGGACCGGGCTTCGAGCCCGAGGTAGGCAACGGTGGCAATGGTTGCGACCATCAGCAGCGCGCCTGCGCCGCCGACAAGCTGTTCGCGCGTGTCAGAAGTCCCCCTAGCTCGGCCTTGAAAGAGCTAGCTTGAGCGTGTCCGGGGAGCAAGCGCCTTGCGCACGGGCGACGGTGAGGCCACATCGACGTTCATGAGCAAGCGCGAACGGTGGCGAGCGATCATCGATCATCCGGTAACCGAATGGGCCATGTTCATCCTCGGCATACTGTTGCTCATCTGCGCCGCGCTGGTTGGACCGCTTCCGGGGCCTGGCGGCATATTGTTCGGAGTTCCGGGCCTGATCCTGGTTCTGCGGTCGAGCATGTGGGCGCGGCGGCGCTTTGTCGACCTCAAGCGGTGGGAGAAGGATCGTGCCCCAAAGATCGGACGGTGGCGGGTAACCCCCGGTCGGTGGGCCGATCTCGCGCTTCGCCGCCGAAGCGCCCTACGTCGCGAAGCACGGCGCAAGCAAAAGCTCGCCGAGGGTGGTTGCGCCGTCGCCGAGGCCGAATTGCCTCCGCCGTCATCGGAACTTGCCGACCGGGACGGGCAAACGCGTTGACTTCGGCCGCTCTCTTCAGTAACGCGCCCCTTAACAGCGGCTGCCGAACGGCGGCCCTTTTTCTTTGATCAACATTCTAGTTTCCAAGGGCATGAGCGATGAAGCGCACCTTTCAACCGAGCAACCTGGTCCGGGCACGCCGTCACGGCTTCCGTCACCGCATGGCGACGGTGGGTGGCCGCAAGGTGCTGAACGCGCGCCGCGCCCGCGGCCGCAAGAAGCTCAGCGCCTAGTTACCTTACGCAAACGCGCGGATTTCGTCGCGGCGAACAAGGGCCGGCGGCTTTCCGCGCCCGGCTTCCTGCTGCTGATCCGCGACCGTCAGGATTCTGATCCGACGATACGGGTCGGCTTCACCGTCACCAAGAAGATCGGCAATGCCGTGGTCCGCAACCGGATGAAGCGGCGATTCCGTGCCTTGGCGCGCGAGATTGTGCCGACGCACGGCATTCGCGGTGCCGATCATGTCATGGTTGGACGCCCCTCCGGTGTGGAGCGGGACTATTCCGCTCTTCGCCAGGAACTCACCGCGGCGTTGAACAAGGCGCGCCGATGATCGCGCGTCTGCTCATCTGGATTGCGCGCGGCTGGCAAAAGGGCCCCTCGCAGGTGCTTCCGCCCAGCTGCCGCTACCAGCCCAGCTGTTCTGCCTATGCGATTACCGCCTGGACGCGCTATGGGGCGCTCCGCGGCAGCTGGCTTGCAACCAAGCGCATCCTTCGCTGCCATCCCTGGGGGGCCAGGGGCACGACCCGGTTCCATGACGAGGATCTGAACCCAAGTGAACGAAAACAGGAACATGATCCTTGCCATGGTGCTGAGCGCCCTGGTGCTATTCGGCTGGAGCATGCTGTCGGACCGTTTCTTCCCGACGGCTGCGCCGCAGACTCAGAAGGTTGAGGACGGCAAGGTTACGCCCGCGGCGACTCCGCCTGCAGCCGGAACCGCGGCGCCACAGGCGCTTCGCAACCGCGCCCAAGTGATTGCTGAAACGCCGCGAGTGCGGTTCCAGACTCCGGCACTCAGCGGGTCCATCAACCTTAAGGGTGCGCGGATCGACGATCTGGTCTTGCTGAAGCATCGCATGACCTTTGATCCCAATTCATCTCCGGTGCCGCTGCTCAATCCGCAAGGAACCAGGGCCGCGTCCTTCGTCGGGTTCGGTTGGACCGGTAATAGTATTGCGACACCGGGTCCGGACACCGTTTGGCAGGCGAGCGCACCGGCCCTCACGCCTGGCAAGCCGGTGACCTTGAGCTGGATGAATCCGACCGGCCAGACGTTCGAGATCATCCTGTCGATTGACGATCTTTATCTGTTCAATGTCGCGCAGCGAGTGGTCAACCGCTCTTCCAATGCCGTGACCTTGACGCCCTACGGCTTTGCGAGCCGGGCCGGCCGGTCGATGAACATTTCGTCCTGGACCATCCATGTCGGCCCGATCAGCGTCAGGAACGACAAGGCCGACTATGACGTCGACTGGAGCAGCATCCGGGACGCAGGACCAAATGGCCTCAACTTCGCGCCGGCGACCGGCTGGATCGGCTTTACCGACCTTTACTGGCTGACGGCGCTTGCGCCGAAGAGCCAGATGACCGGCTCGTTCGTCCATTCCGCCAACGGCGCCTATCAGGCAAACTTTTCGGGTCGGCCGCAGACAGTCGCGCCGGGTCAGATCGGCTCATTCGAAACTCGCGTCTTCTCCGGCGCGAAGGAAATCGCGGCCCTGGACCGCTATCAGGACGCCGGCATTCCCCTGCTGTCCAAGGCAGTCGACTGGGGCTGGTTTGAATGGTTCATGATCCCCATCCATGCTTTGCTGGAATGGCTGTTCCGCCAGATCGGCAATTTCGGCGTGGCGATCATCTGCCTGACCTTGATCGTCCGGCTGCTGCTGTTCCCTGTCGCGCAGAAGCAGTTCGCGTCGATGGGCGCGATGCGCAAGGTACAGCCCAAGCTGAAGGCGCTTCAGGAGCGTTACAAGGACGACAAGCCCCGGCTTCAGCAGGAAATGATGAAGCTGTATAAGGAGGAGAAGATCAATCCGGCGGCGGGTTGCCTTCCCATCCTGCTGCAGATCCCAATCTTCTATGCGCTCTACAAGGTGCTGCTGGTCAGCGTCGAAATGAGGCATCAGCCATTCGCGCTGTGGATCAAGGACTTGTCGGCGCCGGACCCGCTGACCCCGCTCAACCTATTCGGTTACCTGAACTTTACCCCGCCGGCGGTGATCGCGATCGGCATTCTCCCGCTGCTTCTCGGCGTTACGATGTGGATGCAGTTCAAGCTCAATCCCGCGCAGCCCGATCCGGTCCAGCAGCAGATCTTCTCGATCATGCCTTGGGTGATGATGTTCGTTATGGCGCCCTTCGCGGCGGGCCTTATGGTCTACTGGATCACCAACAACATCTTGTCGATCGGCCAGCAATGGTGGCTGTACCGCAAGTACGGGCTCCATCTCTCCGACACACATCCGGCGACAACCTAGTGGATGAGACCGACGATCTCACCGAGCGGGCAAGGAAGCTGTTTTCGGGACCGATCGACTTCCTGAAGTCGGCGCCGGGCCTGCAGTTTCTGCCCGACCCGAAAGTGCCGGAGATCGCCTTCGCCGGAAGATCCAACGTCGGCAAGAGCTCGCTGCTCAACGCGCTGACTAATCGCAAAGGGCTGGCGCGGACGTCGAACACGCCTGGCCGAACGCAGGAACTCAACTTTTTCGACGTCGGCAATCCGCCGCTTATTCGGTTGGTCGACATGCCGGGCTACGGTTTCGCGGAGGCGCCCAAGGATCTGGTGAAACGCTGGCGTTTCCTGGTGAACGATTATCTTCGCGGCCGGCAGGTGCTGAAGCGCACCCTCGTCCTCGTTGATTCTCGCCACGGCCTGAAGCCGGTGGACGAAGAGATCATGACCATGCTCGACAAGGCGGCCGCCAGCTACCACCTCGTGCTCACCAAAGGCGACAAGATTAAGCCCACGGAGCTCGCCAAGGTACTGGAGCGGACGGCCGAGCAGGCGCGCACCCACCCCGCAGCCCACCCGACCATCTTCACCACGTCCAGCGAAACCGCTAGCGGCATCGCCGAACTGCGAGCGGCCATCCTCGACGCTGCTTTCGCCTAGGAGAGACGATGCTGAAGCTGATCATCGGCAACCGCGCCTATTCAAGCTGGTCGTTCCGCGGCTGGCTTGCCTGCAAGCAGTCGGGCGAGGAGTTCGAGGAACTGGTCGTCCCGATGTTCGATGCCGATTGGGAGAAGCGCCGCGAGGGCGATGAGTTCGCGCCATCGCTCGGCAAGGTACCGATCCTGTGGGACGGCGACTGCGTCGTCTGGGACAGCCTGGCGATCATCGAGTTCCTGGCCGACCGGAATGGGCGCGAGTTGTTCTGGCCGGAGGACGATGGCGCGCGCGGCATGGCGCGCTCAATGGCTGCCGAAATGCACTCCAGCTTTGCCGCGCTTCGCCGTGAGCTGCCGATGAACGTCCGCAAGAGCTTCGCCACGCGCGAGTTCGAGGGCGAAGTTCGCGGCGATATCGAGCGTATCATGCAATTGTGGGCGCAGGCGCGCGCGCGCCACGGCGGGACCGGCGACTTCCTGTTCGGCGACTGGTCGGCCGCCGACATCATGTTCGCACCGGTGGTCACGCGTTTCATTACGTACGGCGTGCCGGTGCCGCCGTTCGCCGCCGTCTACATGAAGGCAGTGCTGTCCCACCCGCATGTCGCCGAATGGATCGACCAAGCGCAGGACGAGCCTTGGGTCATCGAAAAATACGAAACTCCCGCCTGATCAAAGCCGCTTTGCCGGGTAAGGCGTGCCATCCTTATGCGTGTAGGTGCCTTCGGGCGAGAACAGCATATCGATGTCGTTGTAGCCGCCGCCGGTATTCACCCCGCCGCCAACGACGATGAAGGCGCAGTCGGCCTCACTCTCATTCCTAAGGTGATGGCCGTTGGTCGATCCTTTGGGCCAAACGGCGATATCGCCCGGGCGCAGGACGGTCGGACCATCGTCTTCGACGAGAACCGCCTCTCCCTCCAGCATGACGAGAAACTCGTCCTCCCCATTGTGCCAGTGGCGCTGGCTCGACCAGGCACCGGGCTTCAGGACGACGTGGCTCACCCCGAAATCGGTTAGGCCGGTGGCGGGGGAAAGGCGGCGTTGAAAGCGTCCCGCAACGGCTTCGTTGAACGGTGCGGGATATCCCGTGCGGTTCAGCTGCGCGATGCTTTCAAGGTCGACCTTGGGCATTCCCCTCTCCTTTGCTAGGCGGTGGCCATGTCGATCGACCCCATTGCACTCGCCCGCGACCTGATCAACTGCCGCAGCATCACTCCGGCGACCGGCGCGGTGTTCGAGGTGCTGGAACGGGCATTGCAGCCGTTCGGGTTCGAGGTTCACCGCTTAGTCAGCGGCGAGGCGCCGGACGGGCCGGTGGAGAATCTGGTGGCACTGCGCGGCAGCGGGTCGCCGCACCTGGGCTTTGCCGGTCACCTCGACGTTGTCCCGCCGGGCGAAGGCTGGAGCGGCGATCCGTTCGACGCGCGGATCGTCGACGGTCGCCTGATCGGGCGCGGCGCAAACGACATGAAGAGCGCTGTCGCCGCATTTGCCGCCGCGGCCTCTCGGGTCGAGCAGCAGGCAGGGACCGTCTCCCTCCTCATCACGGGCGACGAAGAAGGTCCTGCCACGTTCGGGACGCCCAAGATCATCGAGTGGCTGGAAGAACGGTCGATCCGCCCGGACATGATCGTCATCGGCGAGCCGACGTCGGAAGCGGCGCTGGGCGATACGGTGAAGATCGGCCGCCGCGGCTCGGTGAACATGTGGATCGAGGTGCCCGGAACGCAGGGTCACGTGGCCTACCCGCACCGCGCGGACAATCCGGTGCCCAGGCTGGCGCGCATCGTTGCCGCGCTCGACGCGCTCCATCTCGACGACGGTAGCGAGGCCTTCCCGCCGTCCAATCTGGAATTCACCGACATCGCCTGCCCGCCTGGCGCGACCAATCTCATTCCGGCCAATGCCTCGGCACGGCTCAACATACGCTTCAACAATCTTCAGCGCGGCGCCGATCTGGTGCGGATGGTAGAGGAGGTCGTCGGCAGCGAAGCGCCGGGTGCCACGGTCCGGGCGCTTATCTCCGGCGAAGCGTTCCTGACTCCACCCGGACCAATCTACGATATTGTCGTCGACGCCATCCGGGCGGAGACGGGGGTCGAGCCCAAGCTGTCCACGAGCGGCGGCACTTCCGACGGGCGCTTCCTGACCGCGCTATGCCCGGTGGTCGACTTTGGCCTGCCGAATGCCACCATGCACAAGGTGGATGAAAGCGTTGCGGTTGCAGACATCGAGAAATTGGCGAACATCTACGAGCGGGTCATTCGCAGCGCCCAGGCCTGAGCCGGCTTAAGCGACGGAGCGGCGGCCTCGCTCGGCATTTGCAGTCCAGTCGAGGAATTCGTCTTCCACCATCGCCTTTGAGAAGACGTAGCCCTGAACGATGTCGCAGCCCATTGCCCGAAGCAATTCGGCCTGGGGAATGGTTTCGACCGACTCTGCAACGACCTGGCTGCCAACCCCCCGGATGAGGTGAATGACGGCCTGGACGATCACTCGTGCGCGGTCGCAGGTCTCGATGTCGGCGATCAGCGTCTGGTCCAGCTTCACCCGGTCGAGCGGCATCGACCGCAACCGGGCGAGGTTGGAGTATCCCGTGCCGAAATCGTCGATGCAGATGGTGGCGCCATCCCGGCGCAATGCGGCAATCTCACCAATGACGGCGTCGCTCGCTTCCATCGCGGCGCTCTCGGTGAATTCCAGCTCGATCAGCGATAGCGGGACCTGCTGCTCGGCAAACAGCTGCCGAAGCCGGTCGAAGAAATCGAACCGCTCGAGCTGGCGGGGGCTGACGTTGAATGAAATGCGCCGCGAAATGCCTTCGCGAAGCCACGAGCCCATAGTCGAGGCGACCTCGGCCACGACCCAATCGCCGATGTCGGCAATCAGGCCAGTGCGCTCGGCGATCGGAATGAAGCTGTGCGGCATACGAAGGCCGTCGGTTGGATGGTTCCAGCGCAGCAAGGCTTCGGCGCAGGGCATTTCGCCGGTGACGAGGCTTAGCTGGGGCTGATAGACGAGCAGGAACTCGCCGCGCTGCACCGCGTCGGTGAGATCCTTTTCTGTCTGCACCTTTTGGTGATGTTCGGCCGCCAGCTGGTCGTTGAACAGATGATGCTGTCCGCCGCCAAGCGACTTGGCGCGATACATTGCGATATCGGCCGACCGCATCAGGGACTCGACGCTAGACCCGTGCTGCGGCTTCAAGGACACGCCGACCGACGCTCCGATGTCGATGCTGTGGCCGGCTAGTTCAAACGGCTCGGCGATCACCTGGGCGACCCGGCGCGCGACCCGCTCCACTTCTTCCGTCGATGCGACCTGCGGGAAGAACATGGTGAACTCATCCCCGGCGAGGCGCGCGAGCAAGGGACGCTGACGAGCCCGGTCCGCACCTTCGGAGTTCAGCACCACTCGAAGACGATTGGCGACCATGATCAGCAACTGGTCGCCACGGGCATGGCCCAGGCTGTCGTTGACCGCCTTGAACCGGTCGAGGTCGACGAACAGCATTGCGGCGGCGCCATCCCCGCTGTCGGCCAGCAACTTGTCGGCTTCGGAACGGAAGTGAAGCCGGTTCGGAAGCGAGGTTACCGGATCGTACATGCCGAGCGCATGGGCGTTCTCGATCGACGTGCGGACTTCGGCGAACAGGGTGTCAACCGCCGACGCAAGCTTCGGGTTGGTCCGCTTCACGATCGCAGGAGCCGGCGAAACCAGGTCACCGGTCTCCACTGCAAGCAGCCGCTCGGCCAAGGCGGACAGCGACCGGGCGCTTTCACTGTTAGGGCGCTCAGCCGCGATATAGCTGATCAGCAGGCAGAAGATGCCCGCGGTGACCGAAGCGAAAATCTTCTGGTCGAGCTCGGTCAGGTACAAGAGGGCGCAAAGCGAAAAGACGAACGACGCAAAGCCGGCTGCTCCGGACAGGAGCGCGTTGCTTAATTTCTGCGCTGTTCCTTCCTTCATGCCCGCCTTGAAGCGCCCTCGCCGCGCAATGCCCCTGATCACCATCAGGAGTTAAACAACACGGGTTAAGAAAGCGTGAGGGGCCTAGCCGCGGCGGAGGATGATGTAGAGGCTTCCGCCGCCACCATGGCGCGGGTGCGCGTTGCGGACGGCGGCGATGCGCGAAGCGTGGCGCGATGCGGCGAGCCAGTCGTGAGCCGCTGCCCTGATCTTCCCACGGGCGACCGGTGGCTCGCCCTTTGGGACATGGCCGGTGATCAGGAGCAGGACACGGTCGCCCCGCCCCACCGCATCCTCAAGCAACCCGTCGATTGCAGACCAGGCTTGGTCCAGCGTGAAACCATGAAGGTCTAGCGTGCGGTCGGGCGTCACCTGACCGGTGCGAAGCTTGCGGTCCCAGGTGCCGTCGAGCGTAGCGCCGATTGAAGGCTTGCGTGGGGCCAGTGAAGGCGTCGGAGCAGCTGGGCGTACAACTGGCCGAACGGGAGGAATGGAGGGTGCGGGATCGGCCGCTTGCTCTAACCTAGGAAGGCGGGAGAGAGGCCGAATGGTCTCCGCCACCTTGGCCCAAAGCGCTTGTTCCTCAGGGCTGAGCGAGCGCACGCGCGGCCACGCCCCTGGGGAGAAGCAGAAGAGCCGATCCGGGCGAGGACATGCCGCCCGCGATCCGGGTTGCCTCTTCCCCGGCGCCCCAGAAGGTGTCGAAGCGGTTCGCGCCCTTGATCGCACCGCCCGTATCCTGCGCGATCCACAAGCCGCTTGCTTCGGGTCGCTCCATGGACAGGAAAACGGGAGCGCCCAGCGGCACGAAGAGCGGATCTGCGGCAACCGTCGCATGCGGGGTGACCGGAAGGCCCAGCGCTCCCAGCGGTGCGCCGGTCAGTTCCTTGAAGAAGACATAGGACAGGTTTTCGCGCATCAGCGCCCTGCCCGCATCGGGATTGGCGCGGATCCAGGCCGCGATCGCCTTCATGTCGGCGCCGCCTAGCGGAAGAATTCCGCGCTCCCGGAGAAGGCGGCCGATGGCGACATATTCGCGGCCGTTCTGGTTGTCGTATCCGATGCGAATAATCGAACCGTCCGGCGCGACGAGCTGGCCGGAGCCCTGGATCTGGAGGAAGAACAGGTCGACGGGATCGGCGGCCCAGCCAATCTCCAGACCGCGGCCCGCAAGAGCGCCGTCCTCGATTTCCGCGCGGGTGAAATAGAGCGTGCAGGTGCCATTAGCGGTAATGCGTCCGCGACCACTGCCGCCGTCGGGGCGGGTGCAGCGTACGAGATCGGACGGCGTGCGGTACACTGGAACGTCAAAGCCGGGCTGGCGCGTTCGTGAACCGGCAATCTGAGGCTCGTAATAACCTGTTGCGAACGCTTTTCCGTCGCCAACGCGCACCCAGTCGAACCGGTGGAAGAAGAAGCCCGGCGCATCGTTCGGGTTGAGCCTCGCGGCTTCGGAACACACTGCTTGCCAGTCGGAGGGCCGCGCCAGCCCTGACCGGTCCTGACGCCTAATCAGCGAAGGACAGCTGATGCGAAACGCCTGAAGTGCGCGGATCGCTTGATCGGAATGAAACGCACGTGGCGACGCCAGGGTCAGTCCGGCAGCTCGCGCATTCGCATATTGCTGGGTGGACTGCGGCGTCGTGACCGGCGGCGGCGCAACCGGGGACGCTGTCTCACCAGGAACGGGCTGCGGTGCCGGTGTCGGCGCGGGTGCCTGTGGTCCGGCGCAGCCGGCGACGATCAGCGTGGCGGCGAGGGCAAGCGCCCGAAGCGCGGTTTTCACTCTTCCTCGTCGGTCTCGACCAGGATCCAATTCGGGTCGGTCGAACTGACGTCGCGGCGGAAGGTCCACACATCGCGCGTTTGCACCGCGTCGCTGAGGGAGCCTGCGACCACCTCGCCGTCCGCATTGCGGGTGACGGCAGCGATATCTGCTTCGAAGCGCACGCCTACGACCGCGATCTGACGCTCAAGCTGCGCGCTGACGATGGTCGCATGGTCGATCGAGACCAGCCGATTGTCGAGAACCAGGCCCTGAGACTTGCGATCCTCGATGGCGGCTTCGAACGTCTCCAAAACGTGCCCGTCGACGAAGCGGCGCAACGTTTCCGTATCGCCTTTCCAGAAGGCTTCAAGGACCATGCCGTATGCAGACTTGGCGCCTTCGAGAAAGCGAGCCACATCGAAGGCGGGATCCGCGGCAAGGATCGCGCGAATTGCCGGGCCGGCGGTCGGCACGAAATTCATGCCGGCGGGATCCGCGTTTGGCGCTGGAGCGAAAGCCGTCGCCGCCTGGCGCGGCTCGATCCGCGCATCGGGCTCGGCAGGTTTCAAGATCGGCTGCTGTTCATGGCCGGTACGCTCGCCAAGAACGCTGTAGAGCCTCAGGCCGATGAAGACGGCGATCAGGGCAAGGATGATGATGACGGTCAAGCTTCGGTCCTAATCCAGATTTCGCATCAACATAAGGCGGGATCGCCATAGATTCAAAGCGCCGCAACGCACGAGCGCGGCATTGCGCCCCATTTTGCCTGCTGCTAGGCGCTTGCCCTCGTGCCGGCGCGGCCCTTCTCCCGTGCCATACCAGCGTAATCATTCAAGGAACATGAACATGGCGGACCAGGATCCCACCTCCAACGGCATTGGCGCGGAGGGCGCGGGCGACGGCATCCAGGTTGCGACCTTGCATCAGTATATCAAGGACTTGTCGGTCGAAAGCCCGAGCGCGCCGCAGGTTTTCCAGTGGCAGAGCCAACCGGCCATCGACGTTCAGTTCCAGATCAACGTGGAAAAGCCGGTCGAGGACGTTCACGAAGTCGCGTTGAAGATCGAGGTCGCCGCGCGCTCCGATCAGGGAACCCATTTTCTCGTCGACTTGACCTACGCCGGCATCTTCGGCCTTCGCAACGTTCCCGAAGAGGCCGTGTCGGCGTTCGTGCTGGCCGAGGCGCCGCGCCTGCTTTTCCCCTTCGCTCGCCAGATCATTGCCGAGGCGACGCAGAATGCGGGTTTCCCGCCGCTGCTTCTGGAGCCGATCGATTTCGGGGCCGCCTACATGGCGCAGATGCAGGCGCTGCAGGAGCAGGGTCAGGCGGATCCGGCGCTGAGCCAGCAGCCCACCGCCGACAGTAACGTCTGACCCGCGGCGCGGCCTGACGGGACCCTAACGACCGATGGGCCTGGTTCGTTCGCTCGGATCGGTCGGCGGGCTGACGCTTGCCAGCCGTATCCTCGCACTTGTCCGGGACTCCCTCCAGGCGCGCTATGTCGGCGCGGGGTTCGTATCCGACGCCTTCCTGGTCGCCTTTCGCCTGCCCAACATGTTCCGCGCCTTTTTCGCGGAAGGCGCCTTTTCCTCAGCCTTCATTCCGATGTTCAACCGGAAGCTTGCCGAGGCGAAAGGCGACCGAACACCCGCCTTTGAGTTCGCCGAGCGGTCGCTCTCCGTCCTTTTCGCTTTCCTGACGGTGATGACCGCCGTCATGCTGATCGCCGCCTGGCCCGTCACCTATCTGCTGTCGGGCTTCGGCTTCCACGAGCAGAATCCGACCCCTGAGCAATTCAGCTACGCCGTTACGCTCAGCCGCATCACCATCCCCTACTTGATGTTGATCTGCCTTGCCTCGCTGCTTGGCGGCATTCTCAACTCCCTTGATCGCTTCTGGGTGAACGCTGCCGCGCCCATCCTCCTCAACATCGCGATGGTTGCGGCATTGCTCCTGGTCCACGGCACACCGGAGGAGACCGCAAGGGCACAGGCCATCGCCATCCCCATCGGCGGCGTGCTTCAGCTCGGATGGCTCTACGCGGCGTGCCGAGCGGCCGGTGTGTCGCTTCGCCCGCGCCTCCCGCGGATCGACGCTGACGTGAAGAAGCTTATGGTCCTGCTGCTTCCTGCCGCCCTGGGGGCGGGAGCGGTGCAGCTCAACCTCGTCATCTCCACCTTCATGTCGGGCTATCTGCTCGGTGAAGGCTCTATTTCCGCCATCTACTATGCCGACCGGGTCAACCAATTGCCGCTCGGCATGATCGGCATCGGGCTCGGCACCATCCTGCTCCCAACCATCTCGCGCCTGCTGAGCAGCGGTGAGGAGGAGAAAGCGATGGACACGCAGAACCGTGGCATGGAGCTGGCGCTGTTCCTGACCTTGCCGGCAATGGTTGCGCTGATCGTCGCTGCCGAGCCGATCGTGCGCGGACTGTTCCAATATGGCGAGTTCGACGCCGAAGACGCGGTTCGCTGTTCCTGGGCGTTGGCAGGCTTCTCGATCGGCCTGCCTTCTTACGTCTTGGTGAAGATCCTGACGCCCGGCTTTTACGCCCGCCACGACACCAGAACTCCGGTCCGCTTCGCGACTATTTCGGTCGGGGTGAATATCGCCCTCAACCTCGCGCTCATTCCGCTCATCGGCCACGTCGGACCGCCCCTGGCGACTGCTCTATCCTCCACCGTGAACGTGGCGATGCTCTATTTTACCCTGCGCAAGCGCGGCTTCTTCGTTGCGGACCGCCAGCTCAAGCGCCGCCTTCCGCGCCTCGCGCTCGCGGCATTGCTCATGGGCGCGACCCTGTTCGCTTTCGACCGGCTGCTGGACCCGTGGCTCAATGCCGGCATGTGGATGCGCTACCTTGCCCTCCTCGTGCTGGTTGGTGCCGGGGTTACCGTCTACGGCGTCGCTTGCTTCTTGACCCGGGCCTTCATGCTCGCCGATGTGCGGCTACTCTTGAACAGGCGATCACGATCAGCATGACGGCAAAGCGTGTAATTTCCGGCATTCAGCCGACTGGCGATCTTCATCTCGGTAACCTGCTTGGCGCGATCCTGCGCTGGGTACGGATGCAGGACGAGGCGGAGTGCCTCTACTTCCTTGCCGATCTCCATTCACTGTCCGAATATATGGACCCGCAGCTTCGCCGCTCGAGCGTCCGGGAAATGGCGGCCGCCCTGATCGCGAGCGGCATCGATCCCGACCGTTCCATCCTGTTCGCCCAAAGCGCCGTGCCCGCGCATTCGGAGCTGTGTTGGATCCTCAATGGCACGGCGCGCATGGGCTGGCTCAACCGCATGACCCAGTGGAAGGACAAGGCGGGCAAGAACCGGGAGGGCGCGTCCGTTGCCCTGTTTGACTATCCGGTGCTGCAGGCCGCCGATATCCTCCTCTATCAGGCGACGCACGTTCCCGTCGGCGAGGACCAGAAGCAGCATATCGAGCTGACCCGCAACATCGCGCTGAAGTTCAACACCGATTATGACACCGACCTGTTCGTGGTGCCCGAACCGTTCATCGGCGGCGGCACGGCGGCGCGTGTCATGAGCCTTCGGGACGGCACGGCCAAGATGTCCAAGTCCGACCCGTCCGAGCAGAGCCGGGTCCACCTGACCGACAGCGACGAGACGATCGCTCAGAAGATCCGCAAGGCGAAGACCGATCCCGAGCCGCTGCCCGACGATCCCGCGCTGCTGGACGGCCGGCCAGAGGCAAAGAACCTTGTCGGGATCCTGGCAGCCCTCAGCGGCGAAAGCGTCGACGCAATCCTTGGGCGTTTCGCCGGCCAGGGCTTTGGAACGTTCAAGCCAGTGCTTGCCGACGCGCTGATCGGGCTGATTGCGCCCATCCGTGGACGGCTGGATGAGCTTCGGCGCGACCCGGCGGAGCTGGACAACATCCTTGCCAAGGGTGCCCGCCGCGCAAACGACATTGGTGCACCGGTGCTCGCCAAGGCGAAGACCGCATTGGGACTGACGGCCTGACATGATCGAGCGCATCATCGGATTTCTTGCGGGATGGAACGTCTACGTCATCTCCGCCGGCGGCTATGTCGGCGTTGCCCTGCTGATGGGAATCGAATCCGCCTGCATCCCCCTGCCCTCCGAGATCATCATGCCGTTCGCCGGCTATCTCGTGTCGACAGGCGAGTTCACGCTGATCGGTGCGGCCACTGCTGGAGCGATCGGCTGCAATCTCGGGTCGACCGTTGCCTACTATGTCGCCGTCTACGGCGGACGACCGGCGATTGAGCGGTGGGGACCCTATCTGTTGATCCGCCCGGCGGACATGGACAAGGCCGAGCGCCTGTTCGACAAGTACGGTAGCCTGATGGTGTTCGTCGGTCGACTGCTACCAGTCATCCGCACCTTTATCGCTTTCCCAGCTGGCCTTGCCCGGATGCGGATGCTTCCGTTTCAGGTCTATACCTTCGTCGGTTCATGGATCTGGTGCTACGCGCTTGCTTACGTCGGCTTTGTTCTCGGCGCAGAGTGGAACAGCAGCCCTACGCTGAAAAGCTGGTTCCATGCGCTGGACGCGCTGATCGTCCTCATCGTGCTCGCCGGCGCCGGATGGTTCCTGTGGTCGCATTGGCCGAGCCGAAACCGGCGAAAGTAGCCAGCGTAGATTGATCTATGATGCGGCCTAACCCTTTGAAAACACGCTTCATCGACGGTTCAGCCGACTAAATGTTATAAGCACTTCAGATAACCGGCATTCTGCCGATTCGAGAGGTTTGTCATGTTCACTCGCAAACTTGCAGCGGCCGCGTTCCTGGGCGTTGCAGCGCTTGGCCTGTCAGGCTGCGCAATGGGTCTGCCGACCCAGGTCTCCCGTTACCAGGCGATGCCGGCTCCTGCCGGTCAGAGCTTCTTCGTCGTTCCGGCTGATGGCCGTCCTGCCGGGCTCGAGTTCAGCCGCTACGCCGGCTACGTTTCTCAAGCGATGGCAGCGCAGGGCTATGCGGCTGCTTCGTCTCCGCAGACCGCGACGATGCTCGTGCGGGTTGCCTATGGCGTCGATCAGGGGACGACCGAATATCGTGCCGATCCGTTCTATCGCAACCGCGGCTTCTATAGCCCCTACTATGGCGGCTTTTACGGTAGCTGGGGGCGTCCGCTGTACCGCTCACGCTATTACGGCGGTTACAGCCCCTTTTATTATGGCTGGGACGATCCCTTCTACTCGCCGTTCGACAGCGGCATCGACAGCTACACGGTCTACAAGAGCCGTTTGGACGTGAACATCGTTCGCCGTGCGGACAATGCGCCCTTGTTTGAAGGCAAGGCGCAGGCCCGTTCGTCGAACGACAACCTGCAGACCCTGGTGCCGAACCTGGTGGAGGCCATGTTCACCGGCTTTCCAGGCCGCAACGGAGAGACGGTGCGGATCACCGTACCGCCAAGGAAGCGCGCCTAACCAGTCCCCAAGAGCGTGGGTAAGAGGCCCGTCCGGAGCGATCCGGGCGGGCCTTTGCTTGGCGGGCAGCTTACCCGCCGCAAGGACGCTTCGCCGCGGCTGCGACCTTGGGGCGAAGTATGCGGGTCCATATCCGGTAGCCCTCTGCCGTCATGTGCAGCTGATCATCCTGGAAGATGTCGCGCGGCCGCCCGTCTTTGCCGAGCATCGCTGACGCAACGTCGACGACCTGCAGATCCCGCCGCTGGCCGGCAAGCCGCCTGACTGCAGCATTGACGCTGGATTGCCGGCTCAGTTGAGCGAAGCGCGCCTTGGACGGCTTCAGCGAGATGAAGATCACCGGGGTTCGCCCTAGCCTCGAGTCCTTCTTTCGAAGGAAGACCGCAAAGTCGCTTACAACCTGCGCCGGCGATTTGCCGGCGTTGATGTCATTCTCACCGGCGTAGAAGAAGATCGCGCGCGGCCGATAAGGCGCCACTACCTGATCGAAGTAGAGGTTCACGTCGGCAATGGTCGATCCACCAAAGCCCCGGTTGACTACCGGGTAGGGCGCCATGTCGAACGCCAAAGTCTGCCAGAGGCGAATGCTGGAGGAGCCGACGAAGAGGGTGGCACAGCGCGGAGCCGGCGCCGATCGGTCGGCCTTGGTGAAAGCGGCGATCTCCGAAGCGAACGGCGCGTCAGGCGAAGGAGCCTGAGCAGCAACTCCGGCAGTCGCGGCACCGGCAATCAGCAAGGCTATGACGGACCGCAACATCATGAGCGGCGTGCGCCTCAACCCTCCAGTTGGCGGGTCAACAGGCGGATGTCCGCATCAAGCTCGGCATCCGCCGCACGAAGCTTTTCGATCTGGCGCACCGCGTGGATCACCGTGGTGTGATCACGCCCGCCAAAGCGCCGACCGATATCCGGAAGCGACTTGGGCGTCAGCTGCTTGGACAGGTACATCGCCACCTGACGCGGGCGGGCGACTTCGCGCGCCCGGCGAGCGCTCGTCATCTCCGCCTTGCGAATACGGTAATGCTCGGCAACCTGGGTCTGGATTTCGTCGATGGAAATGCGGCGCTGGTTGGCGCGCAGCACGTTGGCGAGCACTTCCTCAACGAACGGGACGTCGATCTCGCGGCCGGTCATCACCGCATAAGCGCCAATACGGTTGAGAGCGCCTTCCAATTCGCGAATACTGGACGTGACACGGCGGGCCAGGAAGTCGACCACCGGTCGGGTCATCTGCACGCCGGGGAGAACCGACAGCTTCGCCTGGATGATGTTGAAGCGCAGCTCATAGTCGGCGACGTTGATGTCGGCGACCAAGCCCCACGACAGGCGCGACAATATCCGCGGAGCGATGCCGTCGAGATCATGCGGCGCACGGTCCGAGGTGATCACCAGGCGGCGGCCCGCATTGATGATCTCATTCATCGTGTGGAAGAATTCTTCCTGCGTGCTGTCCTTGCCGGCAATGAACTGCACATCGTCGATCAGAAGCAGGTCGGCGCTCCTGAGCCGGCTCTTGAAGCCGATCGTGTCGTTTTCCTTCAGCGCGCGGATGAATTCGACCATGAACTTTTCGGCCGACATGGAGACGACTTTGCTGCCCGGGTTGGCAGCCAGGAATGCGTGGCCGATCGCGTGCAGCAGGTGGGTCTTGCCCCGGCCCGTGCCGCCATGGATGAAGAGCGGGTTGAAGCTGACGTTGGGCGACGTCGCGAGCGTGCGCGCCGCAGTGGCAGCGACTTCATTCGCCTTGCCGATCACGAACGTCTCGAACCGATAGCGCGGATCGAACTTGGGTGCGTTCGGGTCCCGGCGCTGCGCTGGCGCCGGCTCTTCCTCGAGGATCAGCAAGGGCGACGGGCGCGGCGCGTCGGAGGCAGCGATCACGCGAACGTCGCGGACGATCGGCAGCATGGTCTTCCACGCAAGCGTCAGCCGCTCACCGAAGTGTGAGCGGACCCAATCAGCCATGAACTGGCTCGGCATTACCATCTCAAGCGTGCCGCTGTCCGGATCAAAGGCCCCAAGCTCCGCCGGCTTCAGCCAGCCGTCGAAGGTGCGTGCGCCAAGGTCGCGTCTCAAGCCGCTGCGAATGGATTCCCATGCCGCGTCGATCGGCGCTGCCACTGTGGTAGCGCCACCATCGGGAGACAAATCTGACCTTCCGCCCTGCACTGGCTCGCGCCTCCCTCTCCGTTCACCTGTCGAGGGCAAAAGAGTGCCGTTGCGAGCAACGCGAGTCGCTCGCCGAACGCTATCTTTCCCTCTGACCCCCCGGCGCAGATTCGCGCCCGGACTTGCGTTTCTGGAATTGTCGGCACCGGCTTTCAAGCGGCATTTTTTCACAAATGTGAAATAAAGCTCCTTGACAGGCTTCCACCGAGGGAACGCCTCTGAAGTGTCAGAAAACTGGCACTTTTCGGGCTCATCGGCGTGTTAACAGGTTGCGAATCGCCGGAATCGCTAGCTTTTTTCAACACATGAAAAAACGGGCCGCCGGAGACCCGGCGACCCGTCCTAAAATGGTTCGATTTAGAATGAGTCTTAGCTTAGCGCCGCAACCCGCTTGGACAGCCGCGAAATCTTGCGCGACGCCGTATTCTTGTGGACCACACCGCGGGCAACGCCACGAGCAAGCTCCGGCTGCGCCTTGCGCAAAGCCTCGGCCGCATCCGTCTTATTTCCGGACGCAAGCGCCGATTCGACGGCCTTGATGAAGGTCCGGATACGGCTAACGCGCGCACCGTTGATCTCGGCGCGGCGGTCGTTGCGGCGGATGCGCTTCTTGGCTTGCGGCGTGTTCGCCATTCTTAGTCCTCGTTTAATCCTATTATGAAAACGGCGCGAAAGCCACAAAGGCCGCGCCGACGTGCCGCTCCCCTACAGAGAAGCGGCCTTCCGGTCAACCGGCCTCGTGACTGCTAAACGAAGGTCAGCGCTGGCATTTCGGGCAGTAGAAGGTCGAACGCCCGCCCTGAACGAAGCGCCGTACCTTGCCTCCGCATGCGCAGTCCTCGCCTTCCCGGTCGTATACGGCGAATTTCTTCGAGAAATAGCCTAGCTCTCCATCCGGGCTCGCAAAGTCACGAAGGGTAGAGCCGCCTGCGTCGATCGCTTCGCCGATCACGTCCCGAATGGCCGGCACCAGCTTGTTCAGCCGCTCAAGGGAAACGCTTCCCCCTGCTCGCTTCGGGTGGATGCCGGCACGATGGAGCGCCTCGCAAACGTAGATGTTGCCGAGCCCCGCCACGATCCCCTGATCGAGCAGCAATTGCTTGATCGGCGCAGTTCGGCCCTTCATCCTTCGCTGAAGATCGCGCGGCTCAAGGTCGGTGGGCTCGGGTCCCATTGCTGCAAGGACGGGCCAGGCCGCCAGTTCCTCCTCCCGCACAAGATCGACCGACCCGAACCGGCGTGGATCGTTAAGTGCGAGGCGATGGCCGTCGTCGGTGGTCAGCAACAGGTGATCGTGCTTGTCGGCTCCGGCAGGGTCGATGCGCCACCGTCCGGACATGCCCAGATGGAACACCAGCACGTCCTGGCGGTCGGTGTGGATCAGGCCGTATTTCGCGCGCCGCCCGAGACCCGTCACCCGCGCTCCTGTCAGCCGCTGGCCGATATCTTGCGGGAAGGCTCGCCGGAGGTCGGCGCGGTTGACCTCCACTCGATCGATCCGGCGGCGGTCGAGCACCCTGGCCAGGCCGCGGACGGTGGTTTCAACTTCGGGAAGTTCAGGCACACGGGCCATATGGCGAAGGCCCGCCTTCCCCGCTAGAGCGCAGCCTCATGAGCGATCAGGTGAATTTCGGCGACCAGCTCGTCAGCCCAGAGGAGAAGACCCGCCGGGTTGGCCAGGTCTTTTCGTCCGTTGCCCGGCGCTACGATGTCATGAACGACCTGATGTCAGGCGGCATGCACCGGCTGTGGAAGGATCGTTTCGTCAATCGCGTGAAGCCGCGCCGGGCCGAAGAGGTCCTCGACATGGCGGGCGGGACTGGCGACATCGCCTTCCGGATGGCGGCCCGAGGAGCGCGTGTCACCGTCTCGGACATCAATGCCGACATGCTTGCCGTCGGTGAGGAGCGGGCGCGGCAACGCCGGATCGAGGGTCTCACCTGGAAAGTTGAGAATGCCGAGAGCCTGAGCTTCGATTCGGCAGGATTCGATGCCTACACCATCGCCTTCGGCATCAGGAACGTTACCGACATTCCCGCCGCGCTGCGTGAGGCGCACCGGGTCCTCAACCGCGGCGGCCGCTTCTTCTGCCTGGAGTTTTCGAGCAGCGAATGGCCCGGCTTCGCACAGCTTTACGAGCGTTACGCGGAAACCTTCATTCCCCGCATCGGCAAGGCCGTCGCCAACGATGAGGCAAGCTACCGCTACCTGGTCGAGTCAATCCGCCGCTTCCCCCGCGTGGAGCGTTTCGGCCAGATGATCGGCGAGGCAGGCTTTGTCAGCACCAAGGCAGAGCCGATCCTGGGGGCCTGGTCTGTATCTGGAGCGGGTGGAAGGTGTGACCTCCGACGTTGCCCATCTTTGGCGGCTCCTCAAATGGGGCCGTACGCTCGCTAAGCATGGCGCGCTGCGCGGGATCGAGCAGGACCCGCTAACCCCGCCGCAGGTCCGCCGCCTTGCACGGGTCGCCCGCTTTGGCGCGCGCATCCCGGCCACGCCCCAGTACGCGCGCGCTCTGCAGGACATCGGGCCCGCAGCGATCAAGCTCGGTCAGGCGCTCTCGACCCGCCCGGACCTCGTCGGTGCCAAGGCTGCGGAGAACCTCTCCCAGCTGCAGGACAATCTGCCGCCCGCGCCGTTCGCCGCCATCAAACAGGTGATCGAAACCTCGTTCGACGCCCCACTCGAATCCTTGTTCAGCGAGTTCGATCCCGAGCCGGTCGGCGCCGCTTCGATCGCGCAGGTCCACCGGGCAGTCACGACCGAGGGCCGCCAAGTCGCGGTCAAGGTCCTCCGCCCCGGCGTCGAAGAGGAGTTTGCCAAGGCCCTCGAGACCTACGAATGGTCGGCGGCACATGTGGAGCGCATGGGCGGGGAGCTGGAACGCCTCCGCCCGCGCCTCGTGGTTGCGCACTTTCGTCAATGGACCGCGCGCGAGCTGGACCTACAGCGCGAGGCGGCCTCCGCTTCCGAGCTTCGCGAGAATATGGTCGCCGAGCCGAACTTCCACATTCCGGAGATCGACTGGCGCCGCACCGCGCGTCGGGTGCTGACGCTGGAGTGGCTCGATGGCATCAAGCTGAACGACCGCGATGCGCTTGTGGCGGCAGGCTACGACACAAGGAAGCTGGCCGAAACGCTGGTTCGCGGCTTCCTTCGCCAGGCGGTGGTGGACGGCTTCTTCCACGCGGACCTTCATCAGGGAAACCTGTTTGCGCTCTGCGACGGCCGGATCGCGGCGATCGACTTTGGGATCATGGGCCGGATCGACCGCCGGGCCCGCATGTGGCTGGCCGAAATCCTCTATGGCCTGATCACCGGCAATTACCGCCGCGTGGCCGAAATCCACTTCGAGGCGCAGTACGTCCCCTCGCACCACAGCGTCGACGAGTTCGCGACCGCGCTTCGTGCTGCCGGCGAGCCGATCCGCGGGCTGCCCGTCAAGGATATCTCGGTCGGGCGGATGCTGGAAAGCCTGTTTGCGATCACCCGCGACTTCGACATGCCGACCCAGCCGCACCTGCTGCTGCTGCAGAAGACGATGGTGATGGAGGAAGGCGTGGCAACCGCGCTCGATCCCGACATCAACATGTGGGAAACGGCCGAGCCCTTCCTGCGCGAATGGATTCGCGGTGAGTTGGGACCAGAAGCTTATTACGCCGACCGCATCACGGAAACGGTGCGGGCGATGAAGCTCATCCCCAAGTTGATCCACCGCATGGACCAATATTACCCGCCCTTCGGTGCCGCGCCGCCGCCCCCGCCGCTTCCGGAAATCGCGGTGATTAGGCGACCGAACTGGCTAAGCTACCTGGCTGTAGCCCTACTGAGCGGAGCAGCGGGCGCTGGCATGATGGCTCTGCTATTCTAGCCTTATGAAGGTTCTTCTCATCGTCGGCGGTGGCATCGCCGCTTACAAGTCGCTGGAACTCATCCGTTTGCTCAAGAAAGCGGGCCATCAGGTCACGCCGGTGCTGACAAAGAGCGGAGAGAATTTCGTTACCGCGATGAGCCTTGGCACACTGGCCGAGAGCCCGGTCTACACGTCGCTTTGGGAGCTGAAGGAGGAGGTGGAAATCGGCCACATCCAGCTCTCGCGCGCCGCCGACGTGGTGCTGGTCTGCCCGGCAACAGCCGACCTGATGGCCAAGATGGCGGCCGGCATTGCCGACGATCTCGCCACTACCCTGCTGCTCGCGACCGACAAGCCGGTGGTGGTCGCCCCAGCCATGAACGTCCGCATGTGGCTCCATCCCGCGACCAAGCGCAACGTCGTGCAGCTTAAAGCTGACGGCATCCGCGTCATTGATCCGGCCGAGGGCGAGATGGCGTGCGGCGAATATGGTCCCGGCCGTCTTCCCGAGCCTCAGGCGATCCTGGACTGGCTGAGCCAAGAGTTCGCGTGAGCCTTACCGGCAAGCACATCCTCGTCACCGCTGGCCCGACTCACGAGCCGATCGATCCGGTGCGGGTTATCGCCAATCGCTCATCGGGCCGACAGGGCTTCGCGATCGCCGCTGCCGCTGCCGAGGCAGGTGCGCGCGTGACACTGATTGCGGGGCCGGTGTGCCTGCCTACACCCAACGGCGTCGAGCGCGTCGACGTCGAGACGGCTGGCCAGATGGCCGACGCAGTGTTTGCCGCCTTGCCTTGCGACGTGGCGGTCCTGGTCGCCGCGGTCGCCGATTGGCGAGTAGAACCGGCCTCGACCAAATTGAAGAAGGGTGACGGGCCCCCGCAGCTCCGCTTCCTGCCGACCCGCGACATTCTTGCGGAGCTTGCCGCCTCGCCGCAGCGTCCGTCCTTGCTCGTCGGCTTTGCCGCGGAGACGGACGACGTTGCGCGCCGGGCAGTCCGTAAGCACGCGGCGAAAGGTGCCGACTGGATCGTCGCCAACGACGTTTCGGGCGACGTGATGGGCGGTACCCGCAACCAGGTACATCTGGTTACTGCCGAAGGCGTGGAAAGCTGGCCGGAGGCAGACAAGGCGGATGTTGCCCGCGTGCTGGTGGTGCGGGTGGCTCAGGCGCTCCGATGAGCGCAGACGCGGCAGTTCGGGTCCGCCGGAATCCGGATTTGGCGCCAGCTTAGGCCGATGCCATCGAACAGGTGCAGCTTGCCTGCCTGATCACCGCCGACGCCGACGATGCTGTTGATAGCAAGCAGGGCCGCGAGGCTGCCGACGGTAGCGGCTAGGGCACCCAGGACGCCCTGCTCCGCGCAGGTGTCGCAATCGTCGGCATCGAATGCATCTCCGACGAAGCAGCGATAACAGGGTCGCGATCGGAACAGCGCCACCTGTCCCTGAAACTGGACTGCGGCGGCGGAAAGCAGCGGGGTGCCGAGTTGAACGCACGCATCGCTCACCGCGAGCCGTGTCGCGAAATTATCGGTGCCGTCAATGACGAGGTCATGACCGGTGAGGAGTGATGATGCGCTCTCCGCATCGATCCGCTCGCGCACGGCCGCGACCTCGACGAACCGGTTCAGCTTGCCCACAAACGCCGCTGCAAGCTCCGCCTTCGGCTGGCCTTCGTCCTTCTCGCGGAAAATGGGCTGCCGATGCAGATTGCTGAGGTCGACGCTATCCGCGTCGATAATCGTCAGGCGGCCAACGCCCGCACCCGCCAGTGACGGAATGACCGCGCTGCCGATACCGCCCGCACCGACCACCGCGATCCTGGCGGCCCGGAGCTTGCGCTGACCGAGCCCACCCACCTGCGGCAATACGATGTGCCGGGCGTAACGGTCGAGTTCGCTGTCGCTAAGCTCCGTCACTGTCCGGTGCTGCCGAACCCCCCTGTGCCGCGGACGGTCTCATCGAGGCTCTCGACTTCGCGAAAGCTCGCCTTCAGCACCGGCGCGGGGACCAGCTGCGCGATCCGCTCACCACGGCGGATCTGGAATGGTTCGCTGCCGAGGTTGGCGAGAATGACTTTGACCTCACCGCGATAGTCGCTGTCGATGGTGCCGGGCGTGTTGAGGCAGGTGATGCCGTTCTTGAGTGCGAGGCCGGAGCGCGGGCGAACCTGAACTTCGAAGCCTTCGGGAATGGCCATGGCGAAGCCCGTCGCAACGGCGTGGCGTGCACCCGGCGCAAGGGTCAGTTCCTCGGCGGCGACGACATCCAACCCCGCGGCCCCTTCGGTTGCATAGGACGGCAGGGGCAAACCTTCGCCGTGCGGCAGGCGCTGAAGCTGGATGTCGATCATGCTTTCTTCTTCCTTGCGGGCGCCTTGCGGCCGCCCTTCTTCTTGGCCGGCCCCTTGGCTTCCTTCGCACGGATCAGCTCGATGGCCTCATCCAGTGTCACCGCCTTAGGGTCGGCGCTTTTGGGCAAGGTCGCGTGGGTCGTGCCGTCGGTGACATATGGTCCGAAGCGGCCTTCGAGGACCTTGATCTCCTTGCCGCTTTCCGGATGCGCGCCGAGCACGGCGAGCGGTTCCCGAGCCGCGCCGCGCTGCCGCCCGCCGCCTGCAGCCGCATCCGCGAGCTTGGCGACGGCGGCGTTCATGCCGGTCTCGAACACCTCTGCGGTGGACGAAAGCCGCGCATATTTGCCGTCATGCATCAGGTAGGGGCCGTAGCGGCCGATGGATGCGACGATCGGCTGCCCTGTTTCCGGGTGCGCGCCAATCTCTCGCGGCAGCGACAGCAGCTGCTTGGCCGTCTCGAGCGTCAGGCCCTCCACTGGAATGTCCTTCGGCACGGAGGCCCGCTTGGCCTCTTTCCCCTCCCCTTGCTCCACATAGGGACCAAACCGCCCGCTCTTGAGGCTAATCCCTTCACCAAGCTCCGACGGCTGATCAGCGACGGCATCGCCGCCTGCCTGACCGAACTTCCGCGTGAACTTACACTCCGGATAATTGGAGCAGGCGACGAAGGCGCCGAACTTGCCGCCGCGCAACGCCAGCCGGCCGTTGCCGCAAGCCGGACACAGGCGCGGGTCGGAGCCATCTTCCATTTCGGGGAACAGGAACGGCTCCAGGAACTCGTCGAGCGCGGCAGTCACCTCCGACGGCTGCTGCTCCATAACTTCGCCCGCTTTGGGCTGGAAGTCGCGCCAGAAGGCGTCGAGCAGCTTCTGCCAGTCGAGACGTCCACCCGACACGTCGTCCAGCTCTTCCTCGAGCTCAGCCGTATAGTCGTAGTTCACATAGCGTTCGAAGAAGCGCTCGAGAAAGGCCGTTACCAGCCGGCCGCTTTCCTCGGGAATGAAGCGGTTCTTCTCGACGCGAACGTACTCGCGATCCTTCAGCGTCTGCAGCGTCGCGGCGTAAGTCGACGGCCGCCCAATGCCGAGCTCCTCCAGTCGCTTGACGAGGCTGGCCTCCGAAAAGCGCGGCGGCGGCTGGGTGAAGTGCTGCGTCGCCTCCACGCCTTTCTTCGCAGGAGAGTCGCCGTTGCGCAGCACCGGCATGCGCGCGCTGTCTTCGTCGTCCGCTTTCTCGTCTCGGCCTTCTTCGTAGAGGGCGAGGTAGCCGGGGAAGAGCACTGCTTGACCCGTGGCACGCAGGGTCGCGCGGCCCGCACCATCCGTTAATTCAACGGTGGTTCGCTCCAGCCTCGCCGAGGCCATCTGGCTGGCAAGCGCGCGGTTGTAGATCAGCTCGTACAGCCGCCCGTGATCGCCTGAGCCCGCCTTGGCCTTGCTGAAGTCGGTTGGCCGGATCGCCTCATGCGCTTCCTGCGCATTCTTGGCCTTGCTGGTGTAATGGCGCGGCTTGTCGGGCAGGTAGCCGGCGTTGTAGCGGCTCGCCACCGCCTTGCGCGCGGCGCTCACCGCTTCCGCCGCCATGTCGACGCCGTCGGTCCGCATGTAGGTGATCAGCCCGTCCTCGTAGAGCGACTGAGCGACTCGCATGGTGTGACTCGCGGCAAAACCGAGCTTCCGCGCCGCCTCCTGCTGAAGGGTCGAGGTGGTGAACGGCGCGGGCGGGTTCTTGGCGAAGGGCTTGGTGTCGACCGAGGCCACGGTGAACCGTCCCGCCTCGACCACTGCCTTGGCCGCATCGGCATCGCCCTTCGCGCCGATCGTCAGCCGGTCGATCTTCTTGCCGTCGAGGTTGACGAGCCGCGCGGTGAAGCCCTGCCCGTCCGCTTCGAAGGCGGCGGTCACCGACCAATATTCCTGGGGCCGGAAGATCTCGATCTCGCGTTCCCGATCGACGATCAACCGCAGTGCAACCGACTGCACTCGGCCCGCCGACTTGGCGCCCGGAAGCTTTCGCCACAGGATCGGCGACAGGGTGAAGCCGACCAGGTAGTCGAGGGCCCGGCGCGCCCGGTAAGCATCGATCAGGTCGGTATCCAGGCCGCGGGGCTTGCCCATCGCCTCAGTGACCGCCGACTTGGTGATCGCGTTGAAGGTCACCCGCTGAACGTCTTTGGGCAGCGCCTTCTTGGCAGTCAGCACCTCCTGAACGTGCCAGCTGATTGCCTCGCCCTCGCGATCGGGGTCGGTGGCGAGGATCAATGTGTCGGCCTTTTTGGCCGTGTCGGTGATTTCCTTCAGCTGCTTGGAGCGATCCGCCGACACCTGCCACTGCATGGCAAAGTCATGATCCGGATCGACCGAGCCATCCTTCGGCGGAAGATCGCGGACATGGCCGTAACTGGCCAGTACGCGGTGTCCCGGCCCCAAATATTTCTCTATGGTTTTCGCCTTGGCAGGCGATTCGACGACGACGAGCTTCAATTCATTTCCTCACGCATACGCGTATGGTGCTGAAGCTCGGCAAGGCCCGTCAAGCGGTGTCAGCCGCGAAGCGCGACCCTTCCGCCGGCATGCTGGTCGAGGCGCCCTGCAAGGTCGAGTTCCAGCAAGGCGAGTTGGACATCGCCGCTGGAAAGTCCGGACTGGCGGACGATCTCATCCACCGCGACCGGCGACGGCCCGAGCAATTCCTGCACCAGGCTCACGGCCTGCGGATCCTCGCGCACCACGGAGGGCGCAGGTGGATCGGCAGGCCTCGTGCGAGCACCGGCACTGCCCGGCTGGATTGCCTCGATTACGTCCGCGGCGTTCTGGATTAGGGTCGCGCCGTCGCGGATAAGTTGGTTGCAGCCCTGGGCCCGCGGGTCGAGCGGGAAGCCGGGCACTGCCAGCACCTCCCGCCCCGCTTCCGCTGCCAGTCGGGCGGTGATCAGCGATCCGGACCGTGGCGCGGCTTCGACCACAACTGTGCCGAGGCTCATGCCGGCGATGATCCGATTACGGTAAGGGAAGTGGCGGGCGCGTGGTTCGGTGCCCGGCGGCATTTCAGCGAGCACCAGCCCGCGTGCGAACATCGCCTCCTGGCGCGCACGGTTCTCTGGCGGGTAGAAGATGTCGATCCCGCCTGCGACCACACCGACAGTGCCGCCGTCGATCGCGCCGTCGTGCGCCGCCGCATCAATCCCTCGTGCCAGGCCGGAAACGACCAACAAACCGGCTTCCGACAAATCGTGGGCCAGCATGCGCGCGAAGCGGCACGCCGCGGCCGACGCGTTGCGGGCCCCGACAATCGCCACTGCGGGGCGTTCAAGCAGTGATAGTTGGCCCTTCGCAACAACAAGCGGAGGCGCATCGTCCAGTTCGGCAAGCGGTGGCGGGTAGAGGCCCTGCCCGAGCACGAGGTAGCGGGCACCGAGCGCCTGCACCTGCCCCACCTCTCGCTCCGCCTGCGCCCTCCCGAACAATGCCGGCGGCCGTCCACCACCGCGACGCGCCAAGTCGGGCACTGCGTCCAGCGCCGCAGCGGGGCTGCCGAAGCGGCGGATCAGCTGACGGTAAGTGATTGGACCTATGCCCGGCGTGCGCAGCAGCCGGACGCGGTCGATCAGGTCGTCAGTCACCCTTCCCCTTCCCGATGCGTGGCTCGGTTCCAGCCCTCAGCCGGGCAATGTTGGTCCGGTGTTTCCAAACCACCAGCAATGCGAAACCGAGCAGCATTGGGAATAAGGCGGGCGCGGATGAGAATTGTTCGCGGCCAAGCACGGCGGCCGTGACCGGGGCGCTGATCGCCGCCGCCATTCCTGCCACGGACGAGATTCGGATCGTCAGCAGCAGGAGGACCCACACCGCGGCATAAACGGCAGCGGCAATCGGCAAGAGAAAGATCAGGATGCCGAGGAAGGTGGCGACGCCCTTGCCACCCATGAACTTCAACCACACCGGGTAAAGGTGGCCGATCAACGCACCCGCAGCAGCGAGATGCTCGAAACCGGGAAAATGATGATGCGCGACCAGAACGGCGACCGTGCCCTTCAGCGCGTCGAGGATCAGGGTCGCGGCGGCCAGTCCCTTCGACCCCGTCCGAAGCACATTGGTCGCCCCGATGTTTCCAGACCCGATGGCGCGCAGATCGCCCTTGCCGAAAAGGCGTGTCAGGATCAGGCCGAACGGGATGGATCCCAGCAGGTAACCGATTGCGAATACGAGCAGCGCCTGCGGGTCCATAGTGTCGGTTGGTAGGCAAAGTTGCGAGGCGGCGCAACGCACGGCAAAGCAGGTCCATGAATCCCGACGCTCCAATCCTGTTCTTCGATTCCGGCGTCGGCGGCCTGTCCGTGCTTCAACCGACCCGCACACTGCTGCCCAACGCGCCCGTCGTCTACGTCGCCGACAGCGCCGGCTTCCCTTATGGCAAGCGAAGCGAGAAGGAGATTGCGTCGCGGGTCCCGGCACTCCTGGGCCGCCTGGTGGAGCGCTTCAGGCCGCGGCTGGCGGTCATCGCCTGTAATACCGCATCGACGATCGCACTGGAACATGTCCGCTCCGCGCTCGACCTTCCCGTGGTCGGCACGGTCCCTGCGATCAAACCTGCCGGCGAACGGTCGACAACCCGGGTGATCGGCGTGCTTGGCACCGAGGCGACCGTCCGCCAGCCTTATGTCGACGACCTCGCCAGCCGCTATGCCGCCGACTGCAGCGTCATTCGCCATGGCTCCCCCGAACTGGTCGAACTCGCCGAAGCCAAGCTGGCGGGGAACGCGGTAGATGCTGCGGACGTGAAAGCAGCCGTAGCACCGATGCTCGCCCACCCGGATGGCGAGCGGATGGATGTGGTCGTCCTCGCCTGCACACATTTCCCGTTGCTTGGCGACGAAATGCGGAACGCGCTTCCCGGTGTCGCTACCGTCGACGGTGGCCTCGGCATTGCGCGCCGTATCGCCTACCTGACCCGCGATCAGGTCTGGCCGACCGTGCCCCGTTCGAACGTCGCCGTCTTCACCGGCCTTCCGCCGCGCGGCCCACTTCTTGGCACGCTTGCCAGCTTCGGACTGGACGAGATCAGCACCCTTTAGTTGCGAGTCATTCGCAATGGAAATGCCTGTCACAAAGGGTTAAAGCGCCGGCGAGCACGGGTTCATGGATTATAACAGCATCTTCAAGGCCGCGATCGATCGGCTGCACGACGAAGACCGCTATCGCGTCTTCATCGACATCCTTCGTACCAAAGGCCAGTATCCGAATGCCCGCTGCTTCGGCGGCAATGGCCCCAAACCGATCACCGTCTGGTGCTCCAACGACTATCTCGGCATGGGCCAGCACCCGTCCGTGATCGCGGCGATGGAGGAAGCGCTGCACGATGTCGGCGCCGGCTCCGGCGGCACCCGCAACATCGGCGGCAACACCCATTACCATGTGCAGCTTGAGGCCGAACTCGCCTCGCTTCACGGCAAGGAAGCCGCACTGCTGTTCACTTCTGGCTATGTCTCCAACGAGGCCGCGCTGTCGACGCTCGGCAAATTGCTCCCCGGCTGCGTCATCTTCTCGGACGAGCTCAACCACGCGTCCATGATCGCAGGCATCAAGAGCAGTGGCTGCGAAAAGCGCATCTTCCGCCACAACGACCTTGAGCATCTTGAAGAATTGCTGGCGGCGGAAGATCCCGAAACGCCCAAGCTGATCGCGTTTGAAAGCGTCTATTCGATGGACGGCGACGTCGCGCCGATCGCCGACATCTGCGACCTCGCCGACCGCTACGGCGCCCTCACCTATCTCGACGAGGTCCACGCGGTCGGCATGTACGGTGCACACGGCGGCGGCATTTCGGAGCGCGACGGAGTCGCCGACCGACTGACCATCATCGAAGGCACGCTCGGCAAGGCGTTCGGGGTCATGGGTGGCTATATCGCGGCCGACAAGACCATCGTCGACTGCATCCGCAGCTACGCGCCCGGCTTTATCTTCACTACCAGCCTGTCGCCGGTGCTGGTCGCCGGCGTCCTCGCCAGTGTCCGCCACCTCAAGGCCAGCAACGAGGAACGCCAGGCGCAGCAGAATGCCGCAGCCATGCTCAAGGCCAAGTTCCTGGACGCCGGCCTGCCGCTGATGCCCAGCGTCACCCACATCGTGCCGTTGCTCGTAGGCTGTCCGGCCAAGGCCAAGCGCATCAGCGACATCTTGCTCGCCGAATACGGCTTCTACGTTCAGCCGATCAACTATCCCACCGTCCCCCGCGGCACCGAGCGCCTCCGCTTCACGCCAGGGCCGACGCACAGCGAAGCGCTGATGGATCAGCTGACGACCGCTCTGGTCGAGGTCTGGGACCGCCTGGAGATGAAGAAGGCCGCCTAAACCTTCGTCGCGGTGGACGAAATGCCCACTAGTGCCTGACTTGAGACCTGCTAAACCTCGACCACTTTTCAGGGGGCAGTGCCGCTTGCGTTCTATTCGCGTGCACCTTTTCGCGCTCGTCGGCGTCTGCCTGTTGCTCGCCGCCCTCGCGTTCGGGTTGGTTGTTCTTCAGGCGAGGCAAATCTCCCGCCAGCAAGCCGAGGCGCAGGCGCGGGAAACCTCGCGAGCCCTCTCCCTCGCCGTCGATCGGGAGCTTGAGCGCGGCCAGGGCATCCTGCTTGCACTTGGCGCGTCCGAGGCGGCCGAACGGCATGACTGGGCAGCGCTTGACCGGCAGGCCCGCGCGGCGTTTCGCGATCCCCACGCGTGGATCGTCGTTCACGATCGGCGTGGCCAGCAATGGGTCAATACGCGGCTGCCCGTCGGGGCAAGATTGCCGAGAACACCACCGCCACTTGCGATGTGGCGGGAGATTGCTGGTGGCAAGCCTAGGGTCTGCAACCTTGTCCACGGCGCGATCGAACCGAACATCGTCTGCGTGGATGTGCCACTAAAAGCCGGCGGAACTCCGGAATATGCCATCTCGATGGTCATCAACCCGGAGCGGTTTGGCTCGATCCTCATCCGCGAGAAGATTGGCGGCGGCAATGTCGCTACGCTTGTAGACCGCAACGGAGCAGTGATCTGGCGCAACATCCGGCCGCTCCAGTTTGTCGGCAGGCCGGCGACGGGCGCAATGATGAAGGCGCTGGCGAGCGGCGCGCAATCCGCCACTCTCGAAAGCAAGAGTCTGGACGGCGTCGACATGCTCTCCGCCTTCCGGCGCTCGCCAATGTCGGGCTGGGCCGTAATCGTCGGAACACCGCTGAGCGAAATCGACATGGCCACAAACAAGGCCATTCGCAGCGGGTCGCTCCTCGCCCTTGCCGTGCTGGCGCTCGCCGCCTTTTTGGCGACAGCAATCGGCGCGCGCCTCGTCTCTTCCATCAACAAGCTGCTCATCGTCAGCGAGCAGGGCGACAACGGCAAGCCCCTTCATACCGGGTTCCGCGAGGTCGATCGCGTGGCAAGCGCGCTGAACGCGTCCGACGCCGCCCGTCGCGAAAGCCAGCGCCACCAGCAGATGCTGGTGGGCGAGCTCAACCACCGGGTAAAGAACACGCTCGCCATCGTGCAGAGCCTCGCACATCAAACGTTCCGGAAGAATGCCTCCCCGGATGCGGCGATTTCCGCGTTTGAGGCGCGGCTCCAGGCCCTTGCCGCCGCCCACAACCTCCTGACTCGGGAAAAGTGGGATTCCGCCTCCATGCTGGAGGTGGTGAAGACCGCCATGGGCCCGTTCTGCAGCATGGACCGGTGCGACATCGAAGGGCCGGACCTCCGCCTTTTGCCGCAAACCGCCGTCAGTCTTGCGCTGGCACTGCATGAGCTGGCGACGAACGCTTCGAAATATGGGGCGCTGACGACCGACGCGGGCAAGATCGTCCTTCGCTGGAGCGCCGACGACGGGCATTTCACCATGTCGTGGGAGGAGCGCGGCGGACCTTTGGTCAAGCCACCTCAAGCCGAGGGCTTCGGCATGCGCCTCCTGAAGCGCAGCCTCGCGGCCGAAATCCGCGGCACGGCGGAAGTGGAATTTGCGCCCGAAGGTCTCAGGGCCAGACTTGCGGGAAGGCTCAGCCAGGGGTGAGTCCCGGCCGCTCGCCTACGGCATCGAACCTGTGCTTTGCGTTCCTGCAGGGATAAGCGGCGCGGTAGCTTTTGTGACCTTCGGGCCGAGGTTGCGGGTGGCGAAATCGCGTCGGGGGCGCTAGAGGCTCAGGACACATGAACATCGCGCTCGCCTCCGATCATGCCGGGTACGGCCTGAAGGACGAACTCGTGGGCTGGCTCCGCGAGCAGGGTCATGACGTGATCGACCTTGGCACCAATGGGCCGGAGAGCGTCGACTATCCATCCTACGGCGCTTTAGTCGCCGAAGCCGTGGCAGGCGGTGCCGCCGAGCGCGGGATCGCGGTCTGCGGCTCCGGCATAGGCATCTCCATCGCCGTCAACCGCAACCCGGCCTGCCGCTGCGCCCGGGTCGACGATCCAGTTTCGGCGCAGCTTGCACGCGAGCATAACGATGCCAATGTTCTGGCCCTCGGTGCCAGGCTGATCGGCAGCGACATGGCCAGGGCCTGCGTCGCGGCATTCCTCGAAACTCCATTCGCCGGCGGGCGCCACGCGCGCCGTGTCGATCAACTTTCCAAGCCCCTACAGGACAGCGACTGATGGCTACGGCAGCGAACTTGAACGACGTGCAGCCGGAAGGCTTCTTCACCCGCCGCTTAGGCGATGCAGACACCGCAGTGGCCGATGCCATCCGGCAGGAGCTGGAGCGCGAGCAGAACCAGATCGAGCTGATTGCCTCGGAGAACATTGTCAGCCGCGCCGTGCTGGAGGCGCAGGGATCGGTCTTCACCAACAAGTATGCGGAAGGTTATCCTGGTCGCCGCTACTACCAAGGCTGTCACCCGTCCGACGTGGTCGAGCAGCTGGCGATCGACCGCGCCAAGCAACTTTTCGGGTGCGGCTTCGCCAACGTCCAGCCGCACTCCGGAGCCCAGGCCAATGGCGCGGTGATGATGGCGCTGCTTCAGCCCGGCGACACGATCATGGGCATGAGCCTCGCGGCAGGCGGCCACCTGACGCACGGCGCGCCGCCTGCGCAGTCCGGCAAATGGTTCAACGCCGTTCAATATGGCGTGCGCGAGGACGATCACCGCATCGACTTCGACGAGGTCGAGCGGCTTGCCCGCGAAAGCCGGCCGAAACTGATCATCGCCGGCGGCTCCGCCTACCCGCGCCACATCGACTTCGCCCGCTTCCGCGCCATCGCTGACGAAGTCGGCGCCCTGTTCATGGTCGACATGGCCCACTTCGCCGGCCTCGTTGCGGCCGGCGAGCACCCGTCGCCCTTCGGCCACGCCCATGTGGTCACCACCACGACCCACAAGACTCTGCGCGGCCCGCGCGGCGGGATGGTGATGACTGACGACGAAGCCATTGCCAAGAAGATCAACTCGGCCGTTTTCCCCGGCCTCCAGGGCGGCCCGCTGATGCACGTCATCGCCGCCAAGGCGGTGGCGTTCGGCGAAGCGCTGCAGCCTGATTTCAAAACCTACGCCAAGGCGGTGATCGCCAACGCCCAGGCACTTGCCGGACGATTGAAGGAGCGCGGCGCCGACGTGGTTGCCGGCGGAACCGACACCCACCTGGCCCTGATTGACCTCCGTCCGCTCGGCCTCACCGGCAAGGATGCCGACGAGGCGCTGGAGCGCGCCGGCATCACCTGCAACAAGAACGGCGTTCCGTTCGACCCGCTGCCGCCAATGAAGACCAGCGGCATTCGCGTCGGTTCGCCCGCCGGGACCACCCGCGGCTTCGGCGAGGCGGAGTTCCGCGACATTGCCGACATGGTCGCCGACGTGCTCGACGGGCTCAAGGCAACGGGCGCCGAGGGCAATGCCGAAGTCGAGCGGCAGGTGAACGCCCGCGTTCGCTCGCTCTGCGCGCGCTTCCCCATCTACTAGGACCTCTAGCCGCTTGCGTTGCCCCTTCTGCGCCCACGAAGACAGCCAGGTTAAGGACAGCCGCCCAAGCGAGGACGGCGCCGCCATCCGCCGTCGCCGTCAGTGCGAGGCTTGCGGCGCGCGCTTTACGACGTTCGAGCGAGTGCAACTGCGCGACCTCACCGTCGTCAAGAAGGACGGCAAGCGCGAGCCGTTCGACCGCTCCAAGCTTGAGCGCGCCATCGGGCACGCCTGCCGCAAGCGCGATATCGATGCGTCCAAGATCGACCGGCTGGTCAGCGGCGTTCAGCGCCAGATGGAGACGACCGGCGACGAAGTGCCATCGGTGAAGATCGGCGAGGCGGTGATGGCCGGCCTGAAGTCCCTCGACCACGTCGCCTACATCCGCTTCGCAAGCATCTACAAGGACTTCAACGAACCGGGCGACTTTGCCGAAATCGCCGAGCGAGTCGAGAAAGAGGGTGTGGCGCCGCCCGGCCAGAACAAGCTGCTGTGAGCGCCGACCCCGTCATCGTTCTCGTTCGCCCCCAACTCGGCGAGAACATCGGCAAAGCGGCGCGCGCCATGCTGAACTTCGGCCTCACCGAAATGCGACTTGTCACCCCTCGCGATGGCTGGCCGAACCCGTCTGCCGGCCCCGCCGCCAGCGGCGCGGACATCGTCCTTGAACAAGCGCGGGTCTTCAACTCGGTCCAGGACGCCATCGCTGACTGTTCATTCGTCTACGCCTCCACTGTTCGCCGCCGCGACCTCGTCATGCCGGTCGTCTCGCCCGAGGAGATGGCCGACGGCATCCACGCTCAGCCAGGTCGCACTGCAATCTTGTTCGGCGCAGAGCGCTCGGGGCTTGAGACCGAAGACGTCGCACTCGCGAACGCTATCGTCACCGTGCCGATCAACCCGGAGTTCGGGAGCCTCAACCTAGCCCAGGCGGTGATCCTTCTCGCCTACGAATGGTCGCGGCGTTCGGACCTTGCCGTGCCGCCCGCCAAGGAGCTTGAGCCTCCCGCGCCGCAAGGCGAGGTCGAGGGAATGATCCGTCAGCTCAACGAAGAGCTGGAAGCCAAAGGCTACTTTTTCCCGGCGATCCGCGCCGAAGCCACCCGCAACACAATCCGCACCATCTTCACCAAGACCGGCTGGTCGTCGCGGGAGGTGAAAGCGGTGCGTGGCATCATCCGCGCGTTGGCCTCGCCGCCGCGGCCGCGCTAGCGCCAAGAACTTGACCAGGAAGGCACCGTTCGCTAGTGGCGCGCCTTCGCAATTGGCACCGCACCCCGGTGAAGCGGTTGCCCTGCCCTCCTGACCTTCATGAGCAAGCAGCGCGGTTCCGGGTATTTTGACACGACGCAATTGAAGGAAATCACATGTCGAAGCGCACCAGCGCCAAGTATAAACTCGACCGTCGCATGGGCGAGAACGTCTTCGGTCGTCCGAAGAGCCCGGTCAACCGCCGCGAGTACGGCCCGGCCAGCACGGTCAGCGCCGCAAGGGCAAGCTCAGCGACTACGGCATTCAGCTCCGCGCCAAGCAGAAGCTGAAGGGCTATTACGGCGACATCACCGAGAAGCAGTTCAAGCAGACGTTCCAGCAGGCGAGCCGCATGAAGGGCGACGCCAGCCAGAATCTGATCGGCCTGCTCGAGCGGCGTCTCGACATGATCGTATACCGCGCCAAGTTCGCGCCGACGATCTGGGCCGCCCGCCAGCTGGTCAGCCACGGCCACATCCGCGTCAACGGCGTGAAGTGCAACATTGCCAGCCGCCGCGTCGACGTGAACGACGTCATCGAGCTCGGCCCGAAGGCGCAGGAGATGGCTCTGGTCATCGAGGCACAGAGCCTCGCGGAGCGCGAAGTGCCCGATTACGTGGTTCCGGACGGCACCTCCAAGGTGACCTACACCCGTGTTCCGAAGCTGGACGAGGTGCCCTACCCCGTTCGCATGGAGCCGAACCTGGTCGTCGAGTTCTATTCGCGCTAAGCTTCGCAGAAGCAGCGGACGACAAAGGGCGATCCTTCGGGGTCGCCCTTTTTGTTTGCGCTTGCTAGGCGCGCCGCCATGACCACCCTTCCCTTACCAGAATGGGCGCCACACGAGGCCGTTTGGATCGGCTTCCCAAGCGATCCCGATTTGTGGCTTGCCGACCTGAAGCCCGCCGAGGCGGAAGTCGCCGCTTTTGCGGCCGCGCTTTACGCGGACGGGCGCGGCGAAGAGGTCCGGCTCGTGGCGGCTCACGAGGATGCAGCCAAAGCCGCGCGTGAGTTGGCGCCATTCGCGACGGTGCTAGTGCAGCCGTTCGGCGACATCTGGCTGCGCGATACGGGGCCGATCATCTGCGGCGATGGCTCGAGGCGCCGTGCGGCGGGATTCGGCTTCAATGGATGGGGCGGCAAGTACGACCTGCCAGGTGACGACAGCATCGGCGAGCGGCTCGCGGCTTCCGCCTCCCTCCCCTACGCCAAGGCAGACTGGATCCTTGAAGGCGGCGCTATCGATCATGACGGCACCGGCACCGTGATCACGACCGAGCAATGCCTGCTCAACCCCAACCGCAACACGCTGACGAAGGATGAGGTGGAAGAGCGGCTTCGGCACGACCTGGGCTTCACCCGAGTAGTGTGGCTCGGCGCGGGACTGATGAACGATCATACGGACGGCCATGTCGACAATCTTGCCCGCTTCGTTGCTCCGGCACGGGTTGCAATCCCGACCGCAGCGGAGGACGACCCCAACACTGCCGTCTACGAAGATGCGGCGCGGCGGCTTGCCGAAGCGGGCCTCGACATTGTTACCTTGCCGTCTCCCGGTCGGATCGAGAATGACGAAGGCGACATCATCCCTGCGAGCTACATGAACTTCTACATCGGCAACGCGGCCGTGGTGGTGCCGCAGTACGGTGCGCCCAACGACGCGGCTGCTGTGGAAGCGGCGCAGGCGCTGTTCCCCGGCCGCGTTGCAATTGGATTGCGGGCTGACCATGTCCTGACCGGCGGTGGAAGCTTCCACTGCATCAGTCAGCAGGTACCCGCATGACCAGGCTTAAAGTTGCCGCACTCCAGCTTGCCTTCGGCGAGGAAACCGACGCCAACATCCGCGCCGTGTCGGAGCTGGTGCGCGAGGCGCATGGCAAGGGCGCTCAGGTGGTGCTTCCGCCCGAGCTGTTCGAAGGGCCGTACTTCTGCCGGGTCGAGGACGAGAGCCTGTTCGCGACTGCCAAGCGGACCGAAGAGCATCCGTCGGTGATCGCAATGCGCAGGCTGGCCGAGGAACTGAATATCTGGATACCCACCAGTTTCTTCGAGCTGGACGGACCGCACCATTACAACAGCCTGGCGATGATTGAGCCGGGTGGTGGAATTGCCGGCGTTTACCGCAAGAGCCACATTCCCGACGGTCCGGGCTATGAGGAGAAATTCTACTTTCGCCCTGGCAACACCGGTTTCAAAGTGTGGAATGGGCCGGAAAGGGCAACGCTAGGCGTCGGCGTCTGCTGGGACCAATGGTATCCCGAGACTGCGCGCGCGATGATGCTGATGGGGGCAGAAATCCTCTTTTACCCAACTGCGATCGGCTCCGAGCCCCATGACCCTGACCTTGATACGTCACGGCTGTGGCGGCGGGCGATGGTCGGTCATGCGGTTTCCAATGTCGTCCCCGTGATCGCCGCCAACCGCATCGGCACCGAGTGCGGCCAGCGCTTCTACGGCCACAGCTTCATCTGCGATGAGCGCGGCGACATGCTCGCCGAGTTTGGCGCCGAGGAGACCGGCGTGTTGGTCGCCGAGCTGGACCTCGCCGCCGCCCGCAAGCACCGCGCCGCCTTCGGCTTCTTCAGGGACAGACGGCCGGAGCTTTACGGACGCCTTGTCGAAGACGTTTAGAAGGACAGTCCTATGAAGAAGCTGACGCTCTCTCTTGTTGCCGCAAGCATACTGTCTGCCGCTCCGGGAAGCGCATCCGCGCCTGCCCCGCGCATCGCGGTCAAGACGGTCGACCAGCTCGCCCCGCTACCACTGCCCTATAACGAAGCCGCCAACGGCACTCGCGACGTCGTTCAGACGAGGGCGCGCGCCAAGAAGAATGGCAAGCTTCTGCTCATCGATCTGGGCGGCAACTGGTGTCTAGATTGCCGTATTCTCGCCGGCGTGATGGAACGCCCTGAAATGCGGACCTTCCTCCGCCGCCATTATGAGGTGGTCACGGTGGACGTTGGCCGCTTCGACAAGAACATGGCGATTCCCCAGCACTACGGGATCAAGAAGCTTGCAGGCGTTCCCGCCGTCCTGATCGTCGATCCCCGCACCGACCGCCTGATCAATGCCGGCCGAGTGACCGCCTTAGCCGACGCACGAACGCTTAGTCCGCAGGCGCTCGCCGATTGGCTGGCCCGTTGGACCCGCTAGGGCTGTAGCTCCAGCGCACGAGCGAACACGCGCTCGAACATCTCAGCGTTGAGGCGGTTCGTATTCTGATTGTAGCGGGAGCAATGGTAGCTCGACAGCAGGATGCGGCCGTCGGCTGCTTGTGCCTCGGCACCATGCCGGAACTTCACCGCCGACGGCTTCACGCCGACAGCCCTGGCAGCGGCGACGTGAGCGATTTGACCGAGTGCGAGTAGCACCCGAACCTTCGGAAGCGCCATCAACGATGCTTCGAAATAGCGGCGGCACGTCGCGATCTCGGCCGGCTCGGGCTTGTTGGCGGGTGGCAGGCATTTGACGGCGTTAAGGATCACCGCACCCTTGAGCCTCAGCCCGTCGGCTGGGTCGGCGCGATACTTGCCCTCTGCAAGTCCGAACTTCAGCAAGGTCGCGTAGAGAAGCTCGCCTGCGAAATCGCCGGTGAACGGGCGGCCGGTTCGGTTGGCGCCATGCTTACCGGGCGCAAGGCCGACGATTGCCAGCCAGGCGTTTGGATCACCAAACGCGGGAACGGGCGCGTTCCACCATTCGGGATATTCAGCGCGGCATTCTTCACGAAAGTCGACCAGCCTGGGGCAGAGTGGGCAATCGCGCGGCGCTTCCGCTGCAGGTACGGGCGAGAGGTCGGCGGGCTGAAGCACGTGTGCCCTGTGTCATTGCGAGCGCAACGGCGCAATCCAACGCACAAAGAACTGGATTGCGTCGGCGCTTGGCTCCTCGCAATGGCGAGGGTGTGTCACACCTTTACGCCATCGCTCTGGGTTCAAACCGCCCGCACGGCCGCTTCGGCGCGCCCGCCAGCGTGATCGAAGCGGCAATTGCACGGCTCGATCGTCAATTCGACCTGTTCGACGCGTCGGAGATCATGCTGAATCCGGCACGCGGACTGCGAGGCCGGGATTTCGCCAACGCCGTGGCATTGGTTGAAAGCGGTGCCGAGCCGTCGGCCATGCTGACGTGCTTGAAGGGCATTGAGCGGGAGTTTGGACGCCGGCCTGGCAAACGCTGGGGCGATCGCGTCCTCGATCTCGACATTCTCGCATGGAGCGGCGGCGCCTTCCACAGCAGCGGCCTTTCGATCCCTCACCGGCGTCTCGCCGAACGCCCTTTTGCGCTGGAGCCGCTCGCTTCGATCGCTCCCAATTGGCCGCTTGATGGCGCACTGACTGCCCGCCATCTCGCCCACCGCCTTGCCCGACGCCGCCCGCGCGGCTAACGGCGTCGTTGTGGCAAGGGCCCTTAGCTCAGTCGGTAGAGCAACTGACTTTTAATCAGTAGGTCGCTGGTTCGAATCCAGCAGGGCTCACCATTGCCAGTCCTTCGGTGACACTGGCCAACAGGTGAAAGCCGAGGCCAACGACGATGTCGAAGAGAAATCCGTACTATCAGGGCCCACCGTCGGATCACTTCGACGGTGTTCGTTTCTTCAATCCTGGCGAGCCCGCCACCGATCGTTCCCTGATGGATGTGCTACGCTGGCGCCGCACCTCGCGGCGCGCTCACTGGCCAGCCCGCGTGCCCGTAACGCCAACCATCCCGGACAAGAGGGTCGACGGCATCAGGGTGACCATGGTCGGGCATGCCACGCTCCTCATCCAGCAGTCAGGACTGAACATCCTGACCGATCCGGTCTGGTCCGACCGTGCAAGCCCCCTCTCGTTTGCCGGTCCTAAGCGCGTGACGGCACCCGGAATCGACCTGGATTCCCTTCCGCCGATCGACGCGATCCTGCTGTCGCACAATCATTACGATCACCTCGACATGGCAACGCTTGCCACATTGTGTCGCAAGCACGACCCGCTTGTCGTTACGCCGCTCGGCAACGACACGATTATCCGGCGGCACATTCCCGGCGCCAGGATCTCGGCGGGCGACTGGGGCGACGAATGTACGATCCTGTCGGGGGCTTCGGTCCATATCGTGCCGGCCCTGCATTGGTCGTCACGAACGATGCGCGACCGCCGAATGGCGTTGTGGGGCGGGTTCGTGATCCACGCGGGCGGCTCCCAGGTCTATTTTGCGGGTGACACGGGCTATGGCACCGGGAAGATCTTTCGGGACATTCGCGGCCGTTTCGGTCCAATCGATTGCGCCCTGATCCCCATCGGCGCGTATGAGCCGCGGTGGTTCATGTCGGCACAGCACGTCGATCCGGACGAGGCCATTCAGATAATGCGCGATCTCGACGCTGCTCAAGCGGGTGGCATTCACTGGGGGACCTTCGCCCTGACGGACGAGCCTTGGGCTGAGCCAGCCGAGCGATTGTCAGCCGGCCTGCGGCGAGAAGGCATCGATCCCCACCGATTCAGGCCACTCAAGCCTGGCGACGTCCTCGCCACGGAGTGATCATGCTCTTGGCTTCAATCGGGTACATTGTCCCGTCGTCGAACAGACCTTGTTTCGTGCGGTGAGACGCGCCAATCGGTTTAGGTGACTGAACTTTCCGACATTTCCGGCATCATCGATCAGCTCTGCGACGTCTACGATTCGTCCGTCGCCAATCTGAAGGACGCCGTCGCCGCGTTCGCTCGCGACGGCACCAAGCCTGATCCGCAGGACCGTGCCAACGGTCGCTTCGCCTATCCCGAGCTGCAGGTGCGCTACGATGCCTCCGCGCCGGCACCTTCGCCGGCGCGCGCCTTCGCTCGCCTCAACCAGCCGGGCTATTACACGGCGAGCATCGCCAGGCCTGAACTTTACCGCACCTATCTCCAGACCCAGCTCGAACATCTAGTCCGCGACTATCATGTCGAACTGTCGGTTGGTCGGTCTCCAAGCGAAATCCCCTACCCTTACGTGATCGATGCCGGGCAACTCGAGCTTGGCGGCATCGGCAGCACCGAGCTTTCCCGCTGGTTTCCGTCGAGCGAGCTGGTGCACATCGGCGACGAGATTGCGGACGGCGCGTGGGATCCGGCGGGGAGCGCGACGCGACCGCTGTCGCTGTTCGACGGTCCGCGGACCGACTTCAGCCTGGCTCGGCTGCGCCACTACAGCGGGACGCCCCCGGAGCACTTCCAGCATTATGTGCTGTTCACCAACTATGTTCGCTACGTCGACGAATTCGTCCGTTTTGCGATCAACGAACTGCGCGAACCGGACAGCCCCTATACGGCCCTTTCGGTACCCGGCGGCGTATATGAACCCGGTCAGCTGGCCAATGCCGAAGCGGAAATTGCCGCGGGGACTTGGCGGCGGCACCAGATGCCAGCCTACCACCTGATGGCCAAGGGCCGCGCCGGCATCACTCTTGTGAACATCGGAGTCGGCCCATCCAACGCCAAGACGATCTGCGATCATATCGCGGTACTCCGCCCGCAGGTTTGGCTGATGATCGGGCATTGCGGCGGGCTCCGTCCCAGCCAGCGGATCGGCGATTACGTTCTCGCTCACGCTTATTTGCGCGACGACCACGTCCTCGACGACGTTCTTCCGGTGGAAATCCCGGTGCCCCCGATCGCGGAGGTCCAGCAGGCCTTGTTCGATGCCGCGGTGAACGTCACCGGCGAGCCGGAGGACGAACTGAAGTCGAGGCTTCGAACCGGCACGGTGGTGACTACCGACGACCGCAATTGGGAGCTCCGCTACACATTGTCGGCGCTCCGCTTCAACCAGAGCAGGGCGGCGGCGATCGACATGGAGTCGGCGACCGTGGCAGCGCAGGGTTATCGCTTCCGCGTGCCCTACGGCACCCTGCTGTGCGTCTCGGACAAGCCGCTACACGGCGAGCTCAAATTGCCCGGCCAAGCCAACGCCTTCTACGAACGCGCGATCAACCAGCACCTGAGGATCGGCATCGAGGCGCTGACCCTCCTTCAGAAGGAAGGGGACGCCCTCCACAGTCGCAAGCTCCGCAGCTTCGACGAGCCGCCGCTGCGCTAACGCGGGGTCGCGTTGCGGATGCGGTTGGCGAGCGGTGGCGCGCGGCCGGGAGCGATCCAGGCGACGAACGCATCAAGGTCGACAATGCCCTTGTCGACGAGATCGCTTCCTTCGGTGAAGCCGGTGAGACCGTCGCCGCCGGACGCCACGTAATTGTTGACGACCACACGGTAGGTGCGTGCCGGGTTCACCGGCTCGCCGTTAAGTCGGATATCGAACACGCGCGCCATGTTCGGACGCTTGACGTCGATGGCGTAAGTGAACCCGTCGCTCGGCGCCAAGGCCGGGACGCGCTTGGAGGCGGCGAGGTTCTCGGCGCTATACTGCTGCTCGAGCACTTTCTTCAGCTGGGCACCGGTAAGGGTCATGACGACAAGGTTGTTCCCGAACGGCATCATCTGGAAGGCGTTGGCATAGGTGATGTCGCCGCCGGGCATCCCGATGCGGACGCCGGTCGCATTGACGAGGGCGAGCTGCGCGCCGCCATTCTCCGCCTGCCGTGTCGCCGCCAGCATGGAGTCGGCAATAAGGTCGGCGGCGGGACTTTCGGCGTCATTCTCGTCGCGCGGTGCCGGCGCGGTCAGCCGGCCGACCACATGTTCGGCGACAGGCTTGATCGCCTCAGCGTAGCGCTGGACGAGGGACTGAACCTCCGGCGCTTTCCCGGCTCCGCCATCGCCAACGATCACGTTCGAAGCGTCCTGCGACAGCAGCCGATGGGTGACGGGATCGAACCGCAGCCGCAGGTCGGTGACGAAATAGCCGTTCTTTCCCGCACTGGTCAGCAGCCTTGGCGCCACCGGCGAGCCCTGCTGACACACGTAGGCCCAGTGTGTGTGCCCGGAAACGACGGTAGTGATCGCCGGGTCGAGCTTGGGTAGGATCGGCAATATTTCCCCGTACAAGCCGTCGCAGCCATTGCCTGCAGTGAACTGCGGCAGCTTACCGCCCTGATGGATCAGGAGGACGATCGTGTCCGCGCCTTGCGCCTTCAGTTGCGGTACCAGTGCATTGGCGGTCTCAGCTTCGTCCGCAAAGGTAAGGCCGCGAACGCCGGACGGGGTTACCAGATTCGACGTGTTCTGCAGCGTCATGCCGATGAAGCCGATCCGGATCGCGCGTGCTCCGCTGCCGAAAGTCTTCAGACCGGTCGCGGGCAGAACCGTCTTGCCGTCGGTTCCGAGCACGTTGGCGGCGAGATATTGGAAGGAGGCACCCCTGAATGGCTCAACCGCGCACGGTGTGCGCGCCGTATGCTTGTCGCACCCGCCCGACTGCATCCGCTTCAATTCGGCGACGCCCTTGTCGAACTCATGGTTGCCGACGCTGTTGAACTCGACTCCCATGCGGTTGAACGCCTCGATCGTCGGCTCGTCGAGGAAGTAGCCGGATATAAGTGGGCTTGCACCGATGGTGTCGCCGGCAGAGACGGTGATGCTGTTGGCGTGTCCGGCACGAAGCGCGCCAAGTGCTGCCGCGACGTTGACGGCACCGCCGCTTCGAACCTTGGTCTTGCCCCCGTCAGGCGTCGCCAATTCGACGGGGGATGGCGGCTCGAGATTGCCATGGAAGTCGTTGAGCGCGAGGATCTGAACTTCGATCGGCGCCGCTACTCGTTCGAAGTTCGGCGTTCGAACCGGCAGTGATGCGCAGCCCGCCAGCCACAGGGCGGCGATTAAGACCGCAGGACGCATCATTTCGCCGGCATCGGCTCGGAAAAGAGCTGGTTCAGATAGGCTGCGAGCCGAACCCCGCCCTGCTTGAGCCGAAGCTCAACATAAGGCGTGTTGTCGTAGATATATTTGTAGCCGAGTTCCGTTTCACCCTCCTTGGGGTAAATGCGTTCGCGAAGTTGGACGCTTTCGGCGATCCAGTCTTTCGGTGCCGGATCCCACCAGCTGATCACATCCGCGTCGCTGGTATGACGAAGCAGATGGTCGGTCATCTCCGTGAAGGAATAGCCCGTCTCCTCGATCAGGGACGTGTCCCAGATGGCGTGAAGGTTCGTGTCCTTGCCGAACCACTTCACCTTGACGTTGTTGCCGCCACGATCGCCGGGACGACCGTTGTGCAGCGGCTGGTGAAGGTCGCCGACGATGTGGACGATGAAGCGAAGCGCGAGTTGGCGATGGTGCGGGCTGGTCTCGGGATCGAGCACCAACCTGCGGAAAAAGGCTAGCGCTCCCAAGGCATCGCCTTCGGGCGGCGCATGGTCATAGGTGACACCGCCGACCGTCACATAATGCCACGGCGAGGCCGTCTTCTGCCAGAATTCGTCGGGTGCCGACTTCATTTCGTCCGGCCAGTTGGATGCTTCGGCCAACGTCTCCACGCCCAGGATTTCGTGAATATGCGCGCGGGCCAGGCCGGACAGATAGCTGTCCGCGACCGCCGCGGTGACGCGATGTCCCGTCTTGCCCCAGGCCAGTGCAGAGGATGGCAGCGTCGCGGCGGCTACCAACATGCCAGCGATTGTGAGTTTCTTCAGAAGCATAACGAAGCGCGTCTCCGAGCCACGCGTGATTTCCTAAGTGCCTTCGCCTAAGGACAAAATCATGACAGAGGAAGAGCTTGTTGCCATGGCGCGGGACGCCGCACTGAAGGCCTATGCACCCTATTCCAACTTTCATGTGGGTTGCGCCATCGAGTCCGATAATGGCGAGGTCGTAACCGGCGCCAACATGGAAAACGCATGCTACCGTCTGGGCATCTGTGCAGAGCAAAGTGCGCTGACGACTGCCCAGCACCGCTTTGGTATCGACAAAGTCCGGCGCATCGCTGTCGCCGGCGGGCTGCGGCGTGATGGACATCTTGCCGGTACGGAGGTCTGCACCCCCTGTGGCGGCTGTCGGCAGGCAATGCTGGAAGCGGCGCATGTATCCGGCGCGGACATCGAAATCATCTGTGCGGGTGCAGCTGGCCCATTCACTCGGCACCTCATTTCCGAGCTGCTGCCCCACGGGTTTGGCCCAGACAATCTTGAAGGCTGAGCTAAGCGTCTGAGAGCGGTTGCATTATCATCCGTTTATATGCGCGCTGCTAAACTCCATTTCTACGCTAAACTGCTGATTTTCTTAACGTTTTTCCTGGTACAAAGTGCTTGCTCGGGAATGCGGCCGAAAGCCGCCGTCGGGAGGGCAGTGATGGGCCAGATGTTTGCAGATCAACAGCTATCAGCAGCGGGGCTGACCGTTCATTCGGCCAGAAGCGCCAGTGATTTCTTAGCTTCGCTGGGCGTCGTGACGCACATCGACTCGGGCTCGGCGCAATGGACCAATGCTCCAATGCTGCTCAACCAGCTTTCCTACCTCGGCATTTCCAACCTGCGCGATGGTGCGCCGTTCGACTATGCACTGCCCACCTTCACTACCTTGGCGCAGGCCGGTATCCGCTTCAGCATCCTGGAAGCGAACGTATATTCGTTCGATCAGACCGGTCAGGTAAACGCCGCGCGTGACGTCGCGCGTGCACACGCGCTTGAGGCCGCAGTACCCGGCAGTGTGATCGCGTTCGAGGGCACGAACGAGTACACCACCAATCAATATTGGCTGAACGGCGCGAGCTCCTCCGGCGACCTTTCCTGGGGTTTGAGCGATGCTGCCGCGCTGGAACTCGCCGTCAGTGCCGACCCATTGTTCGTCAACACGCCGATCATTGCTCCATCGGCGATCCAGCTCGACTCACTGCCCGACTTCTCCAGCTACGTGAACGGCAGCAACGCCCACATCTACGGCAACATCGCCGAGAATCTGGGCGATCGCATCGTTAACTCCATTGCTTTTGCGCGCGCCTCCGCACCCAATGAGCCGGTCTACATCACTGAGACCGGCATCTCGACGTCCGGTTATGGTACCTCCAACTGGGGCGTGACCGACGAGGACACGCAGGCGGTGATCAACGTCAACGCGCTGCTGACCGCCTTCGCCGCGGGTGCGAAGATGACCTTCCTCTACGAGCTGATGGACGAGCCGAACGCCTCCAACGTTCAGGAACAGCATTTCGGCCTTTTTCATGCCGACGGCAGCCCCAAGCTGGCGGCCACCGCCATCGGCAACCTGACGCACCTGCTCGCCGACGGCGGCGCGAGCGCTGCCCCCGCCAGCCTGAATTACGAGCTCAGCTGGATGCCATGGTCCGCATCCTCCATGCTCCTCCAGGAGGGTGACGGAACCTTCGACCTTGTGATCTGGAACGGCCGCGCGGTACTCCACGACGGCACGCAGGAGGTGCCGCCGCCGACGTCCCCACTTCTCCTCACCCTTGGGCAATCCGCATCGTCCATCCGGGTATTCGACCCGATCGCCGGCACGACGCCGCTGGCTTCGTTTACCAACGCCAGCTCCGTCGACCTGAACCTGTCGGCCAATCCGTTGGTAGTGGAAATCAAGTTCGGCGCAGCAGTCGCTCCCCCTGCGGCGCCGAGAGCGACCAACGTCAGTTGGATTTCAAACAATGTCGCCTCGGTCGTCGGCACGGCAGATCCAGGGGACGTCGTTTCCGTACGCGAAGCGGGAACCCTCCTCGGCACGTCCACGGCAGCGGCCGACGGTGGCTGGAGCGTTCGGCTACCTGCATCGGCGGCGGCGACGCACGCACTGACGCTCACCGCGACTGATGCCAATGGCGCAACGACAACCGATGGACTGCTGCTGTACGGCAAGACCAAGCAGACGCTGACCGGCGGCAGCGGCAGCGACGTGCTGATCGGCGCGTCAGGCGACCGGCTTGTCGGTGGCGGCGGTGACGACCGCTTCGTGATCAATGCCGGTCCAGGAAAGGGGACAATCGTCGACTTCCAAGCCGGGCTCGGTGGCGGTGATGTCCTCGCCATCGATCACAACCTTGCCCGCGACTTCGCCGATCTGATGAGTCACGCCAAGCAGAGCGGCAACAACGTGCTCCTCAGCTTCACGAAAAGCGACGTCATCACCCTGGAGAATGTCAGCCTCGGCGCGCTTCACGCCGGCGACTTCCTCTTCTTCTAAGCGAGCTTAATTTCGCGCAGCCGCTCCTGGAGGTAATCGTCGGCAGTGATCGGCGGCCACTTGGGCTGCTCTCCGGCAGGCACCGTACCTGGCAGCGCCTCGATTAGATAATCGGATCGGAAGTGCAGGAAGAAGGGCATGGAATAACGCGCCTTGCTTGCACGATCCGGCGCGGGGTTCACGACCCGGTGCGAGGTCGACCGAAGACGTCCATTCGTCAGCCGTTGAAGCATGTCGCCGATGTTGATCACCAACTCGCCCGGCTTCGGCGACACCGGGATCCAGCGCCCGTCGCGAGTCAGCAGCTCGAGCCCCGCTTCCTCCGCTCCCAACAAGAGGGTGATCGTGTTGATGTCTTCATGCGCGCCCGCGCGGATGTGCTCGCCGGTGGGTTCGCTCTGCGGCGGGTAATGGAGAAGCCGAAGCACCGAATTTCCGTCCCGCACAGCGTCCGCAAAATAGTCTTCGTCAATCTTCAGATAGCGCGCGATTGCCCGCAGGATCTTGAGACCGGTCCGGTCGAACGTCGCGTATAGCTCTGAGAAGGTGTCGCGGAAGCTTGGAACCTCGGCAGGCCAGACATTGTCCGGCATATGGGCCCGAAAACGATGCCCCTCCGGAAGGTCGCGGCCAACGTGCCAGAATTCCTTCAGGTCGTGGGCTTTGGCACCCTTGGCCGTCTCAATTCCGAAGGGCGTGTAGCCGCGCGCGCCGCCCTGCCCCGCCAATGCATATCGCTTCTTGGCGGGCTCGGGCAGCGCGAAGAAAGCCTTGGCCTTCTCCTCGGCACGCTCGATCAATTCCTGCGAAATGCCGTGATCGGCTATGATGGCAAAGCCATATTCTTCGAAGCTGCGTCCGAGCTTGTCTGCAAACCCCTGCGGGTCGGTGTCGGCGTCGTTGAGCGAAACGGACGCGATCGCGTCGTCGGTTGTGATCGTCATGTCGCCCATCTAAGCCATTGGGGCGGGCCGTGAAAGTGCTGCCTAGATGAGCAGGCCCGCCAACGCGGCGCTCATCAAGTTCGCCAGACTGCCGGCGATCAAGGCACGAATGCCAAGCCGCGCGATCGTCGGCCGCTGGTTCGGCGCAAGGTTGCCCGTCACCGCCAATTGGATGGCGATCGAGCTGAAGTTGGCGAAGCCGCACAGCGCGAAGGTGACGATTGCACGGCTACGGTCCGAGAGGATGGCAGCAGGACCTTGCGGATTGCCCAGGTCGATAAAGGCCACGAACTCGTTCAGCACAAGCTTGGTGCCGAACAGGCCGCCCGCCGGCGCCGCTTCGTTCCAGGGCACGCCGATCAGGAACATGATCGGTTGGAATAAGTAGCCGATGATCTGCTGAAAGCTGAGGTCCGGCGCTCCGAACCAGCCGCCGATCCCGCCCAGAATGCCATTCGCAAGCGCCACAAGTGCAACGAAGGCCAGAACCATCGCGCCCACCGCCACGGCCAGCTTCACGCCCGTCTGGGCGCCCTGCCCGGCGGCCATGATGATGTTGGCGGGGCGCACGCCGTCCTCAAACGTCTCGGCAACCTCGACCGGCTCGGCAGGGCGCCGTCCTTCCGGCAGGAGTGCGGCAGGGCCTTGGGCGCTGATCCGTCCCTCAGGCAATTGGAGATCATCCGGGTCGGTCGGCGCTAGTTCATCAGGCATGATGATCTTCGCCATCAGGATTCCACCCGGAGCCGACATGAAGGCGGCCGCCAGGAGGTAGGGCAAATATTGCGGGCCCAGGAGGCTAGCGTAAGCGGCCAGGATGGTACCGGCGACACCCGCCATGCCGACGGTCATGAGGCAGAAGATCTGCGCCGGATTCAGTGCCGCTAGATAGGGCCGCACCACCAGGGGCGCCTCCGATTGACCGACGAAGATGTTGGCTGCGGATCCGAGCGACTCCACCCGTCCGATCCCGGTGACCCAGCCGATCGCTCCGCCCACCCAGCGCACCACGCGCTGCATGATCCCGAGATAGTAGAGGATGGAGACAAGCGCCGCGAAGAAGATGATCACCGGCAAGGCGGAAATCGCGAAAGTATTGGCAAGCGGGTTGGTTTCGCTTGGCCCGAACAGGAACTCGGTTCCTTTGTTGGCGTAGCTCAGCAGGTTCGCAACGCCGTTGGACAGGCCCTGAATGCCGGCCCGCCCCCAGGGCGTGTAAAGAACGATGAACGCAATCAGCGCCTGAAGCGCAAAGGCCGCCCCAACGACGCGTGGGCGGATCGCACGGCGGTTGCTGGACAAAGCGAACGCAATACCGAGGATGACAATGATCCCGGCAAGGCCGAGCAACCGCTGATTCATTCGTGGGGTCCCTGCCCTACCAGACGATGCCTTGTGCAGCGGTGCCGGCGGCTTCGTCCAGCTTTTTCAACGCCTCCTCAGGCGTTTGCGCCACCAGCAATTGTCCGCGCCTTTGCGCCGACAGGAAGCCGCAGGCTGTGGCATGATCGATGAACTCGATCATGCCATTCCAGAAGTTGTCGATGTTGAGCAGGCAAAAAGGCTTGGCGTGATAGCCGAGCGCATTCCAGCTCCACGCCTCGAATAATTCATCGAGTGTCCCGATACCGCCGGGCAGTGCGACGAATGCATCCGCAAGCTCCGTCATCTTCGCCTTGCGCTCATGCATGTCGGCGACCTTGTGAAGTTCGGTCACGCCTTCGTGCGCGACCTCAAGGTTCACGAGCGCGTCGGGGATGACTCCGAAAACCTTACCGCCGCAGCGGAGCACTGCATCGGCCGTACGACCCATCAGGCCGAGCTTGCCGCCGCCATAAACAAGGTCGACGTCACGCTCCACCATCGCGGCGGCAAGCGCGTCCGCAGCGTCGGCAAACACCGGCTGGGCGCCCATGGCCGACCCGCAATAGACCGCCACACGCTTGATATTGTTCACAGGACGATACGCTCCTTGAGGTCGGCATCGGGACGGGCGCCAAAGCGGGAAATGACGTCGGCCGCCGCGCGCGCACCCGTTTGGAGACATGCTTCGATCGGCCGGCCGCGACACCAGGCGGAAAGGAAGCCGGCTGCAAACAAGTCCCCGGCGCCGGTCGTGTCGACGACCTGCTCCACAGGCGCGGCGGCAATCTCAGCCAGCTTCCCTTCCGACAACGCCATGGCACCGGCGGCCCCCCGGGTCGCAACCAACGTCCGCACCCTGGGGCGAAGCTGCTCAATCGCGGCCGACAGGTCACTTCTGCCGGTCAGGTGAAGTAATTCGTCCTCGTTGCCGAACAGGATGTCGACCACGCCATTGTCGATCATCCCGAGCACGCCCTCGCGGCGGTCGCCGATGCAGAGGCTTTCTGACAAGGTGAAGGCGACCGTGTTGCCGGCTTCATGAGCAATTTGCGCCGCCTTCAGCATCGCCTGGCGCGGCCGCTCCGGTCCCCACAGATATCCCTCAAGGAAGGTCACGGCCGCCGACGCGATCATGGCGTCATCCAGCGCCGCGACGGTCAGTTCGTAGCTCGCCCCAGGGCATGTGTTCATGGTCCTTTGGGCGTCGGGCGTGACGAGGATCAGACAGCGGCCCGTAGCCAACCCTGCGGCAAGGGGCGCCGTGTCGAATCGGACGCCGAGCGAGCGCATGTCGTGCGTGAATATCTGCCCGAGCTGATCGTTGGCGACCTGCCCGACGAAGGCCGCGCGCAGCCCCAGCGCTGCAACGCCCGCCATGCTGTTCGCTGCCGAGCCTCCGCTGACCTCCCGCGCAGGGCCCATAGCATCGTACAGTTCGTCCGCCTCGGCCGCACTGAGCAGGCGCATCGACCCCTTGCGGAGACCATGCTGCTGGATGAACTCGTCGGTCGTCGTGGCGATCACGTCGACGATGGCGTCGCCGATGGCAACAACGTCAAGGCTGCGGGAAGTCACGGGTGAAGCGCGTAGCGGCGCGTGAGCGTAATGGTCAACGGAGTGCCGAACAAAAGGCTTGCCGTCGCTGCCTCCCCCGCTAGCGTCCCGGCATGACCAGCGAGATCAACACTGCAGCTTCGGCGCCCACATCCGGCGCCATATCGAAGTCACTGTTTGCCTACGGCATCTTCTACGGCGGAATGGTGTGCATCGCCGGCGTGCTCGGCAACAAGCAGGTGGCGCTCGGACCGCTCGCGGTAGAGGCCGGCATTTTTGCCTTCCTGCTGCTTGTCATCACCTCGAGCGCGGTTGCGGAACTGCACGGCCGGGCTGTCGCGAACAGGCTAGTTCTGATCGGATTCGTGCCGCTGATCGCCTCGCTTTTGCTGACGATCGTCGTGCTTGGCCTTCCGGCCGCCCGCGAAATGGATCCCGAACGGCTCGGCGCCTTCGAGACGATGATGAAGGGAACGCCGCGCATCTGGCTTGGCGGCATTCTTGCTTACGGTATTTCCACGTTGCTGAATGTCACCATCTTCAGTCGCTTGCGAGGCCGGGGCGGCGGTACCGGGCCATTGCTGTGGGTCCGGTCGGCGGTCGCAAGCGCGCTCAGCCAGATCGTCGACACGCTTATTTTCATTAGCGTCGCCTTCTATGGTGTGTTCCCGATTGCGGAGCTTCTGGTCGGACAGATGATCGCGAAAGTGGTGCTGTCGCTAGTCCTTGTTCCGCCCCTTGTTCAGGCGCTCGTCAGCCTCGGCCGCAAGCTCGACGAGCGACGCATTTAGGATCCCATTTCCGTGGAAACCACGGACTTGTGGCTTTTGTGCAACGCAGCATGAGAAGTGCGCTGCGTTAAGATTCCACTGTCACTTTGCTGTCTCAATCCCGCTATAGCGGCCCCTTATCAGCAACTTACGAGTCCTCGGGGGGACATCTTTTCGTGAAGAAAATCCTGCTTCTTTGCACGACTGCTTCGTGCATCGTTCCGACCGCTGCGTTCGCGCAGTCCACCGGCACCGAAACCACTGAAAGCTCGACCATTGTCGTGACCGGCACCCGTGCCCGTGGCGTCGGCGGCGTTGCTGTCCCCGACGTTCCCAAGACGCGTTCGGTGCTGACGCAGGAAATCTTGTCGCGCCAGACCGAGGGTCAATCGATCCTTCAGTCGATCAACCTTATCCCGGGCGTGAACTACACCAACAATGATCCGTACGGATCTTCGGGCGGCAACCTGCGTATCCGTGGCTTCCCGGGCAACCGCGTCGCGCTGCTCTGGGATGGTTTGCCGCTGAACGACACGGGCAACTATGCCATCTTCGGCAACCAGCAGATGGACCAGGAACTGATCGATCAGGTTTCGGTCAACCTTGGCACAACCGACGTCGACTCGCCGACACCGTCGGCAGCCGGCGGCGTCGTTTCGTACCGGACCCGCCTTCCCTCGACGGATCTGGGCCTGCGCGTGAACGGTTCGCTCGGCACCGAGCATTATCGCCGCCTGTTCACCATGTTCGACAGCGGGGCGTTGACCCCATTCGGCACCCGCCTGTTTGTTGCCGGCTCTTATCAGAAGTACGACAAGTTCCGTGGCCCGGGTGAGTTGAAGAAGCGGCAGCTTAACGCACGCATCTATCAACCGATCGGCTCGAACGGCGACTTCTTCTCGATCGCTGGTCACCTGAACAGCAACCGTAACAACAGCTACAACAATGGCCTGATCTCCGATTACCTCGGCAACCGCTATTTCGACAACATCGATACCTGCGTTCGCGATGCCCCAACCCGCGGCGTTCGTGACAACGACAACTCGGGCACGGCTGCAAACCTGTCGACGCCGGCGAGCTGCACCAACTACTATAATTTGCGCATCAACCCGTCGGATACGGGCAACATCCGTGGGCAGCTGAAGTTGACTCTGGCGGACGGTCTCACCTTCACGGCCGACCCGGGTTATCAGGGAACGCTGGCCAACGGCGGCGGCACTTTCCAGGTTGAAGAGACCGACGCCCGTCTGCGCGGCGCCAATCCGGTAGTGAACGGCGGTATTGACCTCAATGGTGACGGCGACATTCTCGACTTGGTGCGCGTTTATCAGCCGAGCAACACGCGAACGAACCGCTATACCTTCCTGTCCTCTCTGATCTACGAGATCAGCCCGCAGCATCGCCTCCGTGCCGCTTATACGTTTGACCGTGGCCACCACCGTCAAACCGGCGATTTTGGCCGGCTTTACGAGAATGGCGACCCGATCAGCGTCTTTGGCGGCAAGTACGAAGGTCAAGCGCGCATCCGCACCGCCGACGGCACGATCCTGCAGAACCGCGACCGCCTGTCGATCGCCATGCTGCAGCAGATTAGTGGTGAATATTTCGGCCGGTTCTTCGACGACCGGCTGACCTTCACCGCCGGTATTCGCGCACCATTCTTCCGCCGGGAACTGAACCAATATTGTTATACGGTTCTGACCAGCGGCAACCCGCTGTGCACGACGGAACCGGTTGCGCCCAACCGCATCCTGAGCCCCGATGCGCCGCGTCCGACCGGCACTGCACCCGCCGGTGGCTACCTCTATGCTCCGTTCGAACGGACCGTGAAGTACAGCCCCATCCTTCCGTCGGCCGGTGTGTCCTACGACTTTACCGGTGGTCACAGCGTTTACGCCAGCTACGGCAAGAACTTCTCGTCCCCCTCGACCGACAACCTCTATCGGTCGGTCAACATCGATGTGGAGCCGGAGACCACCAACAGCTACGAACTTGGCTATCGCTATCGCACCAGCCGGGTTCAGGCGCAGCTTGCCGGCTACTATGTCGATTATCGGAACCGGATTGTGACCGCGCAGGATCTCGATCCAGCCAGCCAGACCTTCGGTTCGACGCTTGACCGTAATGTCGGTGACGCCCGCGCTTATGGTCTGGACGGTCAGGTCAGCTGGCGCGTGATGCCCGACCTCCTGGTTTACACCTATGCGTCCTACATCAACTCCCGCCTGAAGGAGGACGTACTCGGAACGGCTGCCTCGACCAGCGCAGCGTGCCTTCCCGGGACGATCGTCGGTACCAGCTGCCAGATCATCTCGGTCAACACCAAGGGCGCTCAGTTCGTCGAAACACCCAAGTGGACCTTTGGTGGCCGCCTTCAGAAGGACTTCGGTCCAGTCTCGTTTGGTGTGCAGGGCAAGTGGGTGTCCAAGCGTTTCTCGACGGACGACAACGGCCGGTCCAATTTCCTTGTCAATACGGGTGACCTGCCGGTCGACATCCGTGGTCGTACTTCCGCCTACACCGTCATCGACACCGATGCCCGCATCAGCCTGGGTGAATGGACGTCGCTGAAGGAGACCTATCTCGACCTCAGCGTCACGAACATCTTCGACAAATACTACTTCGCGAACATCACCACTCAGAACACGCTTCCTGCCGTCGCCGCACAGGCGACCAGCGGGCCGCGTTTCTCGGTCGGTGCGCCGAGGACGTTCCAGGCGACGTTGAGCCTGGGCTTCTAAACTCAAGTTCGTAATGGAAGGGGGCGGGGACGGCTTGCCGTTCGCGCCCCTTTTCTTTGCCCTTGACCCGAGCCCTCCTGCTCCGCCACGTCGCGGAAGTGCCGAGCGCTCTCCAATCCCTTGCCGAACGCCTTGCTGCAGTTGCCCGGGCGGAAACCCTCCCGCGGTGGCGGACCGGCCTTGAAGCGGACAACAAGGACTCTGAAGGGAGTTGGGACCCTGTCACCGAAGCCGACCGCGGGTCTGAGCGAGCGATGCGCACATTGCTCGAAGCCGAGGAGCCGTCTCACGGAGTCGATGGCGAGGAATTTCCGTCACGACCTGCTCAGGGCCGCTTTCGCTGGAGCCTCGATCCGATTGACGGCACGCGTGCATTCGTCTGCGGCTTCCCGACCTGGACCACCTTGATCGCTCTCCTCGATGACGATCGGCCGGTCCTTGGTATCATCGATGCTCCCGCGCTCGACGAGCTTTACTTGGGGACGCCCGGGGGGTCGGCGCTAATCCAAGCGGCGCATCGTGTCCCACTGCAAAGCAGCGGTTGTCTCACGTTGCCCCAGGCGCGCGTCTCCACGACCGATCCCTTCCTATTCGATGCTGCCGGTCAGGAGGCTTTTGGCCAAGTGCGCGCCGCTGCCCGCACGATAAGGTACGGCTTTGACGCTTATGCCTACGCAAGGCTAGCAGCGGGCTCGATCGATCTGGTGATCGAGTCGGGACTCAAGACTTACGACTATCATGCCTTGATCCCTGTCGTGCGCGGTGCCGGTGGGACGTTCGGTGACTGGTACGGCGGAGAAGATTATCGCGACGGCAAGGTGATCGCCGCCGCCTCCCGCAAGCTGTACGATGCGGCCGTCGAGATCATGAGCGCCGCCTAGATCTTGTGGCGCTCGCGGAGGATCTGGGTGACATCGTCCCAGCGCATGCCCTTTGCCTGCAACAACACCGACAAGTGATAGAGTAGGTCCGCTGCCTCTTCCGCGATGCCGGCATTGTCGCGCGTCACAGCTGCCAGCGAGACTTCGACTCCCTCTTCGCCGATCTTCTGGGCGATCTTCTCCACACCCTTGGCAAGCAGCCGCGCCGTGTAGCTTTCCGCCTCACTGGCGTCGGCGCGATCGGCGATGATCCGCGACAGCACTCCGAGCCAGGCCGCGCCAGCTGGCTGGTGCGCGAAACAGCTTGCCGCGCCCGTGTGACAGGTGGGACCTTCGGGGTCGGCGAGGATCAGGACGGCATCGTCGTCGCAGTCCGCGCGGAGCTCGACCAGCCGAAGGCGATTGCCGCTCGTCTCGCCCTTCATCCAGAGCCGCTCCTTCGACCGACTGTAGAAGGTCACGAAGCCGCTATCAATCGTCGCTGCCAATGACTCGCGGCTGACGTAGCCCAGCATCAGCACCAAACCGCTGACGTCATCCTGCACCACTGCGGGCAGAAGGCCGTTCACCTTATCCCAGGCGAGGCTGTCCAGATCGGCCGCGCTCAGCGGCGCATTTCGATTCCGCATGATGCAAGAACCTCCTTGAGCTCGGGTATGAGGATCAGCCGATCGTGAAACACGGTCGCGGCAAGCGCGCCGCTAACGCCGGCATCGATAAAGGCGTCGCGAAAATGCTCGGGCGTCCCTGCACCACCGGATGCAATCACTGGGACGCTGGTGGCGTCCACTACGGCCTTGCAGTGCGCTATGTCGTACCCGTTGCGCATACCGTCCTTGCGCATGCAGTTGAGGACGATTTCGCCCACGCCGCGCGCGCAGGCTTCCCGTGCCCAGTCGAGCGTGCGCCGCCCTGCATCCTGCATGGCATCCGGCGAGCCGGTGTACTGCTTGACCCAATAGTCGCCATCGGCTTCGAAGCTGTCGATGCCCAGGACGATGCACTGGCTTCCAAAGTCGCGCACCAACTCGTCGATCAGTTCGGGCCGTTCCAGCGCGGGCGAATTGATGCTCACCTTGTCGGCACCGGCGTCCAGGCAAGCACGCGCGTCGGCGCGGCTGCGAAGGCCACCCGCCACCGTGAATGGGATGTCGATCACGCGGGCAATTCGTTTCACCCACTCAGGGTCGAGGCTTCGCCGATCGGCGCTGGCGCTGATGTCATAGAAGACCAGCTCATCAGCGCCCATCTTGCTGTACGCCAGCGCATGCTCGACGATGTCGCCTACGTCGCGGTGGTCGCGAAACTGCACGCCTTTGACGACACGGCCATCCTTGACGTCGAGGCAGGGGATGATCCTACGCGATGGCAAGGCTGAGCGCCTCCTTCAGGTCCACGCGACCCTCCCACAGTGCCTTGCCGACAACCGCACCCGCAGTGTTGAGGCGGCGAAGGTCGTCGACCGACGACACGCCGCCGGACGCCTGAATGGCAAGGTGCGGCAGGCGCCGCCCCGCTTCCTCGAGCAATTCGAAATTCGGGCCTTCCAGCATTCCGTCGCGGCCGATGTCGGTGAGGAGCAGGTGCCGCGCATCTGGGAAGCGGGCAGCAACGTCCCACAGCGATCGGCCGCTATCCTCCGTCCAGCCTGAAATCGCGACGTAGGGTGTGCCGTCCTTCACATTGACGTCCAGCGCCAGCGCGATGCGGTCCGCGCCAAACTCCGTAATCATCGCTTCGACCAGATCCGGTTGCTTGACCGTCAGGCTGCCGATGACGACGCGCCGAACACCCGCCTCCAGCATCCGCGCGACATGCTCCGTGGTCCGGAAACCGCCAGCCACCTGAAGCTCCACCTGCGAGCAAGAGGCCAGTGCCGCGAGCAGCTCATGCTGCACCGGAGCGCCCGCCCGAGTGCCGTCCAGATCCACCATATGGACCCACTGCGCGCCGGCGGCAGCGAAGTCCTTCAGGGCATCCGCCGGGGCAGTTTCATAGCGGGTACTGTCGTCGAAACGGCCCTGCCGAAGGCGCACGACGTTGCCGCCCATCAGGTCGATCGCGGGATAGATGATCATGAGTTCAACCAAGTCTCGATGAAGCGCGCACCGACAGGGCCGGAGCGCTCCGGGTGAAATTGTGCGCCGGTCCAATTATTCTTGCGGACGACCGCGGGCACGGGACGCCCGTACTGGGCACGGGCCACCGACGCTGGCCCATCATCGCAAGCGAAGCTGTGCGCGAAGTAGACATAGTCGCCGTACGACAGGCCGACACTGTCGTCGAAGACCTCAAGCTTGCTCCAGCCCATGTGAGGCACAGGGCGGCCGGGCGCGGCGCCCAGCTTGCGAACCGAGCCCTGGATGATGCCAAGCGTTTCCACACCCTCATCTTCCTCGCTGCGTTCGAATAGAAGCTGCATGCCAAGGCAGATGCCGAGCGCGGGCCGGTCGAGGGTGCGCAGGACGTCGCCGAGCCCAAGCCGCCTTACCTGATCCATGGCATAGCCGGCCGCCCCGACACCGGGCAGCAGCACCTTGTCGGCGGAAGTGATCACCTCGGGATCGACGGTCAGCTCCGACGTAATGCCGAGCCGCTCGAGCGCCATCGAGACCGAGCCGGTATTGCCGCAGCCGAGATCCACCATCGCAAGCTTCACAGCATGCCCTTTGTGCTCGGCAGCACATCGCCTTCCTTAGCGATCGCCTGGCGCAACGCGCGGCCGACGACCTTGAAAGCCGCTTCTACCTTGTGGTGGTCGTTGTCACCCGTAACCTTCACATGCACCGCCGCCCGAAGATGCTCGGCGAGCGAGCGGAAGAAGTGCGGCGTCATTTCGGTCGGGTAATCGCCGATGTGCGAGCCTGTGAACTCACCTTCGAAGATGCCGTAAGGCCGTCCGGACAAGTCGATCAACGCCTGCCCTTCTGCCTCGTCCATCGGCAGCGCAAAACCGTAGCGGCCGATTCCGCGCCGGTCGCCGAGGGCCTGGTAGAGCGCCTGCCCAAGCGCGATCGCGCAATCCTCAACGCTGTGGTGTGCATCGATTTCGAGATCGCCCTTGCAGGTCATCAGCAGCGAAAATCCACCGTGAGCAGCAATCTGATCCAGCATGTGATCGAAAAAGGGCAAACCCGTCTCGATGGTGCGCGGCGACGTGCGGTCGAGGTCGACCGCCACGGCAATCTTCGTCTCATTCGTCTCGCGGATCACCTCGGCGCGGCGAGTCGCCGATTGCTCAAGATTGACGCCGAGCGCCGATAGCGCGGCGACATTCTCCTCTGGGCTTCCGATCGTCAGCCGAATAGCGTGGGGAGAAACGTTCGGACGGAAGCGGACCCGGACACCGAGCTGCTGTAGCTTGCGGGCAAGCGCCGGCGCGTCGTCCACTTCGATGAGCACGAAGTTGCCGCCACCGTTGCGCACCTTCTTGACCAAGGGCGACATGCCAAGCTGCTGCGCGACCTGCTCGCGCGCCGCGACCGTTTCAGCGACACGCTGTTGCTGAAGCATCCGCTTCGATGGTGCGAGCGCCGCCAGCGCCGCCTGGATCGATGGCGTCGGCATCGGATATGGGGGCAATGCCTTGGCCGTAAGCGCGACCAACTCCTCAGTTCCAATCAGGCAACCGACCCGCGCACCCGCCAACCCGAACGCTTTCGACAGCGTGCGCAGAATGACAAGGTTCTCGATCTCGCAGGCCCGCGGCGCGAGGCTCTCCTGGTCTGCAAACTCGATATAGGCTTCGTCGGCGACGATGATCGTGTCGGGCAGCGCCTCGGCAACTTGGAGGATCGTCTCGGGGCTAATGGGATTGCCCGTCGGGTTGTTGGGCGTGCAGATGAACGCGAGCTTCAGATTGCCGACGGCGCGCGCCGCTGTGAGGAATGTTTGCGGGTCGAAGTCGAAGTCCTCGTCGAGCGGGATCTCCACCACCTCCGCGCCCTGAATGCGCGCGAATTGTGCGTAGGCGGAGAATGTCGGCGTGCAGATCGACACCTTGTCCACGCCGGCCCGGCAGAAGCTGCGCACCAGTACGTCGATCGCGTCGTCGGCGCCACGCGTGACGAGCAGGTTGGCGGGTGTGACACCGTAGAGCGCAGCCATCGCCGCGCGTAGATCGGACGGTTGCGGTTCGGGATAACGGTTCAGGCGCGACCCGAAGTTACCACCGGTCAGCGGCTCGTAGGGACTCTCGTTGGCATCAAGCTTGATCGCGTCGGCCCCGAACATTGCATTGGCGTTGGCCGACTTGTCATCCTCCGGCAGCGCCAGGATCTCCGGACGCGCAAGGCGTTGCACCACACTGGTCATAGCCGCGCCTCCGCTGCCCGAGCATGCGCTTCCAGCCCCTCGAGCCTCGCCAGGGCCGCCGTCGCCGGCGCCACCCGGGCCGCCGCTTCCCGCGTGAGCTTTTGGATGCTGATCGCCTTCATGAAACTGTAAACGGAAATGCCGCTCCACGCCCGAGCCGCTCCGTCGGTCGGAAGCACATGGCTCGACCCGGCGAGGTAGTCGCCAAAGGACTCCGCTGCCTCGTGCCCGGCAAAGACCGCGCCGGCGTTCCGAACCTGGGTTGAAAGCGGGTCCGGATCCGACACGGCGAGCGAGAGATGCTCGGGCGCGTAGGCATTGGCGATCTCCAGCGCCTCGTCGAGAGAACCAGCGATGATCGATCGTGCATGGGACAAGGATTCGCGTGCAATGTCGGCGCGAGGCAGCAAAGCGACCTGCCGCTCGACCTCCGTCTCAATTGCACGCGCGACCTCGTCGGAGGTCGAGGCAAGCAGTACCTGCGCCGTTCGGTCATGCTCCGCTTGGCTGAGTAGATCGGCAGCCACGGCCGGCGCCGATGCACTCTCATCGGCGATCACGAAGAGCTCGCTGGGCCCCGCGGGCATGTCGATCGCCGGCGCACCGGACAAAGACGACAGGTAGGATTTGGCAGCCGCAACATAAGCGTTGCCGGGTCCAAAGATCTTGTCGCAGCGCAGCAGGTCTCCGGCGCCAAACGCCATTGCCGCGATGGCCTGCGCGCCGCCGACCGCCCAGACATGGCTGATCCCGCACAACTCGGCGGCAAGTGCGATGACCGGATTGATGCTTCCGTCCTTCAGTGGTGGCGTCGTTACGACGATCTCGCGCACCCCCGCCGCCCTGGCAGGCAGCGCCAGCATCAATAAAGTCGAAAAAAGCGGTGCGCTGCCGCCTGGAACATACAGGCCCGCACGATCGATCGGCCGCCACAGCTTGCCAACGCTGATCCCCGGCTGCGTCTCCACCTCAGTGTCACTGGGCAGCATCGCGTGATGGAAGGTCGCGACATTGTCGCGGGCAAGCTCGATTGCGCCAAGCTCATCCTCGCTCAACGTCCGGCGGGCTTCCGCGGCCAACGGCCCGACTTCGACCAGGCGCGGTTCGCAGCCGTCGATCCGAAGCGACTGTTTCGCGAGCCCGGTCCAACCGCGCGAACGGACGTCATCCACGATCGCCTGCACGCTTCGGACCAGCTCATCGCTGGCACGCGCCTGGGGACGGGCAAGCGCTTGCCGCCGCCCTTCGGCGCCCAGATCTTTCCAGACCAGCCGCTGCATCAGATCATCATCTTTTCGATGGGCACCACCAGGATGCCCGAGGCACCGGCGCCCTTCAGTGTTTCCAGGGTCTCCCAGAATACCGACTCCTGGCAAACCGCATGAACCGCGAAATGTCCTGGATTTCCGGCCAGTGGAATAATGGTCGGCGCTTCGACGCCCGGCAGGATCTCGGTAATCCGCGCCAGCGCGTTCTCCGGCGCATTCAGCATGATGTACTTGCTTTCCTTTGTAGCAAGCACGCCCTGTATGCGCTTCAGCAAGGCATCGAGGAGCACCGTCTTGTCTCCGCTCACCGGCTTGGTGGTGCGCACCAGCACGGCTTCGCTCTCCAGCACCGTCTCGACCGGCCTGAGGCCGTTCGCGGCCAACGTGTCGCCTGTGGAGACCAAGTCGCAGACGAACTGGGCGATCTTCAGACGGGGTGCCAGCTCCACCGCACCGCTCATCTTAACTACCGACGCGTTGATGCCATTCTGCTGAAGGTAGCGCTTCGTGAGGTTCGGATAGGTGGTCGCGATCCGTGCGCCGTCGAGGCTCTTCAGACCTTGGTAGTCGAACTGCTCAGGTGCCGCGATCTTGAGTGCGCAGCGGCCAAAGCCCAGTTCGGCGAGCACCTCGAGCGCCGCATCCTGACCGAGCGTGAATTCTTCCAGCACATTCAGCCCGACGATCCCAAGTTCGCAGATGCCGTCTGCGACAAAGGTTGGGATGTCGTCGTCACGAACGAACATCAGGTCCGCAGCGAAATTCTCCACTCGTGCGCTGAGCCGGTTCTTGCCGGTCTGAATGCGCAGGCCGGCATGCTCCAGCAGCTCGCGGCTGCGATCCGACAGCCGGCCAGACTTCTGGATGGCGATGTGCAGACGATTGGTGTCCGTGATCATGCGGATGCTCCCGTTACCTTCGGCACAGCTCGCCGGCTCGCTGGATCATTGGCAACCATCTGTCTCACTCGCTTGCAGTCCAATTGGGCAAAAGAAAACCCGCCAGAGGCGGGTCGGTCGATCGGCTTGTCCGGTACTCCTGGAGGTCAGGTGTTCAGGCGGCCACGACGCGACCCGCAACGCGGGCGTGGACGTGGGCATGATGATGGGTGCGGGCCGTCCACCGGTCGCGCATCAAAATCACAAAGGTATCCCCATTCATCATCGCGGCGGCTTCTTGCGCCATTCATCGTCAGGGTCAAGTCCTTTTGGGATCCCGTGACCCGGTCAGCCCTGTGCGGGAGCGGCAAGGCAGCAAGTCGCGATCGCGGAGGACATTTCGTTGATATCGAATGGCTTGGACAAGACGCAGACGTCGGCTGGCCGATCGCTGATCGCTTCGGCATCGGCATAGCCGGTGATGATCAACGACGGCAGGTCCGGGCGATGTTTTCGTACCTGACGGATGAGATCCGTTCCCGACTGCTTGGGCATGGCATAATCCGTCACCAGCAAGTCATAGTGGCCGGTGCCGCTTACGAGCTCCAACGCCACCTGTCCCTCCCGCGCCTCGATGACCTCATGGCCGAGGTCCTCCAGCATCCCGGCGGTCGCGCGCCGCACTTCTTCATGGTCGTCGACAAGGAGGATGCGGAGGCTGCGCCCGTTCCAGACGGGCCTGTCCTTGTTGGACGGTTCGCGCGCCGCAGCCAGGTTGTCCGGCGCCTTGGGCAGCCACAGCTCGGCGCACGTGCCCTTGCCGACCTTGCTTTGAAGCCGGAATGCGCCACCGGATTGCTGGGCGAAGCCGTAGACCATACTGAGGCCAAGACCGGTACCTTTACCAACCTCCTTGGTGGTGAAGAAAGGTTCCAGCACCTTTTCCAGCTGCTCAGGCGCGATCCCGTGACCAGTGTCGCTAACGCTGATCACCACATAATCGCCTGCCTCGACGTCCAGCGTGCCGTCGCCGCCATAGCTGCGATTGTGAGCTTCCACCTCGATCGCGCCGCCGTGGGGCATGGCGTCGCGCGCGTTGATGATCAGGTTCATCAGCGCCAGCTCGAGCTGCGCCTGGTCGGCAAAGGCAGGCCAGATGCGATCCTCGTTGCGCCAGTTCAGCTGCACCAGACCGCCCAGCGTGTGGGTCAGCAGTTCGGCAACGGCCTCCGACAGGCTTTGCAACTCGATCGCGCTCGGCTCCAGCTTCTGGCGGCGCGCAAAGGCCAGCAGTCGCCGGACAAGTTCCGTGCCTTGCTCCGCGGCACGCTTGGTCATCAAGAGGATCTTGGTCTGCTCCTCGTCGAGGGCAGCGCGTCGCTCGATCATTCCAAGGCCGCCGATCACAGCCGCGAGGAGATTGTTGAAATCGTGAGCGATGCCGCCCGTCAGCTTGCCGATTGCGTCCATCTTTTGCGCGTGGACCAGCTGGCTCTCCAGCGACTTGCGGTCTGTGACATCGGTCAAGGTGCCGGCGAACTCGATCGGGCGTCCCGCCGGGTCACGTAGCAGCACGGCCTGATCGTGGAAGTCGCGATAAGTATCGTCCGCGCACCGCCAGCGATACTCAACTGAGAAGCGGCCCGTCTGCTGCCGTTCTTCGAGTGCAGTGAGTACCCGGCCGCGGTCATCGGGATGCAGCCGGTCGGCCCATAGCGCCGGCGTGCCGGCCACCTGCTCCAGCGTGAAGCCGGTCATTGGCTCCATATTGCCGCTGACAAAGATCGGGCAGCGATCCTCGCATTCGAGCGGCTCCAGGTAGAGCATGATTGGAAGCGATTGGATGATGGCATTCTGCCGCTGCTCGGCGCGCCGAAGTTCCTGCTCGACCTTGAGCCGTTCCGCATTGGCCCGAAGGTTGGCATCCAGGAGCGCCTGCTCCTGCCGCGCCTTGCGCTCAATCTCCTTGGTCTTCGCGAACAAGTCGACAAACACGGCAACCTTGGACCGAAGAACGATCGGGTCCACGGGCTTGAAGACGTAATCGACCGCGCCCATCGAGTAGCCGCGCATCAGATGCTCGGCTTCCTTGTTGACGGCCGACAGGAAGACGATGGGTATGCGCTTGGTCTGTTCCCGTTCGCGGATGATCTGCGCCGTCTCGTACCCGTCCAGGCCGGGCATGTAGACGTCGAGAAGGATGACCGCGAACTCGCCCTTGAGGAGATGCCGAAGCGCCTCCTCGCCCGACTTCGCGATCACCAGTTCGCCCAAATCATCCAGCACGTTCTGGATGGCGAGCAGATTGCGCTCGTCATCGTCCACGACCAGCACGCGGGGCCGGTCGATGAATTCCGCGGACGGGGACGAAGGCACGTCCTCCGCCTTTGCGGCAACCGCGGGACTTCCAAGAGGAGCGGACACGTTCACCTATTCAGCGGCCTGCATGCTTGGTGCCCTTGAACCTTCGCGGGCTCGTGCCACCCACACACGAAGCAGCGCAAGCAGCAACTCGATGTCGACCGGCTTGGCGATATAGTCGGACGCACCGGCGTCGAGGCACTTCTGACGGTCGCCTTTCATCGCCTTGGCGGTCACCGCGATCAGCGGCACGTCGGCCAGCTGCGGACGCTGTCGGATCTGCTGCATCGTTTCATAGCCGTCCATGTCAGGCATCATGATGTCGATCAGCGCCACGTCCACTCCAGGGGTTTGTTCAAGGATGACGATGCCGTCCTTGCCCCGCTCGGCGTGGAGGACTTCGACATCATGCGCCTCCAGAACGCTGGTCAGCGAGAAGATGTTGCGGATGTCGTCGTCGACGATCAGCACTTTCGCCCCGGCCAGCTCCTCCACCGGTCGCATCGGCACGTGGGTGTCAGCGCTGGCCTTGCTCTTCTTCGGCTTGGCCTTGTGCGCCTGCTTCAGCAGGTCGCCGAAGACCCGCACCAGTTCACCATGCTCGGCCGGCTTTTCCGTGACGCCGAACGCACCAAGGTTCATCGCCGACTTGCTCTTGTCGGCACCCGAAATGACATGGATCGGCACGTGCGCCGTTTGCGGGTCATGCTTCAAAAGGTCGAGCAGCACGAAGCCGTCGATGTCCGACAGCCCAAGATCGAGCGAGATGGCACTGGGCTGCATCTTGCGCGCCATGTTCAGGGTGCCTGCCCCGGCGGTGGAGACAACGCCCTTCAATCCGGCTTCGTGTGCGGCCTCGAGCAGGATGGACGCAAAGGTTGGATCGTCCTCGACGATCAGCACGAATGGCGCATCGCCCAATTCATCACGGTCGTCGCTGACCTCGAAGGCGCCCGACATCGCCGAGGGCACCATCGCTCCGCTATTGTCGTAGCGGGCCGACGTCGTCCCGGCGCTGGTGACGACCGGCGCCGCAGCTTCAAGTGGGATGAACAAGGTGAAGGTGGAGCCCTCGCCGGGCTTCGACCGGACCTGAAGCTCGCCTCCGAGCAGGCGCGCAATCTCGCGGCTGATCGACAGACCGAGGCCCGTGCCGCCGTATTTGCGGCTGGTGGTTCCATCGGCTTGCTGGAACGCCTCGAAGATGAGCTTCTGCTTGTCCTCGGGGATGCCGATGCCGGTATCGGTCACCTCAAAAGCAACCGCCTTGTCGCCGTTGCGAAGCACCGGATGGGTCGGGCTCCAGCCCTTGTCAGCCGTGCGTACCGCCAGGGTGACGCTGCCTCTCGAGGTGAACTTGAAGGCATTCGACAGCAGGTTGAGCACGATCTGCTGCAGGCGTTTCTCGTCGGTTCGGATGCTTTGCGGCAGGCTGCCGTCGAATTCGACATTGAAGTCGAGATGCTTGTCGGCGGCAAGCTGGCGGAACGTCCGCTCCATATGCTGCTTGAGGCTGTTGACCGGCATTTCGCCAACCTCGATCGACACCGTACCCGACTCGATCTTGGACAGGTCGAGGATGTCGTTGATCAGGCTCAGCAAGTCGGACCCGGCCGAGTTGATCGTCCGGGCGAATTCGACCTGCTTCTCGTCGAGATTGCCCTTCTGGTTGTCGGCCAGCAGCTTCGACAGGATCAGCAGTGAGTTAAGCGGCGTCCGAAGCTCATGGGACATGTTCGCCAGGAACTCGGACTTGTACTTCGATGTCAGCGCGAGCTGCTCGGCCTTTTCCTCGATCGCCCGCCGCGCCATGTCGATTTCGATATTCTTCGCCTCGACCTGCTTCTTCTCGTTCTCGAGCAGCTGCGCTTTCTCCTGCAGCTCTTCGTTGGTGTTGTGCAATTCTTCCTGCTTGGTGGTGAGCTCGGTCTGACGGGCCTGGAGCTCCTGGGTCAGCAGCTGCGACTGAGTCAGCAGGCCTTCCGTTCTCATGGTTGCGGCGATCGTGTTGAGCACGATGCCGACCGATTCCATCAGCTGATCGAGGAAGGTCTGGTGGGTCTCGTTGAACTCGGTGAACGAGGCCAGCTCGATTACCGCCTTCACATCATCTTCGAACAAGGCCGGAAGGATGCTGATGTTTGCCGGCTTGGAGTGTCCAAGGCCTGAGCCGATGCGGATGAAATCGGACGGCACCTTCTTGAGCAGCATCGGCCGCTTGTCCGCTGCGGCCTGACCGACGAGACCTTCGCGAAGCTTGAACTCCCGCTTCAACTCGTCGGTGCTTTCGGCCCCATAGCTGGCGACCAGCTCCAACTTGGTCTCTTCCTCCTCGCGCTTCGTGACGTAGAAGACGCCGTATTGCGCGTTCACCAGCGGCGCGAGTTCCGACATGATCAGGTTGGACACGGTCGTGAGATCGCGTTCGCCCTGCAGCATGCGGCTGAACCGCGCGAGGTTGGTCTTGAGCCAGTCTTGCTCCGCATTCTTCAAGGTCTGTTCCTTGAGGTTGCGGATCATCTCGTTGATCGTGTCCTTGAGCGCGGCCATTTCGCCCGATGCCTCGACGGCAATGGAGCGGGTCAAGTCGCCCTTGGTCACGGCCGTCGCCACGTCGGCGATCGAGCGCACCTGGTTGGTGAGGTTCGCCGCCAGCTGGTTCACGTTGTCGGTCAAGTCGCGCCACAGGCCGGCAGCGCCGGGCACCCTCGCCTGTCCACCCAGACGCCCTTCGATACCCACCTCGCGGGCCATGTTGGTCACCTGATCGCCGAAGGTCGACAACGTCTCGATCATGAAGTTGATGGTTTCGGCCAGCGCCGCAATTTCACCCTTGGCGTCGAGCGTCAGCTTCCGCTTCAAATTACCTTGGGCCACGGCGGTCACCACCTCGGCGATACCCCGCACCTGGTTGGTGAGGTTGGTCGCCATCAGGTTCACGTTGTCCGTGAGATCCTTCCAGGTGCCGCCGACCCCAGGCACCTTGGCCTGACCACCGAGCTTACCCTCCGTACCCACTTCGCGGGCCACGCGGGTCACTTCCGATGCGAAGCCATTCAGCTGGTCCACCATGGTGTTGATGGTGTTCTTGAGCTGAAGGATTTCCCCCTTCACGTCGACGGTGATCTTCTTCGACAAATCGCCCTTGGCCACCGCGGTCGTCACGTCCGCGATGTTACGCACCTGGCCGGTCAGGTTGGCGGCCATCAGGTTCACGTTGTCGGTCAAGTCTTTCCAGGTGCCGGCGACTCCGCGCACCTGCGCCTGGCCGCCCAGCTTCCCTTCGGTACCGACCTCTCTGGCCACGCGGGTCACCTCGGACGCGAAGCTGTTCAGCTGGTCGACCATGGTGTTGATGGTGTTTTTGAGCTCCAGGATCTCGCCCTTAACGTCGACGGTGATCTTCTTGGACAAGTCGCCCAGGGCCACCGCGGTCGTCACCTCGGCGATGTTGCGGACTTGGCCGGTCAAGTTCGCGGCCATGGCGTTCACGTTGTCGGTCAGATCCTTCCACGTACCGCCAACGCCCGGCACCTGCGCCTGACCGCCGAGCTTCCCTTCGGTACCCACTTCGCGGGCCACGCGGGTGACCTCGCTTGCGAAGGCGTTGAGCTGGTCCACCATGACGTTGATGGTATTTTTCAACTCAAGGATCTCGCCCTTCACGTCGACGGTGATCTTCTTGGACAAGTCGCCGCGGGCCACGGCGGTGGTCACCTCGGCGATATTACGCACCTGGCCCGTCAGGTTACCGGCCATGAGGTTCACCGAGTCCGTCAAGTCGGCCCAGGTGCCGGCGACGCCTTCCACCTGCGCCTGACCGCCCAATTTCCCTTCCGAGCCCACCTCGCGCGCCACGCGGGTCACTTCCGAGGCGAATGAGTTCAGCTGATCCACCATGGTGTTGATGGTGTTCTTGAGCTCGAGGATCTCGCCCTTCACGTCGACGGTGATCTTCTTGGAAAGGTCGCCCTTCGCCACGGCGGTGGTCACCTCGGCGATGTTGCGGACCTGACCCGTCAGATTACCGGCCATCAGGTTCACTGAATCCGTCAAGTCGGCCCAGGTGCCGGCAACGCCTTCCACCTGCGCCTGACCGCCCAGCTTCCCTTCAGAACCCACTTCGCGCGCCACGCGGGTCACCTCGGATGCGAAGCCGTTGAGCTGGTCCACCATGGTGTTGATGGTGTTCTTGAGCTCGAGGATTTCGCCCTTCACCTCGACGGTGATCTTCTTCGACAAGTCTCCCTTGGCCACAGCGGTCGTCACATCCGCGATGTTACGGACCTGGCCGGTCAGGTTCTCGGCCATCAGGTTCACGTTGTCGGTAAGGTCCTTCCAGGTTCCGCCGACGCCGGGCACCTGCGCCTGGCCACCCAGCTTTCCTTCCGTACCCACTTCACGAGCCACGCGGGTCACCTCGGATGCGAAACCATTGAGCTGGTCCACCATCACGTTGATGGTGTTCTTGAGCTCGAGGATCTCGCCCTTCACGTCGACGGTGATCTTCTTCGACAAGTCACCCCGCGCCACGGCGGTAGTCACGTCCGCGATGTTACGAACCTGACCGGTTAGATTGTCGGCCATCAGGTTGACGTTGTCGGTTAGATCCTTCCATGTGCCGGCGACGCCTTCCACCCGGGCCTGACCGCCCAGCTTCCCTTCGGTGCCCACTTCACGAGCCACGCGGGTCACTTCGCTGGCGAAGCCATTAAGCTGGTCCACCATGACGTTGATGGTGTTCTTGAGCTCCAGGATCTCGCCCTTCACCTCCACGGTGATCTTCTTCGACAAGTCGCCGCGAGCCACGGCGGTGGTCACATCGGCGATGTTGCGAACCTGACCCGTCAGGTTGGTCGCCATCGCGTTCACATTGTCGGTGAGGTCCTTCCAGGTGCCGGCGACGCCCTTCACGTTTGCCTGGCCGCCCAGCTTGCCCTCGGTGCCCACTTCGCGGGCCACGCGGGTCACTTCGGAGGCGAAGGAGGCGAGCTGCTCCACCATGGTGTTCACGACCTTGCCGATGCGCAGGAACTCGCCCCGAAGCGGACGGCCGTCGATTTCGACTGTCATCGATTGGGAAAGGTCGCCCTTGGCGACCGCCCCGATGACGCGCGCGACCTCGGCGGTCGGCTGCACCATGTCCTCGATGAGTTCGTTGACGGAGCGGAGCGCTGTCTCCCATCCGCCGCGGGCGTTTTTGACCCGGCCGCGCTGGGTGATGCGGCCTTCCTTACCAACCACCTGGGAGAGGCGCTCGAATTCCTGAGTCATGTCCTGGTTGAGCGCCACCACCTCGTTGAAGAGGCTGGCAATCTCACCGTCGACGCCGTCCACTTCCTCGGGAAGCCGGACGGAGAAATCGCCCCGCCTCAGGGCCCGCAGTGCGGTGACAAGCTGACGGCGGTCGATGAAATCGCGGGGTGCCTGGACGTTCACTCAGCTCTCCGTAATCAATCTCCCCCCACCCGGGTTGAACATGAGACGGCCCCCCGGCCGCGCGCGGAACATAGCAGAGTAATTCCACCCTTGCGTCAACATTCCATTATCAAGTGACGCGGGCAGAAGTTCGGGTCGCCACACGTACCGAGATTGATCCGTTTCGGATCGACCGACCGATCATCAACAGTCTGTTAGCGCTTTGAAGTTCAACGCTTTCTGCGTGGGGCCGGTGACGCTTGTCGCCGGAAAGTTCAGTGCCGGCGACGGCCGATGCGGAGACCGACGATGAACGCTTTGCCCCCGAAACCACGCTCCTGTCCTTATCGTCGTTGATGCCACGGACGCCCGAGCGGCGGGACGATGGTCGGCAGCACGGACTATTGCGGATCGGCTACCTGCTACTCGACGACCGCCGTGAGCTGTGCCTCATCCGCAACCTTTCGGCAGGGGGCGCACTGGTGCGAACCTATTCTAAGGTGAGGATCGGCAGCCCGGCCGCGCTCGAGATCAAGCAGGGCGAAAGCGTATCGGGGATCGTACGGTGGTGCGAAGGCGCCATGATCGGCGTCATGTTCCACCACCCGGTCGATATCTTGAAACTGCTGGCGGACTCGTCCGAATGGCCGCGACCTCGTCAGCCGCGAGTGGAAGTCCAGAGCGTCGGCTGGCTGGTCGGACGATCGAACGAGCAAGCGGTGCAGACGCTGGATATTTCGCAAGGCGGACTCAAGGTTCGCAGCAGCGGCCATATCGATTGCAACAGCGACGTGGTCGTCCGCCTCCGCGGTCTTCCCGACCTGCCGGCCATCGTTCGCTGGCAAGACGGGGCCATACACGGCCTCGTCTTCAAGAACGCTCTGGAACTGCGCACTCTCGTCACATGGATCCGTGATTTCCACCGCCCGCTGGTCGAGCGGAGGTCAAAGGAGAAAGCCGCCTAGGGGCGCTTGCTCGCCATCAGCTGGAGCCAATGTTCCATTGCCGCTTGCTCCTGCGCGGACAGGGTCCGGGGATTGAGCCCGGGCGCCGGTAATCCGCCGTTACCCGCGGCTTTGGTTGCGGCACGTTGCGCAGCACGTCCTGCGTTGAAAGCGGGGCGGCAAAGGCGATGCCAGCCTGCTTGCCGCTGACCCAAGCGATTCGGCCGGCTACTTCCAGTTCGTTGCGCCGGAAGAGCACGTCCGAGCCTTCCAGAGGCAAGCGCGGACCTTCGATCAGCGCCCCTTGTTCCGACAGGTTCCGCAATTTCACCGGGATGGACGTCGCGCCAAGCTCGATCGTGGCCGCAAGCAGCACGTTCGAACGACGTGACCGTCGATTACCGGGGCTCCCGCTTTCATCCATAGGCAGGCAGACCTAGCGGCAAGCAGTAAAGCTTCGTTTAACGTCGTCCGGAAACTGGGGTAAGCTGCAGCATTAAATTGTTGGCCGGCATTTCTCGGCGGTCCTTGATTCGGAGACCAAGGTCGGCGGCTGCCTGGCCCAGCGCTTCGACCGTCCGAATTCCCCAAGCCGGATTTCGCGACCGAAGCTCGGCATCGAATGCGCGGTTGGATTCCACCGCCATGCGGCCATCCTCGAACCAGGGGCCGTAGAAGATCAGCGATCCATGATCGTCGAGGGTCTTGGCCGCGTTCGCCAACAATCCGAGCGTGGATTCCCATGCGCTGATGTGGACCATGTTGATGCACAAGATGGATGCCCAGCGCTCATGCGGCCACGTCGAAGCAGCATTGCGCAAGATTGGATCCGACACGTTCGCAAGGCGGCAATGGCGCACCCAGTCACCGATGGACTCGATCGCGCGCGGGTCGGCGTCGCTGGGTTGCCACCGAACGTGCGGGAAGAGCTTGCCGAAGAAGACCACATGCTCGCCCGTGCCGCTGGCCACCTCCAGCACGTCGCCGGACCTTGGCAGCCAATCCCGCAGCACATCGGCGATCGGCGCCCGGTTGCGCAGCGCCGAGGGTGCCGAACGCCTCACTCCGCCGCCTGGGCAGGCTCCGGATCGCGATAGGTCAGCACCGGCTTACGAGCCGCCAATGTCTCGTCCAGCCGGCGGCGCGGCGCATGCACCGGTGCCGCCTTGAGGCTCTGGTCGCCCGCTTTGGCCCGCTCACCGATCGATCGGAGCGCGGCGATGAATTGGTCGAGGCTCGCCTTGGACTCCGTCTCGGTCGGCTCCACCAGCATCGCGCCATGCACCACGAGCGGGAAATACATGGTCATCGGGTGAAAGCCTTCGTCGATCAGCGCCTTAGCGAGGTCGATGGTGCTGAGACCGCCGCTGAAGCCCTTATCGCTGAAGATCGCTTCGTGCATGCACGGGCCGCTGTGGGCGAAGGGGGCGTCGAGCACATCCTCCAGACTGCGCAGGATGTAATTGGCATTCAGGACGCTGTCCTCCGCCACCTGCCGCAGTCCGTTGGCGCCATGGCTAAGGATGTAGGTCAGCGCCCGGGTGAACATCCCCATCTGTCCATGGAATGCGACCATGCGACCGAAGCTCTCGGAGCTTTCGGCCAGGGCCGTTTCCTCCTCCACGAGCCGGAAGCCGTCGCTTGTCTTCGTCACATAAGGCAGCGGTGCGAACGGGCTCAGCGCCTCCGACAACACGACCGGCCCGGAACCCGGCCCACCGCCGCCATGCGGGGTGGAGAAGGTCTTGTGAAGGTTGATGTGCATCGCATCGATGCCGAGATCGCCCGGTCGCACCTTGCCGACGATGGCGTTGAAGTTGGCACCGTCGCAATAAACGAAGCCGCCGACGGCGTGCACCGCGTCGCTGATTGCGATCATGTCGGGTTCGAACAGCCCGCAGGTGTTCGGATTGGTGATCATGACACCCGCAACATCAGGTCCGAGGCGCTCCCTAAGCGCATCCAGATCCACGCGCCCGGCGGACGTTGCAGGGATGCTCTCGACCCTGAAACCGCAAAAGGCCGCGGTCGCGGGATTGGTGCCGTGCGCGCTTTCCGGCACCAGCACCACTTCACGCTTGTCGCCGCGAGCGTCCAGCGCCGAACGGATGCTCAGCAGGCCGCAGAGTTCGCCGTGGGCGCCAGCCTTCGGGCTCATCGCCACTGAATGCATGCCGGTTAGCGTGATCAGCCAGGCCGCGAGTTGATCGATGACTTCGAGCGCGCCCTGCACCGTTTCCTGCGGCTGAAGCGGGTGGATGTCGGCAAAGCCGGGCAAGCGGGCAAGCTTCTCGTTCAGACGCGGATTGTGCTTCATGGTGCACGACCCGAGCGGAAAAAGACCGAGATCGATGGCATAGTTCTGGCGCGACAGGCGGGTGTAGTGACGAACGGCCTCCGGCTCGGTCATGCCCGCAAGTCCGATCGGACGATTGCGCGCGAGCTTGCCCAACCGCTGCACGGCGGAAGGCACTTCGCCGAAATCCACTCCCGTCCGTTCGGTATCGCCGATTTCAAACAGCAGCGCCTCTTCCAGCATCAGCGCGCGGTTACCGGTGACGGTGTTGGCTTCGCCCTGCTCATTCGCAGGCGTGGATGGGCGCCAGCCCGACGGGTTGACGGTCATCGCACTACCTCCTTCAGCGCCGCTTCAAGCGCATCGACATCCTCGTCAGTCACCGTCTCGGTAACCGCGATCACGAGGCCGTTCTGCAACTCGCTCTCGCCGGGATACAGTCGTCCAAGCGACACGCCGCCCAGTACGCCCTTCTCAGCCAGCGCATGCACGGCAGGCCGCGCTTCAACAGGCAACTTGACGGTGAATTCGTTGAAGAAGCTGTCGTTGACCAGCTCGACGCCGGGGATGCTCGAAAGCCGCTCTGCCACCTGCACCGCCCGCGCGTGATTGATTTCAGCGAGCGTCCGAAGCCCCTTCTCGCCCAGCAAGGTCATGTGCACCGACCAGGCCAGCGCGCACAGCACCGAGCTGGTGCAGATGTTCGACGTCGCTTTCTCACGCCGAATATGCTGCTCGCGGGTCGAAAGGGTCAGCACGAACCCTCGCTTCCCCTCCGCGTCGACCGTCTCGCCGGCAAGCCGGCCAGGCATTTGCCTGACATACTTCTCACGTGTTGCGAACAGGCCCACGTAAGGCCCACCGAACTGTAGGCCCACGCCGATACTCTGGCCTTCACCCGCCACGATGTCCGCGCCCATCTCACCCGGCGACTTGATCAACCCCAACCCGACCGGCTCGGTGACAATCGCGATAAGCAGCGCCCCCTTGGCATGCGCGGCGTCCGCTATGGGCGTGAGATCGGTGATGCGCCCGAGAATGTCCGGATATTGAACGACGACGGCATTGGTCTGGTCGTCGATGGCGGCAATCAGCTGCTCGGCGTCCGTTTCAGCCGTCAGCACCGGCAGGCTGGTCTCCAGCGTATCGCCGGTGAACTTCGCCATCGTCTTCGCCACGCTGACATAGTGCGGATGCAAACCCGAGGAGATTATTGTCTTGGTTTTCCGGGTGATACGCCGCGCCATTCCGATGGCTTCCCAACACGCTGTCGAGCCGTCGTACATGGAGGCATTGGCGACATCGCAGCCCAGCAGCCGCGCCACTTGGGTCTGGAATTCGAACATGACCTGCAGCGTGCCCTGCGCGATTTCCGGCTGATACGGCGTATAGGCGGTCAGGAACTCGCCGCGCTGAATGATGTGGTCGACGCTCGCCGGCACATGATGCTTGTAGGCGCCGCAACCGAGGAAGAAGGGCCCGTCCCCTGCCGCGACATTCTTGCGCGCCAGGGCCGACATGTGCCGCTCCACCGACAGCTCGCTGGCATGGTTCGGCAAGTCGCGGATCGGCCCGTCCAGGCGAGCACCCTCCGGCACGTCCACGAACAGGTCGTCAATCGAGCTTGCCCGAACGGCGGACAGCATCTGCTGCCGGTCGATTTCGCTCAGGGGCAGGTAACGCATCTAACTGGGCTTCCTCATCTTGAAGCGGAGACGAACATAATCGGCGGTCCAGCTGCCGTCGGCACCCCGAAGCTGCGGCTCAAGGCGGCGCTCAACAGCGGCGGCAATCTGATCGCGGTCGGCCTCGTGCACGTGGGCAGCATCGAGCCAGCCGGCGCGGAAGGTCTTCACCCAGGCCGCGACACCCTCCTTGAGCGGCGTCGGCCGTGGGATGATCTGCGCTTCGATGTCGGTGAAGCCTGCGGCCGAGTAAATGGCCCGGAACTCGTCAGGCGACGCATACCATTGCGGGTCGTTCGCCGGAACCAAGTAGCCGCGCTCCTGCAGCTCGGCGCGAATGCCGCCGCGGAGGATGGCGATATTTCCTTCGCCGCCCATCTCGCCGACGAAGCGGGCGCCGGGCTTAAGCGAACGATGGATGGCGGCTGCCGCCCTCTCCTTTTCCAGCACCCAGTGAAGTGCCGCATTGGAGAAGGCAGCGTCGAACTCCGCATCGAAGGGCATGTCCTCCGCCGCCATCAGCCGAAACTCCAGTCCATCGGCCTGCGCAGCGGCGACCATGCTTTCACTATTGTCGACGCCGACGACCGTGGCACCCCGCGCAATGATGCGCTTCGTCAGCGCCCCTTCACCGGCGCCCACGTCGAGGATGCGCTCACCGGGCTGCGGATCGAGCAGGTCGACGACGACGGCGCCAAGCTCGGCAACGAAGCTGCCGACCCGGGCGTAGTCGCCCGCGTCCCACTTACTGGTCGAGGCGAGCGCCCGGCTCAGAGCGTCGCCACCCACTCGCGGTAGGCGGTCTCGTCCATCAGCCCCTCGACCTCGCTAGTGTCGGACAGGCGAAGCTTGAAGAACCAGCCTTCGCCCTCCGGGTCGGTGTTGATGAGGCTGGGGTCGTCGGCAATCGCCTGATTGCCCTCAACTACCTCGCCGCCGACGGGTGCGTAGACGTCGGAAGCGGCCTTGACCGATTCCACGACGGCAGCTTCCTGGCCCTTGCTCAGCGACTTGCCCGCCTCAGGCACCTCGGCGAAGACGATGTCGCCCAGCGCTTCCTGCGCGTGATTGGAAATGCCGACGGTGGCCGTGTCGCCCTCGAGGCGGATCCACTCATGTTCCTTGGTGAAGTAGAGGCTCATTGCGCAGCTCCCTTGCGATGATAGCGGTGGGGGACGAACGGCATCGGCACGACGCGGCCGTCGAACAATTTGGAGCGCTGCTCCAACTTCAGGGCGGTGCCCGGCTCGGCCAGCGCGGTGGCGACGTATCCCATGGCGATCGGCCGCCCGAGCGAAGGCGAGAAGCCGCCGCTGGTGATCCGGCCGACCTCATTGCCTTCGCCGTCCAGGATTAGCGCGCCCTCGCGAACCGGCTGGCGGCCTTCCACGTCGATGCCGACACGCTTCTGAATGGGACCGTTCTCTATCTCGGAAAGGATGCGGGTAGCACCGGCAAAGCCGCCCTGTTCGCGCCGTTTCTTGCTGATCGCGAAGCCGAGGTCCGCCATGACGGGTGTCGTGTTCGTATCCAGGTCATGGCCGTAAAGGGGCAGCCCGGCCTCCAGCCGCAACGAGTCCCGGGCGCCGAGACCAATGGGCTTCACCCGTTCGTCCGCCACCAGCGCCTCGGCAAGCTGTTCAACTTGGCTCAGCGGCACCGACAGCTCGAACCCGTCCTCGCCAGTGTAGCCGGAACGCCCGAACCCGACCGCCACCCCGTTCCACTCGCGCGACGTGCCTTGCATAAAGCCGATCTCGTCGGGGACGCCGGGAAATAGGTCGCCGATGACCGCCGCAGCCTCCGGTCCCTGCAGGGCGAGCAGCCCGCGATCCTCTAGGTGGTTAAGCGTGATTTCGTCCGGAAGATGCTCACGCAGGTGGGCAATGTCGTCCCACTTCGTCGCGCCGTTGACGACCATGTAGTAGGCTTCCCTGTCGCCTTGGCTGACGTTGGTAACCATCAGGTCGTCGATGATGCCGCCGTCATTGGTCAACAGCAGCGAGTAACGGATCCGTCCCGGCTTCAGCGCCGAGATATCGCCCGGCAGCAAGGCTTCCAGCGCCTCTGCCACACCGGTTCCGGTCAGCATCAGCTGGCCCATGTGGCTGACGTCGAAGAGGCCGGCATGCTCCCGCGTCCACAGATGCTCGGCCATGATGCCTTCATACTGGACCGGCATCTCGTAGCCGGCGAACGGCACCATCCGCCCGCCCTTTGCCCGATGCCAGCCATCGAGCGCCAACTTGCGCGGACCGGCTTCCTCGAAGCCGTCCTCACCGCCTTGCGGATCGCCGCGATAGGGCTCGCCGCGCGCCTGCGTGTGCTGGTCGGTCGGGCCGTTGTGGACGTCTCTGCTCATCGGGTTCTCCAGCGACTCGGTGCAACAATCGCTCCGCCCTCGCGGCTCCGACTGTCGCCCCCGTCTGTCGCTTCGACCTGAGAGCTTTCCCTGCGGCAAAGGGGAGAGCCGCAAGTTACCCCTTCGGTGGCCCCGCTTGTGGCGGGACGCTTTCCAGACTGTCAGGCGCGCGCGGTCCTTGGTGCCTGAGAGATTCCGGGGGCGGTTGCTCCTTCGGCGTCGGCCCGTCCGAGGACGGTCCAAACTCTCCCGCGCGGCCTTCCGGCTTTCACCGGAGACAAGGTGAGCCTTGGCCGGGCGGCTTTCCGGAGTCAACGCGTCGAAAGCCGGGGTTGGGTGCCAAATGCGGCGAAGCGTGCTATGCTCCGCCGGTGCCGAGGGGACGGCGCAGCAAGGGGGTCAGCATGAAGATTTCACATCTGCTTGGCGCGGGGCTTGTGGCCTGTGCGGCCGCGCCTGCCGCCGCGGACACGATTTGCGAATGGATGGAGTTCGAGCAAGCGATCGAGGCCGCTGCGGCGCCGCCGCAAGGCGCCCCCAGAACCCCCGATCATGACCATGCAGAAACTCAGGTCGCTCTGGCCATGTTCGAAGCCGTCAATGCAATCGACCGCCGCTACGAGAGCTATGTCGGCATGCCGATCGGCGATGCGCATGCTTCCCAGCAGGCCGCTGCAATCACCGCCGCCTACAAGGTCATGTCCTTCCATTATCCCTCGCAGGCCAAGTCGCTGGACGACAGCTATGCGCTAGCGCTGCAGCAAGTGCCCGAGAGTAAGGCCAAAGCCGACGGCAAGACGATTGGCGAGCAAGCGGCGGCGGCCGCGCTGAAGGTCGGCCAGATCGACCCTTCGGTCGCGCAGACGCCTTACTCGCCCTCGGCGAGCCCCGGCGTCTGGGTGCCGACGCAGCTTCCGGTCTTCGAGCCGTTCAGCGTCGCCTTCAAGCCATGGATCCTGCCGAGCGCAGCCGCCGTTCGCCCGGCGCCACCGCCCGCCCTCGATAGCACCACCTGGGTTCGGGACTATGACGAGGTTCGCCGACTCGGCGGCCGCATCAGCAAGGATCGGACGCCGACCCAGACGCTGATGGCACGCTACCGCATCACGCCTGACATGAACCCGTCGATGCGGCTTGCCGCCGATGCGCCAGGTCGCTCGATGGTCAGTAACGCCCGCATGTTCGCGCTGATGAACATGATTACCGACGATGCCGGAATGGCGATGGCGGATGCCAAGCTCCACTATAATTTCTGGCGGCCGATCACCGCGATCCGAAACGGCGACAAGGACTCGAGCGCCGCGACGGAGGCGGATCGCAGCTGGGAGCCGCTCATCAGCACCCCCAACCATCCCGAATATCCGTGCGGACACTGCACTTACGCAGGCGCGATCGCTGAATTCATGAGCGCGGAGGTCGGACCTAAGCCAGCGTACGGCGTTCGTGTCGCCTCACGTTCGCTGCCCAACGCGGCGGTTCAGGCCCTGCCTAGCTGGGACGCATGGGCGCGCGAAGTCTCATTCTCCCGCACCCTCGGCGGCGTGCACTATCGTTTTTCGAACGAAGCCGGCGAGAAGCTTGGCCGTGACGTCGCCAAGCTCGGGCTGGCCAACATCATGCGCCCGCTGCCCAAAGGCAAGGCTCGCCCGGCTATCGAGTAACGTTGTAGCGAAGCTGCGCGCCGCTCAACTGAAAGCCGACCAACTGCTCGAAGGTGGCGCGGGCGACCGCTTCGCGAACGCCGGGCTCGTTTAGCGGGTCGATCGCTGCATCCACGTCGCCGGACTTGCGCGGACGGGTGAGAATCCGGCGGACATTCTCCGGCAGGGTCGCAGTGGCGAGGTTCACTCGCACCGTCCCTTGGCTGTTTGTCTGCGCGCGATAACTGCCGGCGGCGAAATTCAGCGCAACGGCTCCGACCTTCTTCGCCACAACGCTGCTGCCACCCTGAACCACCGTGTTGAAGAAGGGCAGCACTACCTGACGCGCCTGTGTTGCATCGCGGCGGGTTGCAACCACGTCAAAGCTGACCGTCGACACCACGTCGGCGCCTTGCGTTGTACAGGCGGCGCGAACGTTGGTGATCGTCGCCGACACGTCGATGGCGCTCGCAGCGATGCTGCTGGGGGATTGAACAAGGTGATGTCGCCGGTTCCCGCAGCGACCCCGGCAATCGGACAAGAACTCCGGGTGGCGTAGATGCCGCCGTCAAAATATTCGCCCTTCTTCGAACAGCCGGCAAGCGTTGCAGCAGCGAGGATGAGGCAGGTCAGGCGAGACTTCACGTATGCGTTTCCTTCAACCGAAGAACGGCTCGTCATAGGAACCGCCTTTCAAGGCTGCAAGCGATGCCTTACATGAGCATGATGCTTCCTGAACGGCCGCCGCTTACCCTCCTCATCGCCGCACCGCGCGGCTTCTGCGCGGGCGTCGACCGTGCGATCCGCATCGTCGAGCTTGCGCTGGAGCGGTTCGGCGCACCCGTCTACGTCCGGCATGAGATCGTCCACAACCGCTACGTCGTCGACCGTTTGCGGGACATGGGCGCGGTATTCGTCGAGGAATTGGACAAGGTTCCCGATGACCGGCCGGTTGTCTTTTCCGCCCACGGGGTTCCGAAGGCAGTGCCGAACAAGGCGACCGAGCGCGGCCTGACTTTCGTCGATGCGACCTGTCCATTGGTGTCCAAGGTTCACCGGCAGGCGGAGCGGCTGATCGACGAAGGGCGTCACATCCTCTTCATCGGCCATGCGGGACACCCGGAGGTCATCGGTACGATGGGTCAGGTGCCCGATGGGTCGATTTCACTGGTCGAAACGGTTGAAGATGTCGGAAGCATAGTCGTTCCTGACCCCCTCAACCTCGCATTCCTGACCCAGACCACGCTGTCCGTCGACGACACCGCGGAGATCGTCGCTGCGCTTCAGGCGCGCTTTCCGTCCATCAAGACGCCGCGCAGCGAGGATATTTGCTACGCAACGTCGAACCGGCAAGCCGCCGTAAAGGTGATCGCGTCTTCCTGTGAGCGACTGCTGGTGATCGGTTCTCCCAAGAGCAGCAATTCGCTGAGACTCGTCGAGGTGTCGGAGCGGGAGGGTACTCCGGCGCGGCTGATCCAGCGCGCGACGGACATCGACTGGGACTGGCTTGGAACTCCCAAGGTGCTCGGTCTGACTGCAGGTGCTTCGGCTCCCGAAGTGTTGGTTCGCGAAGTCATCGAGGCTTTGGACGCGCGGTTCGAGGTGATCGAGCAGGTGGCGGATCATGAGCCTGAGCGCATGACCTTCAAGCTTCCCCGCGAACTCGTCGCCTAACACCCATGCCCGATCTGCCACACGTCGCGGTGTTCACCGACGGTGCGTGCCGCGGCAACCCGGGACCGGGCGGCTGGGGCGCATTGCTTCGCTTCGGCGAGAAAGAGCTTGAGCTTTCAGGCGGCGAAGCGCCGACAACGAACAACCGCATGGAGTTGATGGCCGCTATCCGGGCCCTTCAGGCGCTGAAGAAGCCATGCCGTGTCGATCTCCACACCGACAGCATCTATGTGCGCGACGGCATCACCAAGTGGATCCATGGCTGGCGCCGGAACGGCTGGCGTACTGCGGACAAAAAGCCGGTCAAGAATGCCGAGCTGTGGCAGGAATTGCTCGAGTCCGTCGGGCCACACCAGATCGCTTGGCACTGGGTGAAGGGACATAGCGGCCATCCAGACAACGACCGGGTTGACGCGCTCGCCTGCGCGGAAGCAGACAAGCTTAAGCGCTAGCGGTCGAAGCGCCCCGGCGCGAACGGCGCGGCATCGATGTGCGCGACGATCTGGTCGGGTGCTTCGCCCAGGAGTAAAGATTTCGCCAGCAGCGCCGCAGCCGGCGCCGTCTGGATTCCAAAGCCACCCTGCCCCGCGCACCAGAAGAAGGACGGCGTCGCCGGATCAGAGCCGTAGATCGGCCGACGGTCCGGCGCAAAGGTCCGCAGCCCCGCCCAACTTCGCTCCACGCGTTCCACGGGCCAGTCGACGACCGATTGAAAGCGATCGATCGCCAAAGCGATGTCGATCTCCGTCGGCGCCGCGTCCCCGGCCTCGCAGTCGGTCTCGTCATGAGGGCTCAGCCAGATTGATCGCTCGGCTTCACCCTTGAAGTAAAATGATCCTGCAGCATCGATGACCAAAGGCAGCTGCGCCAAGCCCTGCCGACCAACCCTTGCCTGAACCATGGTCCGGCGCTTGGGCGTCAGCCCAAGGGGAGCGATCCCGCAGCTTTCGGCCACTCGGTCGGCCCAGGCGCCGGCCGAATTGACGATGATGTCGGCCGCCACGTCCCCCGCCGCAGTGCGAACGGTCCACCGGCCGTTGCTGCGCGTTGCCGTTTGAAGGCCGGCGCCCGTGAGGACAGTCCCGCCGTCGCGGCGGAAAAGGGCAAGGCAAGCCTGGTGCAGCGCGGCTACGTCGATGTCGGCACAACTTGGCTCCGACAATGCCCGGGTCCACTGCGCTCGCAACCCCGGAAGCAACGCGCGGGTCTCGTCAGCACCGAGCCACGCCGCCCGCTCGTCGGCGGCCATCACGGTCGTTTCAAGGTTGTTCCAGTCGGTCCGATCGCTGCCCAGGTGGATTGCGCCTCTGCCCCGCAGCCACGACCTGTCCCCGCCTGGCCAGCCTGCCTCCAGCAACGGGCCCGATGCCTTGCTCAGGTCGAGGACCGCGGGTCCACCATAGCTCGCCAGCCAGAATGCAGCCGACCGGCCGGTCGCGTGAACACCGCAGTGCGGCTCCGATTCGATGATCGCCGTCCGTCTTTGACCGGCAATCATCGCTCCAAGGCTCGCGCCCGCGATGCCGCCGCCGACAATGATGACGTCGAAGCTGCTCATCTTCCTGCGCGGTTACGAATTGGAAAGGCCGGCAGTCTAGAGCCAACATCATGATAAACGTCGGATTCACCGATATTCTGCTCGGCGCCCTTGCGGTGCTCATGCTGACGGCAGCAGTCACGGACCTGCGCCGGCGCAAGATCCCGAACTGGCTGGTCCTCACGATAGGCGTCATGGCGCCACTGTTTTGGTGGTCCCTCCAGCTGCCGATCTATCCCGATGTCGCGCTTCGCGCAGGCACCGGACTGCTGGTCTTTTTGGCATTGTTCGGCCTGTTTTGCGTTGGCGGCATGGGCGGCGGCGACGTAAAGCTCGCTACTGCCATCGCGTTGTGGTTCCCGCCGCAGGTCACCTTGCTGTTTTTGCTCGTGATGTCGCTGGCGGGCGCCGTGGTCAGCACCGCGGCGTGGGTTCACCATTCCAAGATCATGCGCCGCCAGGGTCGAACCGTCGTTCCGTACGGCGTCGCCATCGCATTCGCGGGCCTTCTGATTCTCGCCCAACGATATCTTAACCAATTTGCCTGATCAGTGTGACTGAAGACGGGGCCCTATAGGGGAGGCGACAAACGCCATGGACGTGAAAAAAGTAATGCTGCTGGTTGGGGCGCTGGTGATTGCAGCGGTCACGGCCATCATGGCGAAGAACATGTTTGCCGGCGCCGGTGCCGAACAGGCAGCGGCCGCGCCGGTGCCACAGGGCCCGAAGGTACTCGTTGCCAAGCGGGCCCTGCCCGTCGGCACGATCATCGACCAGGAAAGCCTCGCCTTTCAGCCCTGGCCGCAAGAGCTGGTGCAAAGCGCCTATTATCTTGAGGGCGCCCCTGAATCCGATCTCACCAAGCTGATCGGCACCGTGGTGCGCAATCCGATCACGGCGGGACAGCCCGTCACTCGCGGCGCCCTGGTCGGCCCGGAGGATCGCGGGTTCCTTGCCGCGGCACTTGCCCCGGGGATGCGTGCGATCACCGTTCCCGTGAACGTCATCGGCGGCGTCGCCGGCTTTGTCTTCCCGGGCGACCGGGTGGACCTGATGCTGACCCAGTCGATCAACAATGGCGACGGTCCCGCACTCAATGTTTCGGAAACGGTCGTGCGCAACCTCAGGGTTCTCGCAACCGACCAGCGTGTCGACAGCAAGGACGAGCAGGGCAAAACCGTTGTTCGCACTTTCTCCAACGTTACGCTCGAGGTCACCCCGCGGATCGCGGAGAAGGTCGTCGTCGCCCAGACGGTTGGCAATCTCTCCCTGTCGCTTCGTTCCATTGCCGATAATGCTTCGGAGCTGGACCGTGCGGTCGCATCCGGTGAGGTCAAGGTGCCGCAGGGCGCCAACCCGGCTCAGGAAAAGAAGATCCTGAAGGCTGCGGCCGGTCGCCCCCTCGACTCCAACACGACCTTCTCGACCGGCGGCGACGTCTCCCGCTTTCAGCGGCGGACCGTGCCGCTCCGTCCCGAGGAGCGCCAGGCGCAGATCAATCGTGAACTCGCCGCGGCGGGCAAGGCGGTCAGCGCCGCGGCCGCCCGCTCGATGGGTCCGACCGTACGCATTTCTCGCGGCAACAATGTCACCGTCGTTCCGGTGGGAGTTCGCTAAAATGAAGACCTTGACCATTCTTAACCGGGCACGTCTCGGAACGGCGGCGATCGCCCTGGCCACGGCGCTTGGTGCGGTCGGCCCGGTCGCCCCCGCGACTGCCCAGTCAACCACCGCCAAGCCCGCTGAAACGCTGAACCTCAGCCAGGGAGCGGGCACGCTCGTCCGCCTGTCGGAGCCGATGACCGACGTGTTCGTCGCCAACGACGGCGTTGCCGACGTCCAGGTCAAATCGTCCACCCAGCTCTACGTGTTCGGCAAGGGGCGCGGTGAAACCACCATCTACGCGACCACGAAGTCGGGACGAACCATCTATGCCGCCACCGTGCGGGTCGGAAACAATCTGGGTTCCGTTGACGAGATGCTTCGTCTGGCAATGCCGGAAGCGGACGTCCGCGTGACGCCGATGAACAATTTGCTGCTGCTGACAGGCACGGTCGCCTCTCCCGACGACGTCGCCGAGGCGCAGCGCCTCGTCCAGGCCTACATCGGCGAAGGAACTCAAATCGTCAGCCGGATCAAGTCGGCGACGCCGCTGCAGGTCATGCTGAAGGTCCGCATCGCGGAAGTGAGCCGGTCGGCACTGAAGAATATCGGCGTAAACATACTGAACAGGGACACCGCATCTCAAAATGGTACCCTGATGGGTATTGGCCGCGGGGACCCCGGCACCATCAACGTCGTCAAGGGGCCTGCAGACCCGGTCACCGGCGTACAGCCGGAGACGGTCATCGGAGCAACCTTCAAGAACCTGACAGGTGGCACCACGCTCGGCATTTTCCGCCACATGTTCGGCATGGACATCTTGGGCACTCTGGACCTGCTGCAAACCGATGGTTTCGCAACAACGCTGGCCGAGCCTTCGCTGTCCGCACTTTCCGGAGAAACGGCGAGCTTCCTCGCAGGCGGTGAATTCCCGATTCCTGTGTCGCAGGGAAATGACGCCATCTCGATCGAGTATAAGCAATATGGCGTCGGACTTGCGTTTACGCCCTTCGTACTCGCCGATGGACGCATCTCGATGCGGGTGCGCCCCGAAGTAAGCGAGATCAGCGACGCCAATTCCGTCAGGCTGAACGGCTTCGTCGTTCCCGCCATGACAACGCGGCGTGCCGAGACGACTGTGGAACTTGGATCCGGCCAGTCGTTCATGCTTGCAGGACTGCTCCAAAATCGGAACAGCAACAGCATCGAGCGGGCGCCTTTCCTCGGCGACCTTCCGATCCTCGGCGCCCTGTTTCGCTCATCCGGTTATCGCCGGAGCGAGACGGAACTCGTCATTGTCGTCACGCCATATCTGGTCCGGCCCGTTTCCGGCCAGCTCGCCTTGCCGACCGACGGATACCGGAACCCGACCGACCCCGAACTGATGTTGGAAGGCAAACTCTACCAGGGCAAGAGTGGGGCGGCGTTGCCAGCCAACGCCCCCGCTCCTGGTTTGTCGGGTGCCGCCGCCAGCACTGCCGCGCCCGGGTTCAAGCTGTGACCCGCCGCCCTTCGATCAAGAGGATCGCCATGACTCGCAAGCCCGCCATTCTCATCATGACAGCAGCGCTGGCCGCGTGCGGCCATACAGCACAGGACTTGCCGGACCGCGGCATGGCTGCAGTCAACGTGCCGGTGGTCAGCCGCACCGACTTCACCTTTGATGCGGCGGCGCCGGGCGGATCGCTGCCGCCCAGCGAAGCCGCGCGCCTCGATGGCTGGTTCCAAGGCCTGTCCGTTGGATATGGCGACAACATCTACCTCGATGGCCCTTATGCCGATGCGGCGCGAAATGAAGTGGCCGGCGTTGCTGCCCGCTACGGCCTCTTGGTTGCTCCGGGGGCACCCGTCACCCAGGGCGCGGTGCCAGACGGCGTCGTGCGAGTTGTTGTCACCCGCAGCCGGGCCTTCGTTCCCGATTGCCCGGACTGGAGCCGCGCGCGCGACCTGAACTATAACAATCGTTCGCATCCGAACTACGGCTGCGCGGTGAATTCAAATCTCGCCGCGATGATCGCCAACCCCGACGATCTCGTCCACGGCCGCGCTGGTGAAGTTAACGTCGATCCGAAGCTCGGTACCAAGGCGGTGGATGCCTACCGGAACAAGGTCCTGAGCGGCATCAGCGGGACCGTTCAAGCTACCGGCAGCAAGGGAAACTAAGAGTATGAACGCTCCATTTCAGGCACGCGCCGGCTTGCGTGATCCGTTCAGCGCCTTTGTCTGCGACGACGCGACAGCGGACATGCTGCGTCCGGTGGCGGTCGAGCACGGCTGGTCGCCCGAAAAGGTCAACAAGGGCGGCCTTCGCAATGCCGTTCAGTCCCTGTCCGTGTCCGCCAGTCCGAACATCTTGTTCGTTGATCTGTCGGAATCAGCGGATCCACTGAACGACATCAATGCGCTTGCCGAAGTCTGTGAGCCCGGGACGATCGTGATTGCAGCGGGCCAGGTGAACGACGTCCGCCTGTACCGCGACCTGGTCGCCAGTGGGATCCACGACTATCTACTGAAGCCGTTCACGGTCGATCAGCTGCGCGACACGTTCGCTCACGCCCAAATGGTCCTCTCCGGACCGCGCGGCGAAGCACAGGTCGACCGCCCGCATGTCATGGCAGCGGTGATCGGCGTCCGCGGTGGAGTCGGCGCGTCGACGATTGCGACATCGCTCGCGTGGCTGCTCGGTGAAAAGGCCGGCCGCTCGACGGCGCTGCTCGACCTTGACGTCCATTTCGGCACCGGCGCGTTGGCGCTCGACCTGGAGCCTGGCCGCGGTCTGACCGACGCCATCGAAAATCCGAGCCGCATCGACGGCTTGTTCATCGAACGTGCCATGGTCCGCGCCAACGAGCGGCTGTCCGTCCTCTCGGCGGAAGCGCCAATTCATCAGCCGCTGGTTACGGACGGCACGGCATTTTTTCAGCTGCAGGAAGAAATGCGCAACGCGTTCGAATCCACCGTGCTCGATCTGCCGCGCCACATGCTGATCCAGTATCCGCACATGGTTCACGATGCCCATGTTGCCGTGGTTGTCTCCGAACTGACGCTTGCCGGAACCCGGGACACGATCCGGATTCTCGCTTGGCTGAAGGCAAATGCGCCGCAAACCAAGGTGATCGTCGTTGCTAACGGCGTACCGTCCGGCGGAGCGCTGGAGATCAGCCGCAAGGATTTCGAGCAATCGATCGAGCGGCCCGTGGACGTCATCTTCCCGTTCGACAGCAAGCTTGCAGCGCAAGCCGCAAAGCTTGGCAAGCCGGTCGCCGAAGTCGCCAGCGGCAAGGCGTCAGCGCCTTTCGCCACTCTCTCGTCGATGGTTCTCAGCCATGCGACCGAGGAGAGTGCAACCGACACGGCCAAGGTCGCAAAGAAGGGCGTGGTCGATAGCCTGAAGTCGATGTTGTCGAAGCCCAAGCCCGCTGCTGCGTAGGAGCTTTGAGCGGCGGCAATGCCGCATGGGTGTAGGTAGGAAATGGACGGTCGAGAATGATGCTGCCGATGATCTTTGCATTGCTCGTCATGGGCGTCCTGTTCCTGCTTTATACGGCATTGAGCGGGCCTTCCCCGGCGAAGGCCGTCAAGCGGCGGATGGAGCTGATCCGGGAACGGCATAACGACAGCCCGCTCGCGGCCAATGCGCAGGCGCAAATCCGAAAATTGTTCGCTCAGCGGGCGGGCCGGTTTGAAGGTGTCGCCTCGACCCTGATTCCGCGGCCCGCATTGCTGCGCCGCCGCCTGGAAATGACCGGCAAGGACATCACGCTGAGCAAATACGGGCTGATCACCCTCGTCGCCGTTGCCGTCGTTGCCATTCTCTTGATGTTCAGGGGCGCGCCGTTCTTCCTGGCGCTGTTCGCCGGTCTGTTCATCGGCATCGGCGCGCCGCACATGGCGATCGGCTTCATGATCAAGAAGCGTCTCAACAAATTCAACGTCAATTTCCCTGATGCCATCGAGCTGATGGTGCGCGGCCTCCGCTCGGGTCTTCCGATCACGGAAACCCTGACGATTGTCGCTGGCGAGATCAGCGGCCCGGTCGGTGTCGAGTTCCGCGCCGTTGCCGACAAGATGAAGATCGGCCGGACGATGGAAGCCGCGCTTCAGGAAACCGCCGACCGCCTCGGTACGCCGGAGTTCCAATTCTTCGTCATCACCCTGGCGATCCAGCGCGAGACCGGCGGCAACCTTGCCGAGACCCTCTCTAACCTGGCCGATGTTCTTCGCAAGCGCGCGCAGATGAAGCTGAAAATCCGCGCTATGAGCTCGGAATCGAAGGCTTCCGCCTACATCGTCGGGTCGCTTCCGTTCGTCGTCTTCACCTTGGTCTACCTGGTGAACCCGACCTACATGATGAACTTCTTCGTGGATCAGCGCCTGATCGTGGCCGGCATCGGCGGCCTCATCTGGATGAGCATCGGCGTGTTCATCATGGCCAAGATGGTCAACTTCGAGATTTAGGGGCGGAACCATGAATCCACAGGCATCCGGCCCGACCCTCCTCGGCATCGACGTCATCTGGGTTGCAACCCTGCTGAGCGCGGTTGCTGCCATGGCGGTCATGCTCGCCATCTACGCGGCGACGACTGTCAAGGATCCGATGGCTCGCCGGGTCAAGGCGCTGAACGACCGCCGCGAGCAGCTGAAGGCCGGCATCGTCGCCTCGACGAACAAGCGCAAGAAGCTGACCAACAAGAACCAGGCGGCCGACCGCGTCCGCTCGCTGCTGACCAGCTTCAAGATGGTTCAGGATGACCAGCTGAAAAGGACGCAGCTGCGCCTGATGCAGGCCGGCATCCGCGCCAAGGACCTGGCCTTCTTCATCATCCTTGCGCGGTTCGTCATGCCTGTGGTGATGGGCGTTGTCGGCGTCCTCGTGCTCTACGTCATGGACATGTTCCCGGCCTGGTCGCCCCTCCGCCGCTACATCACGCTCGCCGGTATGCTCGTGTTCGCCTACAAGGCGCCTGACATCTGGCTCACCAACAAGGTCAAGAAGCGCAGCGACGCCGTGCGCAAAGGTCTGCCGGATGCGCTCGACCTGCTCGTCATCTGCGCCGAAGCCGGCCTTACCGTCGACGCCGCTTTCAACCGCGTGTCGAAGGAACTGGGTAAGGCCTATCCGGAACTCGGCGACGAATTCGGATTGACCGCCATCGAGCTCGGCTTCCTTAACGAGCGCCGTCAGGCGTTCGAGAACCTGGCCGACCGCGTCGACCTCGAGGCGGTCCGCGGCGTGGTTACGACCATGATCCAGACGGAGAAATATGGTACGCCGCTGGCCTCTGCCCTTCGCGTTCTCTCCGCCGAGTTCCGCAACGACCGCATGATGCGGGCGGAGGAAAAGGCGGCGCGCTTGCCGGCGATCATGACCGTTCCGCTGATCCTGTTCATCCTGCCGACCCTGTTCGTCGTCATCCTGGGCCCGGCGGCCTGCTCGATCAGCGACAACTTTATCAGCAAGTAGAGCCAGCGGCTGCGATCCTGTGGGGGGAACGCAGCCGCACCTCCAAGCGTATCGCATCCGAACCAATCAAGAGGATGCGCGATGACCACCATCAACTGGACGGACCCGAACGTCCTCATCGTACTCGGCCTGGTCTTCCTCCTCGGCCTGCTGATCGGTGCCTTCATGACCGCCGGCGGGCGCCGCAAATGGAAGGGCCGCTACCGCGAGGAGAGCGTCCGCCGCGAGCAGCTGGAGCGTGAGCACAACCGCCATCAGGAAGAGTGGGCGACCAAGGAGAAGGATTGGCGCGAACGGGACAGCCTGCGCGACGCGGCCATCCGCAGCAACCGCGACCCCGCGACCGACCGGCCACTGTAGAACTCCTTCTCCCGCTAACGGGAGAAGGAACTAACCCTCGATTTTCGAAAAGTCCGCCACCCCATTCACAGCATCGCGGAAGCGCAGCAGCAGGTTGAGCCGTCGCTCGCGCTTGGCAGCGTCAGTATCGTTGACCGTCACTTTGTCGAAGAAGGCATCGATCGGCCCGCGGAGCTTGGCGAGCGCCGTCATCGCGGCGGTAAAATCCTCCCGCTCGACGGCGTCCCTGGCTTCAGGCTCGCTCGCATCCAGCGCGGCGAGCAGCGCCTGCTCCTCCGGCAAGTCGGCACCCGCATGTCCCGAGGCCATCTCTCCGATCGCCTCCGCCATGCCTGGTTCCTCCACCAGCACCAGCGGATCTTCCTCACCGGTCTGAGCAATCCCCTGCTCTTCTCGCGACGACATCACCTGCGGCCCGGTCCAATCCTCCTTCTTGAGGATGTTGGCAGCGCGCTTGTAGGCCGCGTGAAGATCACGACCTTCGGCCGTCTCAACGAACGCCTGCAACGCCTTAACCCGGGCAAGAAGTTCAACCAGATCGTCGTTCGCGTCTACCGTTGCACCGTTGTCTGAGCCCGTCGCAAAAATCGCGTCAATAATGTCATGCCTTACGCCTGCATCTCGCTGTTGAACCTTCAAGCGTTCAGCAATGAACATTCCAAGGTGGCCGCCAGAGAGAACTTCCGACAAATTACTCCCATGCAAATCGCCGTATAATCCCACAGGCTTCAGACGCAGGTTGTTTTCCAGAACAAGCGAGATGGCACCCAGCATTGCGCGTCTGAGGGCGAAAGGATCTTTCGAACCCGTTGGCCTCATGTCGGCCGCAAAGAAATTGAAGACTGTGTCGAGCTTGTCCGCAAGGCTCACCGCCACCGTGACCGGCGCGGTCGGCACCTCATCGCCCTGCCCGACCGGCTTGTAATGATCACGCACGGCATCGGCGACCGCATTCGGCTCGCCCTGGGCGCGCGCCAGGTAGCCGCCGATGATACCCTGCAGCTCCGGGAATTCGCCGACCATTCCGGTGACGAGGTCCGCCTTGGCAAGCCGGGCTGCGCGCTCCGCCTGGTCCGGATCGGCACCTCGCACGACGCCCTGCTCAACCAGCCACCGCGCCAGCTTCGCGACCCGCTCCACCTTGTCCGCGACGGTGCCGAGCTTCTCGTGAAACACGATCTGCGACAGCTTCTTGGCCTGTTCTTCCAGCGGGACCTTGAGGTCCTGCTCCCAGAAGAAGCGTGCATCGCTCAGGCGCGCCGCGAGCACGCGGCGGTTGCCTTCGACGATCCGCTCTCCGCCATCGGTGGCGTCGATGTTGGCGGTGCAGACGAACGCCGGGGCCAAGCCCCCATCCGCGTGGGTACAGGCAAAATACTTCTGGTTGGTGCGCATGGTGAGCACGATCACTTCGCGCGGCACGTCCAGGAACTCCGGATCGAATCTGCCAAGCAGTGGCACGGGCCATTCGGTCAGCCCGGCATTCTCGACTACCAAGCCTTCGTCGTCGAGCAGCCTCAATCCGGCCGCTTCCGCCGCTGCGGCCGCACCTTCGCGAACGATGCGCTCCCGCTCCTCATGATCGACGATCACGTGGCACGCGCGCAGCTTCTCGATGTAATCGGATGCACCGTCGACGGTGATCGGCCCCGGATGGTGGAACCGATGCCCAGTGGTAGTCGCGCTACTCGCAACTCCGGCAAACTCGAGCGGAATGACCTCGTCGCCAAGAATAGCGACGATGCCCTGCAAAGGACGGACCCAGCGCGTCCCGCCGCTGCCCCAGCGCATCGACTTGGGCCACGGGAAATCCGCGAGAACGCGGCCAAGCACGTCCTGAATAACCGCGGAGGCATCCTGCCCCGGCTTGTCGATTACCGCGAACCAGACGCCGCCGCGTTCCTCCAGCTGATCCTGCGACAGCCCTGTCTTGCGCAGAAATCCTTCCAGCGCCTGCGGCGGCGCCGAGGTGCGCGGACCTTTCAGCTCCTCGCGGACAGCCTCCGTATGTTCAGCGATCTCTCGCGCGATCAGCACCAGCCGGCGCGGCGTCGAGAATGCATCGATGGCGCCGTGGTCAAGGCCCGCGGCATCCAGACCTTCGGCGAACATCCGCGAAAGGTCGTTCCGCGCCTTCGCCTGCATCCGCGCAGGAATCTCTTCGGAGAGAAGCTCAAGCAGGAAGTCGGCCATTACGCGGCATACCCCTTGGCTTCGATCCACGCGCCACATGCACCTTTCGCCAGATCGCGCACCCGGCCGATGTAAGCCTGCCGCTCAGCGACGGAGATCACGCCGCGCGCCTGAAGCGTGTTGAACACATGGCTAGCCTTGATCGCCTGCTCATAGGCGGCGATCGGTAGCTTCGCTTCCAGGCTCCGCTCGCACTCGGCGGCCGCCTTGCGAAAAGCGTCGAACAGGCTGTCCGTGTCCGCGACCTCGAAATTCCACTCCGACATCTGCTCTTCATTGTCGAGGAAGACGTCGCCGTAGGTCACGCCCTCATCGTTGAAACGAAGGTCGAAGACGTTGTCGACGCCCTGGATGTACATCGCGAGCCGCTCCAGGCCGTAGGTGAGCTCGCCCGACACCAGCTTGCACTCAAAGCCGCCGACCTGCTGGAAGTAGGTGAATTGCGTTACTTCCATCCCGTCGCACCAAACTTCCCAGCCCAGACCCCACGCCCCCAGCGTCGGGCTTTCCCAGTCGTCCTCGACGAAGCGGATGTCATGCTTCAGCGGGTCGATGCCGATCGCCGACAAGCTGCCGAGATAAAGGTTCTGCAGATTCGGCGGGCTCGGTTTTAAGATCACCTGATACTGGTAGTAGTGCCCCAGCCGGTTCGGGTTCTCGCCATAACGCCCGTCGGTGGGACGGCGGCAGGGTTGCACATAAGCGGCCTTCCACGGATCGGGCCCGAGCGCGCGCAGCACGGTCGCGGGGTGAAACGTCCCTGCGCCCATCTCCATGTCATAGGGTTGAAGCAGCACGCACCCTTGCGCGCTCCAGTAATTGTGCAGGGTCAGGATCAGGTCCTGGAAACTCAAAGACACGCCGGCGGCCCCTTTCGACGCGCGGCTTTGGCGCATGGCGGATGTTGGGGCAAGTGGTGCGCAAGTGGACGTTAAGGGGAAAGCGACTACATCCCTTTGACTGATCGCCGCGGAGTTTTTCCTAAACATGCTGACGTCTCTTCTACGCCGTGGGCTTGGCCTGCTTGGCCTGGCCGCCCTCGCCGGCTCTTCCGCTGCGCCCGCGCGGACCCATCAGGCTCGGCCCGCGCTATGGGAGGTCTCGGACGCGGACACCAAAATCTATCTGTTCGGCACAATCCACCTGCTGCCGTCGGACTACCAGTGGCGGACCCCCGCGCTGAACCGGGCGCTGAACTCCTCGCAGAGCCTCGTGGTCGAGACGATCGTGGACGAGAAGAACCCGCAGCCCTTCCTGCAAGCGATGGCAAGGCTCGGCTTCTCGCCGGGGCAGCCACCGATTGCCGACCGCGTCCCGGCCGCCAAGCGACCGCTCCTCGACGCGGCCATCCGCAAGACCGGTCAGCCGCGCCAGGCCTTTGACGCGATGGAGACCTGGGCCGCGGCTTTCACCCTGCTCAGCGTTCAGTTCAAGGAGCTTGGCGTCAGCGGTGCGGACGGCGTTGAAACGGTGCTGAAGCAAGAATTCAATCGGAATAGCCGCCCGATCGGGCAGCTCGAGGATATCGCGGAGCAGCTCAGTATCTTCGACGGCCTGCCCGAAGCGGACCAGCGCGCCTTCCTGGAGGGCGTGATCGAGGACCCGAAGGAGATGAAGAAGCAGTTCGGCGGCATGCTGAGTTCGTGGGTCCGCGGCGACGTCGAGGGCATTGCCCGCACCTTCAACCAAGACCTCTCCTCGTCTCCAGCGATGATGGATGCATTGATCCGCCGCCGCAACGGCAACTGGGCAAAATGGCTCGAGAACCGCCTGAAGAGCCCCGGGACGGTCACGGTAGCAGTGGGTGCCGGCCATCTCGCCGGCAAGGACAGCGTTATCTCCCTGCTTCAGCGCGAAGGCCTGCAGGTCCGTCGCATCCAGTAGGCTTGTTGCTGTTCTGTAACGAGAAAATTTCACTTACACGGCTTTCCGCTAGACAATCTTTAAGCTCTGTAGGAGCATCCTCCTCAGGTCATCGGGGCGGGGGTCGCGATGCATTCGAGGCACTGACGCGGGCTGTTCCGCGACCGGCGAAGCTTGCCCTGACGGCAACGGCGCCGCGCCGACGATGCTGCACTCCACCTTCTCGATGAGGGTGGGAGACTTGCATGGCGGGTGGGTTCTTCACGGCAATCGCGGCAGCGACCCTGGCGCTTGGGCAGCCGGCGACGACACGCCCGGCGATTGCCCACCCGGCCCTCTGGGCTGTTCAGGATGAAGACACCACCATCTACCTGTTCGGGACCTTTCACGCGCTTGACGAGCGCAGCGACTGGTTCCGCGACGACGTCCGTGCCGCCTTCACGATCTCCGACGAACTCGTGCTCGAAACCATGCTGCCGCGACTGGAGCGTACAGCACCGCTGGCGCCGCGAATCAGCATCGCGCCGAGCGCAAACTTCCTTGGCGCGGCCCGCATGGCGGTTCATGCCGGGCAGGATCGTGGCCTGGACGTGCGCAAGGGTGCCGACATGGTTCTCAGGCGCGCGGCCGATGACGCCGGCAAGCCTGTTCGCGCTCTTGAGACGGTCCAGTTCCAGCTCGGCATGCTCACCCGCATGGCAGGGCCGCGGACTCGGACCGGAGCACCGCTCGTGATGGATGATTTCGTCAGGGCGAAGATGGCGGGCATCATCACCGATATGCAGGGTGCCTGGGAAAGCGGCGACCAGCGCATCTTCACCGCAATGCTGGGCCAGATGCGGCAAACCTCCCCGGCAATTACCGCGCCATGTTTCCGGAGCGGAACGCCCGCTGGGCGGACTGGATCGTCGATCGGATGGCGGCGCCGGGTGTGGTGTTCGTGGCGGTCGGCGCGGCGCATTTTGCCGGCTCCGATAGCGTGCTCGCCAATTTGAAAGCCCAAGGACTGTCGCCAAGGCGCCTCAACTAGGCGCCGCGGCCCGTCCAACCTTGCTTCGTCGGCCCTTTTACCCTAGGGCGCACAGCTTGTCCGGCCATGGTCATCCCTGGAGGCGTGGCGGGCATCAAAAGAACCGGAGTATATACTGATGAGCGAACAGCTGACGCTGCCCGCCGAAGCGCGCGAACGGGCTGGCAAGGGAGCCTCCCGTGCACTGCGCCGCGATGGCCGGGTACCCGCCGTGATCTACGGCGACAAGAAAGACCCAGTTTCCATCCACGTCGAGGAAAAGCTTCTCTCCAAGATGCTTTCCACCGGCCACTTCATGAACTCGGTCGTGATGATCGACGCCGGCGGAGCGACCCATCGCACGCTGCCGAAGGACGTCACCTTCCACCCGGTGACCAGCCGTCCAATCCACGTCGACTTCCTCCGCATTGGCGAGCACAGCAAGGTGCACGTCAACGTGCCCGTGCGCTTCGACAATGAAGAGGCCTCGCCGGGAATCAAGCGCGGCGGCGTCCTCAACATCGTTCGCCACGAGCTGGACTTGGTGTGCGACGCGGCAGAGATCCCGGAAGAGATCCACATCGACCTGACCGGTCTCGAGATCGGCGATTCCATTCACATTTCCGCGATCCAGCTGCCCAAGGGCTCCGAGTCCGGGATCACCGATCGTGATTTCACCATCGCGACGCTGGTTGCTCCGTCGGCCCTCAAGTCCGACGAAGGCGACACCGAGACGCCGGCTGCGGACGCGGTTCCGACCGTTGGCGGCAACCAGGGCGACGAGACTGACGGCGACGCCTAAGTCACTTCGACACGAACAGGAACCGCTCGTTCGAAAGGACGGGCGGTTTCTTTTTGCCCGCCGCTCACGCTAGGAGCCGCACATGCAAATTTGGGTCGGCCTTGGAAATCCCGGCACGCAATATGCGCTGCACCGGCACAATGTCGGCTTCATGGTTGCCGACATCCTCGCTGAGGTTCACGGCTTCTCCCTTGGTCGAAGAAATTTCGAAGCCTCGTCAGCGAAGGCCGGATCGGCCGAGGCAAGGTCCTGCTCATGAAGCCGCAGACCTATATGAACGACAGTGGCGACGCGGTTCGGCAGGCGCTCGCCTTTTACAAGCTCGGCACCGACGCCCTCACCGTCATCCATGATGAGCTCGATCTCGCGCCGATGAAGGTCAAGGTTCGCGTGGGCGGCGGCTTGGCCGGCCACAACGGCCTTCGTTCGATCGACAAGCATTTGGGTCCCGACTTCCGCCGTATGCGGGTCGGCATCGGTCATCCCGGCCACAAGGACCGGGTCACCGGCCATGTGCTGGGCAATTACGCCAAGTCGGAGATGGAGCCCCTGTCCGACCTGCTCGGCGCCATTGCCGCCGAGGCCGACTGGCTCGCCGACGGCGACGACGCGCGCTTCATGAGCGAGGTCGCCCGCCGGCTTCACGACGACTAAAAGTCGACGGTCAGCGCGCCCGTCACCTGCCGGTGGTCCCTGGGCGCGTAGAGCCCCGGCCCTGCCCCCAAGGCATCGTTATTGTCGAACAGGTTGCGGACCTGGACACGGAGGCTCGCGTCCTTACGCGCGAGCTTCAAGCCGTACCGCCCACCTGCGGTCATCGTTGTCCGTGCGGGCAGATAGACGCGATTGCTGACCGTCTGCGGCTGCCTGCCCCGCCTGAATATGCCCGCGTCGAGTTGCAGTCCTTTCAGGAAGGGGACGGCCCAATTCACATTGGCGTTGAGGATATGGGTAGGAAGGCCGAACGGCTTGTCGCCGATCTCGCCGACCGCGTCCGCATTCTTCTCGACCCGCGGTCGAAGAAGCACGCCGCCAAACACTAGATTGACGTTCTTGACGACCGAGCCGGAGATGGAGAACTCGGCCCCGCGGCTGCGGATCGACCCGACCTGGCCGAACAGGTTGGCCTCGTCATAGCCGAAATAGGGGCGGCGGAGGTCGAACACACCGACGACCGCCTTGACCCCTTTCGTCAGCGCGAAGCGGACTCCTGCGTCCTTCTGCTTCGTCAAGATGGTCGGCAGCGGCTCGTTGCGGTTGGCGGCGTTCTGCGGTGCCACCCCGCTCTCCTCCAGCCCCTTGGCAAAGCCCGCATAGACGCTGACGCTCGGCGACAGGATCACGGCCGCGGTGCCGTTGTACAGCCACGGCCGCGACCGCGCGTCGGCGGTTGCTTCGTCAGGTATGCGTGTGACCTTGCGGTATCTGGCCCGCGACAGGCCGAAACTAATTTCGCCGACATCCTTCCACCGCCCGTTGTAGGCTGCGCCGTAGGTCGTCTGCCGGAGCCGCTGACGCGTAAGCTCGCCGAACTCGAAGTCCGGCTTGGGGGCCGTCACTCGCTCACCCAAGGCGCCGAGGCCGTAGCTGACGACGTCAGAGCCGCCGAACTCGCGCCGCGCGTCGCGCTTGCGCAGACTGAGGTTGAACAAGTGAAGGCGTGGCCCGTCCAATATGCTGTGGGTAAGGCGAAGCTCGCCGCTTAGCGACCGGTTGCGGGTTTGCGGGTCTGCGATCAGGATCCGCTCGCCGCTACCGTCCGGCTGCTGATCGACCAGCAGGTGATTGTAGAGGTGCTTGTTGAATACGCTCGACCGGAAAACGCCGAGGCGAAGCACGGTGTCTTTCGCCAGTGAGAGGTTACCGAGCAGGCCCATGTTCGTCGTCCGGAAGCGGATGTCGGCCCACTTCGGGCTTTCGTCATGTCCCGCCCGATCGGGAATGCCGAGGTAGTCGCCAGCCGGCACGTAGAAGGTGCCCGCCTCGTCGTCATAATCGTTGAACATTGCCCAGAACGGCATAACCTCCAGCTTGTCGGAAGGCTTCCAGCGCAGCAGCAGGCTTTCCGAATGGGAAAAGCCATCAGTGCCGTTCGGATAGACAGTGCGGCCCGCATTGGCCCCTGCCCTCAGCCCCAGAGTTCCCGTGATCGGGATCGATCCGTCCACCTCGACGCCCTTGCCGCCCCAACCGTCGCCGTTGATCAGCAGGGATGCGCCGGGCGTGCTGTCCGGCCGGCGGAGGCGCTGGTCTACAATGCCGCTGGGGGCGACGAATGGATATCCCTGTGCGGAAAGGCCAACCTTGATGCTTACCGAATCCACCAGCAGGTTCTGAAGGTTGAACGCCGGGTCGAAATAGAGCCCCTCGATCCGGACGTTACCCGCGGCGGTGGGCGAAAATCCTCGCGCCTGCCCCGGCCCGTAAATGCCGATGGCTTCGCGCCCGACGCTGAACCCGAACGCATCCTCGGCCTGGGTAATGGCATTATCGTCGGTGCGATCCTGCGCAGACGCGGACGAGACCGGGACTGCGGTGATGAGGAGACACGCGCCACCCGCGCGCAAGATCGGCTTCATTGGCTTGCCCCTGTTTGCAGCGGCAGCAGGGCCCCTCAACCCATCCACCGGTGATGAGATAATTGTCCCGGGCCAGCCGCCACGTCGCTTCACCTTCTGCGAACGCGCCTGTTTGCTCGACGGCGTGAGGGCATTGGAGTTGCCCCGTTGCAGCCCTAAAGCGGCATCATGCCGACACGGGCCCTCTTCGTCACCCGCCTCTACGAGGCCGATCTGGATGCCGATGTGGGTGAGCTCGCCGCGTCGATAAGGGCGTTGGCGGCGGACGACGCAGCGGGCCGGCAGTGGAGCCGGGAGCATCGCTATCCCGGCTACACCAGCTACGCCTCGCTCAACGATTTACCCCGCCGCGACCCGGTGATCGCGGACGTTGGCCGAGCCCTTAACCGGCACGCAGCTCTATTCGCCCGGGATCTTGCCTGGACGACCAAGCCGAAGATGGACAGCCTGTGGGTCAACCTGCTGCGCGGCGCCGGACACCATAGTGCGCACATTCATCCGCACAGCAGCCTTTCCGGAACCTTTTACGTCGAGGTTCCGGAAGGGTCGGGCGCCATCCGCTTCGAAGATCCCCGCCTGCCGATGATGATGGCCGCGCCGACCAGAGCGGCGGACGCACCGGAGGAACAGCGGCCGTTCGTCACCGTGGAGCCCCGCCCCGGCCTCCTGCTCCTATGGGAAAGCTGGCTACGGCACGAGGTGCTGCCCGGCAAAGGCAAGGGTGAGAGGCTCAGCATCAGCTTCAATTTCGCGTGACGCGCCGCTAAGCGGCTCACGAACATCTTTCCAAGGACATCTTATGGGCTTCCGCTGCGGCATTGTCGGCCTGCCGAACGTCGGCAAATCCACCCTTTTTAACGCGCTAACCGAAACGGCTGCCGCGCAAGCCGCCAACTATCCCTTCTGCACGATCGAACCGAACGTCGGCCGCGTTGCCGTTCCCGACGAGCGCCTTCGCGCAATCGCCGAGATTGCGAAGTCGGCCAACGTCATTGAAACGCAGATCGAGTTCGTCGACATCGCCGGCCTCGTCCGTGGTGCCGCCCAGGGAGAGGGCCTCGGCAACCAGTTTCTCGCCAACATTCGTGAGGTGGACGCCATCGTTCACGTGCTGCGCTGTTTCGAGGGCGGGGACGTCACCCACGTCGAAGGCCGCGTCGACCCGATCGCGGACGCCGAGACGGTCGAGACCGAACTGATGCTTGCCGACCTCGACAGCCTGGAGCGCCGCGTCCCCAACCTCGCCAAGAAAGCTCAGCAGGGCGACAAGGAGGCGAAGGTCGAAGCTTCCGTGCTCGGGCAAGCGCTGGAGCTTCTGCGTCAGTCGAGGCCGGCACGCCTGACCCAGCCAAAGGATGCGGAAGAGGAGAAGGCCCTCAGCCGTGCGCAGCTACTAACCGCCAAGCCGGTCCTCTACGTCTGCAACGTCGACGAAAGCGATGCGGCAAACGGCAACGACCTCTCCGCCCGTGTTTTTGAAAAGGTAGCCGCCGAGGGTGCGAAGGCGGTCGTCGTCTCTGCGGCGATCGAAGCGGAGATCGTCACTCTCGACCCCGAAGACCGCGCAGCCTTCCTCAGCGACCTTGGATTGGAGGAGACCGGACTCGCCCGCGTCATTCGCGCCGGTTACGAACTGCTCGGTCTCATCACCTTCTTCACCGCGGGACCTAAGGAGTCGCGTGCCTGGACGGTCGAGCGCGGCTCAAAGGCGCCGCAGGCCGCCGGCGCCATTCACTCCGACTTCGAGCGCGGGTTCATCCGCGCCGAGACGATCGCCTATGACGACTTCGTGAAATTTGGCGGAGAGGCCGGCGCTCGTGACGCCGGAAAGCTGCGCGCCGAGGGCAAGGAATACGTCACCCAGGACGGGGACGTGATGCTGTTCCGCTTCAACGTTTAAAGAGAGGCGCCGCTTCGAGCGACGCCTCTCCTAAAGATCAGTCGTTGCGGTCGCGACGGTTTTCGCGGCGCAGCTGCCGACGCTCGGTCCGCGCGGTGCCGCGATACTCACGGCGCTCGGTCCGGACCCGCTCACGCGCGGTGTCCCGCGTGATCTCACCGGACCGATAGGCACGGCGGACCTCGCTTACGTCGCGTCGGCGCTCATCCCGCGCACGGCCGATGTCCCCGCGATATTCACGGCGGTTGTCGCGAACTTCACGCCGGTCCTCGCGCCGGTCCGAGCGGGACTCGGCCATTCGCCGCTCCCAATAGCGGCGCTGCTGTTCGTTCCACTGCTGACGGCGACCGTCGCGTGAGTAAACGTAATAGCCGGTGCCCGGGTAGTAATAGTCGTTGTACCAGCCGGAATATTGCGAGCCATAGCCGTAAGACGGATAGCCGTAGCCTGCGTAGCTGCCGTAATTGCCATAGCCACCGTAGCTGCCGTAGCCGCCATAATACGGATCGCCGTAACCGACGCCGAGGCCGCCGTAGGGATATCCGGCACATGCAGAAAGACCGAGCGAGGCGGCAATCACCAGGCCGGCTGAGCGAAGACGGGACGCAAACATACAGAGCTCTCCAAGCTGAAATCTCAAGGAAGATCAGCTTCTTGTCTTGAACGCCGAGTGAATGGCCATTTCTGGAGCTGAAGCGCCCGGACGAAGAGCAGGACCCACAAGGCTCCAAATGACCAGCCGCCGACCACGTCGCTCGGCCAATGCACGCCGAGCATCGGCCGGCTCATGCCCACCAGCAAGGATCCAACCAATGCGAATGCCACCGCCGTCCGACGATGCTCCCGGGGCGCCACGAACAGGGCGAGCGCAAGGAACACGATCATGGAATTGGCGGTGTGCGCGCTCGGAAAGGACAGGCTTCGAACGGTTACCAGATGCTCCTCGCCGTCCGGCCGCATCCGGCCGACGGCCTGCTTCTGGATCAGGATGAGAAGACGGCCGGACAGGGTCACCGCTGCAAACAGCAGGGCATCGCGGTGCCGCCCGCGAAGCAACAGCCAGGCGGTAACCGCCGCCACCGCAACAACCATCGTCTGCCACTCCCCCACCAGAGTCAGCAGGTGGGCCGCCCCTGACAGCAGCGGGGAAGGGCCGACGTAGACGGCCGAAAGCAATTGCCGGTCCAGGGTGCCGGTCCCGAACGCCATCATGGCGATCCAGGTGAAGAGCAGTACCAGCAGTAAGAGAGTGGGTAGTAGCTTGCGGATCACTGCCCGTCGACGAACGAGCGGGTGATTTGCTCCGGCAAAGACAAGGTCGGGAGCCGAAGCTCCCGATCCTCTTAGCCGGCGATGCCGGACTCGTCCTTCGCGGCGCGGCTCTTCGCCTGGTTCTCCGCCTCGAGCGGCCCGGTCACGCGAACCTTCCGCTTCGCCTCTGCCCAGATCTCACGATAGGCGAGATAGCCCAGGAAGCTGCCAACCAGCAGGAACAGCACGGTGACGATACCGATCCGGTGGCGATTCTCCAGCTTCGGCTCCGCAGTCCATACCAGGAAGGCAGAGACGTCCTTTGCCATCTGGTCGACCGTCGGCGCAGGGTTGCCCTCAGCATAGGTGACCTGACCGTCGCTGACGATCGGCTGCGGCATCGCGATGTTTAGGTTCGGGAAGTAAGGGTTGAAGTGCAGGCCCTCCGGCGTCTTCGCCGACGGGAACTCCTTCAACAGTTCCTGACCCTTCTCGTTCTTGTAGCCCTGCTGGTTGGTGTAGCCGGTCAGCAGCGAATAGACGTAGGCGGCACCGCCCTCGCGCGCTTTGGTCATCAGCGACAGGTCGGGCGGATAAGCGTTATTGTTCGCAGCCCTGCCCGCGGTCTCGTTGGCATAAGGGCTCGGGAAACGGTCCGATGGAATCGCCTTGCGCGTCGCAGCCTCACCCGTTTCCGGGTTCACCGACGGCACTTCGATCGCCCAGTCGGATGCGATCTTCTTGATCGCATTCTCGCTGTAGCCGAGCGCCGCAAGGTCGCGGAAAGCGACCTGGTGCAGTCCGTGACAGGCCGCGCAGACTTCCTTGTACACCTGGAAGCCGCGCTGCAGCTGCGCCTTGTCATACTTGCCGAACGGCCCGTTGCTGGCGAGCGCCAGATGCTTGGGATGCTTGTGGAACTCGTGCTCGGCGGACCTTTCCGGCTCCGAGCTCAGAAAGGTGCTGACCGTGTTGAACCCGGAGATGAGCAGCACGCCTGCGAAGGCGGCGCCGATGAGCCCGAGGATGAAGCGAAGCATGTTTCTCAAAACCCTCTTAGTGCGCGGCGGCCGCAGCGGTGGAACCCGGACCGGCCGGGGCGCCCGCAGGAGCGCTTTCAGCCTTTTCGCCGTGAAGCACGGACTCGCTGATCGACGTCGGCAGCGGCAGCGGCGTCTCGATCCTCGAGATGATCGGCAGAATGATCAGGAAGTGCGCGAAGTAGTAGGCTGACGCGATCTGCGAGAGGCCCACATAGAACGGAGTCGCCTCCGCACCGCCGCACCAGCCGAGGATCAGCACGTCGGCGACGAGGATCCAGAAGAAGCGCTTGAACAGCGGGCGGTAATGGCCCGAGCGCACCGGCGACTTGTCGATCCAGGTGAGGAAGAAGAGCAGGACGATGGAGAAGAACATCGCCAGCACGCCCCACAGTTTCGCGGGCAGGATGAAGTCCACCGTGAAGGCGCGAAGGATCGCGTAGAAGGGCCAGAAATACCATTCCGGAACGATGTGCGCCGGGGTCGCCAGCGGGTTCGCCGGGATGTAATTGTCGGCATGACCCAGATAGTTGGGCGCAAAGAAGGTGACGATCACGTAGACGGTCAGGAACGCACCGGCGAACCAGCCATCCTTGGCCGTGTAGAACGGATGGAACGGCAGCGTGTCCTTTTCCGTCTTCACGTCGACGCCGGTCGGGTTGCTCGACCCTGGAATGTGCAGCGCCCAGATGTGCAGGATAGTGACGCCCGCGATCACGAACGGCAGAAGATAATGAAGCGAGAAGAAGCGGGTCAGCGCCGCCTGGTCCGGCGCATAGCCGCCAAGCAGGAAGACGCGCAGCGGCTCACCGACGATCGGGAAAGCCGAGAAGAAGCCGGTGATGACCTGCGCGCCCCAGTAGCTCATCTGCCCCCAGGGAAGCACATAGCCCATGAACGCGGTCGCCATCATCAGCAGATAGATGACGAGGCCAAGCATCCAGACCAGCTCGCGCGGCGCCTTGTAGCTTCCGTAGAACAGGCCGCGGAAGATGTGGATGTAGACCGCGATGAAGAAGAAGCTTGCGCCGTTGGCGTGAGCGTAGCGAAGCAGCCAGCCGCCGTTGACGTCGCGCATGATGTGCTCGACCGAGTTGAAGGCCTGGTCGGCGCTTGCGAAATACCACATCGCAAGCACGATGCCGGTGGCGATCTGGATGGTCAGGAAGATGCCGGCGAGGACGCCGAAATTCCAGAAATAGTTGAGGTTCCGCGGCACCGGATAGCCGCCGCCGATCGCGCCATAGACCAGCCGCGGAAGCGGCAGGCGCTCGTCGAACCAGCGGGCCAGCGGATGCTTGGGTTCGTAGGGTTTCGCCCAGGAAAAGCTCATTCGATTGTCCTCAACCGATCGTCACGACTGTCGGCGACGTGAATTCATATTCCGGAACCACCAGGTTCAGCGGCGCGGGCCCCTGCCGGATACGGCCGGCTGTGTCGTAGTGGGATCCGTGGCACGGGCAGAAATAGCCGCCGAACGCGCCACGATTCTCGCCCTCGCCCGTTCCCAGCGGAACGCAGCCCAGGTGGGTGCAAACGCCCAGCGTGATCAGCCAGTTCTGCTTGCCGGGCTTGGTCCGCTCGGCAAGCGACTGCGGATCGCGAAGGCTGGAGGTCGGCGTCGCGTTGGCGGCCTGGATTTCCTGCGGGGTCAGGTTCCGAACGAATACCGGCTGCTTGCGCCAAATTGTCTTGATCGCCTGGCCCGGCTGGATCTTGGAAATGTCCACCTCGGTCGACGCCAGCGCCAACACGTCCGCCGGCGGGCCGAACTGGGTCACCAGCGGCGCAATGGCGGCGACCGCGCCAACGCCCGCAAAGCTGACCGCGGCAACGTTCAGGAAGTCGCGGCGGCGAACGCCGCCTTCCCCCTGATGCGCGGTGTCCGGACCCTCTGTGGATTGTTCCAACGTGGCCATGCTCACCCTTATGATCTTCTGACTTTAGCCCCGCGCCGAAAGGCACGAACGAGAGGACGCCGTGGTCACCCACGAGCGCTTGGCGCGCCTGATAGCGAGGGCGTGAGGGGCTGCCAAGGGGTTGTGCGGCTTGGATCAAGGTTCTTGCCTGCCGCTCTCGCTGGCATCATGAGCGCCGCCATGCGGATCGCGCTGTTCGAACCTGAAATCGCCGGCAACGTTGGCGCCGTGCTCCGGCTCGGCGCTTGCTTCGGCGTGCCCGTCGACCTGATCGAGCCGCTCGGCTTTGAATGGGACGACCGGCGCGTTCGTCGCACCGCCATGGACTATATCGACCATGTCAGCGTAACTCGCCACGCCTCGTTCGACGCGTTCCGTTCGACGGTCGGCGGGGCACGTCTGATCCTCTTCACCACGAAGGGCAGCGGCTCGGCCTACCAGTTCGCCTACCATTCGGACGACGTGTTGCTCTTCGGCAAGGAGAGCGGCGGCGTACCGCCTCAGGTCGCCGAGGCATGCGATGCCCGCGTCCGGATCCCCATTCGGCCGGAAGTCCGCTCGTTCAACCTTGCCATGTCCGTGGGCCTCGCCATTGGCGAAGCCCTGCGCCAGACTGGAGACTTGCCCGAATGAAGCCGCTCGACGATCAGCAACAGGCTGCCCGGACCTGGTTTGAAACCCTGCGCAACCGCATCTGCGCCGAGTTCGAGGCGATCGAGCGGGAGGCCGGCAGCGACGCGGCGTTTGCCTACATTCCTTGGGACCGCGAGGATCCCAGCGGCGGGCCCGGGGGCGGCGGCGTTCGCGGCCAGATGAACGGCAAGGTATTCGAGAAGGTCGGCGTCAATGTCTCTACGGTCGGCGGCACCTTTTCGCCCGAGTTTGCTAAGTCGATCCCGGGTGCCGACGAAGATCCTAGCTTCTTCGCCACCGGCATCAGTCTGGTGGCGCACATGGCCAACCCGCATGTTCCAGCGGTCCACATGAACACCCGTTTCCTGTGCACGACCAGGCGCTGGTTCGGCGGCGGAGCGGACCTCAATCCCGCGCTCCCCAATGACGAGGATACCGACGCTTTCCACGCCCGCCTTCGGGCGGCCTGCGCCGCCTACGATCCAACCTTCTACCCGCGCTTTGCGAAGTGGGCGGAGGAATATTTCTGGATTCCTCACCGCAATCGCGCCCGCGGCGTCGGCGGCATCTTCTATGACCATCTCTACTGTGAGGAGCCCGGCGCAGGCGCGACCTTTGACGAGAATTTTGCCTTCACCCGCGATGTGGGTCAGGCCCTTCTCGACATCTTCCCACAAATCGTCCGCAAGCGGATGAACGAACCATATTCCGACGCCGACCTTCAGGCCTTGCTGGAGTTTCGCGGCCGCTACGTCGAGTTCAACCTGCTCTATGACCGCGGCACGCTGTTCGGTCTCAAGACCGGCGGCAACATCGACGCGATCCTGATGAGCCTGCCGCCGTTGGCCCGCTGGTCCTGACTTCAGCGGGTGTGCGGGACGCTGACCTCGCCTCCGGCCTCACCCGACAGCTGCGCATAGAGCCGCGCGAGCATGACGACGAAGATGAGGGTGACGGCGGCGCTTGCCGATTGACTAAGCGTCGAGACCAGCAACACGCCAACGCTGAAGCCTTTGACGCCGCCAAGTGCCAGTTGCGCGATCACCGATGAAACGGCGGTCGCCGCGGCAACCACCACAAGCAGCGACAAACCGTATAGAAGTGCAAAGGCGAACAGGCGGAACCAATTGCCGCGGGTCATGCTCCAACTGCGCTTGACCAAGTGAATGGGCCCGCCGCCTTCACCGGCCGCCGCCGGCTGCACCATAGCCATCCGCACGCCAAGGAAGATGAACAGCGGAAAGGCAATCAGCGACAGCAGGGCAACGGTCGGCGGGATTTTCGTGGGATCGTTTCCTGCACGAAGCAGGAAGGAGCCGATCAGCAGAAATGGCCAGGCCCAGAGCAGCCAGGCGGCAAGAAGGCTGGGCAGCCGCCGAAATCCGAGGCCAATTGCCGAGCCGACGCTGCTGCCCCGATGCAGAACCAAGGACATAAGGGCCAGTTGGCCCGCCACCGTCAGCAACAGGGCCACCAGGACCACGATCGCTGCGCCCGAGGATTGCGGTGCCATCTGACCGCCGGTCGCGGCGCGGACCAGGTCGGAAACTATTCCTGGCAGTACCAGCAGCGCCAGAGCGACGCTGACCAGCAGCCGGCTGTCGCGCGAAAGGGTTGCGCGCGTATCGTCCCAGGCTTTCGAAAGTGAAGCGCGAACCATTTTTGCTCCTCAAGGCAAATCCGCCCGCCTTATGCGGTTGCTGGCTCGCCTTCGCAATTGTCTTGCCGTCATCCATCGCCGACGCCATCTCGCCTCCGATGGAGACGATTGACGGCATCGAATGGAAACTCGGGCCCGGGCTTACGCCCTATCCGGATGCTTTGTCCTTCATGGAGCAGCGCGCGGCCGCGATCCGCGATGGGACGGAGTCCGAGTGCGTCTGGCTTGTCGAGCATCCGCCTTTATTTACCGCCGGCACCAGCGCCGCTCCGGCCGAACTGTTCAACCCGCTCGGCTTTCCCGTCTTTGAGGCCGGGCGCGGCGGCCGCTACACCTATCATGGCCCGGCCAGCGCGTCGGCTATCTGATGCTTGACCTCGACAAGCGGCGCAAGGACATCCGCCGCTTCGTTCATGCGCTCGAAGGCTGGATGATCGGCGCTCTTGCCAACCTCGGCGTCGACGCCCATCGTGCACCCGGCCGCATCGGCATTTGGACTGGCGATGGTCCGGCGGAGGCAAAGATCGCCGCGCTCGGCATCAGGGTAAAGCGATGGGTCACGCTTCACGGCTTCTCGATCAACGTCTCGCCCGACCTAGCGCATTTCGGCGGCATCGTCCCGTGCGGGATATCCGAATTCGGCGTAACCTCACTTCGAAAGCTTGGCCGGGACGTGTCGATGTCAAGGGTCGATGCTGCCCTGAAGGTAAGGTTTTCGTCGTTTCTCAATGACTTGTGCTCAGGAGACAAAGTGTCTTGATGCTCCGTAACGCATCAGACATAAGTGTGCGCGATTTGCGATGCGGTTCCTCCGCTGCAGATCACATAAAAAGGGAGTTTTGAATGCGTGCTCTTATCCTGGTCGCCGGTGCGGCCCTGGCGGTTTCGGCTTGCAGCAGCAACGAGTCCGCTGACAACACGATGGACGTCAACACCATCGAAGCCAACACGATCGTGACCGACGCCAACACCGTCGATCTGAACGCGATGGATGCGAACATGTCCATGGACGCGAACACCGCCAATGCGGTTGCGACCGACCTGACGACGAACGAAGCCGACGCGAACCTCGCCAACGGCATGTAATTGGCTGGCGGCTTCCCTGTGGAGCCGCCGCCGAGTTAAGGAGGCCGTCGGGTTCGCCCGGCGGCCTTTTTTATCGCCTGAAAATTGGATTGATCTCCCGATGCGCAACTATCCCCTTATCGTCGCCGCCGCGGCCCTACTTTGTGCTTGCGGCAAGAAGGACCCCGCCGAGCAGACGGCCAATGCGTCGACCGGCGTGACTGCCGAAAGTTTCGCCGGGAGCGATACGACGGCGATCGACGCGGCTACGGGTGCGGACGCCAACATGGCCGCGGATGTGCAATATAACGACGAGGCGCTCGACGCGCTGATGAACGAGGCATCGGAAGAGGATGCCGTCGCCAACGAAGATTAAGGCAGCCCCACCACCTTGTGCGCCTGCAGCGACAGGCGCCACCGCGGCCTCTCCATCGCCAGCCGGATCGCAGCCTTCATCGCTCCGGCACGGTCGGCTCCGTCCATCGGCTGAACCAGGAAGTGATCGAACTCCCAGCCTTCGATCTTGGCCGGATCGATCCCTGCCTGCGGCCAGACCAGCTTGAGCTCGTTGCCGCTGCGCTGCACCACCTCGGTTCCGGCTTTTGGGCTGACGCATAGCCAGTCGAGCGCCGCCACCGCGGGCAAGGTCCCGTTGCTTTCCGCCGCAACGCGAAAGCCGCGATCGTGCAAAGCATCAACCAGTGCCCGATCGAGCTGAAGCATCGGCTCACCGCCCGTGATCACCACCAGCCGCCGCTCCCCGCCTTCGCCCCACATCCACTCGACATGGGCGGCAAGCGCCTCCGCATCGGTAAACTTGCCCCCGCCCTCACCGTCCGTTCCGACGAAATCGGTATCGCAGAAGGTGCATTGAGCCATCGCCCGGTCCTGCTCGCGCCCCGACCATAGGTTGCAGCCCGCAAACCGCAGAAACACCGCGCGGCTTCCCGATTGGACGCCTTCCCCCTGCAGCGTCAGGAAACATTCCTTGACGGCATAGGTCATTGGTAACGGGTCGGATCGGGCAAGCACGCTTCCTCGAAGCCCTTGGCCCGCAGGCGGCAGGCATCGCACAGGCCGCAGGCGGCGCCATCGACGGCCGGGTCGTAGCAGCTGTGGCTCAGCCCGGCATCGAGTCCCAATCGCGCTGCCTCCCTCGCAATGTCCGCTTTGCTCATGTTCTGAAGCGGCGCATGGATGGTGAAGGAATCACCCTCGACCCCCGCCTTGGTGGCGAGGTTGGCGACGGCCTCAAACCCGCTGATGAACTCCGGCCGGCAATCGGGATAGCCTGAATAATCGAGCGCGTTCACTCCGATGAACAGGTCGCGCGCCCCTGCCGCCTCCGCCCAGCCCAGTGCCAAGCTGAGGAAGATGGTGTTGCGTGCCGGCACATAAGTCACCGGAATCCCGGGTGCGACCCCCTCCTTCGGCACGGCCATGTCGCCCGTCAGCGCCGAGCCGCCGAACGCCCGAAGGTCCAGCGGAAGGACGATGTGGCGATCGGAAAGCTGGGCAGCGATCGTCTTCGCCGCTTCAAGCTCGGCACGGTGGCGCTGATTATAATCGATGGTGAGCGCCAGGACGGAAAAGCCCGCCTCGCGCGCCAAGCCGGCGCAAACCATTGAGTCCAGCCCGCCGGACAAAAGGACCACCGCTGTTCGTCGCGCTCGCATCGTCACCGACGCGCTCTAACCCCCGCATTCACCAAAAAGAAGGGCCGCCCGAAGGCGGCCCAGTCTAGGAACGCTAGGCGCTCCCTTTGGGAGGAAAGCGTGCCGGAGACGGCACATCCAACCGCTTAGCCCAACATGGTTAAACAGACGCTTAATAACCCGGGCAGCCACCGATCCTGCGTGCCTGCATCACGAAGTGAAAGGGCAGACCGCGCGAAATGCCCTGCGTATCGATGCGCAGCGAGCGCGGGGTGATCACCGTCACCTCGCTTCGTCCGAAACCGCCGCTCGGACAATTGTACTGGAGCACGGTCGTGTCGCCGCTCTGGCTGACCACGGTGCGCGGACAGGCCTCGCCGCGATGTTCGAATTGTGTGATCGTGCGGGTCGAAAAGCATTGCCTGACAGGCGCCTGCCCCGGAATGCCCGACACTTCCCACAAGCCGCCGGGTATTTGCGCCAGGCGCGGCAGCGGCGTCGCGGCCACCACCAATGTCGCCCCGACGCACACTGCCAAATACTTTAAACCCCGGCCCACGACTCGCTTATACCACAGCTAAAGTGCGGGTGAAGTTAAGCCGAACAATCAACCGAGCTCAGCCGGATCGATCGGGAAGTTGCTGGAACAAAAGGCGCAATCAACCCGGATCAAACCATCATCACCAACCATGGCCGACCGTTCGTCCTCCGGAAAACGGGCAATGACGGATCGAACATAGTCATTGTCGCAGCGGCAACCCTTGCTCAGCCGCTGCGCATCCAGGGTCCGCACTTCCTCTTCTTCATGGAACAGCCGCCAGATCAGCTCGTCCAGCGGAAGCTTCTGATCGGTCAGCTCCTCAGGCTTCACGGAGCCGCCAAGGATGGCGACGTGCGGCCAGTCAGGGTGATCAAGGCGCGTGTGAAGCCGCTCCCGGCCCTCCTCGCCCTCGGGAAGATGCTGGAGCAAAAGGCCGCCTCCGACCCACTTGCCGTCCCGCTTCTCGACCGCCAACCGTGCCAGGCTCGGAATCTGTTCGGACTGGGAGAAATAGCTTTGCGCCGCGTCGGCCAGGCTGTTGCCCTCAAGCGGAACGATCCCCTGGTAACGCTCGTCCGTCGCGGGCTGGTCGAAGGTTATCGCCAGATAACCCTTGCCGAACAGCTCGGGCAGCTTCGGATTGACCGAAATGTCGGCCAGCCGCTCGCGGTCGTGCCGCACGTAGCCACGCAGTTCGCCGCCCAGATAATCGCAGACCAGCAAGTCGACGATCCCGCCCTCCGTCTGCGCCTGCAGCGTCATCTGCCCGCCCGGATCCTTCAGCAACGAGCCTAGAAGCGCGGTGAGCGTCAGCGCTTCCGCAAGCAGCTTCTCGATGGCCGGCGGATAGCCGTGGTTGGCAAGCACCGCGTCCAGCACCGGCCCGAGCCGGGCGATGCGCCCACGGGCGTTGCGCGAAGGAATGGTGACGCCGAGAACGACGTCCGTGTTGAGCTCAACTGTCTGCATCGCGCCAAGATAGGAAGGCGCCCTTCGGCCAACAAGCTATGCCGCCGCGGGCACCTCATAGTCGGCCGCAGCGGCCGACAGGCCGTCGACGAACTCGCGAATATGGCTCTCTTCGATGACCAGCGGCGGCAGCACACGCATGACATTGTCGCCCGCGGCCACAGTCAGAATACCGCGCTCGCGCAGGTAGGTGACGAACGCCCGGCTATCGGTCTTCATTTTAATGCCGAGCATCAGGCCCATGCCGCGAACGCTCTCGAACAATTGATCGTGGTTCGGGATCATCTGCTCCAACGCGGACCGCAGCCGCTCACCCGTTGCACGAACGCTGGCCATGAACTCGTCGTTCGCCACCACGTCGAGCACCGCCTGCCCCGCCGCCATCGCCAGCGGATTGCCGCCGTAGGTAGAGCCATGAGTGCCGATGACCATTCCGGCCGCGGCCTTTTCGGTCGCAAGGCAGGCACCCATCGGGAAGCCGCCGCCGATGCCCTTCGCAGTCGCCATGATGTCGGGTTCCACGCCATATTGCTCATAGGCATAGAGCGTGCCGGTGCGCGCGACGCCGCACTGCACCTCGTCGAACACCAGCATCAGGTCCTTCTCGTCACACACCTGCCGGAGGCCTTTGATGAAGCTCTGGCTGGCAGGCTTGATCCCTCCCTCGCCCTGCACCGGCTCCAGCAGGAAACCCGCCGTATTGTCGTCAACGGCAGCCAAGGCCGCATCCAAATTGTCGAACTCGACGACCGTGAAACCTTCCAGCAGCGGCGCGAAGCCGTCACGCAGCTTGGGCTGATCGGTGGCGCTGATCGTGGCCATGGTCCGGCCATGAAAGGCGTTGGTGAAGGTGATGAGCGTATGCTTGTGCGCATTGCCCTTCGCATGATGGTAGCGCCGCGCCGTCTTGATCGCGCATTCGACCGCTTCCGCGCCCGAGTTGGTGAAGAACACCGTATCAGCAAAGGTAAGGTCGATCAGCCGCTGCGCCAGCGCTTCCCCCTGCGGGCTGCCGTACAGGTTCGACACATGGATCAGCGTCGCTGCCTGCTCCTGGATCGCCTTGGTGAGGTGCGGGTGCCCGTGGCCGAGCAAGTTCACCGCGATGCCCGACGCAAAGTCGAGATAACGCTCGCCATTCTCACCGATCAGGTAAGCACCCTCGCCTCGCACCGGCCGCACCGGTGAGCGCGGGTAGACGGGCATAAGGGGCGTAATGGCCATGGGTGTGGCTCCTGATCTTGGGTTGCGAGAAAGCGGCTCCCCCACCGCTCGGCCGGGCTATAGCCAGCACGCCGTCAAAGGAAAAGGCGCCCCGGATTTCTCCGGAGCGCCTTCCCTTGAGCTAAAGCCGGAGCTTAGCCGGGCCAGCGGCCGCGGTCGTCTTCGCGGCGGTCGTCCCGTCCGTCACGGTCGCGGTCGACATAACCGTTGCGGTAGCGCTGGTCGCCCCAACCGCCGCGTCCGTCGTTGGCATCACGCATCACTCGATATTCGATGCGCTGGATGCGCTGCTCGATATTCGCATATTCGCGCGGGTTGATGCCGTTGCGACCCGAGTTCCACAGGCGGCGCTCAAGGTCACGAGCATCGTCGCGAAGCTTGCGGGCTTCCTTGTTGCTCAGCACGTTGCGGCGATCCATCATATCGATGCGGCGCTGCAGGTTGTTGACGCGGGCCTGCAGGCTGCGGACCTGGCCGTAATTGTTGTAGCCATAAGCGTTGCCGTACGGCGCACGCTGCGGCTGCGGATAATATTGGGCCGAAGCCGGGGCAGCGACCGCGAGAGCCGAAGCGGCTGTGGCGGCGGCGATCAGTAACTTACGCATCTTGGCTCTCCTTGATGAGCTGACTTGATGCGACAAGCTCTACGCCGTGCGCTTTGTTACAGGCCTGAACGCCCCCGTTATGAAACGTTCAACTTCGTAAACGAGCTAAGTCCCTGAACATATTCAGTTCTTGATTTTCCAGCCGCTGGCGAGAAGCCGATAGCAGATCGCGCAAAGCAGGATGTTCAGGACCAGCAGCCCCAATCCGCCCACCAGCAACGGCGAGTCGGCGACTCCCAGGAAGCCGGCGCGAAAGCCGGAGATCACGTAGAAGAATGGGTTGGCGTGGCTGATCGCGCGGAACGTCGGCGCGAGCTGCTCCACCGAGTAGAAGGTGCCGGACAGCAGCGACAAGGGCGTCACCACGAAATTGGTTACCGCTGCCGCATGGTCGAACTTCTCCGCCCAGATCGATGTCAGAACGCCGAGGAAGGACAGCAGCAGCGATCCCATCAACCCGAACCAGAAGACCAGCAGCGGATCGTGGACAGCGACCGACACGCCCGGCCACAGCAGCATGGCGAACCAGACCGCAAAGCCGACCAGGAAGGCGCGCGTGACTGCAGCCCCCACCAGTCCCGCGATCAACTCGCCGGTCGACAGCGGCGGCATCAGATAATCGACGATCGTCCCCTGGATCTTGCCGACCAGCAGCGAAAAGCTGGAATTGGCAAAGGCATTCTGGATCATCGCCATGACGATCAGGCCTGGCGCAATGAAGTCGGCGAAGTGGATGCCCATCACTTGCCGCCCCGATCCCCCAGCGCGACGGTGAAAATCGCAAGGTATAGCAGGGTCGTGATGGCCGGCGCCCATACCGTCTGGGTCTGGACCTTGAAGAACCGGCGGACCTCCTTGATATAAAGGGTCTTAAGGCCGCCCCAATTGACGCCGCTGAGAATGGGATCGCCGGGTGCGCGTTGTACCCAGGCGCCTGTTGCACCTTCGGCCGGATCGTTGGGGTGGTCGTTCACGGCTCAATCGCCTATCGGCTGGCTCCGCCCGCTGCAAGCGGTGCTGGGCCGGCCCGAAAACGGAGAAGAATGTTCATGTCCTGGACCGACGAGCGCATCGAGCGACTGAAGAAGATGTGGTCCGATGGCGCAACCGCAAGCCAGATCGCCGACGAGCTTGGCGGCGTCAGCCGTAATGCCGTGATCGGCAAGGCGCACCGCCTCGGCCTCGACGCGCGTCCCTCCCCCGTGAAACCGGGTGAGGAAAAAGAGAAGAAGCCCGCAGCCGCCGCAGCACCTGCCGCTCCCAAGGCCGAACCCAAGCCCGCACCTGCGGCACCGGTCGTAGAGGCACAGCCCGAGCCTGCGCCGCAGCGGCCACAGCCGGCCCCCGCGGCAGCCGCACCCGCAGCAGCTTCGCCCGCTCCCGCCACCGAGACGGTCGTCCAATATCGCTCCGTCGGACCCGGCGGCTTTATTCGTCAGGGCCCGGGCGAACAGCAGGCGCCGATCCCGCCCGCGCCGCCGCGGCGACTGGTTCCGGCCAAGCCGAGCCCGGAGATTGCGGACAAGACCAGCCTGCTCGACCTCAACGACCGCATCTGCAAATGGCCGATGGGTCACCCGGGCGAGCCGGATTTCCATTTCTGCGGCCAGGCCGCGAACCCCGGCTTCCCCTACTGCGTGCAGCATTGCGGCGTCGCCTATCAGGCGCAGCTGCCGCGCCGTGACCGGCGCCCGCCGCCGCCGCTGCCCTTTGGTGGGCCGCGTATCCGCTAAGGTCGCCGTGAAGGCGGGACAGCTCTTTCGGTGGTGGCGCGCGCCCATCTGGGTCGCGGCGCTCGCCACCGGGTCCAAGAGCTTCGTCGATAATCCCTTATTGGGCTCGAAACGGCTGAACGAGGCCGGGCTGCATCGCAGGCGCTTGGAGCTTGCGCACCGTCTGGCATGGGCGCGCCGCCGCCGGCTCGCGAACGCTGTCGAACCTTCCTGGCGGGAGCAGTTCGACCGCAACGGCTTCGTCGCCATCCCCAACTTCCTTCCGCCTCAAGATTTTCAACGCCTGAGGGATGCGCTGCTGGAACGCACCTGGCCGACCCGGGAACATCAGCAGGGCGACACCATCACACGTCGGGTGGCGATCGGGCCGGAGATGCTTGCCGCCGTCCCGGAGCTCGCCGCCTTGCTTCGTGACCCGCGCTGGAAGGGGCTGCTGTCCTATGTCGCAAGTACGTCCGGCGAGCCTCTCTATTACGTCCAAACCATCGCTGCAGGTGTCGCGGACGGCCCGCCCGACCCGCAGCTTCACCTTCATTCGGACACCTTCCATCCCTCGTTGAAGGCATGGCTATTCCTGACCGACGTACCGGAGGATGGGCGTCCCCTCACCTACGTTCCCGGTTCCCATCTCCTCACTCGAGAGCGCGCGGACTGGGAGCAGCGACGCAGCGCGGCGATTGGTAAGGCGGATCGCCTGTCGCAGCGGGGTTCGCTTCGGATTGCGCCGGAAGAGCTTGCCGAACTCGACCTTCCACCGCCAGTCTCGTTCGCAGTTCCAGCGAACACGTTGGTCGCTGCAGACACCTACGGCTTCCACGCCCGAGCGGACTCGGACCGGCCCACCTTGCGCGTAGAGATCTGGGCCTACAGCCGCCGCACGCCCTTTCTTCCCTGGACAGGCCTGTCGCCGACATCCGTCGGCTCGATCGCGCTTCGCCGTGCCGAGTGGTACGGCAGGATCGTGGACGCGCTGGACCGCCGCGGCTGGACCAAGCAACACTGGCGCAAGGCGGGCGCGCGCCGCCCGATCGATCCTTAAAAAAAGGGCTCCTGAGCGACAGCCCCGAAGCCCTGTTTAGCTAGCCTCGCTCGCTTAGGCGTGCTGGGCCTCGGCCTCCAGCGTCTGTCGCGATGCGGGCTGGTCGCCGCCGATCGCCGGGCGATCCTCGCCTTGGCTGCCGTTGATGCTGATCTTCCGCGGCTTCATCGCCTCGGGGATCTCGCGTACCAGCTGAACCGACAACAGGCCGTCCTTCAGGTCGGCGCCGCGCACCTGCACATGGTCGGCAAGCGCAAAGCGGCGCTCGAACGAGCGGGTCGCAATGCCGCGGTAGACATAGTCGCCGGACTTCTCTTCCGGCTCGTCCGCCTTGCGGCCGCTGACGATCAGCACGTTCTGATGGGCGGTGATGTCGATTTCCTCCGGCTTGAAGCCGGCCACGGCGAGATCGATGCGATACTCATTGTCGCCGGCCCGGATGAGGTCGAACGGCGGATAATTCTCGCCATTCTGCCCAAGCGCGCTGTTCTCCAATAAGTCGAACAGCCGGTCGAAGCCGACGGTGGAGCGCCGATAAGGCGCGAAATCAAAAGCGCTACGCATGTTCCAAGTCCTCCTATGAAGCGACGTTGGCGGAGCGAGCAGCACAAGGCTCTCATCGCCCCGTCACCGGACCCGCAATGGCATCCGGCAGCGGGGAATTGGGGAGTAATCTCCCCTTTTCAAGAGGCTGCACGCGCCCGAAAGTCGCTGCTATCCTGAGTGGATGCACCGCCTGTTTGTCGCCATTCGCCCGCCCGAGCACATCCGCGATCTGCTGATCGACGCGATGGACGACACTCCCGAACTGCGCTGGGTGCCCGACGACAATCTCCACCTCACCCTCCGTTTCATCGGTGAGGTCGAGCGCCCTATCGCGGAAGATATTGCCGCCGCTCTCGGGAACATTCGATTACCGGATTTCGAACTTCGCCTTGCAGGCGTCGGACAATTTGCCCGGCGCAACGGTGGCGCGTTGTGGGCCGCCGTCGAGCCGCGGGAGCAGGTCGCCGCGCTTGCCGCCAAGGTCGATCGCGCTTGCGTGGCGACCGGGCTTGAACCGGAACACCGCGCCTTCCATCCGCATATCACCCTTGCCGGCTACAATCGTGGCGCTCCGCAGGCGGTCACCGCCTTCCTCGAGCGCAACCGCGCCCTCGCGTCCGCGGCATTCGCGGTGAACAGCTTCACCCTCTATGAAAGCCGTCTTTCCCGTCACGGCGCGTTGTACGAGCCGATCGCGGATTATACGTTAGGCTAAGGCAGCCAACGCCCCTCGAAGCCGTGCCGCACCTCCCGTGCGTCAGTCACTGGCACGTTTCTTTAGCTCCGAACGACAGGCTGACGGCCAAAGCGTTCGGCTGACAGCGCCGGAGTTGAAAACGAACCTTGCGTGCGCGGAAGTCGAGGGACACGCGGCTGAACCGTTCCAATATGTCCGTGCCGAGGAGCATCGCGGGTTGGTTCGCAAGATTGAAGACCTCGAACGGCGGCAGGTCGGCAAAGGCAACCGGCACATCTCGGATGGTAAGCCTTCCGATCTGAAGTTCCGGAATCCAGGCGACATCTAATTCGACCGACTTGCCGGTCACCCCCGTCGCCGTCACCTTTTCGAATTGCTGGCGGCGCCGGACGAGCTGTTCCCGAAGGAGCATATTCCCCACCGTCAGTTCGGCACCCGTGTCGATCACTGCATCGAGCGGCAGCTTGCCCGCTTTCACCTGCGTCAAGATCAATTGCCCGCGGCGTCGCTTTGCAACGACGACGATTTCTCCCGGAAGCGGCTTGGGCGCTTTCGCGGCGCTCTCGACTTTGACCAGCCGGCGGTCGAAATCCAGCATCAGGCGTTGGTTCACCAACGCATCGATGCCGATCAGGCCGTGGGCCCCGATATCGTCCTCCTTGAGCACCGGAAGATGCAGGCCGCGCATCGTATTGGATCCCAAAGCAAGCCGGTCGACTTTGACGCGATCGACGGTGTCCCGGTCCGTCATCCCGTTCAGGACGACCGGCCGGCCAGGAGGGAGGTTCAGGTTGCGAGCGATGCCGACGCCCAAAACCGACGTATCCGCACCGCTGTCGACGATGAACTGATACGGGCCGGACCCATTGACGCGCACGGCGACGCTTAGCCGTGTGTCGATTTTGCGCGCTTTGATATCTTCTCCCTCGATCGCCAACGTCTCATCGACATATGCCCGAGGAAGAGGTGTCATTGCGGTCGGTCCGGGCGCCGCAGTGCTGGCCTTGCCGCCAGCCATCGTTGTCGCTTCGCTCTGCGCCCCGACGCTGAAAATCACCACACATGCCAGAGGGGCGAGGATCGGTAACCGACAGGACCTGCTCATCGATCGAGATGCTCTGACGTTGACATTGGAATGCATGAACGAAGCAGCCATGCTGCTCCTGCGATCGACAGCGCCGCGGCCAGCATGGTCCACTCGACGCGGCTTCCCGGCGCCGCCGCTACGCGGGGAGCGTGCAGGAGGATAACGAAGGAAGCGCACATCGCGGCAAGCAACATGGCGGCCAGGCGGGCGAATCTGCCGATCAACATCGCAATCCCCGCAGCAATGTGGGCAGCGCCGGTGAAGTAGGCGCAGAAAAGCTTACCGGGAATCCACGACGGCACCATGGACGCGGTAAAGTCGGCATACACGAAGTGCGAAAGTCCGAAGATGATTGCACAGGCGCCGAACACGGGCGGAAGAACTGTCGCGTAGCGCGAACCCTTGGCGGCGATCACGGCCGCAAACCCGCCCACTGAGAGGGCCCCGATCTCGGCTACTCCGAGCAGGCTCGCGACGCTCGGATTGGCAACCGTGTTCGGAAGATGAAGCGCAACCACCCAAAGCGCATAGAATGTTGGGAGGATGATCTCGAGCCGCCGTGCCCCGCGCCACAAGATCGCTGCGCCGCCAAGAAGCAGAACCAGCCCGCTCAGAACAGCCAGCGGTGCCCGGGCCGGAAGGCCCGGCGGCACGGGTTGCCACGTCAGCGCGAAGTCCTGAACGGCCACCGTCACAATGCCAAGCAAGATCGCGCCGCATGCGTAAGGAAGCGCATCCAGGTTCAGTTGCTTTTGCATGCCCTCTCCCCAAGCAGCCATCAGACGCACCGCTCCGTCCAGCTAAGCGTCACCGTGTGGGTTGCATTACGATCTTGCAGGCAAGCGGAATTGTACTTTCTTAACCTCCCGGAAGCAGCCGCCGATGCTCGGCATGGCGAGGATCACGGGCTTTGGCGACTTGGCGTTGCTGAACATATTGGCCCGGAGTTCGGCCCGTGAGGTCCTTAAAGTCCTTGTTCAGGTGCGCCTGATCGAAATAGTCGAGCCTCATCGCGCTGGAGGTCAGCGTTGAAGATATGTCGCCCTCCAGATCGGTGAGGAGGTGCTCCAAACGATATAGTCTTGCCAAGGTCTTCGGAGGCGCACCGACAAAACGGTGAAACAAATCGATCAGATGCTTGTGACTGACGTCCGCCGTTGCTGCCAGGTCCCGCACGGTCGCAGTGCCGTGACTGTGCTTCAAAAGGTCCAATGCCGGGGCGATCCGGCCCACGCCGGACCTGATGTTCAGCTGGGCGGTAAGGAGCTGCTCAAGCAGCAAGAACCGGGAGCTTGGGTCGCTTACCTCACCCAAACGATCGCGGATTTCGATTGCGGTCGGCCCGAGCAGTGTCTCGATATCGACGACGTCATCGGCAAATTCGTGCGCCTCGACCCCGAACAAGGCGAGGGTCGCTCCCGGCCGCAGCGTCACGCCGATGAAATCTAGGTCATCGGGCCAGCGAACGGTGTGGAAGCTGCTCCAGATTCCCATCACCCAGCCGCGATGCGAATGTTGGTCCCATGCGCGCTCGGGCAAACGCCGTGATCGAACCCGCGCGCCGAAATTAATCTTCAGATCCATCACGCTGGCGGGCATCACATGCTCGGTTCCGTACGGCAGCCGTCCGGACGGGGCATAGAAGGCCTGAACCACCTGGCTCAGCGGAAAGTTCGGCCTGTGAACAACGAAAGACACCCGTGAATAGTAGCGTGCGGCTCATCTCCTGCAAGCAAAGGCAATCCGCTCTTACACGTGCGCCCTTCCAGGCGTGGCCGCCTGGTCACGGAGATTCCGCAGAACAGTTGTCGGTCTCACCTCCGAATCAAGGGTTCGATGACCGGAAATCTCGTTAACGCTAACATTGAGAGTCGTTTATATTTTTTTCATCGCTTTCAACACCTTGACTATACAAGTTGCAGATTAGGCACAGGCAAAGTCTGTTGTTGGGCTAGACTAGGTAATTCCTTGTTTGTGAGCATCTTACCGCAAGTGCGAACAACATTGCTGTGAAATCCTAACCGCTATATTCTTGGGATCCCAACTTAGTTTGGGCATGCGGGCAACGTGCCTGATCCGCGGGAAAAACGATCGTCGGCTGATCATCGGGATGAGCCGAAGGGGAGAGACTGAAATGACTCAACGTAATTCTACGGAACCCGCCTCGCGGGTTCTTCGGACAGCGCTGCTGCTCGGCGCGTCCGTGTTTGCAACTTGCAGCCTGCCGGCTGCGGCGTTCGCCCAGGATCAGGCTTCCAGCCCGGAAGTCGCTCCGGAAGACAATGCCGCGAACACCTCGACCGCCGATCAGACGGGCGGCGGCACCGCCGTCAACACCGGCCAGAACGGCCCGGCAGCGACGTCCGATACCGGCGATGAAATCGTCGTCACCGGCGTCCGGGCTTCGCTTCAGCGCGCCCGCGACATCAAGCGTACGTCGAGCGGCGTCGTCGACGCGGTCTCGGCTGAAGAAATCGGCAAGTTCCCGGACACGAACCTCGCGGAATCGCTGCAGCGTATTCCGGGCGTCTCGATCGAGCGCCGCGCCGGCGAAGGCAACTTCGTCACCGTCCGCGGTTTCGGTCCGACCTTCAACCTGGTGACCGTGAACGGCCGTCAGCTCGCAACCTCGGACGTCGGCACCGTCGGCACCGACGGCGGCGACTTCGGCCGCGCCACCAGCCGCTCGTTCGACTTCTCGAACCTGGCGTCTGAAGGCGTGTCGCGTCTCGAAGTCTACAAGACCGGCCGCGCCAACATTCCGTCGGGCGGCATCGGTGCTGCGATCAACGTCGTCACCCAGCGTCCGCTGGAAGGCCGTGAATCCGGTCTGCGCGGCAGCGTCGGCGCCAAGGCGCTGTACGACACCAGCCTCGACAACTTCCGCGTGACTCCGGAGCTTTCGGGCGTCGTCAGCTGGTCCGACCCCAACGACACGTTCGGCGTCAGCCTGTTCGGTGCCTACCAGAAGCGCAAGAGCGCTGCTGCGGCGGCGATCTCCAACGACTGGAACATCACGACCTTTGCCAACATGCCGGGTCGCCAGAACGTTGCCGACGATCCCGCGACGGCCGCGAACGAAGCTGCCGGCAACACGGTCATCACCAATGCGCCGTCGGATCCGAACCAGCTTGTCGCCATTCCGAACGACAGCCGCTACGATTATTCGAAGTTCTCGCGTGAACGTATCAACCTCAACGGCACGGTTCAGTTCAAGCCGTTCGAGACGCTGACGCTGACTGCCGACGCCCTTTATGCGCAGAACAAGCTGAAAGAAGACCGCGCCGAGCAGACCAACTGGTTCAACCGGCCGTTCGACCACGTGACCTTCGACGACGACGATGTCGTCGCCACTGCCATCTACCTCGACGAAGGTACGAAGTATGGCACCAAGGACATCGGCTTCGAGAACATCCACCGTCAGACCAAGAACAAGCTTCACAGCTATGGCTTGAACGCGAACTGGGAAATTGCCCCGGGTTTCACCCTGAACCTCGATGGCAACACCTCCAAGTCGAAGTCGGGTCCGGACTCGAAGAACGGCAACAGCTCCACGCTGGTGGGCTTCGGCGCCCCGGTTGTTGACGGCCACTCGGTCGATTATTCGGGTGACATCCCCCAGCAGGTCTGGACGCTGAACGACTCCGGTCTCGGCACCGACGGCATCCGTGGCACGCCGGACGACCGCGGCAACAACAACGGCGTCCTCGACATCGGCGACCTCGGAACCCAGATCGCCCGCACGAACGCGTCCTATCAGACGCAGCGGGTCAATCAGTTCCGCGCCGACCTTGGTTGGGACTTCGGTGACGGCGCTCGCTTCGACGTTGGTGCAACCCGCATCAATTCGAAGATGAGGAGCACCCGGACTCAGACGCAGCAGGCGCTTGGCGACTGGGGCATCGGTCAGGTCAGCGATATCAACACGTTCGCAAGCGATATCGTCAGCCAGTTCTGCCTGGGCTGCCAGTTCGAGCACTACAACCCGACCAACGCCGACACGGCCTTCATGGTGAACGCAGAGGACCTGTACGGTGTCTTGTCGCCGCTGTACGCAGCGGACGGTGAGCCGCTCCGTGCCGGTACCCAGGCGCCGCACGCGGTCGGCATCACCGGTCTCGACGACGACCGGGTCAAGGAGCGCGTCACGTCCATCTACGCCCAGCTGGGCTGGAAGGGCGATTTCGCGGGTCGTCCGGCGGCTGTGAACGCAGGTATCCGCTGGGAGACGACGAAGGTCCAGTCGGATGCCGTCGTCGCGGTTCCGGATCGCATTCAGTGGGATTCGGATAACGACTTCAGCCGTCAGATCGACTTTGCGAACGTCGTCCTGGCCGAACGTTCGGGCACCGGCAAGTACAGCAACTTCCTGCCGTCGGTGGACTTCCGGATCGAACCGATCGACAACCTCGTCGCTCGCGTGTCGGTCAGCAAGACCCTCGCACGTCCGGACTACGGCAACCTGTTCGCGTCGGAATCGGTCAACGCACCGAACCGTCCCACCTACCTCGGTGGCGTGGCGACGGGCACGACCGGCAACCCGAACCTGAAGCCGCTCGTGTCGGGCAACCTCGATATCAGCCTCGAATATTACTACGCACGGTCGAGCTATGTGTCGGCGGGCTTCTTCGCGAAGAACGTGAAGAACTTCATCGGCCAGGGCACGTTCGAGCAGAACCTGTTCGGGCTGCGTGATCAAAGCTCGGGCGCCGCTGGCACCCGGTCGGGCATCGCGGTTGCTCAGCTCGGAAGCCTCGGCGTTCCGGTCAGCGACGTGACCTTGTTCACCTACACGGCGCTGCTCGTTGCCAACAACGGCAACACGGCTGCAACCAACGCTCAGATCCAGGCCAACCTGGCGGCGGGCGGTCAGCAGTTGAACCAAACCTTCGTCGACCAGGTGTTGAGGGATTACAACGTCAACCCGCTCAATGCTGCCGCCGGCGGCTTTGCTGCGGACCCGTTGTTCATCTTCAACGTGACGCGTCCGATCAACAACCGGACCGGCAAGATCCACGGCGTCGAGCTTCAGGGTCAGCACTTCTTCGGCAACTCGGGCTTCGGTCTCGCGGCCTCGTTGACGAAGGTGTTCGGCGACGTGAACTTCGACCGCGGTTCGAACCCGGGCACGAACGTGTTTGCGCTTACCGGCCTCAGCGACAGCGCCAACGTCACCGGCATCTTCGAGAAGTACGGCTTCTCGGCGCGTGTCGCGTACAACTGGCGCGGCAAGTTCCTGTCGCAGGTCAACCTGGGCGGAAGCCGTAACCCGCGTTACTTCGAGCCGTTCGGAACGCTCGACTTCTCGCTGGGCTATGACGTGACCGACCGCCTTGCGCTGTCCTTCGAAGGCATCAACGTGCTTGGCGAGGACATCCGCATGTACGGCCGCAGCAAGCGTCAGGTGTTCTTCGCTCAGGAGAACTACCCGCGCTACTACCTCGGTGCCCGTTACCGCTTCGGCGGCGGCGCTCCGACGGTCGCTCCGGCTCCGGCCTACGTTGCTCCGCCGGCACCGCCGGCTCCGGCGACGCAGACCTGCCCGGACGGTTCGGTGATCGACGCAGCGGCAAGCTGCCCGGTTCCGCCGCCGCCGCCGGCAGCCGCTCCTTCGGGAGAGCGCGGCTAACAGCCTGAAGCGCTGGCATTTACCCGCCGGCGTCAGCTAAGAGTGGTGCCGTTGCCGATGTGCAGCGGCACCACTTCTTTTTTGCAAGGATCTCGCGGGTTGGCCAACCGTGTTCCCCTCGACAATGTCGCACATGCGAACCTTCGCGCGGCCGTCCGGCGCGGTGCCGACTTCGGCGACGCGGTCAATCAGACGCTCGTTGTCCCCACCGAATTCGAAAGCGTTCAGCGCGAATATCCGATCTTCATCCGCAAGGATGCGGAGGGGCAATGGGTCGCGGTGGCGCTGCTGGGCCTTGATCGCGGCGAGAACCTCTTTCTGGAGGGCGACCGGTGGCAGGCCCGCTACATCCCCGCGGTCCATCGCCGCGGTCCTTTCTTTCTGGGCATTCGGGGAGATGGCGAGGCGAGAGAGCTGGCCGTCCATGTCGACCTCGACGATCCGCGCATCGGCGAAACGGAAGGCGAGCCCTTGTTCCGGGAACATGGCGGCGACAGCCCCTATCTCGACCATGTCACCCAAGCCCTCCATCTCATTCACGAAGGCCTCGCCGCAGGCCGGGGCTTCTACGCGGCGCTTGAACGTATGGGCCTGCTTCAGCCGGTGGAACTGGATGCGGACGTCGGCGACGGCAAGACGTACGCCATCACCGGCCTGTTCACGGTCGGCATGCAGCAATTCCAGTCGCTCGGCGCCGCCCAGTTGGAGGAACTTCACCGCGCCGGCTATCTGGCGCCGTTGATCTTCATCCGCGCCTCCTTGCCCAACATGAACCACCTCATCGACATTAAGAAGCGCAGGATCGGACAGGGATAAGCTCGGCAGTGAAGCAGGTCAGGGTCATCGAGGGGATCGCACCCGACCGCATTCCGGTCGACGAGCTGATCGCATCGGGCATACCGGCGATCCTCAAGGGCGCCGCTGCCGATTGGCCTCTCGTTGCCAAGGGGCGGCAGTCGGCGAAGGCTGCCATCGACTATTTGAGCAGCTTCGACGCCGCACGGCCGGTGGTGGGCTACACGGGCGAGCCCGAAATCGGAGGCCGCTTCTTCTACAACGACGACCTCACCGGTCTTAATTTCCAGGGCAGTCGGGTCGGCCTGACCGACTTCCTCGCCCGCATCGCAGCCACGCTCGGCGACGATCAGCCGCCTGCGCTCTACATCGGCTCAACCGACCTCGACGCCTTTCTGCCCGGATTGCGTGCGGAGAACGACCTGCCCTCCGCCTTGTTCGGCGAGCACCAGCCGATCGCCAGCATCTGGATCGGTAACCGCACGGTTGCGAGCACCCATTACGATTTTTCGAACAACATCGCCTGCAACATGGTCGGTCGGCGCCGCTTCACCCTCTTCCCGCCGGATCAGATCGCCAACCTCTACCCCGGCCCGCTGGAGCCCACGCCGGGCGGACAGGTGGTCAGCATGGTCGACCTGAGGGCACCCGACTTCGGCCGCTACCCCCGTTTCCGCCAGGCCCTCGACGCTGCGGAGGTTGCGGAACTCGAACCGGGCGATCTCCTCATCTACCCCGCCATGTGGTGGCACAATGTCGAGGCGCTGGAGCCGTTCAACGTGATGATCAACTATTGGTGGAACGCCGTCCCGCGCTTCATCGACAGTCCGATGACGACGCTCCGCCACGCCTTGCTCAGCCTCCGGGACCGCCCCGCGCATGAAAAGGCAGCGTGGCGCGCCTTGTTCGATTATTACGTGTTCGGCGATGGCGCAGCGGCTTCCGCGCACCTTCCCGACCATGCGCGCGGACCGTTGGGCCCGATGGACGAAGTGACCTCCCGCCGCCTCCGCGCGGACATTCTCAACCGCCTGAACCGATAGGGGGAAAAGTGGATCAGCCAAGGGTCAAGCGCGTCGTCATCGCCGGCGGCGGAACGGCAGGCTGGGTCGCCGCCTTCGGTCTGGTGCGCCAGCTTGGGCCCTTGCTCGACATCACCCTCATCGAGTCCGACGAGATCGGCACCGTCGGTGTCGGCGAATCCACCATCCCGACTGCGCACACCTTCCACAAGTATATGGGCATCGACGAACGCGCGTTCATGTCCGCAACCAATTCCACCTTCAAGCTTGGCATCAGCTTCGAAAATTGGGCGCACGACGGCGACCGCTACATCCACTCGTTCGGCACGTTGGGCCGTGGTACCTGGCTGGCCGATTTCCACCACTTCTGGCTGCAGGCGCGGGCTCAGGGCTTCGCCGCCGACATCGGCGACTATTGCCTGGAACATCAGGCAGCGGCCGCGGAAAAGTTCGCGATCGGCGAGCAGGCCAGCGTCAACTATGCCTATCACCTCGATGCGACGCCCTACGGCCAGTATTTGCGCACGCTCGCCGAGGCGCGTGGGGTCAAGCGCGTCGAAGGCAAGATCCGCTCAGTCCAGCAGCATGCGGCCAGCGGCGACATCGAAGCGCTCGAGCTGGAGTCCGGTGAGCGGATCGAAGGCGACCTCTTCATCGACTGCACCGGCTTTCGTGGCCTGCTGATCGAACAAACGCTGAAGGCCGGGTTCGAGGATTGGGACCATTGGCTCCCGACGGACAGCGCGCTTCCCGTTCAGACGGAATCGGTCGGCGCGCCCAGGCCCTACACCCGCGCCGTCGCGCATCGCGCCGGCTGGCGGTGGCAGATCCCGCTACAGCACCGCGTCGGCAACGGCCTTGTCTTTTCCAGCGCCCACATGTCCGAAGAGGAAGCACGCGCCCTCTTCGCCACAGAGCTTGAAGGCACTCCCCTGTTCGAGCCGCGCCTGATCCGGTTCAAGGCCGGCCGCCGGCGCAAATCTTGGGTCAAAAATTGCATCGCGCTCGGCCTGTCGAGCGGCTTCGTCGAGCCGCTTGAGTCCACCAGCATCCACCTCATCATGATTGCCGTCACCCGGCTGCTTCAGATGTTTCCGTTTGGCGGCGTCACCCCCGACGTCCGCGATCGCTTCAATCACATGGCGGACCGCGAGATCATCGGCATCCGCGACTTCATCATCCTCCATTACCACGCGACGGAGCGGGACGATTCCGAATTCTGGCGATACGTCCGCACCATGGACGTGCCCGACACGCTGAAAGAGCGGATGGAGCTCTTCCGCGAACATGCGCACGCTTATCAGGACAGCCACGACCTGTTCCGTGTCGACAGCTGGGTACAGGTGCTGCTTGGCCAGCGCATCGAACCGCAATGTTGGCACCAGGTCGCGCGCACCATGAGTGACGACCAGCTGAAGGGGGCACTCGGCGCGTTGCAGTCCAATATCGCCAAGGCGGTCCAGGCGATGCCACAGCATGGCACCTTTCTTCCGCGCTACCTGGGGGCGTAGCCGCTACACTACCCCCGTGGACCAGTCTTAGATGTCGCCCGCTACCAGATCCGCACCCTTTTCTCCGGCGGCAGGTAGAACTTCGAGTCCGGCCCGATCCCGAACGCCTGGTACCACGCGTCGAGGTTCCTCAACGGCCCGATGATGCGGAAACGCTCGGGGCTGTGCGGGTCGGAGGCGACCTGAGTCTTGATCGCATCCTCGCGCGCCTTCCCGCGCCAGGCCTGCGCAAAGGCAAGGAAGAAGCGCTGGTCGCCGGTCAGACCGTCGAGTACCGGCGCGGCCTTGCCGTTCAGCGACACTTTGTACGCTTCGTAGGCGACCTCCAGCCCCGACATGTCGCCGATATTTTCGCCCATCGTAAAGTCGCCGTTGATGAAGGTTCCCGGCGCCGCTTCGTAGGAAGAATATTGCTTCCCCAACTCGCTGGTCAGCGCCTTGAACTTGGCAAGGTCCTCCGCCGTCCACCAGTTGCGAAGCTTGCCCGCAGAGTCAAACTTCGCCCCCTTGTCGTCGAAACCGTGCATGATCTCATGCCCGATCACCGCCCCGATGGCGCCATAATTCACCGCAGGATCCGCCGACAGGTCGAACAAGGGCGCCTGCAGGATCCCCGCCGGGAACACGATCTTGTTCTGCAGGAAGCTGTTGTATGCGTTAACGGTCGCCGGGCTCAACGACCACTTCTTGCGGTCGACCGGCTTGCCCAGATCCTCCATCGCATAAGCCCAGTCGAGCCGGGTCGATTGCTTGACGTTGCCGTACAGGTCGTCCGCCTTCAGCTGCAGCGCCGAATAGTCGCGGAACTTGTCGGGGTAGCCGACCATCACCTGCATATTGTCGAGCTTGGCAAGCGCCTCTGTCTTGGTTGCCTGGCTCATCCAGCCATTGCCCCGGATGCGCTGCGCAGCCGCCTTTTTGAGATTGCCGACCAGCCGCTCCATCTCGCTCTTCGACTGAGGCGAGAAATATCGCTCGACGTAGGTCTTGCCGACCAGGTCGCCCAGCCGGTCGTCCACTTGGTCGATTCCGCGGCGCCAGCGCGGCCGCAATTGCTGCACGCCCGACAATGTCTTGGTGAACTCGAAGCGGCTGTCGACGAAGCGCTTGGAAAGGAAGGGCGACGCCTGGTCGGCGATCTTGAACCGCTGCCAGTTCTTCAGCACCGACAGCGGCGTTCGGTCGTACAAGGCCGCAAGTGCCTTCACCGCTGTATTGTCCGCCACCATCAGCTTGGGGACGCCGTCCACCTTGGCGGTCTTGAGGTAATTCGCCCAGTCGACTCCCGGTGCGTAGCGCGCAAGCTCGGCCGGGGACATCTGGTTGTTGAGCTTGGTGAAGTCGCGGAGGTCGGTCTTGTCCCACGACAGCTTGGCGATCTCGGTTTCGAACTTCAGCACCGAATCCGCCGTCGCTGCCGGGTTGGGCGTGCCCGTCATCTTCAAAGTTCGTTCGACATAAGCACGATAGGCGTCCCGCTGCCGCTTATGCTGGTCGAGAAGGTAATAATCCTTGTCAGGAAGCCCCATCCCGGACGTTTCGACATAGAGGATGTTGACTCTGGAATCGTCCGGGTTGGGCAGGATGCCCACCCCGAACACGGTGCCGCCGAAGTCCGACAAGGTTTCCGCCATGAAACGGGTGAACGCGGACTTGGTGGACACTGCATCGAGCTTCGCGAGGTCGGCGCGAAGCGGCTTGTCGTCGAGTTGCTCCAGCCGCGCCTCATCGATGTAGCTGGCGTAGAACGCGCCAAGTGCGCTGTCCTTGGGCGCGCCGGTGATGATCTCCCGAAGCCGGTCCTGCGTGCGGTTGTAAAGATCGTAACCGACGCTGGTCTGCGCCTGGTCGGCCGGGATCTCGTTGCTGTCGATCCAGCGGCCCGCGGCATAACGCTCGAAATCGTCGCCCGGCTTCACCGACAGGTCGCGGGTGGACAGGTCGACGCCCCAGGTGCCGTAGCGGACTGGCTGGGCGTTCTTAGATTGCGCCAAGGTCGGCGTTGCCAGCGGTGTCGATACTGCAAGCAAGAGGAGAATCTGTGCGGTTTGCTTCATGGCAGCCCCCATTCTGTAACAGTGTTGTTCGGGTGAGTTCGCACACCGGGCCAAGCACAATCGACCAAGTCTACGCTGGCGTCGATGAAACGCGGCTGATTACGTGCAAAGTCCGTCCTTGCGCGCAACTTGCACCAGCGCCCCGCGCACCCATCTCCACCACGCCGCGTTGACCGGGGGAGCCGCCTGACGTAGCAATCAGAACAAAGCTGGAACGAAGCCGACGCGATGCTGACTCATATTTCCGTACGGGGCGCTAGAGAACACAACCTCAAGGGCGTCGACATCGACATCCCGCGTGAGAGCCTGACGGTGATCACCGGCCTGTCCGGCTCGGGCAAATCCTCCCTCGCCTTCGACACCATCTATGCCGAGGGGCAGCGTCGCTACGTCGAGAGCCTGTCGGCCTATGCTCGCCAGTTCCTTGAGATGATGCAGAAGCCGGACGTCGAGCATATCGACGGCCTCTCCCCTGCCATCTCGATCGAGCAGAAGACCACATCGCGCAACCCGCGCTCCACGGTCGCCACCGTCACCGAAATCTACGATTACATGCGCCTGCTCTGGGCGCGCGTCGGCATCCCCTATTCGCCCGCGACCGGCCTCCCCATCGAGGCGCAGCAGGTCAGCCAGATGGTGGATCGCACCATGGCGCTCCCCGAGGGCAGCCGCCACTACCTGCTCGCCCCCGTCGTCCGCGGCCGCAAGGGCGAGTATCGCAAGGAGCTCGCCGAATGGCAGAAGCTCGGCTTCACCCGCGTTCGCATCGACGGCGAGTTCTACCCGATCGAGGACGCTCCCGCGCTCGACAAGAAGTATAAGCATGACATCGAAGTAGTGGTCGACCGCATCGCCATCCGAGACGGCATCCAGAGCCGCCTCGCCGACAGCTTCGAAACCGCGCTTAAGCTCGCGGAAGGCCTCGCCTACCTCGATCCTGCCGATCCGCCCGCGGAAGAGCCCGCCAAGGCCGGCATGAAGCTCGACTTCGGCGCCCCTGGCCGCATCGTCTTTTCCGAAAAGTTCGCATGCCCCGTCAGCGGCTTCACCATCGCCGAGATCGAGCCGCGCCTCTTCTCGTTCAACGCGCCGCAGGGCGCCTGCCCGGCCTGCGATGGCCTCGGCGAGAAGCTCGTCTTCGACCCCGACCTCATCGTCCCCAACCACAACCTCAGCATCGCCAAAGGCGCCGTGGTCCCCTGGGCCAAGTCCAACCCCCCCAGTCCCTATTACATGCAGGTGCTCTCCAGCCTCGCCCGCGCCTACGACTTCGACCTCCAGACCCCTTGGGCCGACCTGCCGGAGAGCGTCCACGCCCTCATCCTCACCGGCACGCAGGGCAAGCCCGTCACCCTCCGCTTCATCGACGGCCGCAAATCGTACGAGGTCAAGAAGCCGTTCGAAGGCGTGGTCGGCAACCTCAACCGTCGCCTGCTCCAGACCGAATCAGCCTTCATGCGCGAGGAGCTATCCCGCTACCAAAGCTCGCGCCCCTGCGAGGTCTGCCACGGCGCCCGCCTCAAGCCCGAGGCCCTGTCCGTGAAGATCGCCGGCGAGCACATCTCCGGCGCCGCCCAGCGCTCCGTCGCCGACGCCCACGCCTGGTTCGGCAGCCTCGAGGACAAGCTCACCCCGCAACAGCGCGAGATCGCCAAGGCCATCCTCAAGGAGATCAACGAGCGTCTCGGCTTCCTCCACAATGTCGGCCTCGACTATCTCCACCTCGACCGCACCTCCGGCACCCTGTCCGGCGGCGAGAGCCAGCGCATCCGCCTCGCCTCCCAGATCGGCTCCGGCCTGTCCGGCGTCCTCTACGTCCTCGACGAGCCAAGCATCGGCCTTCACCAGAAGGACAACGACCGCCTGCTTGAAACCCTTCAGCGGCTGAAATCCCTCGGCAACACCGTGCTGGTGGTCGAACATGACGAGGACGCTATCCGCTCCGCCGACCATGTCATCGACATGGGCCCGGGCGCCGGAGTCCACGGCGGCGAGGTCGTCGCCTCCGGCACGCTCGACCAGATCCTCGCCTGCGAGAACAGCATCACCGCCGCCTACCTCTCCGGCCGGCGCGAGATCCCGCTTCCGCCCAAGCGCCGCAAGGGCAACGGCAAGAAGCTCACCGTCAAGGGCGCCACCGCCAACAACCTCCGCAGCGTCACCGCGTCGGTCCCGCTCGGCACCTTCACCTGCATCACCGGCGTCTCCGGCTCCGGCAAGTCCAGCTTCACCATCGACACGCTCTACGCCGGCGCCGCCCGCGCGCTCAACGGGGCCCGCATCGTCTGCGGCCCGTGCGAGAAGATCGACGGCCTCGCCAATCTCGACAAGGTCATCGACATCGACCAGTCGCCGATCGGCCGCACCCCGCGCTCCAACCCCGCCACCTACACCGGCGCCTTTACCCAGATCCGCGACTGGTTCGCCGGCCTGCCCGAAAGCGCCGCCCGCGGCTACAAGCCCGGCCGCTTCTCCTTCAACGTCAAGGGCGGCCGCTGCGAGGCGTGCCAGGGCGACGGCCTCCTGAAGATCGAAATGCACTTCCTGCCCGACGTCTACGTCACCTGCGACGTCTGCCACGGCGCCCGCTACAACCGCGAAACGCTCGAGGTGAAGTTCAAGGGCAAGTCGATTGCCGACGTGCTCGACATGACGGTCGAGGACGCCGCCGACTTCTTCAAGGCGGTGCCCGGCATCCGCGACAAGATGGCGATGCTGGTCGAGGTCGGCCTCGGCTACGTCAAGGTCGGGCAGCAGGCCACGACCCTGTCCGGCGGCGAGGCCCAGCGCGTCAAGCTCGCCAAGGAATTGAGCCGCCGCGCCACCGGCCAGACCCTCTACATCCTCGACGAGCCCACCACCGGCCTCCACTTCGAGGACGTCCGCAAACTCCTCGAAGTGCTCCAGCGCCTGGTCGACCAGGGCAACACCGTGGTGGTGATCGAACATAACCTCGACGTCATCAAGACGGCCGACTGGGTGATCGACCTCGGCCCCGGCGGCGGGGTGAACGGCGGTGAGATCGTCGCGGTCGGCACGCCGGAGATGGTGGTGGCGGAGCCGAAGAGCTTCACGGGGCAGTATCTGCGGCCGTTGCTGGAGCGGGCCAGCGTCAAGCCGGAGGTGGTGGAGGTGAAGGCGGCGAAGGCTGCGCGGAAGAAGCGGGTAGTTCAGGATATGGCGGCGGAGTAGGTGGAAGCGCAAATGCGCATTTCTCCTTCGGAAGTCAGATGCGCTGATCGAACCTCAGTCGAACAGACAGCCGAAGCTCCTCTTGCTCTGGACGATCAAGTGATTCGATGCCGCGAAGGATAGCGTGACCGCTCTCTTCGTCTGTCGGATCATCGTAAATGTATATTGCTTGTATCGGAACTAAGGACAGTCGAATGTTCCGAAGATCGGCAGCACGCGCCAGCAATGCTCCTTCACCTGTGCGATTTTCACCTGCTAGCTCAACCGCCTTCTGCTGAAGGTCTTGGTCTGTGTAGTCGAGTCGCCGGACGACCGACACACCGTCGGCCTCGCCACAAACATTTGACATTTCCCGATCTTGAGGAGGGAAGAAGTCTTTACGTAAGAATGGATCGAAATCAGGCTCCGCTATGCCGCTGTGTAGCAAGCGAGCGACAATTTCATTGTCGTTCACCGCGCCGTGATCTCCAGCACAGCAAGCTGTCGCCTCGGGTCGCGCAGTCCAATTCATCTTACGGTCAGATTTGCAGCAACTTCAGGAAAAATCCAGTTTCGTGCGCGGCTTCTTCCACAGGTTTGTCAAGCTTCTCAACTCGACCTGCTTTGGTTCTAACGAAACCAATAAGGTTCCCGTCGACGGCAAATACTATAGCTGCCGCGGCTGGATCTCGGCTCCAACGAAAACCAAACTCTCCCTCGGCATCGATGAACTTTGAAGGCGCTGGTACCCGCAGTACTTCAAGCAGACCAACTATCTCACGAGCCTTCCTGATTGAATCGGAAGATGGAGCTACTGATCCTTGTCCAGCCCAACCGTCTTTGAGGGTCTCCCATCTTGCAAGAGAAACACGGACCCCTTCCCATCGCGCAGCTTTTCGAGGTGCGTTGGAGTAAACGTAAGTGGCAGGAGTGATCCGGTCGGCATTTTGCGAGCTTCGGAAATCTCGCGTGATTTTGGCCGTTCCCTTGTCGGCGGAAGAGTAATCGACCTCTTTGCAAACTGTCCACGGAATTCCCGAAAGAGGACCGTGATCGTTGAAGATCACGGGTGAAACTTCAACTTGCTTGCAAGCGAAAATCCAACGACCAACGTCCGTAGCACGAGCCGCAAGTGTCTCACGATCAAGAAGACTTGTCTCATCATCTAAATCGACGACCGACGACGACCATTTAGGAGCACGATGCTGAACGATGTTATCGGATAAGGTAAGCATATCCACTCTCTACTAGGGCTCTTGCGTCTGAGATAAGCTCTTCAAAGAGAGATCCGACATCAGCATCTGTTGTTGGTGTAGCGGGAGAGGTATTCACGTCAATATTCAGTACCGTTGCATGGTGCTCTTTAATCGTTGCTGACGGGGCTACTGACCCAGGCGTAACTTGCATCACGAAAATTTGCTGCGTGCCCACCCCCCAAGTTGCCAATCGATTTATCGTGACGCCAGTCTCCAGCGAACGCTGGATATTGAAGCGAAACTGAATGTCGATGGCGGAACTCGGGAGGTCTTCTCCAAGACGCACCTCGCTACGAAGGCGTTCAAGAGCCTCGGCTTGGGAACCTACCCGCTGAGCAGCATTGAGAACGACAGCCAACCTTTGATGACGCAAAGGTTCGATCATCAACAAAAAGTAAGATCTTAAGACCTGAAGCGCCGTCTCAAGGTCTCCGATATGGCTCAGACCATCATCGTTACGAGTCAAGCTGGTGAGACCTAGCTCTAACCGACCCAACTGCGCTGTAACTGCAGCTTGCAGCTCACCTACCGAACCGATTGCCGTTGCCGATGCAGCCTGCCCCGGTATGGAGGACTGAAAATTCTGAGGATTGGACTTAAACGCCCGCAACCACGGCTGCAGTGCGTCTGGAGTACCATCACCAGCTGGCTCGTGAAACGCGACTGCAACGATAGATTCAACGAGCCAGCTCATTCTTCCCTCACTTCCGGACGCATATCATATCGGCCGTCACCAAAGGGTTGACAAGCTCATCACAAAGCAGCGCCGAGCTTCCGCCACACTCATTAGTCAGCGTGGACACAAAGCTTAGCAAAGAATTGCTACTCGCTGCGATCCGGCGACGCTCTGCTTTCCTGTTCAAGATGGCATTCTATGCCGTCACTGTATCTGCAAATCCTCGTCGAGGAACGCCTTCACGCCCGATCCGGCGAGGATCTGCGCGCTGGTTCCGGTTACGAAGAAGCCGGCAACCGGCACCAGCGCGATCGCCGTCACCACGCCCGCCGTCCCAGTCACGCCCTTGTCGTCGAACGTGCCGCTGAGGCGGATCAGGCGGTCGCCGACGCGGGTGCTGAGCACGCGCGCCTCGATGCGGCCCGACTTGCCCCACATGCCCTTGCGGCGAACCTCGGTGATCTCGGCCGTGACCGGCGACCCTGCCGGAATGACGACCTTGCCGCCAAGCAGCACGTCCGACGCAACTTCCATCCGGATGCGGTGCCCTTCGCGAAGCGCCTTGTTGTTGGAGTTGATCGTCTCGCTCATGCGCAGCGGAACTTCGGCCCCGGCGCGAAGCACCGACGGACCAGCCGGTGAAATGATGGTCGCATGCGCAGGCGCGGGAGCAACTGCCGCAACGGGTGCAACAGGCTGAACCGCCGCTGCCTGAAGCAGCGCGACAAGCGCGATCGAAGAATTGAAAGCCAAGTTATCCTCCCCCTTTTACTCCCGCTCCCCCGAGCGGATTGTAGCAGGATACTCGCTTCCGGAAGATAATCAAAAGTAAACGAAAGAGGTCAGGATCACTGACCATCCACCGCCCTGGCTACCGACGCATGCCGCACCCTTCCGTTGAGCGGTTGCGATAACTGTGGACCACCCATGTTCCGCGCGCTTCGTCCCACTGCGCGAAGACCTGGAGCACGCAGTTGCGGCTTGGGACGCCGCCATCCAGCATCCGCCGTTCGGTCGTCCACCATCGTTCGTTGCGGTCGTAGCCATTGTCCTCCTGGACGATGACGTCGGTCGTGACCCATTCGAACAATCGGATGCCGCCGGGCAGGTCGACCACATTGTCAGGCACGTCGCCGTGGAAAGCGGCCACCGCCGCCGCGACGGGCTGCCCTCGCAGCTGCCGATCCATCCTGCTCGCGCACCCGCCCACCGCCAGCGCCGCAACCAATGCAGCCAGAACCAGGCTCCGCTTCATGCTCATCATCCCCCCACTCGCTTCCCCAGCGGGAGGCAGCATGATCGAAGTCCGGCAAAGACGCAAAGGGGGCGGCTCTCCTGAGCTTGTCGAAGAGCTCGGCAGCATCGCCTCATTGCACTCCCGTTACAAATTAGTAGCGTGTCGCCCGTGAAAGCTTTCGCCGCCCTTATTGCCGCTTTTGTCCTCGCCGCGCCGGCGGCGGCGCAGCAACCGATGACCTATTATGCCGGGCCTTCGCGCGTCACCCTGCCCCTCACCCGCGCGGCGGACGGGAAAGTGTTCGTGCAAGCGACCGTCCAGGGACAGCCGGCGACCCTGCTGATCGATACCGGCGGTTCGCAATTCCTCGACCTTGCGGTCTGCAATCGTCTCGGACTCAAGCTTACCGACTCTCCGCAGCCAGGTTATGGTCTCGGCAGCGGCCCGACGCCGTTCAAGACGGGCTATGCCGACATGCGGCTGGGCGGTTTGTCGGTCACCGGGCTCCCCGTCAGCTGCATCGAAATGACGGAGCTTCGCGCGCTTCACAAGCGGCAGAAGTTTCCCGACTTCGACGGCATTGTAGGCTCGGAGCTGATGGCGGCACTGCGCGCCCGGCTCGACTACGACAGGATGATCGTCGAGCTTCGCCGGCCGACCCGCGCCAGCATGGCGAAGGAATTGCAGCACCGCCGATAAAGCTCCAGCGCTCGGCATTCTTTGCTGTCCTACAGCGCCTCACCTGCCCTACCCTGCGGCATGCGCTGCCCACCAGTTCCTGCTGCCCACCCGTTCCTTCTGTGTCGCCGGCGCCCACGCTCCCACGCAAACCGCGCCACGCGGCCAACTTCGTGGAATTGCGCGTCCCGGACTCGGTTCTATTCGGCCTCTTCGGAAGGCGCGGCGAAAAGCCCGCCACAGCGTCACCCGAGTCAACTTCCTCTCGGGAAAAGTCCTACATTCTCCTATTCGGAACCGCTCCTCAGCCGGCCCGTGACAACGCAAACCTAAGCCGGTGAACGGGGCAGAGCCGGCTTGTTGTTTTCGGTTCATGCGACTTGTTGGGGGTGCGGCACGTTCTGACCTTACGTTCCGGTGATTTGAGGCCGGACTTGTAAGGATTTTTCCATGAAGACCATTGCAACCCTCGGCGCCGTCGCCGCCTTGGCCGGCATCGCCGCCCCCGCCGCCGCGCAGGGCTATTATTCGCAGCCGCAGCAGGGCTATCCGCAGCAGGGCTATGCCCAGCCCGGCTATCCGGTTCAGGGCTATCCCGCCCCCGGCTACGCCCAGCAGGGCGGAATCGCCGGCGTGATCCAGCAACTGCTCGGCAACCGCTATCAGGCGAATGACCGCACGGCGATCACGCAGTGCGCAAGCGCCGCCTCCGCCCAGGCCAGCAACCAGTATCGCCCGCGTGGCCAGGCCTATGGCGCCTATCCGCAGGGCAACGCCTATGGGCAGCAGCAGTATAACAGTCCCTACATGGCCCGCGTCACCGCCATCACGGACGTTCAGCGCACCCGCAACGGCCTGCGCGTCACCGGCGCGATGGACAGCGGCGCTTCGGGCTATCCGAACCAGGCCTATGGCCAGCAGCGGGTCGACCAGTACGGGCGTCCCATTCCGGTCGCAGCGATGGGCGACCTCACCTTCCGCTGCAACGTCGACTATCGCGGGCAGGTTACCAACGTCCGCATCAGCCGCAACCGCGCGGCCTACCGTCCGGGCTACTAAGAGGTGAAGTGGCGCGCGGGCTTCTGGGCTCGCGCGCCACTTGCCGTTCGCTAATCCCCTGGGAACATGCTAGTGTCGTCCCATCGCGCATCCTTTTTGCAGGCGTTGCGCGGCTGAGAGACATGTCGCGCTCCCGCTTGCTGCAGGAGCTTCTCCATGTCCCTTCCCGAAACCCTCGTTCCCGCCCTCGCCGCGACCCCCACCACCCGCGACAAGGACGCCCGGGAGACCTCCACCGGCTGCCGCGAGCGCGCCACGGCCGACACCGCCCGCTCACTCGTCATGGACACGGCCAACGGCCGCCTCATCTTCGAAAAGAGCGCCGCCAACTGGACCAAGCGCGCCGACATGCTCCACCGCATCGAAACCGGCATCGAAGCCCGCCTTCGCGCGCCGCAGCCCGTCGCACAGCTGCAGGTCGAGCTCACCACCGCCGAAATCGCCGAGGATGCCGCTTTCGTCCGCTTCGGGTAAACCGACAAGCGCACAGGCTAAACACGCAAGGCGCTAAGGTTGCCTGCTTACTGGCTCGTAGTAGATCCACGTCCGGTAGATACCGCTCATATCCGGCCCGTCAGCCAACCGTTCGAATGGATATTGCGGCGCCTCGCGACAAACGGCGTCACGCGGGGAACTCTCAGGGAAGGAGTCCAGCACCTCGCAGCTGCGCAGGGTCCCGTCCGCTTTCACCACCAGCTTGGCGGAGCGTCGTGCAATCATGAACGGCTCACGGGTTCAACCATCGGTTCGCCTACCGGAAGAAAGCGGCTCTCGATAATCTGCCGATAAGGATCGCTGCCTATTTCCTTTGCCAGTCGAGCCGCCCGGTCCCCCGAATACGCCGTAGTGATCCTGCAAATACTGTCCGGCTGTTCGCTGCTCTCAATCTTGCAGTCGGTCTGCTCGCCGGTCGAGTGGATCAGCACCGACATGCGATGAAACCAGCCGTGCCGCGATGGGCCTGACTGACCCATCCTCCATGTCACCGTTTCGGTGAAACTGCGCGCTTTGGCGTTTGTAGCCGGCTCATATTGCGCACGCTCGGCATAGACACGGCAACTTACCGCATCGAGCGACGCGGACTTGGACGATGTCGCAATGTTGCAGTCAGTTACCTTACCGGCCGGATCCACCGTCAGGCGGATGACAACACTCCCCTGCTCGCCTCTCTGCAACGCGTCGTCAGGGTAATCCTCTGCCTTGAGGACTTGCGGATCGAGCAGCTTGGGTTTCGCGTCCGCGCCAGCCTTGGACGCAGCGCTTGCGCTGCCAGCCATGCTGACGGGTTGCCCGGGAACGATGGTAACCGGAGCCTCGCTTGCAGCCTGCAACGAGGCAGCGAAGCTGGCCAGCGCAATGATTAGTGTCATGTCTTACCCCCTCGCAACAGCATGTTACCGGGCAGGTCGCGGCGCAACAGCCAAATCGCTGTCCTACAATGGACACTTTGGGATAGCTTGGGGCTCATGATCTGCTGTCTCAAGTCACCGGCGGTGCTACCGGACCGCGAAGTTGACGTTCAGCGGATTGAATTCAGCCGCGCGCAAGCCGCGCCAGTACGTCACCCGTGTCAACTTCCCCTTGGGAGAAATCCTATGCGCTGCCCTTTTGCACCCCAAGCTTGCGCCTTGATGGCGCTGCTCACACTCGCCTTCGCAGCCCCCGCTCCGGCGTCGACGCCCGCGGCCTGGACGGCGTTGAAGCGCACGGTTGACCGCGCCTGCCTGTCGATGGTGGACGGCCGCAACAAAAAGATCGTCGGCGACAGCGCCAGCTTCCCGGACACGGTGCCGATCGAGCTCCGCCACGTTCAGACCACCAATCGCCGCGGGGTCAAGGAAGTGAAGCTTTGCGTCTACGATCGCGCCAAGCGCCGCGCAGCCGTGACCGACCACGACTCCGGCACGAGGCACTGATGCGGGACGCGGAGGAGCTGACCGGCGGCTGCCTTTGCGGTGACGTTCGCCTGACTGCGGTTGGAGAGCCATTCCGCGTGGGCCTGTGCCACTGCCTCGATTGCCGCAAACATCATGGCGCCATCTTCTTCGCAGCGGGAATGTATCCGGCGGATGCGGTGACGGTCAGCGGCGAAACCCGCGACTGGGAGGGCCGGCATTTCTGCCCGCGCTGCGGCTCGTCTGTATTCAACCGGTTCGGGGATGAGGTGGAGGTGCATCTCGGCACCCTCGACGCGCCGAGCCGGCTGGTGCCGACTTACGAATGCTGGGCGATCCGCCGCGAAGACTGGCTCCCGGCGCTTCCCCTCGTCCACAGCTACTCCCGCGACCGCGAGAGCGACGGACGGCGAGAAGACTGACGTGGACTATGCCTGCCGGCGCTCTTCCTCTTGGACCAGGGTGGCGACCAGGCGGCGCTGTTCCCACAGCTCGCACTGGGTCCCGAACCCGCGGGCGTGGGCCATGGCGATGGCATCCTCGTCACTCGCCGCCTTGATGAAGTCCGACGTGACGATCTTCATCCGGGCGTCAAAGCAATAGACGCGATATTCCTTGAGCGGTGAAGACATGAACGGGCTCCGTGCAATCAGCGGGAGCTCTCATTCGTCTCTCGTGCATCGCCAGGCTGAAATCCGACGGCGTTGCTGCAGCGACAGATAGCAGGTTTTCCGCCGGCCACCTAATGTCGGCCCGCGGACTCCGGGAATCGGGGCTGGTTGCCGTCATCGCATGGCTCAAATTGCCCGCTCACCGGCGCGAACGGGTCCATCGTCGATCGTCGCCGGCATGATCCGGAAGCCGACCATGGTAGCGAAATGGCGAAGCGAGCTGGACACGGAGAGCGGGTGGACGTTGTCGACGAGAAAGCGGATTCCGCGCTCGCTCAGCACTTGGGCCAGCGCGGCGGTCATTGAATAGCGGGCGAGAGTCGCGTCCGGGCTTGCCTCCAGCACCCGGAAGAAGCGCAGCAGCCCGACATTGCCGCTTGTCGGGGTAACCGACACCGCTAGGGCGCGGCCATCCGCCGCGAAGGCCGCGATCCACAACTCGGTCTCGTCCAGTCCGTCGAGATTGGGGTGGCGGCGACGGTAGCGAAGATTGGGGTGCGCCTTCTCGAATGCCGCTGCCCGCTCCTTTCGACCCGACCGCTCCTCGGGCGAGGTAACCAGCCGGCAGGTGATGCCGAGCTTGTCGGCCTTGCGGACCATCCGCCGCAAGGTCGCTTGCCCCGGCGCGGCGAGCACGTCGCCCGGATCCCGCGGGATCGGAAGGACAGACAAGGCGCGATGGAAGATGCTGCGGAGTCCAAAGCTGGTGCGGTCGATCCAGCCTCGGATCTGCTCTCCTTCAGGATCATGGCCGATACACAGGCGCACTCTCGGCGCCGTTCGCAATGCTGCGCCGATCCGGACCAGCAAAATGGCCTGCGCCGGCGTTGGAATGCGGCTGCCGGTGTAGCGGTCCGCCCGGCTGCCGCACATGGCCTCCAGCCGCCTTGCTCTGGCTTCCTGGCGCGGGTCCGGCGGTGCGCGTCGGTCGGTCGAAGATGGATCGAGCATGAAGCTTGCGGAATGATAACGCTCCGCGTCATATTGATCTACCCGTAACGATACGGCTTTTGGCCGGGAGCACGACAATGCTAGGTCGAGGCGATGTGCAACCTCTACACCCAGACCAGCTCGGTGGACGCGATCCGTCAGGTGGTGAAGGAGTTGGGCCTGCCGCTCCGCTTTCCGGAAGGCGCGCCGAACCTTCAGCCGCGCGACATTTGCATCACCGATCCCGCGCCTATCTTGCGTGCGGCAGGCGATGCGTTGGGCGCAGAACTGATCGTCCGCCGCTGGAGCTGGCCGGGCCCAGGCGGCAAGCCGGTTTACAATTATCGCTCGGACGGCCGGGAGTTTGGCAGCGGACGCTGCCTGATCTTGGCCGACGGATTCTACGAGTTCACCGCGCCGTCGGACCCGAAGCAGAAGCGCAAGGACCGCTGGCTGTTCGCCGATCCGTCCGGCGGTTTGCTCGGTATCGCCGGGCTCGTCCGAACGGCGCCGGAAATTGGCGAGGCGTTCACCATGCTGACGACCGAGCCCGGGCCCGATGTCGCGCCATATCACAGCCGTCAGGTGGCGTTGCTCGACCGAGCCGCGTGGACTTCATGGCTCGACGGCAGTGTGCCCGCCCGAGAGCTGATCCGGCCGTTGCCGGGAGGGAGCCTGACCGTCTCCCCCTCGCTCAGGACTTAGTCGCGGCTGCCGCCGATCGCCGAGCCGATGGTGTGCGCACTGTGGGTCTGTCGGCGGATGGCCTCAACCTCCTCTTCGCTCAGGCGGCTTTCGAGCCGTTCCGTCGCTTGCTCGGCTTCGTCGATCTGCTCCTCGGCGCCTTCCTCCCGCTCCATCTCCGGCGGCCGAGCATCGGGCTCCGACTTGATGGTCTGCGGATGATCCTTCTCGATGTCGTACTTGCTCATTCGTTTCTCCTTGTGGACTGAACGCACAATCCGCCTCACCGTGCCCCGTTGCATGGACGTGTGTTGCTCCTCTATTACGCGGCTCCAGCGATGGCCTTTCGAGGTCAAGGAGAGATCAAGCCGTGCAATGCCCCAAATGCGGCGCCGAAGTGTCGGTGCTCCGCGAGTTCTGCCCCCAGTGCGGCGCGACGCTTCACAACGACGAGCCGGAGCGCAAGCCTGCGCGTGATGCCGGGGTTTCCCGCGGGTCCGGTCCGGACGACCTTGGCCGCCGCAAAAAGGTGATCATCGGCGCGGCCGCGGTGCTGCTGAGTATCGGCGCGTTGAGCAACGGCAACTGGTTCGACTGGGATTCGGACGATCGCGGCCGTCCGGAAGTGTCGCACCGTGAGGAGCCGCGCGGTCCGATCAGCGTCACCGCCGAGGAGTTGTTTCAGAGCTTCCAGCGCGACCGGGAAGAGACTGAGGAGCGCTACGACGACCGCGAGATGGTGGTCACGGGCGAGTTCGAGCGAATCGTTCCGGACGGCTACGGCAGCCTCGACCTCCGGCTGAAGACCTCCGACCCCGAAAACCCAGTCGGCGTCGACGTTGCCGGTCCGTCGATCGACGATGCCAAGAAACTTCGCCCCGGACAGCAGGTGACGGTCAGTTGCCGGGCATTGGGCGGCTATGACGACGATGTGCTTTGGGTGCGCGAGTGTGCGGTCCAGGCGGGCGGAGGTGCAACGCCGGTAGCGCCGGCGACAAGGAAGGGGCCGACCCCGCCACCGGCACCCGAGCCGCCGCAGGAGCCCTGACCGTCGCCTTAAGGCGGTAGGAACGGCCTTCAAACGCTGGCGTTCACTTTTCGAAGGAGACGCCGGCATGACTCAGAAGACGAACGAGCAGGCAGAGGAAAATCCCGCCGCGGAACGCACCGGGCAGGATCAGCCACAGGAGACCGCAACCGAGCAGGCGCAGGCCGACGCTGCCAAGGAGCGGGAGAGCGAACGTGGCTATCAGTGACGAGGCGAGGCCCGACGAAGGGATCGAAAGTCCCTCGGGCAGCGAGATGGACAACACGGGCGAGCCCGATCCTGTGGGTGGCGGCTGCCTGAAACTCGGTTGGGGTTGTCTGCCCCTTGTTGCCGGGATCGTGATCGCCGTCCCGACCCTGTTTAACTTCACGTAAGCCGGGCCAACGGCTTGCCTCATGTTATTTCACGTGGCTTCCGAATGAGTTAAAAGCCACGTGAAATCAACGGCCTACAAGGCCGCTGGCACAGGGGCAGCAAGTGAAAGAGCGATCGATCGACTACTTCCGCGAGCGGGAAAGGGCGGAGCGTGAGGCTGCGCTAAACGCAACGTGCGATCAGGCACGCTGGGCGCATCAGGAGATGGCGGAAAGCTACGCCAGAATGCTGAGAGCGGCTGAGCCCAAAGCGGACTAACGCTTAGCCTTTTGTGGCACCAAGCAGGAACTCGACGTTCCCCTCAGGGCCATTGATCGGGCTTTCGACGATTCCAAGAACGTCCCATCCATGGCTTTTCGTCCAGTCGCCGGCTTCCTGGCAGACGCGGGCGTGAACCGAAGGGTCGCGTACGACGCCGCCTTTTCCGACCTCCGCCCGGCCTGCTTCGAATTGCGGCTTGATCAGCGCAAGGAGGCAGGCGCCGGGTCGGGCCAACTTCAGCGGCGCTTCAAGCACCTTGGTCAGGCTGATGAAGCTTGCGTCGCATACTATGATGTCGACGGGTTCCGGAACGATTTCGGCAGTGAGCGTGCGGGCATTGGTCTGTTCGTGGACAATGACGCGCTCGTCCTGCCGGAGCTTCCACGCAAGCTGGTTGGTGCCGACATCGACCGCATAGACCCGCGCGGCACCGCGGCTGAGCAGCACATCGGTGAACCCGCCGGTGGAGCTACCAACGTCGAGCGCAGCAGCGCCCGTCACATCGAAGCCGAAGTGCGTTAGCCCGTAATCGAGCTTGATCCCGCCGCGGGATACCCAGGGGTGGTCCTTACCGCGAACGTCCAGAGCGGCATCGTCCGGCAGCATGTCGCCGGCCTTGGCGATCTTGCGCTCACCGGAAAAGACAGCGCCGGCCATGATAAATGCCTGTGCACGGCTCCGGCTCTCCGCCAATCCACGACTGACAAGCAACTGGTCGGCGCGAACCTTGGGCAAGGCCGATCCCCTATGCCCTGGCCTCTCCGACACCCGCGCTGTTGCTGCGGAGCGCCTTCAAGACCGTATCCACGATATGCGGCGCGTTGAGGCCCGCATCGTCATACTGCTTTTCAGGCTTGTCATGGTCCTGGAACGTGTCCGGAAGCCGCATGGTGCGCAGCTTCAGGCCGGCATCGATCAGCCCATGGTCGCTCGCCATCGTCAGGACGTGAGCGCCAAGCCCGCCAATCGCCGCTTCCTCGACTGTCACGGCCACCTGATGGGTTGTCAGCAAGCGCCGGATCAGATCCTCGTCCAAGGGCTTGGCGAAGCGAAGGTCCGCGACCGTGGTGGACAGGCCCATTGCCTCAAGCTGATCCGCGGCCTTTTCGGCTTCCTCGAGCCGGGTGCCCAGCGAGAGGATGGCGACCTTCTTCCCGTCACGAACGACGCGGCCCTTGCCGATCTCGAGGCGCTCAGGCGCGGCCGGCATCGGCAGGCCCCTGCCCTCGCCGCGCGGGTAGCGGACAGCGATGGGTCCGCTGTCATGCAAGGCCATGGTGTGGACCATGTGGGTTAGCTCAACCTCGTCAGCGGCGGCCATCACCACGAAGTTGGGCAGCGTGCAAAGATAGGCGAGGTCGAAGCTGCCGGCGTGCGTGGCACCGTCCGCGCCCACGAGACCGGCGCGATCCATGGCGAACCGCACCGGCAGGTTCTGGATCGCGACGTCGTGAACGACCTGGTCGTAGGCGCGCTGGAGGAAGGTCGAGTAAATGGCCACGAAGGGCCGGTAACCTTGTGCCGCCAAGCCGGCTGCAAAGGTGACCCCGTGCTGTTCTGCGATGCCGACGTCGAAAGTGCGCTCGGGAAAGCGCTTCTCGAACTTGTCGAGACCAGTGCCGGACGGCATCGCGGCGGTGATGGCCACGACCTTCTCGTCCCGCTCAGCCTCCGCAATCAGGGCGTCGGCGAAAACGCCGGTGTAGCTTGGCGCCTTGGCTTCCGCCTTGGCCTGCTTGCCGGAGACCACGTCGAACTTGACCACGCCGTGATATTTATCGGCGCTATCTTCGGCCGGAGCATAGCCTTTGCCCTTCTGGGTGACGACATGGATCAGCATCGGCCCGAGATCCGCGTCACGAACATTTTCAAGCACCTCGACGAGGGCCTGAACGTCGTGGCCGTCGACAGGGCCGACATAATAGAACCCAAGTTCGTCGAAGAGCGTGCCGCCCGTGACGAGCCCGCGCGCATATTCCTCGACGCGCTTCGCGGTCTTCTGAACCGATGCCGGAAATCTGCGGACGACCTTCTGCGCAAGCTTGCGCGGAGTCAGATATTTGTCCGACGACACCATTCGCGCCAACGCGTTGCGCAGGCTTCCGACCGGCGGCGCGATCGACATGTCATTGTCGTTGAGAATGACGACCAGCCGGTTGCCCGCGGCTTCGGCATTGTTCATTGCCTCATAGGCCATGCCGGCAGTCATGGCTCCGTCGCCGATGACGGCGATCGCATGGTGAGGGTCGCCGCTCAGCTTGTTGGCAATGGCGAAACCGAGCGCGGCGGAGATGCTGGTGGAGCTGTGCGCGGCGCCGAACGGGTCATATTCGCTTTCGCTGCGCTTGGTGAAGCCGGACAGGCCCCCGCCCTGGCGGAGGGTGCGGATGCGGTCGCGGCGGCCGGTGACGATCTTGTGCGGATAGGCTTGGTGCCCGACGTCCCAGATCAACTTGTCGTGGGGCGTGTCGAAAACATAGTGGAGGGCAACGGTCAGCTCCACGACGCCGAGGCCCGCTCCCAAGTGCCCGCCGGTCACCGAAACGGCGGAGATAACCTCCTGCCGGAGTTCATCGGAGAGTTGCGGCAGCTGCTCCTTGCCAAGCTTCCGAATGTCTTCTGGAGTCGCAACCTGATCCAGGAGCGGCGTTTGGGGACGATTGCTCATTAGTCAGGCACTTACGCTTTCGTTCCAAGCGTGTCACCAATGGGCGATGGTCCAGCGCATTTCTCACGAAATGCTCATGCGCCGCTCAGTTCGTCTCGCAGTCTCCACAGGTGCCGCGCACCTCGATAACGGGCCGCGGCGCGGTAAAGCCGGCGGACGCCGCCGCCTTGCGCACCCCGCCCGACAGGCTGTCGTCGTCGAGATGCACGGTCTGCCCGCAATTGTCGCAGATCAGGAAGATGCAGTCGTGCAGGCAGTCCGGATGGGCGTTCGCAACGTAGGCATTGGCACTCTCGACCCGGCGCGCGAGGTTGGAGCCGACGAAGAGGTCAAGGATCCGGTAGACGCTGTTGGCCGCGACCCGGCGCCCCTGGCTCTTCGAGACCGCCTCGGCAATGTCGTAAGCGCTGGCCGGTTTGTCGAACCCAGCAAGCGCCTCGAACACGGCGGAGCGCATGTCGGTCCATTGTTCGCCGCTGGAAATCAGCCGGTCGCGCGCCGCGTCGAGAAGCGACTCACCTTCATGGACATGATGTTCGTGGTTCATAACCTTGATTACGCCCGCGCCGCCGCAGCGGCAAGAATCGCCTTAGTCCGCGGCCAATCCGTTCAGCCGGTGGCCGAGGGCCAGAATCGTGACGCCAACCATCGTGTACAGCGCCTCCGTGCCGTTGTGCGGCATAGTAAGAGCACCGGCCATTACGCCGAGACCGAGACTGCCCACAGCGCTGGGCATCATGAAGCCGTGCGAATAGATGCCGCGCCCAAGTGCAACGGCGCCAAGCATCATGGCGATGCCGAGCCCTGCCTCATGGATCCAGTCGGCGCCGATCACGCTGCCGGCAGCCGAGAGCATGCCGAAGAAAACCGCCGTCGCCAGGCAGTGAACCAGGCACAATCCGGACAGTCCCATCGCCCATCGGTCAAGCCGCTGCGTGGAAGAAGACAAAAGCAACATTGCGGGTGACCATATAACGCCTCAGCACGGAAGTTACAATGTCACATGCCGTGATTTTGTTGCATTGGAGTCGAGCATTTCGCCCGTCTTGCGGCAAGTCTGGGTTGGGCCGATATGGCGCGCCATGACCGCTCTTGCCGCCGACGTGACCCAGCCTCGATCAACTTCAAAGCCGATGGCTTTGTCCAACCTGTTGTTTCTTGTTGCCGGGCTGGTGTTCCTGATGGTGGTGGTTGGCGGCATCACGCGCCTGACCGAAAGCGGGCTCAGCATCACCGAGTGGAAGCCCGTGTCTGGCGCCGTTCCGCCGCTCACCCATGCAGATTGGGTCAAGGCGTTCGAGCTTTATCAGGCGACGCCGGAATATCGTGAGATCAATGGCCCGGCAGGTATGGACCTGGCCGCCTTCAAGCAGATCTACTTCTGGGAGTTCCTCCATCGGCTGATCGGGCGATTGATCGGTCTCGTGTTCGCGCTTCCGTTGCTTTGGTTCGCCTTCCGTCGGGCGATCCCGCCCGGCTACGGGTGGAAGATGATCGGCCTGCTTGCGCTCGGCGGGGCGCAGGGTGCGCTCGGCTGGTACATGGTGATGTCGGGACTGTCGCAGCGGACAGATGTCAGTCACTTCCGCTTGTCGGCGCACCTGCTGCTGGCACTGACGATCATGGCGGCGCTAATCTGGGTCGCGCTCGATTTGCGACGGCTAGCAAGGAGCGGTTCCGATCGGCCTTCGCGGCTGACGGGCGCAGCGGCCCTGACCCTCCTTGCCTTGTTCGTCCAGTTGTTGCTGGGAGCGTGGGTTGCTGGGCTCAACGCGGGGCAGGTAGCGCCAGACTGGCCGACCATGCAGGGTCGCCTGTTCCCTGAAGGGGTCGACTGGTCGCGCGGAGCGTTTTGGGCGCTGTCGAACGACCCCTTCCTGATCCACTTCGTCCATCGTTGGTGGGCCTGGGGCGTTGTTGCGGCTCTGGTGGTGTTTGCCCGTAAGGTGAAGCGCGTACCCGGGGGACGAGTGCCGTCGATCGCCATCCACTCGACATTCGGAACGCAGATCCTGCTTGGCATCGCGACAGTCATGACAGGCGTTTCGATCGGGCTCGCCGCGCTTCACCAGGCGGTCGGCGCCGCGTTGCTCGCCGCAACGATCTGGGGCGCGCATGTGCAGGGCGCGCCGGCAACGCGATGAGCGTCGTCTCCGTCTATGTCGTGTTTGCCGATGCGGACGAGGCAGGCCGCATCGGGAAGCAGGCGGTGGAAGAGCGGCTTGCGGCCTGCGTCAACATCCTCGGACCCTGCACCTCCATTTACCGCTGGCAGGGCGCGATCGAACAGGCCGAGGAGGTTGCCGCGATCTTCAAGACAACCGTGGCTTCCGCCGACTCCCTCATCACCCGCATCGCCGGACTTCACAGCTATGACGTGCCGGCGATCACCGTTTGGCCGGTCGACAAGTTGCTGGGCCGCTATGCCGAGTGGGTCGAGGCGAACGTCGGGCCCTAGGGAACCACGCGGGCAGATCGACCATTCTTCTTTCCGGAGGTGATGGTGCCGGCTGCGGTTCAAGCATTGCTGTGGGGATTGCTGAGCGGTTCGGCGCTGCTGATCGGTGCCCTCGTCGGCTGGTTCGTTCCCCTGTCGCGGCGGGTCATTGCCGCGATCATGGCGTTTGGCGCAGGCGTGCTGATCTCGGCCCTCTCGTTTGAGCTGATGGACGAAGCCTGGGCTACGGGCGGTTTCGTGCCGGTGGCTGGCGGCTTCCTTGGCGGGGCCGCCGTTTACACCATCTGCAACATAGCCCTTGCTGCATATGGAGCCCGGCACCGCAAAAGGTCGGCGCCCGAAAAGCGCCAGCAGGAGAAAGGCGAGAACAACCAGAATGGCGGCGCGCTTGCGGTCGGCGCCCTTCTCGACGGCATTCCGGAATCCATCGTCATCGGCGTCAGCCTCCTGAAAGGCGGTGCGGTCGGGATGGTGGCGGTGGTGGCCGTCTTCCTGTCCAACATCCCGGAAGGTCTCTCCAGCGCTGCGGGCATGAAGGCCGAAGGGCGCTCCTTCGGTTATGTCATGGGTTTATGGGCGGGCATTGCCGTGATCGCTGGATTGTCGTCGTGGTTCGGATACGTCGCCTTCGACGGGATCTCACCCGCCGTGGTTGCTGGAGTTCAAGCCACGGCCGCAGGGGCGATCCTTGCCATGGTGGTGGACACGATGGTCCCGGAAGCCTTCGAGGGAACGCACGATTTCGCCGGGCTGATCGCGGTCACCGGTTTCCTCACGGCATTCGCCCTCACGAAGCTAGGGTAATATAATACCTCTTGTGAAATGGCCGGTTTTGCTTGACTTTCCGGCACTCCGACGCGATTAGCGTGGCAGATGGCGCCACCTTATGGGTCGGCGCCTTCCTCATTTCTCGAAGCAAGAGGTCTACAGCCCATGAAGGCGCTGATGAAGACCACCAAGTCGGCCAAGCCGTCCGAGGTGGAAAAGAAGTGGCATCTGATCGATGCCGACGGCCTGGTGGTCGGACGCGTGGCGACGATTATCGCCAATATCCTGCGCGGCAAGCATAAGCCGAGCTTCACCCCGCACGTCGACTGCGGCGACCACGTGGTCGTCGTCAACGCCGACAAGGTGCGCTTCACCGGCCGCAAGACCGACCAGAAGGTCTATTACAAGCACACCGGCTATGCCGGCGGCATCAAGGGTGTCACCGCCGCCAAGGTGCTGGAAGGCCGCTTCCCGGAACGCGTTCTTGAGAAGGCCGTCGAGCGGATGATCCCGCGCGGGCCCCTCGGCCGTGACCAGATGCGTGCCCTGCACCTCTACAATGGTACCGACCATCCGCACGCGGGCCAGGATCCGCAGGTTCTCGACGTCGCGGGCATGAGCCGCAAGAACAAGGTGGGCGCATAATGGCCGACAAGAAGTCTCTTTCCGATCTGGGCGAGCTGACCCAGGAGGCGGCTGCCGCTCCGGCCGCCGCCGAAGCTCCCGCTGCCGAAGCGACCACCGAAGCCGCTCCGGCGCGCGAAGGTCGTGACGAGCGTGGTGGTGGCCGTGGCCGCCGTGAGCGCCCCGAATCCGACAATGGCGTTTCGACGCAGGGCCCGCAGATCGAAGCCGTTCTTCGCGAGCAGCAGCTCGACAAGTTCGGCCGCGCTTACGCGACCGGTCGCCGCAAGGACGCCGTTGCACGCGTCTGGCTGAAACCGGGCACGGGCAAGATCACGGTCAACGGCCGCGATCAGGAAGTCTATTTCGCACGTCCGACGCTGCGCCTCGTCATCAACCAGCCGTTCGGGATCACCGAGCGCGCCGGCCAGTATGACGTAATCGCCACCGTCAAGGGCGGCGGTCTGTCCGGCCAGGCCGGTGCGGTGAAGCACGGCATCGCGCAGGCTCTGTCGCGTTACGAGCCGACGCTTCGCACCACCGTGAAGCGCGCCGGCTTCCTGACCCGCGACCCGCGCGTCGTCGAGCGTAAGAAGTACGGCCGGGCCAAGGCTCGTCGCAGCTTCCAGTTCTCGAAGCGCTAATTCTTCATTTCAGCCAAAGAAAAGGGCGGCACCCGGAAGGGGCCGCCCTTTTTTGTTGCTTCGTCGGCCCTTAGAACAGCACGACCAAGACGATGATCAACAGGATCAGTCCGCCCAGTCCGATGTACATGGCTTTCCTCCTATGGTTTCAGCGGAGTAAACCTTTCGGAATGTTCAGGGTTCCCCAGCTCTCCGCCGGACGATGACTGGCGATCGGGTGAACAGGCCAGGCGTAGTCAGCCGCCGAACGCTGTTGGCCGGTACGGCTGCAGCCGTAGTGTTTCCCCTCACCTCTCGAACCCTCGCTCAAGGCACGGTGGTAAGCTTCGCCATCTTCGGTGGGTCGCCCGGCAGCTCCGGACTGACAAACCGGACGGCGTTCGCGGCTGCCGTCGCCCTGCTGTCGCGGCGCGGCGGCGGCACCTTGCGCGTCGAGCCCGGCATCTATCCTTTCTCCGGCGAGGCGTTGCTGTCAGGGCGCAACGTCACCGTCGTTGCCAACGGCGCCAGGTTTGAAGGTCCAAGCTGCCGCCTGACACTCAGTGCGCAATCGAGTGCGATAAGCATCGTCGGCCTGAGCCTGATCGACACGTCCGGCGATAAGGAAACTTACCTGCTCAACGTTCTCGGCTCCGCCTGCCGGTTCCAGGATGTGCACCTTGAGAAACGGCCGGCCGCCGGCGGCTACATCGCCTATTGCCGTGAGAATACGATCGACAACCTCTTCGAGAATCTGTCGTTCGCCGGCTCGAACGGGGTATTCCTTGGCGGGCGCGATCACCGGATCATCGGCGGCTGGGCGAGGTCGGCGGGCGGCGACGACTGCTGGGTGCTGAAGTCGACGATCTACCCCTGCAGCAACATCCGCATCAGCGGCTTTCGCGCACAGGGCTTTGCCGCACTCGTGTCGATCGGGTCCGAGGTGGGGCGCCGCGCCGGCGTCACCCCGCTCGGTCCAACCCTGGTCCGCGACGTGCTAGTGGAAAATTGCCAGGCCTCGGAGTGCAGCTATTTCGCTTATATCAAGCCGGGCGGTGTGGGTGCCGGACGGGCGGCGTACGACTGGCAAGACGGCGTGGTCGAAGACGTGACCATTCGCAATTGCCAGTGCGACGACGCAAACGGCACGCGATTTCGTGACGGGGTGTATGTCAGCCCCGGACGAGGAGCCACCGTGCGAAGGCTCGTCATCGACAATCTCCAGATCCGGGCACGGGCGAACTCGCCCCCGTGCAGGCTGTTGCCGGAGTTTATCTGCACGTCCTCCCGATCACCGCGCACGATGGGCGCGGCGCGGTCATCGAGGATGTGACGGTCTCGCGCCTTCGCTGCATTGACCCAGTTGGCGGCGCACCGCCCAGCAGCGGGCATGGCGGGGGTCCGATCCAGCATGCGGTGATCGTCGAAAAGCAGGATCCGCGCATCGGTCGCATCGGGCGCGTCACCATTGCCGATGCGTTCGCCGATGGCATGTCGCGCAGCGCAGTGGTGATTGGAACTGCGGTCGATGGCCCCGTCCGGGTCAGTGCCAGCGAGTTCCGGAACTTCGCCGCCGGAATTGCCGCAGCCTACGACAAGCAGGCCATACTTGGCCGGTCGCCGGTTGTGGTGGAGCGAACCCGAGCAACGCCCTCACCAAAGGCGCCACCGGGTACGCTACCGCTGCACTGAGTTGCGCGGCGAAAGTTTCCCGACCAATCCTGCGGCGATCAGCAAGGAGCACGCGTTGCATATTCCTCGCCGGACCTTTCTTGGAGCAGCAATGACCCTTTTGGCCTCCACCGCCGTTTCCGCGCAGCAGTGGGGCGACCCGCCCCTGCCCGCCGGCAAGGATCCCGAGACACCCTCGTGGCCTCCCCGCGAGCGGCTAGCCCTTTGGCCCGGCCGCCCGCCCGGCGGGCCGGCACAGCCGATCGCGCTCGACTGGACGATGAACGGGCCGACCGGCGGCCGGCAGCTCTGGGTTCGCGGTGTCGAAACGCCCGAGATTAACGTCTTCCGAGCACCAGAACCCGATGGCTCGGCGGTGCTCGTGATCCCGGGCGGCGGGTACGACTTCGTCTCCGTTCAGAGCGAAGGCCTGGAGATTGCGGATTTTCTGAACACGAAAGGGACGACTGCTTTTGTTCTGACCTATCGCCTGCCCGGTGAGGGCTGGACCCCTTGTCACCTTGCGCCCTTGCAGGACGCGCAGCGGGCGATGCGGCTGATCCGCGCCAAAGCATCGACCTTCGGCATCGATCCGGAACGGCTCGGCGTTCTGGGCTTCTCGGCCGGCGGGCACCTCGCGGCCGACCTCACGGTGTCTCACGGCCAGAGGGTGCACGACGCCGTCGACGCGGTGGACAGCTTGTCGGCGCGTCCAGCCTTCTCCGGCCTCATCTATCCGGTTGCGACGGTCCAGCCCGGTGCCAGTCACGGCGGATCGCGTGATAAATTGCTAGGACCGAACCCCAGCCAACCCCTGGCGGATGCGCGTTCACCGCTCCGGCATATCACGGGCGAGACCGCACCCACCTTCCTGGTCCACGCGATCGACGACGATCTGGTGCCGGTGGCCAACACGATCGACTGGTTGGCCGCATGCCGCGCCGCCGAGGTGCCGTGCGAAGCGCACCTCTACTCGGAGGGCGGACATGGCTTCGCGCTGCGCGCGCCAAAGGACAGTTCCGCGTCGCAGTGGGGCGAGATGTTCGCCCGCTGGATGCGCAAGCACGGGGGCTGAGTTGCGGCCCGTCAGCGAAGGCCGATCAACTTGACTATTAACTCTACATAGGTAGAGTTAGTCAATGCAGCGACGTAGACGACTTTCTCCTCAGGCTCTTTTGTTGCTGGATGCGCTCGCCGCTAGACCGGCGGATTGGCAGTACGGGCTGGAGTTGGCCCACGTCACTGGGCTGCAATCTGGAAGCCTCTATCCGATCCTCATCCGCCTTGCCGACCGGGGTCTTCTTGAATCGCGTTGGCTTGAGCCGAGCGAGCCGGGCCGGCCAGCTCGGCACGCCTATCGGGCCTCCGCTGCAGGGTTGAAGGCGCTTGTCGAGGCGCAAGCAGCGGAACGAACGGTCAGAGAGGCGTTGGCATGAGCCGCTTGGCGGCTCTCATCTTTCGCGCCGCACGGCAGATTGCGGGCAGGAAGCGCTCTGAGTGGATCGATGCGATGGAGGCGGAAGCCGCCACCTTGCGGGGCAACTCCGCACCATGGGCGTGGGGGTGCCTGTGGTCAGCGATCAGGGATCGTGCAGCCAGGGATTGGTGGATCGCGACAACCCTCTTTCTTTTCCCGATCATTCTTGTCGCGTGGAGAGGTTACGTCTTCTTCTCGACGGCATCCTTGCTTAACAAGGGCGTGATCACCGATCTGGCTGCCGTCGGTTTCTGGATCGTCAGCCCCTTCCCACTCGTGCTGCTACTGGCGCTCTTGACGCGAGGAACTTCGGGCAATACCCTCATCATTACCTCCTTCCTCGCGATGGAGTGCTTCAACCCCGTGATGATGTGGATTTATTTGGACGTGTCGCCGCTCGTCTGGCTCGGTCCGAATGCCAACTGGTACAAGGCCGATCCTGGCATCACGATCAAACCGCTCGCCGGCATTCTACTCGACGGGGTGGTATGGTTCACCGCCGCATGGATCGGTTCACGTCTGAGGATTAAGCTTGCGAAGCTTGGCTAAAGAACAAAATATGGCTGCCAGGTAGCTCCTAAGCCTCTGCCGCGCGAATCAGCCCACGTCCGTTTGATCAATCCAGCGCGGCGTGTTGCGGGCCGGCACCGCCCGCCTGGCTTCCTTTGCGCATCAGGAACAGCAGCGGAAGGACGGCAAAGGTGACGATCATCATCAGCTTGAAGTCGTCGAGATAGGCGATGAACACCGCCTGGCGGGTCACCTCCCCGTTGAGGATCGCCATTGCGGTTTCCGTCGGCAGGCCGAGACCCGAAACGATGCTGGTATCATTGGTCGGCGTGTTGGTCCCGATCTGGCTGGCAAGGTCGTTGTGCGCAACCTGGGTCATGCGCACGAGCTGCGAACTCACCACCGAGATACCGATCGAGCCGCCGATGTTGCGGGACAGGTTCAGCATCGCCGCCGCCGTGGTGCGCAGCCGCGGCGCGAGAGTCTGGAAGGCGAGGCTCTGCAGCGGGACGAAGATGAGGCCGAGGCCAAGGCCCTGGACAAGACCGCTGACGATGACCGGCCGGGACGGTTGGTCGAGCGCGAAGCCAGTCATCATCCACAGGCTTGCGCCCATCAGGACGACGCCGAGGCCGACCATGATCCGTGCGTCGACCTTGTTGCTCAGCCGTCCGGCGAGCAGCATGGACACCAACGTGCCGACGCCGCGTGGGACCGTGAGGATCCCAGACTGAAGCACCGAATAGCCGTAGATGTTCTGGAGCAGGGGCGGCAACAGCGCGAGACCCGCCAGCAGGAGAACGCCCGTCACCGCCATGAACAATAGGCCGGTCGAGAAATTGCGGTCCGCAAACATGCCCTTTTCGAACAAGGGCTCCTTGCCGGTGATGGTATGGACAACAAACATCCAGAAGGCTCCGGCGGCAATTCCCGCCTCGGCGATGATCTCCCAGCTTTGGAACCAGTCCTCCTGCTCGCCACGGTCGAGACAGAGCTGGAGTGCCCCCACCGAAATGGCCAACAGCAGAAAGCCGAACAGGTCGAACTTTCGTTTGATCACGTCCGTCTTCGGTAAATAGCGCAGTAGCATGAAGGTACAGAGGACGCCGACCGGCAGGTTGACGAGGAACACCCAGCGCCAATTGTAATTTTCGGTCAGCCAGCCGCCGAGCATCGGTCCGAGGATCGGCCCGATCATGATGCCGCCACCGAACAGGGCCATGGCCTGCCCGTGCTTCTCGGGCGGGTTGATGTCGAACATGGTCGCCTGGGCCAGCGGCACGAGAAACGCGCCGCTGACGCCTTGCAACGCACGGAAGATCACCATCTCGCTGAGGGAGGTCGCCATGGCGCAGAGCACCGAAGCGACGGTGAAGCCGATCACTGAGATGACGAGCAAGCGCTTGCGTCCGACGCGGTCCGACATCCAGCCGCTGATCGGCAGGGCAATCGCGGAGGCGACAATGTAGCTCGTCAGCACCCAGTTGATCGTGTCCTGAGTGGCGCTGAGGCTGGCCTGCATGTGCGGCAAGGCGACGTTGGCGATGGTGGTGTCGAGCACCTGGAGCAGCACGGCCATCATCACAGCAATAGTGACGATGACGCGCTGCCCGGACGGGAGGACGTGACTTGCCGGCTGCGACACGTTTCTAGCTTTCGAGACGAACCGTCACGTTGGCGGACAGACCGGCAATCATCGGCCGCTTGGGCACCTCGTCGAACTTGATTCGGACCGGCACGCGCTGGGTGACCTTGACCCAGTTGCCGTTGGCATTCTGCGCCGGGATGACGGAGAATTGCGCGCCCGTGCCGGCGCCAATGCTCTCGACATGGCCTTTGATCTTAAGGTCAGGGTAAGCGTCGATCTCGACCGTGGCCGGCTCTCCGGGAAGCATACGGGCGAGGTCCTTCTCCTTGAAGTTCGCTTCCACCCAGGCATCGCTGCCGTGAACGATCGACATCAGGCCCACGCCCGTGACGACGGCGGTGCCGAGCTGAACCCGGTCGGCGTTGGCGACGATGCCGTCCATGGTCGCGCGCACTTCCGTCCGGGACAGGTCGAGGCGAGCCTTGTCGACCGCAGCTTGCGCAAGCGCGATGCTGGGCTGCTCACCCGGAGCGATGGCGGCCTGGGCATTGGCGGCGCGAGCACGGGCATCCTGTAGTTCCGTCTCCGACTTGCGAACCTCAGCAACCGCGTCGTCATGGGCAGCGCGCGTTGTGAAGCCCTGGCGCAAAAGCTCGTTCTGTCGGGCTAACGCGCGGCGATCGATCTCGAGCTGCGCCTGCGCGCCGATGATATCTGCGCCCGTACCCGCGGCTTGCGTGTTCAACTGGCGAGTCTGAAGCCGGGCAGCGGCGAGCTGCGCTTGAGCTTGCTCGAGCGCGACGCGATAGGGTTGCGGGTCGATGCGGAACAGCAATTGTCCGCGCTTCACGCGATCGCCGTTCTCGACGAGCACCTCGACCACCGGCCCATTCACCTGCGCGGCAACGGAGACGATGTCCTGCTTCACCGCCGCATTGTCGGTGGACACCGTCTTGCCGCTGGTCAGCCAGAAATAGCCGCCCGCGAGCAATAGCAGCGCCGGTACGACCAGCATGAAAAATAGGCGGAGCACGTTGCGCCTCGGCTTCGGACGGGCGTCCTCGACGACGGCAACCGTGTCCTGGTCAACTTCGGCGGGCGTTCCCTGCATGGCTTCGCTCTTCATCTGGTTCATTCGTTCGATGCCTTCTTCGTCGTACCGCCGCCGGAGACGAGATTCTCGCGCACCCGAGCAAGCGCCCGCTGCAATTGTTCCAGCTCGGACTCCTCGATCCCGCCGAACGCTTCACGTGCCAAATCGTCCGCAAGCAAGCGCAATTTCCCGACCAGCGGTTCCGACTTCGGTGTCAACGCCAACCTCCAGGCACGCCGGTCGGCGGGGTCGCGGCGGCGTTCAACCATTCCGCTGTCTTCCAGCCTGTCGACGATCCGGCAGAGGGTGATCGGTTCGACGTCCAGCAGGTCGGCAAGTTCAACCTGTCGCAGGTTGGGATGACGGCCCAGCTTCACCAGCACCCGCCACTGCGCCCGGGTTACGCCAAGCGCCGCCGCACGGCGATCGAACGCTCGCCGCAAGGCGTGCGCGGTCTCCCCAATCTGCAACAGGTTCGTTTCCATTCGCAACTTATATGATAAGCATGCTTATTGAATCAAGGGGCGACGGCGGTAATGCTCGGCCCATGAACGACGATCAGCCTTCCGACCTTCGTCCCGCCACCCGCCTCGTGCAGGCCGGACGCCGCAAGGAATGGACGGGGGACCTGATCAACGTGCCCGTCGCTCGGACCTCGACCATCCTTTTCGACAGCGTGGCAGGGATGAACGCTTCCTATCCGCCGAAGGACGGACGGGGCAGCTATGGCCGCAATGGCACCCAGACCCACTGGTCGCTGGCCGAAGCGCTGACCCAGTTTGAGCCCGGCGCGGCGGGTACCAAGCTGTTCCCCTCCGGAGCGGCCGCGGTCGCGATGGCGCTGCTGACGGTACTGAAAAGCGGCGACGAGCTGTTGATGATCGACAGCGCCTACGGCCCCACCCGAAGCTTCTGTGACGATGTGCTCGCCAAGCAGGGCGTCACCACCATCTACTATGATCCGCGCAGCAGCCCCGAGGAGATCGCCGCGCTGTGCACCGATCGGACGGGCGCGATCTTCCTGGAAAGCCCGGGATCGCTGACCTTTGAGGTTCAGGACGTGCCAGGCATTTGCGCAATGGCTCGAGACCGCGGCATCCCCACCTTGGTCGACAATACCTGGGCAACCCCCCTCTTCTTCCCGGCGATCGAGAATGGCGTGGACCTTACTATCCTCGCGTGCACCAAATATATCGGCGGGCATTCGGACGTGATGCTCGGCTCCGTCACCACAACCGAGCGCTTCCACGATGCGCTGGTGCAGACCTACCGCTCTTACGGGCAGCATGTCAGCGCCGACGACGCCTTCCTAGCTTCGCGCGGTCTTCGAACCTTGGGCGTTCGGTTGCAGGCGCATCAGGAAAATGCGCTGGCCGTCGCCCGCTGGTTGAAAGGGCAGCCGCAGGTAGATCTGATCCTTCACCCGGCGTTCGAGGAGTGCCCTGGTCACGAATATTGGAAACGGGACTTCAAGGGCGCAAGTGGGCTGTTCTCTTTCGTCCTGCGCGCCGGCGGGCCGAAGGAAGCGGCGACCATTGTCGATCGCTTCAAATTGTTCGGCATCGGCTTCAGCTGGGGCGGATATGAAAGCCTCGCCATTCCAACCAGCCCGCACCGGAGCACCAATCGCGAACTGAAGGGCCGCGCGATCATCCGGCTGCAGATTGGCCTCGAAGACCCTGCGGATTTGATCGCGGACCTGGAGCAAGCCTTCACGGCCTGAAAAGCAAAGCCGCATTCCGCTGCAACTGCTGGCTAACGAAAGACCACCGTCCGGACGCCGTTAAGGAACACCCGCCGTTCGGCGGTCCAGCGCACGGCTCGGGCGAGGACCTTTGCCTCGACGTCGCGGCCGATGCGGATCATGTCCTGCTCGGTTGCACGATGATCGACGCGCTCGACATCCTGTTCGATGATTGGCCCTTCATCGAGATCGCCGGTGACGAAGTGGGCAGTCGCGCCGATCAGTTTCACCCCGCGGTCGTGCGCCCGCCGGTAGGGCCGTGCGCCTTTGAAGCTGGGCAGAAAGCTGTGGTGGATGTTGATGCAGCGGCCGAGCAGCCGCTCCGACAAGCCGCTCGACAGGATCTGCATATATCGAGCAAGGATCAGATAATTGGCGCCGCTTTCCTGGAAGAGCGACCAGAGCGCCTCCTCTTGATGCTCCTTCGTCTCGGGAGCGACCGGCAGGTGATGGAAGCGGACGCCATGCCACTCGGTAAGGCTTCGCAAATCATCATGGTTCGAGACCACGCCTACGATCTCCACTGGCAACAGGCCCGTGTGCCAGCGGTGCAGCAGGTCGTTCAGGCAATGGCTGCCCTTGGAAACCGCGATCAGCAGCTTGGGCCGGTGATCGGCCGCCACCATGTCCCAGTCGAGCGCGAACATGTCGGCGACCGGTGCGAAGCCCGACCGCAATGCCTCGACCGAAGACGGAAACGTCTCGGCGGCAGCCCGAAACTCCACCCGCATAAAGAAGCGGTTGGAGTCTGGGTCCGCATATTGCTGGCTGTCCAGGATGAAGCCGCCGATCACCGCCAGGTGGCCGCTGACGGCGGCGACGATCCCGACGCGGTCCTCACAGGATAACGTCAGGATAAATCCGCCGCTCACAGCGGCAGGCCGACATAATTTTCCGCGATGCTGGTCTGCGCAGCGGCGGAGGCCGCGATATAATCGAGATCGGCGATCTGCATCCGCCGCTCGAACGCACCCGTCTCCGGAAAGCGGTGCATCAGGCTGGTGAGTTGCCAGCTGAACCGTTCCGACTTCCACACCCTTGCCAGCGCCTTCGACGAGTAAGTTGCAATCTCGTCGTTGTCATTCGCACGGAAGAACCCGATCAGCGAATCGGAAAGATAGGCGACGTCGGACGCCGCGAGGTTCAGCCCTTTGGCGCCGGTCGGCGGAACGATGTGCGCGCTGTCGCCGGCAAGAAACAGGCTGCCGTGCCGCATCGGTTCGAACACGAAGGAGCGAAGCGGTGCGATGCTTTTCTCGATCGCCGGACCGCGCGTGATGTTCGCGGCTGCCTCCGGACCGAGCCGAACCGAAAGCTCGTCCCACAGCCGCTCGTCGGGCCAGTCCTCCAGCTTCTCGTCGACCGGTACCTGGATGTAATAGCGGCTCCGCGTCGCCGACCGCATCGACGCGAGCGCGAAACCGCGGTCGTGGTTGGCGTAGATCAGCTCGTGATTGCACGGCGGCACGTCGGCCAGGATGCCGAGCCAGCCGAACGGATAGACTTTCTCGAACACGCTGGCGACGCTCGCCGGAATTGCCATGCGCGACGGCCCGTGGAAGCCGTCGCACCCGGCGATGAAACGGGCGTCTATGCGGTGTTCGGATCCATCCATTGTGTAGGTGACGAAGGGTGCATCGCCCTCGACGTCGTGAAGCGTGACGTCCGCTGCTTCGTAAACGATCTCGAGTCCGCGGTCGTCCGCCGCTTCCATCAGGTCGCGGGTCAGTTCCGTCTGGCCGTAGACCATGACCTGCTTGCCCGTGAGCGCGGCGATGTCGATGCGGATCAGGCGTTCGCCATCGGCGAGATTGAAGCCGTCGTGCGGAATGCCTTCGGCCTTCATCCGCGCGTCGAGCCCGAGCCGCTCCATCAGCCCTGTCGTGACTCGCTCCAGTACGCCGGCGCGAATGCGGGACGCGACATAGTCTGCCGACTGGCGCTCGACGACGACGACTGCGATCCCCTCGGCGCGCAGCAGATGGCCGAGCAGCAGCCCCGCCGGCCCTGCACCGATGATCGCGACCTGGGTCTTCACTGGCCTAGCTGCCGCTCCAGCGCGTCGAGTACGCGGTAGCAAGGCAGGACCTGCGCCACGCTGGCATTCGGCTCCCTGCCCTCCCGGATGGCAGCGACGAATTCACGGTCCTGAAGCTCGATGCCGTTCATCGACACGTCGACTTCGCTGACGTCGACCGGCTCCTCGCGTCCGGTCACCAGATCGTCGTAGCGGGCGATCCAGGTGCCCTTGTCGCAAATGTAGCGGAAGAAAGTGCCGAGCGGCCCGTCATTGTTGAAGCTCAGCGAGAGGGTGCAGATAGCGCCGCTCTCGCTCTTGAGCTGGATCGACATATCCATCGCGATGCCGAGGTCCGGGTGAAGCGGTCCCTGCAGCGCCTGCGCCTGGACGATAGGGCCTGCCTGATAGGCGAACAGGTCGACCGTGTGCGCGGCATGGTGCCACAGCAGATGATCGGTCCAGCTGCGCGGCTCGCCCTTGGCGTTGATGTTCGTGCGCCGGAAGAAATAGGTTTGAACGTCCATCTGCTGGACGGCGAGTTCACCAGCCGCGACCTTCTTGTGGATATACTGGTGGCTCGGGTTGAAGCGACGGGTGTGGCCGACCATTGCAACCAAGCCGGTCTCCTGCTGCTTGGCGAGTACCGCTTCGCCGTCGGCGAGATTGTCGCACAAAGGGATCTCGACCTGGACATGCTTGCCCGCCTCCATGCACTGGATCGCCTGGGCCGCGTGCATCTGCGTCGGCGTGGCCAGGATCACCGCGTCGAGGCCAGGCTGCTCCAGCGCGTCCGCAAGCTCGGTCGTTGCATGACCGATGCCGTACTTCGCGGCCACCGCCTGGGTCGGTTCCAGCCGCCGTCCGACCACCGACACGACCTCGACGCCGCCGATCAGCTTGAGCGCGTCGAGATGCTTTTCACCAAATGCGCCGGCCCCGGCGAGTGCGATTTTCATGTGTTGCTCCGTGAGGGTTCAGGCTGCGGGTTCGAGCACGAGGTGCCCGATCGCCGTGTTGCTGCAGGGGACGTGGTAATGGCGGTGAAGCGCGCGAGTGGCCGGGCCCATGGTGCCGCGCATGATCAGCCACATGACCATCTCGATCCCTTCGGATCCGGTTTCGCGCAGATATTCGATATGCGGGATGTGGCGCAGGCGATCGCTGTCCCCGATCATCCCGTCGAGGAAGTCGTTGTCCCATTCCTTGTTGATGAGGCCGGCGCGCGCACCCTGGAGCTGGTGGCTCATGCCGCCCGTGCCCCACACCTGGACGTTCAAGTCCTCGCCATAGCATTCCACCGCGCGGCGGATAGCCTCGCCCAGCGCCCAGCAGCGATTGCCCGAGGGCGGCGGGTAAGTAACGACGTTCACGGCCAGCGGGATGACCTTGACCGGCCATTCCTCCACCGCCCCAAACATCATGCTGAGCGGCACGGTCAGACCGTGGTCGACGTCCATCTCGTTGATGATGGTCATGTCGAACTCGTCGAGGATCAGGCACTGCGCGATGTGCCAGGCGAGGTCGGCATGGCCGATCACGTCCGGCACCTTGCGCGGTCCCCAGCCCTCGTCCGCCGGCTTGTATCGCTCGCCGCAGCCGATCGCGAAGGTCGGGATCACCTTCATGTCGAAGGCGGAAGCGTGATCGTTGTAGACGAGAATGACGACGTCCGGCTTCTCGGACTTCTCCCACGCACGGGTCCATTCGTAGCCAGCGAAGATCGGTCCGAAATAATCGTCCTTGTCCTTGCCGAGATCGTGCGCGACGCCGAGCAAGGGAACGTGGCTGGTCGCGACGCCGGCGGTGATACGGGCCATTAGCGCTGATCCTTCTTCGAGCGGACGCCCTCGGGCGAGCGGCCGCCGGCGTTCATCATCGCCTGATAGTCCTCGACCGAGACTCCGGTCATGGTGCTGACCGCCTGCACGAAGCTGAGGCCGTCGGTGGAGAAGACCTTGGACAGGAAATAGATGTTGCCGCCGAGGTCGAGCAGCTTGTTGTAATCGCGGTTCAGCACCGCCTGCTTCTGCTCATCGGTAAGCTGCCACTCATCGAGATAGGCCCGCTCGTCGGCCTTCCAGCGCTCCCGATTCTCCGGCTTCATCAGGCTCATCGCGAATTGGTTGAGGTGATAGCCCTGGCGTGCCCGAGCCGCGGTGAAGACGCGGGTGCCCGGGATATCCTCGAACTCGGCAAGATAGGCGTGGATGTCGCGCGGTTTGGTCACAATCCTCGCTCCTTCAGCTTGGCGTCGAGCCGCGGGAAGACGCGGCGTGCATTGCCTTCGAAGATGGCGTGGCGCTGCTCCTCGCCGATCGGAAGCGCGTCGATGTAGCGCTTGGTTTCGTCGAAATAGTGGCCGGTCGTGGGATCGATGCCCCGCACGGCGCCAACCATCTCGCTTCCGAACAATATGTTCTTGGTGTCGATCACCTTCGCCAGAAGATCGATCCCCGGCTGATGATAGACGCAGGTGTCGAAATAGACGTTGTTCATGACGTGGGTCGCAAGATCCGGCTGCTTCAGCATGTCGGCCAGGCCTCGATAACGGCCCCAGTGATAAGGCACCGCGCCGCCACCATGGGGGATGATGAAGCGCAGGCTCGGGAAATCGCGGAACAGGTCACCCTGAATCAGCTGCATGAAGGCGATGGTGTCGGCGGCGATGTAGTAGGCGCCGGTGGCGTGCATCGCCGGATTGCAGCTGCCCGACACATGGATCATCGCCGGAACGTCCAGCTCGACCATCTTCTCATAGAACGGGTACCAGTAGCGGTCGGTGAGCGGTGGATGCTCGAACTTGCCGCCGGCCGGATCGGGGTTGAGATTGCAGCCGACGAAACCGAGTTCATTCACGCAGCGGTCCAGCTCGGCGATGGAGCCCTGCAGACCGGCCTTCGGGGACTGCGGCAACATGCACACCCCCACGAAGATGTCCGGGTAAAGGTCGACGCACCGCTTGATGAGGTCGTTGTTGACGCGCGACCAGGCGAGCGCCACGCCTTCGTCGCCGACATGCGGCGCCATGGCCGAGGCGCGAGGGCTGAACAACGTCATGTCGGCGCCGCGTTCGTGAAGCAGCCTGAGCTGGTTTGCCTCCAGCGTTTGGCGAATCTCGTCGTCGCTGATCGAAGGATAAGTCGGCGGTGTCTCACCCGCCTTGAACGCCGCCTTCTGCGCCTCGCGCCAGTCGCTGTGCGCGGCGGGAGCGGTCGTATAGTGACCGTGGCAGTCGATCACGAGAGTCATGCGGCCGCCCTCATTTGTTGTAGCTTGGCGGCGAGGCCGTTCTCCGGCGCGAGCTCCAGCGCGCCTATCCGGCGCTGCCGCTCGGCGGTGGCGCGGCTCATGACGGAACCGCTGCCGAGCGCGTCCAGCGTCTTGACCACCTCGTCCATCTCGGCAGCCCGTCGGGTGCCGTGCACCATCATCCGGTCGAGATTATAATCGAAGCGCCCGGCCCAATTCTGGGCCTGCCACGAGGCGTCCAGCGACGCGACGACTTGGTCGAGGACTCCAGCCGCATCCGCCGCGAGCGCACATTCGGCGGACAGCGCCTCCATTCCCTTCACCACTACCGAGCGGATCATCTTCACCGCCGACGCGTCACCGACACTCTCGCCGGCAATGTCGACGGAGGAAAAACCGATCTTGGCGAGCGCGGAAGCGCCTTCGGCAGCGTGCGGCCCAGCGACCAGCAGCGGAACGCCTCGCGCCTTTGGCTGCACCGGGGCCATCACAGCAACATCGACGTAGCGCCCGCCAGCGGCCTGAATCGTCCGAGCGGCCGCGCGCTTGGTGTCCGGAGCGACGGAGTTCATGTCGAAGTAGAGCGCGCCGCCAAGCGAGGCCTGCGCCACGCTCTGCGCAGCCGCAAGCGCCTGGTCGGCAGTCACCAGGGACAGGACCAAAGCCGCGCCCGATGCCGCCTCTGCGTGGCTTGAACAGCGGCGTACGCCCGCCGCCTCCATGGCAGCGACCATCGGATTGTCGTCGCGCAGGTCGAATGCGCGGCCAGGATGGGCCAGGCCACGCGCAAACGTCGTTGCCGCTTCACCGAAACCGATCCAGCACATCTCCATGGATCAAACTGCTAGGATCGCTTGCTCCACCTTCCCAATGCGAAGGCCATGGCTGCGATTAGATTTTACGAAGACTGCACGCCAAGCTCGGCGAGGAAATGCCGTTGCAGCGGCGTCGGGCGCCAGCCGGCGCGGGTGGTCACGCCGATCGTCCTGACGATGTCGGGCGGCGCCGGTCCGATCACGGTCAGCCAGCCCGCCTCCAGTTCTACCGCGACCTGGTCCGGGGACAGGAGGGTCAGGAAGTCGCTCGACATCAGCAGTTGCCGAATGGTGATGACCGACCCGCACTCGACCGGCACGCGCGGAACTGAAAGACCATGACCCGTGAACATGCTTTCCCAATGGTCTCGCAATGGCGCGCCTGACGCGGCAATGGTCCAAGGGTAGGAAGCCAGTGTTTCAAGAGACGGGCGACTTCCCGCCAACGGGTGCCCTGCCCGCGCAACTACCACTGGCCGGTCCTCGAACAATGGCTGCTGATTTAGGTCCGGCCCCGCCGAAGGCTCGCGCAATGCGCCGATCAGAAGGTCGAGTTCGCCCTCTCGGAGAGGGCCGACCAATTCGGCATGGCTGCCTTCGGCAACGACGACACGATAGTCTGGAAAGCGGGCGTGGAAACGTGCAATGGCCGAGGGCAGCAGCCGCGCCCGGCATAAGGGCATGGCACCGATCGCGATGCAGCCGGTCTCCCGCCCCGCCAGCGCCGCCACCTCCTCCAGGCCTGCCTCGAGTTCTGCGCCCGCAAGCGCCAGCGCTCGGGCGAGGCCTCTGCCTTTAGCGGTCAACGCGACCCCGCGGCCGCGTCGCTCGACCAGCTCTCGCCCAAGCGCCAGCGAAAGGTCGCGTACAGCGCGGTGGAGCGAAGGCTCGCTGGTGCCGATCGCCTGCGCGGCGCCTGCGTAACTGCCCGCGCGCGCCAGGGCGAGAAAGGAGCGCATCTGGGCAGCGGTGACCCTTGGACTCGCAATGCGGTGGAGGGCCGCCTCGATCCGTGGCACGAGCAGGTCGGCGGCGGCGGTTGGCGTCATCCCGCCGCTGCTGCGTTCGAACAGAGACAAACCCAATTGCTGTTCCACCCGAGCCAGGCCCTGGGTAATCGCCGGTTGGGTCAAATTGACCTCTCGCGCTGCCCCGCTGATGCTTCCGTGGCGATGGATGGCAAGCACCGCGCGAAGGTGGCGAAGGTTGAGGTCCGTTGCGCGCATCGGAACTGGACTTAGCAAATATTTATACGGGCGCGACAGATTTCGGTTCCTTGGTCGGACAGGCGGCGGCAAACACGCACCGTCAATCCTGGGAGAGCGATCATGAGCGGCGTGGTGGTGCAGAATATCGAGCGCGCCGAGCTTGCGCTGATCGACCGGCTGGCGGGCTTTGGGGTGGCGACCGTTCATGAGGCTCAGGGCCGCAAAGGCCTGCTTGCGCCCCACATGCGGCCAATCCAGAACGGTGCGCGGATCGCCGGTTCGGCGGTCACCATCTCCGCACCGCCTGGCGACAATTGGATGGTGCACGTCGCCATCGAGCAGCTGCGGGAGGGCGACATTCTTGTGCTCGCCCCGACCAGCCTCTGCGCCGATGGCTATTTCGGCGATCTGCTGGCGACTTCCGCCCAGGCGCGGGGCTGCCGCGGGCTGGTAATCGATGCCGGCGTGCGCGACGTCCGCGACCTTCGTGAGATGAACTTCCCGGTTTGGTCGGCGGCCGTTTTCGCGCAAGGAACGGTGAAGGCAACTTTGGGCTCGATCAACGTTCCGATTGTATGCGCTGGCGCGGCCATTGATCCCGGCGACGTGATCGTTGCGGACGACGATGGCGTCTGCGTGGTCAAGCGCATCGAGGTGGCCGAGGTGGCCGAGAAATCCGCCGCCCGAGAAGCCGCGGAGGAAGGCAAGCGCAAGCGGCTGGCCGCCGGAGAACTCGGCCTCGACATCTACGACATGCGCGGAAAGCTGGAGGCGATGGGCCTACGCTATGTCTGAGGGCGTTCCCGTCATGTGGATGCGCGGAGGCACGTCCAAAGGCGGCTTCTTCCTGAAAGAGGATTTGCCCGCCAACACCGCCGAGCGGGACGCCTTTCTGCTTCGCGTCATGGGATCGCCCGACCCGCGCCAGATCGACGGCATGGGCGGCGCCGATCCGCTCGCCTCCAAGGTGGCGGTTGTTTCCCGTTCCGCCCGAGAAGGTGTCGATCTCGATTATCTGTTCCTGCAGGTTTTCGTCGACGAAGCGATCGTCACCGACAAACAGAATTGCGGCAATATGCTAGCGGGCGTGGGCCCGTTCGGGATCGAGCGGGGCCTGGTGCCCGCCTCAGATGGGGAGACCAAGGTCTCCATCTTCATGGAAAACACTGGACAGGTCGCCATCGCGACCGTGCGGACGCCCGGCAGCAACGTCCGCTACGACGGCGACGCGCGGATCGACGGTGTGCCCGGCACCGCGGCACCGATCCCGGTCGAGTTTCGCGACACGGCTGGTTCCAGCTGCGGCGCGCTCCTTCCAACCGGAAATGCAGTTGACGTTATCGACGGGGTTCGCTGCACCCTGATCGACAACGGAATGCCCTGCATCGTCCTAAAAGCGGCGAACGTCGGCGCCACCGGCTACGAAGATCGCGACTCCTTGGACAAGGCTGAAGAGGTAAAGGCGAGGATAGAGGCGATCCGCCTGAAGGCGGGGCCGATGATGAACCTTGGCGATGTTGCGGAGCTGTCCGTACCGAAGATGATGCTGGTTGCGCCGCCACGCAACGGGGGCTCTGTGACCGTCCGCAGCTTCATCCCCAAGCGCGCGCACGCCTCAATCGGGTTCTAGGGGCGGTGAGTGTTGCCACAGCCTGCCTCATCCGCGGCTCCCCGGCAGCAGAGGTCGCGACCGTGCCGGATGGAGCGCGCAAGACGCTGTCGGTCGAACATCCGACCGGGGAGATGAGCTGCGTCCTGGAAATCGGCGACGACGGCACGGTGATCAGCGCCGGCATCCTGCGCACGGCACGCAAATTGATGGACGGAGTGATCTTCGCATGAGCCGGACCAAGACATGGGTCGACCGCCCTTCGCAGCCGACCTGGACGCCGCCGCCCGGCGCGGTGGATGCCCATGTTCATGTCTTCGGCCCGGAGGCCGAATTCCCTTTCAGTCCGAAGGCCAAATATCATCCCGAGGATGCGACGCCCGAGATGCTATTCGCACTTCGCGACCATCTCGGCTTTTCCAGGAACGTCATCGTCCAGGCGAGCTGCCACGGCACGAACAATGCCGCGACGCTGAACGGGATCGCCATGTCGAAGGGACGCGCACGCGGTGTCGCGGTGGTCGACCCGAACATTTCAGACGACGAACTCCAGAGCCTGCACGACGGCGGCATCCGCGGCGTACGCTTCAACTTTCTGAAGAGGCTCGTCGACGATGCGCCCAAGGACAAGTTCCTCGACATTGCCCGCCGTATCGCTCCGCTTGGCTGGCACGTGGTCGTCTACTTCGAGGCCGATTTGCTGGAGGAGCTTACGCCCTTCCTTGAAGCCATCCCGACCATCGTCGTCGTCGACCATCTCGGCCGTCCCGACATCGCGCAGGGCCCGGACGGTGCGGAAATCACGGCTTTCCGGCGCCTGCTGGACACGCATCCCACCATCTGGACCAAAGTATCGGGAGCGGAGCGGCTGTCGATCCACGGCCCACCATTCGACGACTTCGTCGAGGTCATCCGCCCCGTCGTGGAAGCGTATTCGGACCGGGTGCTGTGGGGCACCGACTGGCCGCATCCGAATATGGAGCATCGCATTCCCGACGACGGGCAGTTGGTCGACATCTTGCCGCGCCTGGCTCCAACCGCGGAGCTGCAACGCAAGCTCCTCGTCGACAATCCGATGCGGCTCTACTGGCCCGAAGAGATCTAGCGCGCCGCGCATGTGATTGACGCCGCCCTGCAAACATGGCTTGCAGGGCCCCAATGTCACGCGATCAAGTCAGTGTCGGCGCGCTTGCGCCTCTCGTCGGTTATCACCTTCGCCGAGCCTGGGGCGCCTTCTCCGCCGACTTTACCGCGGCGATGGAGGGCACAGGCCTTCGTCAGGTCCCGTTCGCCGTTCTCTCGGTTGTCGCCGCAAACCCGGGTATCAACCAGGGTGCGGTCGGGCGCATTCTCGGCATCAAGCGCGCGAACATGGTTTCGCTGATCAACGAACTGGTGGAAAAAGGCGTAATCGACCGTGCCGTCGACGCCAACGATCGCCGCGCCTTTTCGCTGAACGCAACGCCCCAAGGCAATGTTCTCCTCGCCGAGGCAGTGGGTCGTATCGAGCGGCATGAACAAGGCATGCTGGCGGACATGACGCCTGCCGAACGTTCAACTCTGCTAGACCTCCTGGCGCGGATAGAACGGCGCAGCCCGCCGACCGAAGCGGACGACGGCGCCGACGCTTAGGCGTCAGTCGGCGAGGATCAGCGCGTCCAGAGCGACGACGCCCTTCCCCTTCGGGTAGACGATCAGCGGGTTGAGATCGACTTCGCGGATCGACGGCGTCCCAAGCAGGATGCGCCCGAGGATCTGGATGACAGCGGCGGCGGCATCGACATCAAGCGCCGGCGAGCCGCGGTAGCCGTCCAGCAGCGCGCCTTGTTTGAGTGCGCGAAGCTCGGACGCGATGGCTTGGGCCGTTAGATCGCATGGCAGCAAGCGAATATCGTGAAGCAGTTCCGCTGTGACCCCGCCGAAGCCAACGAGGACGACCGGTCCCCAGTCGGGATCGTTGCGTGCGCCGACGATCAGCTCGGTGCCGCGCTCCCCCATTGCTTCCACCAGCGCGCCATCTAGTGAGATGCCGGCATCATAGGCCGCTACGTTGGCGAAGAGGCGATCCCAGGCGGCGGCGAGCGCGTCATCGTTCGCAATGCCGACGATCACCCCGCCGGCGTCGCTCTTGTGGCTGAGCTGCGCAGACTGTGCCTTCAGGACCACCGGATAGCCAAGGTCTGCTGCAATGGAACGCGCCTGCCCGGCGCTGGTCGCAAGCGCGGACTTGGGGAATGGGATGCCCGCCGGCGCAAGCAGCTCCTTCGCCCAATACTCCGGAACGACGCCGCTCGGCAGGTCGAGGCGGATTGGGTCGGCACCCGACGTCGCGAAGTCGCGCTCGGCACGGCGGCTGAGGTGGCGAAGTGCGCGGAAGGCGCGGTCCGGTGTGGGGAAATAAGGGACGCCGGCCTGGCGAAGTCCCGCGATATATTCGGCGGGCACCTCCGCGCCGTCGTCGAGCCCTGCGAAGATTACCGGCTTGTCCGGCGTTAGCCCTTCACCGCTTCGATGATCGGCGGGAATTTGCGGGCGCTGGTCGCCGGATCGGTCTGGATGATGCCGAGCACCAGCGCCGCGTAGCGGTCATCCCTAAGCAGAGGCTGGATGGTTCGGCGGTAGAGATCCGGGTCGACCAGAGCCTGGGCGGTGAGGTCCATCGGGTTGGACACCGGAATGAAGTCAGGAATGGCCGCGCGAAGGGCCTCCGCCGTCGCTCCGTCGACCGCCGGTAAGTCGAGGCCGATCTGCTCGGCAAGGTCCAGGGTCAGCGCCTTGAAGGCGCCGGACTCCGTCAGCACCGCGGTTCCGCCTATGCCCACCGGTTTGGCGCGGGCGACCAATTCCATGACGTCCCCAAGCGCCTCCAGGCTGTCGACCAGGATCACCCCTTCGCGCTCGACCTTGGCGCGCATCAGCTGCCAGTCGCCGGCCATCGCTCCAGTGTGGGTCGCCGCGGACTCGCGCGCTGCGCTGGAGGTGCCCGGGTGCAGAAGGACGATGGTCTTGCCCGCCTCGCGGGCCTGCCTGGCAAGATCTAGAAAGCGCGCCGGCCTACGGAACTGCTCAACGATCATTCCGATCACCGGCGTGGCTTGGTCGTCGATCAGGTGCGCGACATAATCCTCCACTCCACTCGCTGCTTCGTTGCCGGTCGAGACTGACAACGTGATGCCAAGATCCTTGGCCATCAGCGTCGTGCCAAGCACCACCGCCATCGCGCCGGACTGGCTGACGATCCCGACGGCAGGCTTACCCGCCAGGTCGAGCACTGGCGCTTCGACGAAGGTTAGCGGCACACCGGCCGCGTAGTTTACGAGGCCGAGGCAATTCGGTCCTTCGACCGTCATGCCGCTCGCCGCAGCGATGCGCGCGACCTCTGCCTGCGCGGCAAGCCCCTCTTCTCCGCCCTCTGCAAAGCCGGCGGAGAAAATGATCGCCGAACCAACGCCGCGCTCAGCGAGCGCTCGAACTGCATCCAGCACTGCCGGCCCAGGGATTGCCAGCACTGACGCATCAACACCGTGGGGAAGCTCGGCAATCGACTTCAGGCAGGGTCGACCATCAATCTCGTCACGCTTCGGATTGATCAGGTGGATCGCGCCGGAATAATTGTGCCGTTCCAGGTTGCGGAGCACGCTGTTGCCCAGCGCACCCGGCGTCGGCGAGGCGCCGACGATCGCTACCGACCTCGGCGTGATCAGACGAGACAGTTCGGCCATGATGTTTTCCTTAGGAGGCGTAAGGTTCAGGCCTTTACCCGGTCCTTGTCGTAGGCGCCGAGACCGGGCTTGTAGGTCTTCTCGTCGATGAACTGGCGGATGCCTTCCTTGCGGCCGTCGTTGTCGAACGAATTGGCGGCCTCCTGGGCGCGGACCAGATAATCCTCGGCATTCTCATAGGTCATTTCCGACACGCGGCGGATGGCGTCCTTGGTTGCCTTAAGCGCCACTGGGTTCTTTTGGAGCAGGACATTCGCGACTTCCTTCACTCGCGCCTTCAGCTGATCGAGCGGCAGCGATTCATTGACGAGGCCCCACTCGGCCGCGGTCTTGCCGTCGATATTCTCGCCCATCATCGCGTGGTACATCGCCTTGCGGAACGGCAGCAGTTCGACGGCGATCTTGGTCGCGCCGCCACCGGGCAGGATGCCCCAGTTGATTTCCGACAGGCCGAACTTCGCCTCGTCCGCGGCAAAGGCGAGATCGCAGGCGAACAAGGGACCGTAGCCGCCGCCGAAGCACCAGCCGTTGACCATCGCGATGGTTGCCTTTTGGTACCAGCGCAGGCGCCGCCACCAGCCGTACGCCTCGCGCTGCGCCTGGCGCGTGGCGCCGAGGCCCTTGGCTTCGTTTTCCCGGAAATATTCCTTAAGGTCCATGCCGGCGCACCAGGCGGATCCCTCCCCGCTCAGCACCAGCACGCCGACGTCGTCACGAAATTCCAGCGTATCGAGCACTTCCATCATGTCGCGGTTGAGCGTCGGGCTCATTGCATTGCGCTTGTCGGGGCGATTGAAGCGCACCCAGGCAACGCCGCCTTCGACGTCGTAAGAAACCACGCCGTTGCTGGAGGTCTCGGTCATATTCTTGTCCTTTCGATGCGCGCTTTCCAGCGGCGCCTATTCAACGATGTAGAAGTCGACGATCACGTGGTCGGGCTGACGGACACCGCGCCCGACGAAGGTCTTGGTGCGAAGCCACGCATGTGCGCCCGGAGGGGGGTCGAACACGGGCGTGGCACGGAAATAATAGCTGCCGGGATCGACGGCCTCACCGCGCGCGATCTTGGCCGTGACCTCGGCACTTGCGACCCGGACTCCGTCATTGGTGATGCCGATGACGGTGCCGTCCGAAGCCTTCAGAAAATATTGGGCGTGAAGCTTGGTCAACCCGCCGGGGTAGATGGTCTGCCAATCTCCGCCGCCGCTCATCACCGTGCCGCTGAACCGCGGGCCAGAGACGCTTCCGCCGGTGATCGGGATGAAGCGCTTCCGGCCGCCATCAATGGTGCCCTGCTCCACCGGCGCAGCAACGTCGATGCGCGCCGAAAAGGCATAGGTGAGGGTCGGCGCGGGCGCCGACTGACCCATCGCGCTCCCCGCAACGCTCGCGGCCAGAACGGCCGCCCCTGCCCCGCGCATTAACCGCATCATCAGATCGGATAATGACCCGGCTGGGTTTCGATGGTGATCCAGCGCAGCTCGGTAAAGGCATCGATCCCAGCCTTCCCGCCGAAGCGGCCGTAGCCGGACGCCTTCACACCGCCGAACGGCATCTGCGCCTCGTCGTGCACGGTCGGGCCGTTGACGTGGCAGATGCCCGACTTGATCTGCTTGGCGACGCGGAGGCCCCGTGCCGTGTCGCGGGTGAAGACCGCGGCGGACAGGCCGTATTCCGTGTCGTTGGCAAGCTCGATCGCATGCGCTTCGTCGCGGGCGCGGGTGATGCCGACGACCGGGCCGAAGCTTTCGTCACGGAACAGGCGCATGTCCTGCGTGACGCCGTCGATCACATGCGCCGGCATCAGCACGCCATTGGCATCGCCGCCGACCAGCTGACGGGCGCCATGGCCGAGCGCATCCTCGATCAAGCCCTTTACGCATTCAACGGTGGACTTGTCGACGACGGCGCCGAGCGGGGTCTTCCCCTCTCGCGGGTCGCCGACGGGCATGGACCGCGCCTTTTCGGCGAACTTCTCGGCAAAGGCATCTGCGACGGATTCGACAACGATGATCCGCTCGGTCGACATGCAGATCTGGCCCTGGTTCATGAAGGCGCCGAAGGCGGCGGCCTTTACCGCCTCGTCGAGATCGGCGTCCTCAAGGACGATCATCGGCGCCTTGCCGCCGAGCTCGAGAAGCACGGGCTTGAGATGTTCGGCGGCGCGCTTGGCGATGATCCTGCCGACGCCGGTGGAACCGGTAAAGTTGATCCGGCGGACATGCGGATTGTCGATCAGTGCGCCGACGATCTCACCCGCGTCCTTGGGCGCATTGGTGACGATGCTGACCGCGCCTTCGGGAAGGCCCGCTTCGGCAAAGGCTTCGGCGATCAGGCTATGGGTGCGGGGGCATTGTTCGCTGGCCTTCAGCACTACCGTATTGCCGCAGGCGAGCGGTACGGCGACCGCTCGGACGCCGAGGATGATCGGCGCGTTCCATGGTGCGATGCCCAGCATCACGCCGACCGGTTCGCGAAGCGCCATGGCAATGCAGCCCGGCTTGTCGGACGGGATGACCTCGCCGCCAATCTGCGTCGTCAGCGCCGCGGCTTCGCGGACCATGCCGGCCGCTAGCATCAGGTTGAAGCGCGCCCAGCCCTCGGTCGCGCCAATCTCGCCCATCATCGCGTCGACGAACTGGTCCGCCTTCGCCTCGAGCGCGGCCGCCGCCTTGTTGAGCATCGCGCGGCGGGCGTTGGGTCCGAGCGCCGACCAGGCGGGGAATGCGCGCGCGGCAGCTTCGGCAGCGGCGTTCGCGTCGGCAACGGTGAATGCCTTGGCGGTGGTTGCTTCGGCTCCGGTGACGGGGTTGTTGCGGGTAAAGGTCGTAGAGCCGGTTTCCGGCGGTGCAATCGTGGCCATCGTCTCTCTCCAATTAGCTATGTTGTATAACGTATAAAACGAAGCCGCAAGCACCTGCGTAAGCGCGGATGAGCCTAGGCAGACGCCTCGTCAGGCTGACGCCACCCGCGCATGCCGAGCAAGGTGATGCCGCCGACGACGGAACCGAGCGCCATCAGGATCGCGACCGTTTGCAGACTGTGGCCTGCAGCGAACAGCAGCCCGGCAACGGCCGGCGCCAACGCCGACCCGCCGCGTCCGACGCCGATCACCACGCCCGTCGCGCTGGCGCGAACGCCGGTGGGAAAGCTTTGCGCCATCAGGGCATAAAGTCCAACCACGCCGGCATTGGTGGCGAACCCGGCGAGGGCGGCGACGGTGGACAACTGTCCAAGGGTCGTCTGTTCGTTGCCGAACAGGATCACCAGCGCCGCCGACACTGCCATTGCGACGATCGTCAACCACAGCAGCGGAAGCCGCGACGTGAGAAGGCCGAGAAGCAGAGAGCCGGCCGCCCCGCCGATGCTCGCCCAGACGAGAACGCCCGCCGCTTCCGAAGGATGGAAGCCCATGTCGGTCACGATCTTCGGGATCCACTTCAGAATGAAGTAGAAGGTCATGATGTGGGCAAGATAGGCGATGGTGAGGAGCACCGTCGGGCGCGCCAGTTTCGACGAGAACAAGGCGGAGGTCCGAACCCGCTCCTTTTCGCTTTCCGGCTCCGGCAGCGCATCCACCGGAGCTTGGCGCATGCGTCCGAGCACGCGGTTGACCCGCTCCAACGCGTCAGCCGGACGGCGGTGCATCAGGAAGGCGATGGATTCCGGCGCAAACAGCAACACGATCGGGATGAATGCGGCACTTGCCAGGGCGCCGAAGACGAACACCGCGCGCCAGTCGAAATGGGAGAGCAGAACGGCGGAGATCAGGCCGCCGATGATTGTTCCTACCGGGTAGCCGGCTGCCATGAGGACCACGGCAAGCGAGCGCCGCCGGCCGTTCGCCGCTTCCGCCACCGCAGCATTGGTGGACGCCAGCATTCCGCCGATGCCCAGTCCGGTCAGAACTCGCCAGGCGGAGAGGACGGGGATCGAGTTCGCGGTTGCCGCGCCAAGCATGCCGACCGACATCAGCCCCAGACAGACGAGAATCGTTCCACGCCGGCCGATGCGATCGGCGAGTCCGCCCAGGAACAGCGACCCGAGCGACATCCCGATGAGTTCCATGGACAGCACGAAGCCAAGGGCGGCGCGATCGATACCCCATTCCTGGGCGATCCCGGGAGACGCGAAGCTGATCGACAGGACGTCGAAGCCGTCCAGGGCATTCAAGCCGATCATTGTCGCCACCACGCCCCATTGGAAGCGCGACATCGGCGCGTCCTGGATCACGGCACGCGGATCAGTGGTCATCGTCCTCTCCCTTATGTCATCGTTGTGCGGAGCTTTGTTATGGAAGGCAACAATGATGTCAGCCGTAGATGCGCTCCAGCAGCGCTTCCAGCTGGATCAGCTCTGCCTTGGAAAAGCGGCTCTTGAGCCAGTCTTCATGCGCGCCGATCGCGGCCTTGGCGCGTCTCAGCATCGTCTTACCTTCTTCCGTCAGCGCGAAGGCGATGCGCCGACGATCGGTGGTCGATGGCGTCCGCCCGAGCAGGCCGCGGCGTTCGAGTGAATGAACCAAGGCCATGGTGGTCGCACGGTCCATGTCCAGCGCCCGGGCAAGATCGGCTTGTGCGGCACCCGAACGGTCACCGACCAGCCAAAGCACCGAAATCTGCTTCTGGGTGAGCTCAAGATCGGAGAAATGCTCGCTGAAGTGCCGCTGGATCGCACCATGCGCCCGGCGCACTCGCAGCCCGAGAACGCCGCCGAGGTCGTCGCCCTCTTCAACCGGCAAACGCGCCCTCCGCGGCTGCAAGGCGCGTAATGATCTGGCGCGCACGCGCGCTGCCCTGGTCGATGGAGAAGCCGCGCAGGCGCAGGTCAGGGTTCATGTCGATCGCCTTCTGCTGCGCTTCCAAGACTTCCACATCCTCGTCGAACACTTGGCCCTGCTGCGCCTTGAACCGCGCGGTGAAGCCCGCATCCTCGATATCGAAGTTGCGCGCCATGCCCCAGAAGTAATGCGTGGTTCGCTCGGTTTCGGGAGTCATGGCGTCGATTACGAAGCCCCGCACGCCATGATCATGCGTCTCCAGAGTTGCCCCGGCTTCGACCGGCGCCACGCCGACGTCGATCAGCACGGACGACGGCGCGACGAACTGGCAGATCTGCCAACGATCGACCGGTCCGCTGGACCGCAGCGCGTCGCGCCAGAAGGGCGGCGGATCGATCCCTGCCATCCAGCGGCTGACATAGACCTCATCTTCCTCGACCCGCGTCTCAATCGGCGTTTCCAGGATCTCATGCTGTCCGATCGAGCCCTGATGGACGTACGTTTCGTGGCTGAGATCCATGAGGTTGTCGATGACCAGCCGGTAATCGCATTCGATCCGGTTGTAGCCGCCGTCGAACGTCCATCCCGGCGCGCTGCACGGCCAGAAGTCAGGCACCAGCGACTCGTCGGCTCTCTCCGGATCGCCGATCCAGACCCACACCAGCCGGTGGCGTTCGACGACCGGATAGCGTTGCGTGCAGATGGCCTTGGGTACGCGCTCCGACTTGATCGGCATCTCCTGCGCAGCCCCGTCCGGGCCGACAAGCAAACCGTGGTAGCGGCAGCGGATCGAGTCGCCCTCCTTGAAACCGAGCGACAAGGGCAACAGCCGGTGCGGGCAGGCATCGCGCAGCGCCACCACGCTCCGGTCGAGCTTGCGATAGAGCACGATGCGCTCATTGCAGATCGTCCGCGCCATCGGCGACCGGTCGACCTCCGAATCCCACGCCGCGACATACCATCGGTTCGGCACCCAGGTCATTGCACTCTCCCATCCCAAGCTGTTAAGCGGACTTGGTGTATTGTAAGTAGAACATACAATATTGGAGCAGGAGAGTCCAAGCATGCCGACACCGCCATTTCGCGCCGACCATGTCGGCAGCTTCCTTCGTCCCAAGGCTCTGCTCGATGCGCGCACTGCCTATCGGGAGGGCAGTATCGATTCCGACGCGCTTCGTGCGGTTGAGGATGAAGCGATCCGGGACGTCGTCCGCTTCCAGGAGGATCTCGGGCTTCAAGGCATCACCGACGGCGAATTCCGCCGCACCTATTTCCACACCGACTTCCTGCTTCAGCTCGACGGCGTCGAGGAGGCCGGCGGCACGCAGGTGAAGTTCCACCAGCATGGCGGCAAGGAGCTGGAATATGCGCCGCCAGTCATGAAGATCACCGGCAAGATCTCACATGCCCGGGACATCCAGCGCCGCGATTACGAATTTCTCGCGAGCGTCACCACCAAGACGCCGAAGGTCACCATCCCCTCGCCTACCATGCTGCACTTCCGCGGCGGGCGTGAGGCAATCGACGAGACCGCCTACCCGAACCTAGACGACTTCTACGCGGACCTTGCTGCGGCTTACCGTGCCGAGATCAAAAGCCTGGCGGACGCCGGTTGCCGCTACCTGCAGCTCGACGACACCAATCTCGCCTACCTTTGCGACGACACGCAGCGGGAGAATGCGCGGCGCCGGGGAATGGACCCCGACGCGCTGCCGCGCCTCTATGCCGACATCATCAACCAGTCGATCCGCGACAAGCCCGACGACATGACCGTCTGCGTCCACCTGTGCCGCGGCAATTTCCGCTCCTCATGGGCTGCGGAAGGCGGTTACGAGCCGGTTGCCGAAGTGCTGTTCAACGCATTGAACGTAGACGGCTATTTCCTGGAATATGACGATCCGCGCTCGGGCGACTTCGCGCCGCTGCGCCACGTGCCGAAGGGCAAGACGGTGGTGCTCGGCCTCGTCACCACCAAGCTCGGCGAGCTGGAATCTAAGGACGATGTCCAACGCCGCATCGACGAAGCGGCGCAGCACATGCCGCTCGATCAGATGGCGCTGTCGCCGCAGTGCGGCTTCTCCTCGACCGTCCACGGCAACGACATTGCGGTGGAACAGCAGGCGGCCAAGCTGCGCCTGGTCATCGACGTCGCCACCGACGTCTGGGGCGGCGTCGCCTGAGTGAAACGGGGCCGCTCAAGTGAGCGGCCCCGCCTCTTTTAGAAGCGCCCGGACAGCTGCAGATACCAGTTGCGCGGACGGGCATACATGCGCTCCGCATATCCCAGCGTCGCAAGCGAAGCGTTGCCCTGGATAAGGTAACGTTCGTCGAAGATGTTCTGGACGCCTGCAGCGATGTCGAGCCTTTCCGAAAGCCTCAGCGTCACTGAGCCGTTGCCGACGAAATATCCGTCCTCCTCGATCAACGGGATGCTGCCGGTGATGAAGGTTGTCTTCGACGTGAAGCTGCCGTCGAAGCGCGGCGTCAGCATCCGGCCGCTGCCGAGATCGAAGTCGTAAGCGACCCCGAAGTTGGCCTGCGTGTCCGGCGTCAGCGGCAGGTCGTCGCCAGGCGCCACCGTGGCAGTCGCGCCCGGCACTTGGGTCACGCTGCGGATCTTGTCGTAAAGCAGACTGAGGCCCGCATCGACCGACAACCCGCCAGCGCGGTAGCTCGCCTCCGCCTCGAAGCCGCGGATGCGCGCCTTGCCGGCGTTGAACAGGAGCGGCACGACGCCCTGGCGGAAGATCAGCTGGATGTCGTCGTAATTGGCCTGGTAGGCGGCGACGTTGAAGCGGACTGGCCCGACATTGGTCTTCACGCCGACCTCGTAGCTGGTGACCTTTTCCTCATCGAACGGCACCGGAAGATTGCCTGCGGGGGCAGCATTGTAGCGCGTGTTGAAGCCGCCCGACTTGAAGCTGCGCGCCCAAGACGCATAGGTGCTGATGTTCGGGCTCCAGCGGTACTGGATGCTGGCCGAGCCGGTAAGCGCGTTGAACTTGCGCTTGAACGGCTCGTCGAAAATGAACAGCGGCCCACCCTCGGATGTCGCCAGCGTCGGCAGCGGGTCCGGGTCGGGAAGCGTCGCCGGAAACAGGTTCAGCACCGTCCCCTGGTAGCGCTTGCGGTCCGTGGTGTAGCGGAGGCCGCCGCTGATCTCGAGGCCATCCGTCGGCTTGACGCTGACTTGCCCGAACCCAGCGAGGGACTCCGTCTTGAGATTCGATAGCTGCAGGTCGCGCGACCCGGGGCCGCCGGCGAGGATCGAAGCTATGACCGGGGGCGCAGGCGGAAACGCAAGCGGCACGGTCGCGCGCTCGTCCGTCTTCTCATTGAAGTAGTACGCACCAAAAATCGCGGACCAGATGCCGCTTTCCAGGTCGAGTTGCGCTTCCTGGCTGAACTGCTTCGATTGGGCGGCAACGTCGGTGGTGATCAACGTAAGCGGCGTGTTGTCGGCGTCGCGAATGCCGCGCGATTGAGTGTTGCGGTAGGCGGAGATGAGCTTGATCGCCGCGACATCGCTCAGGCGATAATTGGCCGTCGCGGCTAGACCCCAGACTTCGGAGTCACTCCGCACAGGGGCGTTGCCGCCGTTCCGGAATGGCCCGCGCTCCTGCAGGTCGTTGGCGCAGCGATCATCGTCGATCATCGGGACATTCGGCGGACCACGACGGGGACCAGCAGCCGGTGCAAACGGGATGGTCGCTCCCGGGCAACCTGCTCCGACGCTTGCGATTGCGGCGACCGGTGCCTGCTCATTGATCCCCGCGAACACGAACGGAGCGCCATTCTCCTTGCGCTTGCTGTAGTCGCCGCGAAGGAACAGGTCGAACGCGGGTGACGGTTCCCACTTCAGCGCGGCGTTAAACTGTCGGCTGTTATCGTCCCCGAGGTCGAGTCCGTCGAAGTCGCGGATGACGTAGCCGTCGCGCTTGCGGAACCCCGCGGAGACGCGCGCGGCCATGGTGCTGGCAATCGGGATGTTGAGCGCTGCGAAGCCTTCGCGCAGACTATCGGCGCCGACGCGCAGCCGTCCGCGCCCGCTCCACTCGCCGATGATCGGCTGCTGCGTGCGGACGAGAATGGCACCGCCAATCGTGTTGCGGCCGAACAAGGTGCCCTGCGGTCCGCGCAGCACCTCGACACCGGCGATGTCGCCGAAGTCGATGGCGCCGCCGACCGCGCGTCCAAGATAGACTTCGTCGAGGTAGATGCCGACACCCGGATCCACGGCCGCGGTCGGATCGACTTGGCCCACGCCGCGGATGAAGACGACGGATGACGCATTGTTGCCCGACAGCTGTCCGGCCGGCTTGAACTGGAGGCTGGGCGTGACCCGCTCCAGGTCCTGCGTCTGCTGGATTTGTCGGTCTTCCAGTACCTGCGCGGTGAAGGCGCTGACGGCGACGGGCGTGTCCTGAAGCCGCTCGTTTCGGCGCCGGGCAGTGACGACGATTTCCTGTGGGTTGGCATCCCTGGCCTGTGGGTCCGCTGCGACGTCCGCCGCACTTGCAGCCGTGTCCTGAGACCATGCCGCAGATGGCAGAGCCAACGAAGCAAAAACGCCCGCCACACCACAGAACAGACGAGCGCGTGAGCGCCGAAGACCTTCAGCCATGAAATCCTCCCTGCGGGGTTGTTGTCACCCCGTCAGGTTGGAAGCTCGCATCGCGATTTGTTTCTGTCAATAACTGTTATGCTGGTTACCTATTCCGCCCCGCCCTGCAACTTGTGAAGAAGCCGCCCGAGCTCCGCACGTTCGTGCTGATTCAGACAGGCGGCAAAGCGACGGTCATGCGCAAGGACACGTGTCCTCAGATCGGCCAACAGCGCATTCCCGGTCTCGGTGAGATTGATGCCAAAGGAACGGCGATCGATCGTGCTGGTGCGCCGTTCGACACACCCCCTTCCCTGCCAATAGTCGATAGCAAGCGTCACGGCCGATCGCGAGAGCTGCAACGCCTCCGCGAGTTGCACCTGTTGCAAGCCAGGATTGGCGCCGATCAGTTCCAGCAACGAATAGCGCAGCGGCGTTATTGAGCGGTCCCCGACGGCACGCTGAAAATCGGCATCCCCGCTGAAGTTTGCGCGCGCCACTGCGTGCGACAGCAGTTCACCGAGCAGCCCGGGGTCGACGGCCGTGCCGCCGCCGATGCGAGGATCGCTAAATCCCACTGCCGAGCCACTCCAATATCTCCTCGCGGTGCTCGTCGAGCTTCGGCGGCCGACCCTTCGTCTGTGCTCCCTCAGGCTGCAACCGGAAGCCGGGACCAGGAATGGTCATCCCGTCCGATCCGTTCGGCAAATCGAGGTTGAGCATGGACTCCGCCCGGGCGAGCTTCGCGGCTTCATCGACGCCGCGCACCATGCCGCAGGGAATGCCCTCGCGGCTCATCACCCGTTCCCAATCCGCCGCATCCCGCTTGACGAGTTCGGCCGCCACTAGGGCATACAGCGCGTCGAAATGCTCGATCTGCCCGGCACGAGTCGCAAACCGCGGGTCCTGCAGCCAGTTCTCCCGGCCAAGCAGCCGCGCCAGAAGCGCGAATTGACGCGGCTGGACCACACCAAGCGAGATCTGGCGGCCATCGCGCGCGGTGAACAGCGAGGCGGTCGGAAGTCCGCTGTAGCCGGTGTTGCCCATGCGCGGCATCGGCTTGCCGGTCGCGAAATAGGGCGTCACCGCCGACGTCATGAAGGCTAGGCTGGCGTCGAGCATCGAGACATCGATGTAGCCGCCACCGCCGCCGTTCGCCTTGCGGAACAGTGCGGAGAGGATGGCGATCGCCGCCGTCTGTCCCGTCAGCGTGTCGACAATCGGAAAGCCGATGCGCATCGGCGGATCGCCATCGCCACCGCTCAGCATCATCATGCCGCTGGTCGCCTGGACGATATTGTCGATCGCCGGCCAGTCGCGTTGCGGCCCGTCCTGGCCATAGCCGGAAACCGAGCAGAAGACGATGTCCGGGTTGAAGGCGCAGACCTGCTCGTAGGAAAAGCCGAGCCTGCCGATCACGCCGGGGCGGAAGTTCTCAAGCAGCACGTCGGCGCGTTCGATGATGTCCCGCGCGATCTTGCGGTCCCCGTCATACTTGAGGTCGAGTGCGATCGACTTCTTGCCCGCATTCGCCGCGATAAAGGCGGCGCTCAGCCCACCGAGGCTCTCGTCGGCGCCATAGTTGCGGAAATTGTCGCCGCCCTTTGGCTCGATCTTGATTACCTCGGCGCCAAGCAGCCAAAGCAGGTGGGAGGCGTAAGGCCCCGCCATGACATGGCTGAAATCGGCGACCCTGACGCCGGCGAGAGGCTTGCTCATGGACGCTCCGGAAATTGCTTGCGCTGGACGGTCCAGCCGTAGGTAGTGCACAGGATGCAGTCAGGGCCGGTGAACCAGCGGCCGGCGCGCTTGTCGGCCTTCAGCTGCCAGTCGAGCCACTTGGCCCCAACCCGCGCCCAGTCACCGCCATTGGCGAGCGCGAAGGTGCCGCCGTGGCCTACGGGCAAGCTAGCCACCACGACGGGCAGGTGCTGGATGCGGTTGAAGTCGTCCATTCCATTGGGGAAAGCGACATCTTCCGGACCGCCGAGGATGTAGGCCACGGGTGTGTGCAGACTGCGAAGGTCCGACTTGCGGATGTTGACGCCGCTTCGGCCGGTGCCTGGACGCTCGTAGACGCCGCTGGCGAAGGCGACCACCGCGTCGACGCGCGGGTCGGCGCCGGCGGCCAATGCCTGTAGGCCTCCGCAGCTGTGACCCATCACCGCGACCCGCGACAGGTCGATACGCCGATACAGCGGATCGGAGCGCCGGGCGTTCGCCTGCGCCGCATAGTCGATGCCGCCGAGCAGCTGCGTAACGCTGGTCTCGTCGGCCGTGCGCGTTGGCGGCCCGGCCGGGGCCGTTGCAGCTGGCAGAGGGAGCCGTGCCGCCACCGGCGGCTCCTCCTTCGGTGCGCCATTGGCGATGACGATGTAGCCATGGCTCGCGATTTCACGAAGGAAACGTGCAGCGCTCAGCCCATTGTTGCGGCACCCACCATTGCCCCACAGCACCACCGGCATCCGCGCACGTGGCGGAGTGACCGGCCGGAACACGGTGTAGCCCGGCGCATCCGCGCGCGCTTCTGAAACCGCCGGGTAAGGTCCCGTGCCCGACGGCGCCCCGACCTGCCGCATCTGGGCAGTGGCGCTTACCGGAATGGCAATTGCCAGCAACGCAATCAGCCGCATCATTGAGCTCCTCGGCAACGGATGTCATCGCGTCCGGCGATGCTCGCCCGAACCGTTCGGAAGGCACGTGTGCCGTCGATACCGAATGCGGACAGGCCAGCGGCGTTGCGCTCCGCATCTGCGAGGTACAGACGGTTGAACCGTTGTTGCTCGGCTTCCGCCATCGGCACGATCGCCACACCCTTCTTCCGTGCGGCGTCGAGCCCCCGCGTCGCGCCCGCTTCGACTTCCTTGGCGAGCGCGGCTTCCCAGACCGCAGTGGATACCTCCAGCACGCGGCGGTCCTCCGGACTCAGCCTGTTCCAGACGCGCGCGCCCATCGCGCGGGCGGGATAGGCACCGCGCGGCACGGCCAGCGTGTTGAAATGCTTGGCGACCTCGGCAAAGTGGAGGGCGGCGAAGGTGTCGGCAGGCGCGACCACACCGTCGATCACGCCCTTGGCCATTGCCGAGTAAACCTCTCCCATTGGCATGTTGACCGGGTCGGCACCGAGGCCATCGAGGACGGTGAGGAGCTCGCTCGGTGCGCGAAGCCGGAGGCCGCGTAGATCCTCCAGGCGGCGGATGGGGCGGTCGCGGGTGACGATTCCCGGGAGCGAGCCGCCCTGGACTGCAAGGACCTTCAGCCCCTTGAGCTCGGTCTGGACCTGCGGATCGGCGGCCTCGAGACAGCGATAGACCTGCACCTGCGCCGGCACGCTGTAAACGCCGCTGTAGAAGCCGGACTGCGTTCGAATGAGATGGGTCCCGCCGCGAACATAGATTGGCGTGATCAGGCCGATGTCGGCAACGCCGTGCCGAAGCTCCTCCATCGACATTTCTGACGACAGCAGACCCCGGACCAGATCGGGCGGATGCGCAGGCGCCCGCCCGAGCGCTGCTCGACGAATTTCATCCACGTCTGGTCAGCGCGGCTGAACGGGTGCCCCGGCGCATAAGGCGTCGCGTAGACCAGCTCCGTCACCCCTGGGGCACCTGCCGCTGGCACGCGCCAAGCAGAAGAAGGAGGAGAAGCGCGACGAACCTCATGCAAGGCCCCGAGAGGTCAGGAAGTCGGCGACGATGCCGACCATCTTGTCGTGGTCCCAGTTCTTCGCATCGACCATGTCGGCATCAAGGGCGAGCACGGGCACGCCGGCGGCCTCAAGCGAAGCGGCGGTGAGCTTGGTGCCGGACTGCGACAGCCGGTTGTCCGGCGGAAGAAGCACCATCGCTGCGTCGATACCGCACCGTTCCGCCTCGCTCGTCATCCAGCCGTTCATCCACGGTGGCAGGTGAAGAACTTCGTTCATCGAGCAGATGCGGCTGGACAGCGCGTCCATCGGCGCATCGCCGAAGTCGCGGATATATTGGGGACCGGTGAACGGCAGGTACATCGACCAGACGAACACGGCGCCCATCCTTTCCTCCAGCGCCTGGTAGAAGCCTGGGTCGTGCCACAAGCCTGCACCGATCCACATCAGGCGCACCCGCTCGTTGGTTGCAGCGCCCAGACCGCCCGCGACCCGCTCCAAGACTTCGTCCCGGAACTTGCGCGCATGATCCACCGCCCAATCGGAGCCCCGATGCCATTGCGGGATCATGGTGTTGGACATCTGCTCGGCGATCGAAACGGGGCATGGCCGCGCCTTGCCGATCGCTTGCGCCGCTTCCCAAAGGTACGTTTCCTGCTCGTTGATCCGCTCCATCAGATGATGGAGCTTGGCATCCTCGAACTTACGGCCAGTGCGGTTCTCCAGCAGGGTGATGAGGTCCCGCATTTCTTCGACCAGCAAGGCGATGCGATCCGCGTCGTAGACGTCCCGCCATTCCGTGTTGGACCGCGCGAACCATTGCGGGTCCTTGTGTGGCCAGGCGGGCGCTTCCAACGGGAAGAACTCCGATCCGAGCGCCTTTGCCCATTGTCCGAACACATGCTGGATGCAGTCGCAGGTCAGTCGCGCCACCAGCACCGTCGGCTTGGGAAGGCCGCCCCAAGGCGCCGTTGCGGGATCATTGGCGAGCGTGCAGGCGAAGCCAAGCGAGCAATATTTGCAGCTGTTTGCCGGATAGCCCCCGTCGGCCAGCACCTGAAAGTAGCGTCCGGACAATTGCTTGGCCGCGATATAGGCCGACCACCATTGATTGGTGACGATCGGGATATCCATCACATGAAAGATTTCATGCGGGGTGTCGGCCTGCACGATGGCAAATGGCTCGCCGTCGTCCACTACGCGCTTACGAAGCTCGGCACCGAAGGCCTTCTGGTATGCGTTTGCCTCCGCCGTACAGGCCAAGGTCTTGCGGATCCGCGTTCCCTGACCCTCGCTCACTCGAACACTCCTGATTGCCTGAGCGCGTCGACCTGCGCCTGCGATAGCCCGCAAAGGGTGCGCGCGATTTCCTCGGAATGCTCGCCCATCCTGGGCGCGCGGAAAGGCTGCTGCCGGTCCCGCGACAAGGTGATGGGCGTAGCCACATGGCCGAACGGCCCCAGCAGCGGATGGTCGAGGGTCACAAGAGCCTCGCGGTGCGCGATCTGCGGGTCGCACTCGATCAGGTCCTCCGCGTCCTGAACGACGCCGGCGGCTACGCCTGCGGCCTGCAGTTGCACCGCAATGGAATGGTCGTCGCGCTCGGCACACCATTGCGCGACATCGGGACCAGTGATCGCATTCAGCCGCGCACGATCCATCGCATCGAACAGGCTGATGGCGACCCAGCGATCTTCGCCAGCGGCCTTGAACACGTCCTGAAACAACACTTGACGGTCCGCATTGCCGCTCCGCTGCGGACGGTCGCCCGCCCTTGCGGCAGCAATATAGTCGCGCATCTGCTGCACGCAGATTTCGTACATGGACGCATCGATGTGGCAGCCGCGCCCTGTTTCCCGCCGATGCTGGAGCGCCGCCGCGACGTTGGCAGCCATGACGTAAGGCACGATGACATCGCCGTACGGCACCGCCCCCGGAATGACGGGATCGCGGTCCGGGTATCCGGTCAGGTACGTGCGACCGGACAGCGCGCCGCCGGTGCCGTCAACGCCCCATTCCTGCGCCAGTGGTCCGGTCTGACCGAAGACGCTGCCGGACACCATGACAATCCCGGGGTTGCGCTCGGCCAACCGGTCATAGTCCAGCCCAAGCTTCGCCATGGTGCCCGGCGAGAAGTTCTCGACGACGACATCGGCCCAGTCGATCAACGGGTCCAAAATGTCCCTAGCGCCCGGCGCTTTCATGTTGAGCGACAGGCTTCGCTTGGAACTATTAAGGTGCGCGAACCAGGGCTTGTCATCGAACTCGCCCGCTTTGGAGGCGGAGACTTGCACGTCCATGCGCGACAGGTCGGGCCGGGTGCGGCTCTCCACCTTAACGATGTCCGCACCCAGGTCTCCAAGCGTCTTGGTGGTGATCGATCCGACCAGCGCCCAGGCAAAGTCCAGCACGCGAACACCCGCGAGTGGACCCGGTCGATCGCCCGTGTGCACGGCCGGCGCGGCCGCACTGCTTCCCTCGCGGATGGTAGCAAACCGCTCCGGCAATCCGGAGGGCGTGTCGAAGAAGGCGCGCGCCTTGAGGTGCGGGTCGGCGAGTACGTCTGCCGGTTCGTTGACGACACACGCATTGATTCCGCGGCGGCGGCCTTCGGTTGCGATCTCGGCCTTGGTGCGAGTGACGAAGAAGGCGGCGATCGCGGTCTCCCACTCGGCGCGCGTCTCCGCCGGCAAGGTCGAGCGGTTGTACTTCAGCCAGTCCGTGCCGCGGAGCGGATTGTCGACGCCGACCTCGTCCATCCAGTCGGACAGGCCTTGGTTCGCAGGCGCACCCAACCGGCCTGTCATCAGCGAGTGGAAGCACCAGCCATCGGCCAACTTCCAGATCGCCCGCACGGTCGCCTTGCCATAGGCGAGCGCGCCACCGACGCGGTGAAGCTTTCGCTTGTCGAATTGCCAGACGAGGATGCCGTTGACGTTGCGGCTGAAGGCGACCTGCTGAATCGAAACGTCGACATGCTGACCCTTGCCGTGCGTCCCGCGCGCATAGTGAGCGGCCATTGCGCCCGCAGCCGCCACCATGTCGGCGTGGAAGGTGCAGGCGTCTCCCGCTTCCTTCACCGGTGGCCGACCGGGCTCACCCGTGACCCGAAGCGCGCCGCCCATTGCCGATGCGATCAACTCGCCGCCTCGCCAGTCCGCGCGCGGGCCGTCGGAGCCGAAGGGTGTCACAGAAACGTGAATGGCGCGGTCGGGCACGTCGACGTCGCCGATGCGGTCGCGCCCGAGATCGTCGATGATGAAGGAGGCGTTCTCGACCGCCCCGTTCAGATCAGCGCCGAGCGACGCCAGGATGCGCGCCAGCGGCCGCTCCGCCATGTCGCCGAGCACGGCGACGCGATGTCCTGCAAGCGGCTTCACCGTCCGCACTCCCCAAGAAAAGCCTCGATCTCGTCGGACGCCCCGTCCCGTGCGCCCCAGTCCCGGCGGGCGAGCAGCAACACCGGCAGTCCCAGTTCGGTCAACGCCTGTCGCGCAGCAGGTGCGTTCCACACGCGGGACTCATCCTCCTCCGTGTACCAAAGTATCGCAGCGGAGACGCCCGCCGCGCTCGCCCGATCCGCGACCATGGCAGCCTGATCGCAGAACCCACGCTGATCGTCGGGACGCGCTTGCAGCTGCCGGGCAAGCGCGTGGAAGGGATCGCCCGATCCTTCCTCCACCCGTGGTCCAAGCTCCTGCCAATCGTCCGACAAGGTCGGACCGATCGGCTCAAAGCCGGCTGCATGGATTGCATCGTGCAAGCGGCGGTCAGGCGGGGGCGTTCCGGTCAGCAAACATGCCCTGCCCGCGGCCTTGGACGGCGGCCCGTCGCGCTGCCCGTTCGTTTCGATGATGGATTTTTCCATTACGTCGTCGGGGACGCCCAGCGTGTCGGCCAGCTTCCGCAGCGCCGCTGTCAAATGATCGAGACTGCTTGTCCGCGGGATTTTGGTGATGTCGAGCAGGACGGCCTCCGGGCCTGCGATGGCGCCAGTGCGCTGCAGCTCGCAGATGTAATAGTAGAGCCGTTGCGCCGCATCGTCCGCGCGGCTGAACACGACCATGTCATGCCCGTCGAAGGCCCCGTCTGCCCATTGCTGAAGAATGGAGCGTGCCCACAGCGGGAATTTGCTTTCGAGCCATCGATCCGAATCCGGGGTGGATGCGTCGACATCCCACCCAAGCGGTCCGGCATAGCGTCCGGTCGCCAACAGCAGGTCCTGGGGAAGGCCCGGCCCAACGCTCGCGATCGTCATTGGCTCACCAGGTCCGGAAGCCACAGCACCGTTGCCGGCAGCAGGATCAGGATCAGTAGATGCACGAAGTCGCTGGCGAGAAACGGCAGAACGCCCTTGAAGATCTTGTTGATGGACACATCCTTCGCGACGCCCTGGATGACGTAAAGGTTCATGCCGAGCGGCGGGTGGACGAAGCCGATTTCCATCGCGCGGGTGATGAAAATGCCGAACCAAATTGGAGTCATCCCCGCATCCACGACGATCGGAAGAAGGATTGGCGTGGTCAGCAACATCAGGGCCAAGCCATCCAAGACGGAACCGAGCAGCAACAGGAACAGGGTGATAAGGACTAGCGTCGCGAAGCTGCCGAGATGCATGGATCGGACCGCGTCGCCAAGCGCATCGGTCAAGCCCGTGACGCTGACGAAGACGGAGAAGATCAGCGCGCCGATGATCACCAGAAGGATCAGGCCGCTCGTCTGCAGCGTAGTCTCGAACGCATCGCGAAGCATGGCGAGGTTCAGTCGCCGCCGAATGGTTGCGATGATCAGCGCGCCGGTCGCTCCGATCGCGGCCGCTTCGGATGGGCTGACCCACCCGATCGTGATTCCGCCGATCACCAGCGTGATGAGAATGATCATGTCCCAGATCCGCGCGATCGACCGCAGCCGCTCGCCCCAGCTCGCCCGCTCGCTCGTCGGTCCAAGGTCGGGACGGAAGCGGATCACCAGCCAGATCACCGCCATGTAGAGCAAGGTTTGCGTGATCCCGGGGATGATGGCGGCGGTGAACAGGGTGCCGATCGATTGTTCGGCGATGATCCCGAACACGATCAGCGCTCCCGAGGGCGGGATCATCTGGCCCAGCGTTCCCCCCGCAGCGACCGAGCCCGTCGCAAGCGCGTCCGAATAACCGCGCTTGCGCATTTCCGGCAGCGCCACCGAGCCAACGGTGGCGGCTGTCGCCAGGCTGGAGCCATTGATGGTGCCGAAGCCGGCGCAGCCGGCCACGGCAGCGTAAGCGAGGCCTCCGCGCCGATGGCCGAGGAATTTGGCGGCGGCATCGAACAGGTCCCGGCTTGCGTCCGCAGCGAAGAAGAGCTGTGCCATCAGAAGGAACAAGGGGAGCGTTCCAAGCTCGTACTTCGTCAGCACTTCGATGACGACCACACCGGCCTTGATCAGTGCCGGCTCGGTGCCGATCACCAGTGCCAGGCCGCCGATGCCGACGAGACCGAGCGCAACGCCGATCCGGACCCCGAGCAATAGCATGACGAGCAAGACAAGCACGCCAATGATGCCGGTTGCGGGTGTCGCCATCATCTGCGCGTCTCCCGCACAAACGCTCGGCGGAACGCGATCAAAGTAACGATCAGCAGGCTGACGTTCGCAAACAGGCGCAGCCAGAGCCACGGCACATGTGCGATCTCGCTTATTTCATGGCTGTTCCACAGGTCGATCGCCAGCCATCCCGACCCGATCAGCAGGCATAGCAGGAACAATGCGGTGAGGAGGTTGGACAAACTGTCCCAGGTGGCACGAGCTCCCTCGCCGATTCGATCGACCACGAGCCGCACCCGGGCGTGGCGATCGACAGCTGTTGCGAGGATCAGCGCGATGCATCCGGCCACGAGCACCGCGGCCTGGATCAGCTCGATCGAGCCGCGAAGCGGCAGGCCCACTTGCCGGCCGATCACCGCCACGGTGTCGAAAGCGGTTGCAGCAAGCAGCGCAGCACCGCCGAACCACACCGCAATGCTACGAGCGCCGGTCATGCGGCAAGCCGGATCATGTTGTCGTCACCCACGATGATCGGGGGCAAGCCTGCGTCGCGGGTGATTTTCTCAACATAGTTTCGGATCTCCGACGCGCGCTGGGCATCGGCAAGGATCGGGCGGCCCGGCGCCTCGACATGCACGGGAATGATCCCGGCTCGTACTTCGCCGGTGTCAGTCAGGACGATGCGACCAAGGAATGCGTTGACCGCTTCCGGGTGAAAGGGTGCCAGCGTGTAGGCAGGGTCGGGTTCGAAGCCGAACATGCGCTTGCGCCGCTCGGCCCATTCCCTGCGGGCGGGATGGTCCTGTGCGGGGCTGAGGGCGGAGGTGACGACGCAAGCATTGCCAAGCCCGTGGAAGATCGGGCGGCCGCGCCGGAATTCGATGCCTCGGATGATATGCGCATGGTGCCCAAGCACCGCGTCCGCGCCCGCATCGATGGCCGCATGTGCGAGTGGCCGTTCGTAAGGCGCTAACCGGGCGGGGACGTGAACGATGCCTTTGTGAAGGGCGACCAGCACCAAATTCGCGTCGCCGCGAACCGTTGCAATGTCACTCTCCAGGATCTGCAGTGCCTCGTCCGAGACATGCTCGAGCGGGGCCGCCGGCGCGATCGGTGACCCATCCGAGGTTTCGACGCGAAGGTAAGCAGACCCGGCGCGGTCTTCCGTCGCCCAGCCAATGGCTGGGCCCACGCAATTGTAACTCAGCACGGCGATCCGGACACCGTCGCCCTTGGTGAAGGCGGGCTTGCGCGCTTCAACGAGGTTCGCGCCCGCCCCGGCATGACCGACGCCCACGTCATCGAGGTAGCGAAGCGTGTCCTCGATGCCCTCGGCTCCGCAGTCCGATATGTGGTTGCCGGCGAGAGTCACGATGTCAAAACCTGCCTCGGCAATCGCAGCGACATTCTCCGGCGGTGCGCCGGGCGCCGGAACATCGCCCTGCAACTCCTGGCCGCGCCGCGTATGCGGCACTTCCAGGTGCGCGATGGCAAGGTCCGCCGCGCGGACGGCCGGGGCGATCCCCGCCAGCCAGTGGCCAGCGTCCGGCTCATCGAGCACAAGATCGCCGGCCACCACGATGTTCAGAACGTCTGTCATTCGCCTCTAAGTATCAGAACTTCGTGCGAATGCTCGCGGCGACCATGCGTCCGATCGGATTGGCCGCGGAGGCGTCATAACCGCCGCTGCCGTTACCGCTCGGGGCGATGTTCACGTAAGGCGGCTTTTGGTCGAACAGGTTGCGGACCTCGACACCCAACGCGACGTTGGCACCGACCAGGTTGTAGGAGTCCGGCCCACCGAGGCGCCACGTCACCGCCAGGTCAACCGGCGTGAAGCTGCCAACCTTCTGGTTAGGCTTGATCGCGTCATTGGTGTAGCCGCCCACGTGGGTGACGAGCAGCCGGGTCGACATCGGGCCATGATCCCACACGACGCTGCCGCGGGCCTTGAACTTCAGGGGACGGAAGATCAGGTTCCGCTGATCGAGCAAAGGCCCGCTTGGCGTGACCGCCACCTTGTAACTGGTGAGATAGGTGCCGCTGGCGCTGAAGCGCAGTGAGTCCGCGCCAAGATCAAGGTCATAATCCGCCGTGAAGTCGATGCCACGGGTCTTGGACACGCCCAGGTTCTGGCTGCGGCCATCGACGAACAGGTTCACAGTTGCCGGTGACGCCCCGTTGACCACGACGCCGGCGGCCACCAACTCGTTGAAGCGCGCCTGTGCCTCCGCACCCCGAAGGATGATGCTCGTACCCGCATACTGATCCTCGATGTTGAGAATGGCGAGGTTGGACAGGTTGGCGATCACCTGGTTTTCATATTTCACGTCCCAGAAGGTCGCGCCGAGCCGCAATGCCCGGATGGGCGTAACGTCCGCACCGATCGACCAGGTCCGGGCTTCTTCCGGCTTGAGCTCGAGGTTCTGGCCCGACAGCGCAACGCCCGGAAGCGGCGCACCACCGGCGGGGTTCTGGTAGTTCTGCGGAAACAGGTTGTTCGAGTTGCCGTAAATCTCCGGGATGGTCGGCGCACGGAAGCTGGTGCCCCAATTGCCACGGAACTTGACGCCATCGATGGGCGCCCAGTTGACACCGATTTTTGGGTTCGTGGTCCTACCGACGTCGCTATATTTGTCGCGCCGGATCGCGGCGTTCACTTCGAGCCTGTCGAACCCCGGAATGGCATTGGTCGCGCCGAAAATCGGTATGAACAATTCCCCGTAGAAGGAGTCCACGGTTCGGCCGAACTTGCGGAAGGTTAGCGGCGTTGTCGGCGCACCGCGGGCAATGCCGAGCGCGACGTCAAAGTCCTGCCGCTCGTAGCCGGTTGCCAGCTTCACGTCGCCGCCCGGAAGCGAGAATAAGCTGCCGTTCAATCGGGCTTCGTAGGCCTTCAGCTTGCCGTTGGTCGGCGCCAGGAAGATGGCGTTCGCGATGCCGTCCAGCACCGCTTGCGACGTGCGCCCCCCACCGTAGGGGTCGAATGCAGTCGCCGGGTTGTTGCTGCGCAGGGCCGCGTTGAGCGGGCCATTGTTGATGCCGGTGTGGGCATCAGAATAGTCCTTGGTCTTGCCGTAGCCCGCAAGCGCTTCAAACTGCCAGTCGTGGGGCAGCTTTACGCGGATGCCCGGGGTGACCTGCCAGCTTTTCGCGAACCCGCTGGTGTCGCCCGGCGGCACCTCGGTGAACTCATAATCGATCGTGTAGCAACGTGAACCGGCCGGCGCACCGACCGATGCCGCGCACAGCGGCGGAGTCACGCCCGGCGGCGCGACGTAGAAGGCGTTTGACGATGGGACCGTCAGCGCCGCAGTCGGGTAAGCGCCGTTTCGGTAGAAGGAACGCTTCGAGTAGAAACCGTCCACGAATACCGACACCCAGTCGTTGACGTCGAAGGTTCCCGTCCCATTGACCGAATTATAGGTCTGTTCCGGGCTGAGGTCCTGATTGTTGAGCTCGTTGCAGCGGTTGAGAGTTCCAGCAACGAGGCTGCCGGCAGTGGCCTGCGTTACCCCGCTCTGCGGTATGGCAAAGGTCGTCGCGCCGACGCGAATGTTGCCGGGAGAGCAGCGGGTGATGCGATAGTCGCCACCGCCGAAGTTGCGCTGGTCGCTGACGAAGAAGTCGCGGTCGTCGCCGCTGAGGTTGGTGCGCTTCACATGTTCGTAGGCGAGCATGATCTGACCGCGGTCGAAGGTTTTGCCGCCCGCAACGCCCATCGCATATTCGCGGAAGCCGCCCTGCGTTGCGAAGCCGCCGCGCGCAAAAGCCTCGACGCCGTTCAGCGAGCGCCGGGCAACCACATTGACCACGCCCGCGACCGCGTCCGAACCGTAGATTGCGGAAGCGCCGTCGGCGATGACCTCGACGCGCTCGACACCTAATGTCGGAAGAACGGACGGGTCTGTCGAACGGCCGTTGTTAACGACGCGGTGGCCATCGATCAGCACCAGGGTCGCATAGGGACCGATGCCGCGCAGATTGACCGTGTTACCGTAGGTAATGTTGCCGTTGCCGCCGGCTTGGCCGCGCGAGTTCTCCGACACGCCAAGGTCGAAGTTCTGCGGGATCTCCTTGATCAAACGGTCCAGCGTCGGTGCGGCCGAGCCCTCGATGTCGCGACGCCCAAGCGCCGTGACGGTCGAGCCTACGGGAGCGGTGCCGCGAACCCGGCTGCCGAGAACAACGATGTCCGCTCCCGTGGTCGTGGCCGGTGGTGGTCCCACCGTGTCGGGGATCTGGTCGCCTTCGCCCTGCGGCGTTGCGGCTGAATCTTCAATAACCGGCGTCTGCGTCGTCGACTGAGCGAACGACGGTGCAGCAATGGCTGCGAGGCTGGAGCCAACTAGCAACAGCTTACCGAGCTTCACACCTTCAGTGTTCATTTGCCCTCTCCTTATCGCCGGCTTCGTGGCCGACCTTTGTTTTAGCGAGCCAACGGCAGTTCGATGCGCGATGGATCGCGGCCCCCATGCAGCACGCCAATTCGCGGCGGCGGCGTGATCTGGATGTCCTTGAGATTGCGCTGACGCGGATCGGCGCCGGCGATGGTGAACCGAAGCCGGGCGCCCGCTGGGACGATCCGCGACACCGGCGTCAGCGTCATCGACACTGCCGCTTTCTCACCCGGCGCGAGCGGCAGAAGATCCTTGGTGAGCCCGGAATGCCATGGCAGGCCGAAGTTCTTGTAAGGAGCCTCGGCAAGCTTGCGGTGCGAAAGCTTGAGCCGGCCGAAGGAGATGACCTCCGCCTTCCCCTTGGCGTCGATCTGGTCGAGGTAGACGAACAGGTCGGCGTCGGGGCTCGTCGAGGTCACCGTCAGATGAGCCACGGGGAAGCCGACGAGCGTCATCGGCGCGGTAACCGGCCGGCTCGTGAAGCTCAGTCCATGCTTGTCCATCGGCTGAGGCCAGAAGCCGAAATATTCCGCCGGCGGCAGCTTGTAGTCCACGGTGAACGCGGCGGTGCCTGCCACCCCCGGCGCCGCGCCAAGCTGCCGTCCCGCCTTTCCGCCGGTCAGGAACCATGGCAGCGGCCGAGACTCGACTCCGGGGAGTTGATCCGAGCGAACGTAACCGTTGCTGCCTTCCAGCCAATAAGTGGCGCGCGGCTCGCGATCGATGCCGTTGTCGACGCCTTTCAGATAATGGTCGAAGTAGCGGACCACCTCGCCGGTGAAGTCGAACCCTTGCGGCGGGACACAATGGCTGCCTGGGCCGGCGAGGAACTTCGATCCGAGGTTGGTCGCTCCGAACAACGTCTGTCCGGTGGGTTCGTCCTTCAAATTGCCCCAGAAGTAGGTGGCGATGCCGGCGCGCTTGATGGCGTCCATGTACGCGTAGACTCCGGCCTCTTGCCAAAAGGCATTGCCAGTCAGTGGGGAGACGCTGTCGCGATTGGGCATCCCGTACCAGAGCGGTGCCATCGGCGTGTTCGCGGCATGCTCGGCCACGGCCGCGCGGAGCTGCGTACCCTCCTCGTCGCCGTCGACGGGCAAGCTGGCCAAGTCGACCGATGGCGGCTCATCCGGGCGCGTGTTGAATTGCGCGGTAATGCCGCCTGCGCGCACGAAATCATATTTGTCGAGGTCGGACGCGCCGATGAACACGGCCTTGAGTGACGGCGGCGCGGTCGACGCCGTATGGAAGGTCGTGCCGCCGAGGTAGGAGCAGCCGATCATGCCGACCTTGCCGTCCGAGAAGGGACGCCGGGCAAGCCATTCGACGAGGTCGTAGCCGTCGCGTGCTTCGGTGCGGTCCTGGAAGCCGCGCCGATGGCCGAAGGAGGCGCCCTTGCCGCGGATGTCGGCAACCGCGACCACGTAACCGGCGCGGATCAGGGAGGCGAGCGCAAGCTGGTCGTTCAACGCCGCTTCGACGACCTTGCCGTCCGTTTCCCTATAGCGCGCGCGGTAAGGCGTGAAGACGAAGATGACGGGGCGCTTGCCCGTGGCGGCGCGGCCGTTCTCCGCCGGCCGATAGATGTTGACTGCGAGCTTGGTTCCGTCGCGAACGGGAACGTAGATGGACTCGCGGACATGCGGGGGCGGCGTGGGCGCGACCGGTTGCGCGAAGGTTGCCACAGGCGCGGCACAGATGAGCAGCGAGGCCGCGCACAGGCCAAGGACCTTCGTCTTCATCCTCACAGCTCCAAGCAAACTTTTATTGTTATGGCATGAAGCTTTCCCAAGCGGCGCTTCAATGCAAAGGAAAAATGAACGACAATATTGTTGACAATCTGAAACTAGGCCATGAGCTTCTGGTCTGGAGGTCATCATGGTGCAGTTCCCCGGCGGACCGACGGGCCTTACCCCATCGAGCCAGCAAGTGTCCGAATGGATCCGCGACCGTATCCGCCGCGGGCAGTTCGTCCCCGACCAGCGTTTGGTGGAGGTGGACATCATCCGCAGCACCGGCTCAAGCCGGGTTCGCGTGCGCGAGGCGCTTCAGCGGCTTGCGGCCGAAGGGTTGGTGACGATCGAGCCGTATCGCGGCGCCTCGGTGCGAAGCATCAGCATCGACGAGCTTCGTCACATCTATCGCGCACGTGTCGCGCTCGAGGGAACGGCTGCCGCAGATTTCGCGACAAACGCCAGCGACGGGCAGCGCGAGCGCTTGCAGCAAGTGCAGGACGCGCTTGAGCAATGCATCGTCGACCGCGCGCCGGAGCGGTTCGGCAAACTCAACTCGGAATGGCACGGACTGCTCGTTGAGGGCTCGGGCAACACCATCATCGGCGAGTTGCTGCAGCGCCTGAGCGTGCCAATCCATCGATTGCTGTTCGAAAGCTTCTACGACGCTGACCGGCTGCGTACGGCAAACGACGATCACCGGCGTATCCTAAAGGCGATCATGGCGCGCGATCCCGATGCGGCCGAGCGGGAAATGCGCGCCCATGTCGACGCCGGCTTCCGAACCTTGTCCGCGATCGAACGCGACTATCAGGTCTAAGAGCGGCCCGACGCTGGCACCAGCGGCCCGCCCGGAACAGCAAGAAAGGCGATCAGGCTTGCCGCAAGCACTCCAAGGGGCATCCCCCACAGAGTGGCCATCTCAGCCTGCGCAGCAATTGTTGTGATGAGGGCAGTGACGCTCATCTGCAACGCACCCGCGAGGCTGGAGCCCGTCCCGGCGAGCCCCTCCTCCGCATGCATCGCACCGGACACGGCTGCGGGCACGGCTATGCCGCCGCCGCAGGCGACCAGCATCATCGGTCCGAGCAGGGCGGCCAGCGACTGAAGTCCGGCCAGAAACGACAACATCATCAGGATCCCGCCTGCCAGGATCACGCCGGCACCGCTTCGAAGGCCATGACCACGCCGCTCAAGCAACCGGACGAGGAGAGTCCCGGCGATGGCCGAGCAGGCAATGAGGAAGTAGCAGAGGCCGGCCTCCGCCGGGGCCAGGCCATATTGGCTGCTGAGCAGGAACGGCGAGCTGGACAGAAAGATGTAGAGGCTCGAACTCGCCGCCGCGCCGATAAGGCAGAAACGGCGAAAACGCCGATTGCGAAGCAGGCGTCCATAGGCTGGCAGGACCGACGACATGTGGACGGGTTCGCCGCCTCGGCTTTCGCCCAGCGTTCGCCACACCAGCAAAGCGGCAACCGTTCCGAGGACCGCAAGCAGAAGGAAGATCGCTCGCCAGCCGAAACTGCTCGCGAGCAAGCCGCCGATCACCGGCGACACTGCCGGCGAAATCAGCACCACAGTGGTGAGCGTCGCCACGCGGCCGGCGACTCGATCCGGGCTGCTGAGGTCGGACACGATGGTCCTTGCCGCGACGATCGCCGCAGCACCGCCAAGCGCCTGAACTACCCTCGCCGCCACCAGGAGTTGAACGCCCGGGGCGGCAGCCGATGCAGCCGAGCCGAATGCAAACATGATCGTGCCCGCCAGCATCACCGGCCGCCGACCAAGAACGTCAGATGCCGGACCCGACACCAGTTGGCCCAGCCCTATTCCGAGAAGGTAGAAGGTAAGCGCCGACTGGATGGCGGTCGGGGTTGATCCCCAATCGCGGGCCATCAACGGAAAGGCAGGCACCACCATGTGGATGGCCATCGACCCCAACGCACCTGCGGCCGCGAGAAAGAGCAGCAGTGGCGGCGAGTAGCTGATCGTTCGCCTTCTCATTTCGATGCCCCTTCCCCGCCGATCTAGCGGCGGGTCATGGAACGGCCAATTGGAAGCCGGTCAGAAACATAAGCAGCCCCGAAGTGTGCGGTTGCACGATACCCTTAGCTTTCACCTATGAGCCGCATGGGCTTTGCATTGGCCGGAACGAACAAGTCGGTGCAGTGCGGCGCGCAGGAGGAATGACGTGAAGCGACAGATCGGACCCTTCGAGGTCGAGGCGATCGGCCTGGGTTGCATGCCTCTAAGCCATGCCTACGGAACGCCGCCCGAAAAGTCGGCGGCAACGCGGCTGCTCAACGAGGCGCTTGATCTTGGCTACGACTTCTTCGATACGGCGGCCCTGTACGGCTTTGGCGCCAACGAGGAACTGATCGGCGAGGCGATCGGCCACCGCCGCCACGACTACATCCTGGCGTCCAAATGCGGAATGACGGGCGTGGACGGTCAGCGCGTGATCGACGGCCGGCCGGAGACGCTGCGGCGCACGCTGGACGACAGCCTCCGCCGGCTGAAGACCGACGTCATCGACCTTTATTATCTTCATCGTTGGGACAAGACCGTGCCGATCGAGGATTCGGTTGGCGAGCTCGGCCGCTTTGTCGCGGAAGGCAAGGTCCGCGCCATTGGATTGAGCGAAGTCTCGGCCGCGACGCTCCGCCGGGCCCACCCCGTTCACCCAATCGCCGCGCTTCAGAACGAATATTCGCCATGGTCGCGCAATCCCGAACTCGGCGTCCTAGCCGCTACCAGGGAAATCGGCGCCGCGCTGGTCAGCTTCTCGCCGGTCGCGCGCGGCTTCCTGGCCGGGTCCGTCACCAACCCGGACGGCTTGCCCGACAAGGACATTCGGCGTGCCATGCCGCGCTTCCAGGCCGATAATCTCTCGACGAACCTCAGCATTCTCGAGCGATTTCAGCGACTGGCCGACAACTCCGGCTGTAGGCCCGCACAGCTCTCGCTCGCCTGGGTTCTCTCGCGCGGCGACCATGTAATCGCCATCCCGGGCACAACCTCCTTGCAGCACCTTCGCGAGAACTTCCAGGCGCGGTTGCTTGAGATCGACGCGGGCGTACTGAAGCAAATCGATGGCCTGTTCGCGCAAGGCAGCATCGCCGGTGCGCGCTATGCACCCGCAACGCTTGCCGAGATCGACAGCGAAGAATACTGATCTTACCTCTTTGTAAGCGCTTGCATGAGCGCTAAGGCGGCAGTCATGAGCTCCGACTTCGACCCGCTTCAGCCCGAGACCTTCGACAGTCCGCACGAGACTTACGCTGCGCTCCGCTCCCACTGTCCTGTTGCGCACACCGACGCATGGGGTGGCTTCTGGGCACTGACCAAGCATGACGATGTCGCCGCTGCCGCCACCAACAGCGACCTCTTCATCACGTCGAAGCAGAATGTCATTCCGAAGGTCGCATTTACCGGTCGGCGGCCCCCGCTCCACCTCGACCCGCCCGAGCACACGCCGTACCGGCGGGCGATCGCGCCGTTGCTGACCTCCCGCAAGGTGGCTCGGTTCGAGCCGATCATTCGCGAAATCTGCGCTGCTCTTCTTGCTCCGATGGTGGAGCGCGGCGGCGGCGACATCTGCACCGAATTCTCGTCGCGCATGCCGGTGCTTACCTTTGCGCGGTGGATGAATCTGCCGCCCGACCAGGTCGAGACCCTTGCCGAGGTCGGCCGCCGCTTTAATGTCGCTGTCCAGTCCGCAGACGAGGTTGGCACGAAGGAATCGAGCCTGTTCCTCTACGACATGGCGCGGTCGGTGGTCGCGGACCGCAAGGCCAATCCGCTAGACGTTGACGAGGACCTCACCACTTCGCTGCTCGCCGCCCGGGTCGACGGCGAACCTTTGCCCGAAGACATGATTGTCGGAATGATCCGTCAGGTGCTCGTTGTCGGCATCATCGCGCCGACGGTACTGATCGGCTCCATCTGCGTGCACCTGTCGCGCGATCGTGCGCTGCAGTCCCAATTGCGCGGAGATCGGTCGCTCGTCCCCGCCGCAATCGACGAGTTCCTGCGCCTCTACACCCCGTATCGCGGCTTTGCGCGCACCGCGGTCGAAGACGTCACCATTCGTGGCCGCACCATCTCTGCCGGAGAACCGATCGCTCTTGTGTATGCTTCGGCCAACCGCGACGAGGAGGTGTTCGAAGATGCTGATCAGTTCCGCCTAAACCGGCCCAACATCAAGGACTCCATTCACTTCGGGCGCGGTGTGCACCATTGCCCCGGCGCGGCGCTTGCGCGCCTCGAGCTGATCGTCGCCCTCGAGGAGATCCTCGCGCGGACGAACGGCTTTTCTCTCGCCGGTGAGCCGGTGCCAACGCGTATGCCGGAAATCGGCGCGCTGCACGTTCCACTGACGTTTGAGTAATCCGTTGGCGGAAGGCCTGACGAAAGCGTTGGCGACTCACCTTGCTGACTTGCGCTTCGAAGACCTGCCGCCCGCCACGGTCCTGGCCGCCAAGCGCGTCATTCTCGACGGGTTGGGTGTTATCCTAGCCGCGAGCGGTGAGAGCGCGGACGTGGCGCCATTTATCGCAACCGCCGCGGGGCAGCACGCCGAACCGGGGGCCTCGATCCTCGGCTGTGGGCTCCGCACAGCGCCCGGGGCGGCCGCTTTCGCCAATGGCGCGATGAGCCATGCGCTCGACTTCGAGGATGCCTTCGATCTCGCGCCAGTGCACCCGAACGCCTCACTTCTTCCGGCGCTGTTCGCATCGGTCCAGGCCTATGGACCGATCAGCGGACGCGAGGCGATCGTCGCCGTCGCAGCGGGCTGTGATCTCGCATGCCGGGTTGGCCTGAGCCTCCGCCGCCCGATGGAGGACGGCGGTTGGTATCCTCCGCCGATCCTCGCCGCCTTCGGCGCCACGGCCGCCGCGGCGCGTTGCCGGCAACTCACCCCGGGTCAAATCGCCGATGCTTTCTCCCTGCTGCTCTGCCAGGTGAGCTGCCCGGGCGAGATCAAGCACAGCCCGGACACGGTGATCCGCGCCGTCCGTGAAGCTTTTCCGGCGCAGGCGGCCATCACTTCGGTTGAGCTCGCCGCCCGCGGCGTTCGCGGGTTCGATGCGCCCCTCGAAGGCAAGGCCGGCTTCTTCCGGCTTTACGTGGGTGGGGATTATGACCCGGCGGCACTGCTGAACGATCTGGGCCGGCATTTCTGGATCGATCGACTCAGCTACAAGCTATGGCCTGCCTGCCGCGGCACGCATGCCTATATCGAAGCGGCACAGAAGGTTCGGGCCGACCACCGTATCCGTTGGCAGGACATCGCAGGTATCGATCTTGATGTCGGCGAAGTGCAGCAGATGCTCGCCTTCCCCGAAGACCGAAAACGTGCGCCGGCGACTGCGATCGACGCCAAGTTCAGCCTGCCGTTCACCGTGGCCACCGCGATTGTAGCGGACGACGTCACGCTCGACAGTTTTCGCGTCGAGCAGCTCGAGAATCCGGACGTGCTCGCCCTCGCGCAACGGGTCCGAAGCCACTCGCGCCCTGACTGGGATCGGCGCTTTGCCACTGCCGGTGCGCTGCGGGTGCATTTGCACAACGGGGAGAGTTTCAGCGCCGAGATCCTAGACCCTCTCGGAAGCCCCGATAGGCCGCTATCCGACAATCAGCTTCGCGCCAAGTTCATCAACTGCGCGGCGCGGGCGCTCCGGCCGCTCGCCTGCACCCAGCTTCATTCCATAGCCGACCGGATCATGTCGCTTGAAGCGGAGAGCGACATGGGCAGCCTGCTCGACCTGCTCTAGCCGATGCGGCTGGCCGGGATTATGCCGGACTCATGAGCGAGGCCGACCTTCCGCCAAAGCTAGACGACGTCGCCGCGAAAGCCGGCGTCTCGACGGCGACCGTGTCGCGCTTTTTCAACAATCCCAACGTCGTTGCGCCGGCGACCGCCGAGCGGATCCGGACGGCGGTGGAGGCGACCGGCTATATCCCCAATCTCATGGCCGGCGGACTGGCCTCCGCCAAGAGCCGGCTGGTCGCCGTGCTGATCCCGCACATCGCCGAATCCATCTTCGGCGACATGATCGAGCGGATGGTCGAAGAACTTACCGCCTCGGGCATCACCGTCATGTTGGGAGTCACGGGCACGCAAGCGCACCGCACGGAAGAGCTGATCCGCGCGGCCATGAGCCGCCGCGCCGATGCGATCATCTCCACCGGGCCGGTGGACGACAAGATCCGTGCCCTGGTTCAGCGGAGCAAAATCATCTTCATCCAGGTGTGGGAGTTGCCGGCCGATCCGATCGACATCGCCGTCGGCTTTTCGCACCGGGATGCCGGCCGCGACATTGCACGCTTCCTCATTTCGCGCGGCTACCGGCGGCCGCATCTGGTGACCTCCGACGCTGGCCGCCTGAAAGCACGATCCGACGCCTTTCGGACAGAATGGTCGGCGCAGGCGGGAAGCACCCCGACGGAAAGCGTAGTCGACATGCCGTCCCGCTACGGCCATGCGCGGCGCGTCTTCGCCGAGATCAAGCGGCTTTCCGATCCGCCCGATGTCGTCGTGTGCGGTTCCGACCATCTCGCTCAAGGACTGATCATCGAGGCTCAGGCCAGCGGCTTCCGAGTCCCCGACCAGCTCGGCATAGTCGGCTTCGGCAACGCGTCTATTGCGGGAGAAATGCGGCCGACCATCACCACCGTCGATATCGACGGTAGCCGTATCGCCCGCGAGGCCATCGCCGCCCTTGCGCGCCCGCGAGCCGAGAGGAGCGAGGCCGAGCGGCGGATCGACGTCGGTTTTCGGCTCATCGCCCGGGAGAGCGCATAGCGCTTTGCGAACTTCCACATGTAAGCTTATGCAAACGCTTGCACCTGGAGGTCCGCATGACATCTCGCCCGTTCGCTACCATCCTTGTGGCATGCTCGCTTCTGACTGCTCCGGCACGCGCCGAGGTCGCAAGCGGAACGCTGCGGGGCGGAGCACAATGGACGGCGGAGACGCCGCCACAGTGGAACGGAACCCTGCTGCTCTACAGTCGGGGCTACTCCTTCAACCTGCCGCCGGCTGAGGCGGCTCCGACCGCGCTCAGGGCGGAACTGCTCAAGGCGGGCTATGCCATCGCCGGTTCCAATTACGGCGCATCCGGTTGGTCGGTGGAGCAAGCGGTTCCTGCGCAGATCGAGACGATCGCCGCCTTCGCGGGCCGCTTCGGCCGCCCGCGGAATGTCATCGCCTGGGGCTATTCCATGGGCGGTCTTGTGACCACGGCGCTGGCGGAGCAACGGTCGGCCGGCATCAGTGGCGCGGCGCCCTTCTGCTCCTCCATGGGTGGCGCAGTGGGCATGATGAACATGGGCCTGGACGGCGCCTTCGCCTTTAGGACGCTGATTGCGCCGCGGTCCGACATTCGCCTGGTTGGGATCGACGATGACCTGACCAATGCCAAGCGCGTCAAGGCCGCGATCGACCGGGCAACCACCACCCCCCAGGGACGTGCGCGAATTGCGTTGGCCGGGGTCCTGGCCGGTCTGCCGGACTGGACATCCGGGGAGGCGCCGCCGGCGACTGACGACGAGCGTATCCGCCAGATGGCGGCGGTGGTCGGACCCGGAAGCTTCCTTCCGCGCGTCGACCAGGAGCGACGCGCCGGCGGCAACTTTTCTTGGAACAGCGGGGTCGATTATCGAAAGCAGCTGGCGCGCTCGGGGCGGCTCGCCTTCGTTCAGGCGGCTTACCGCCGGGCGGGTCTCGACCTCAGCGCCGATCTTGCGCGTCTCAGCGCTGCACCCCGGATCGCCGCTGCACCCGGTGCGGTTGATTACATGATGCGCAACTACACGCCGACGGCACGCCCGTTGGTGCCGATGGTGGCCGTCCAGGCCGTCGGCGACGGCATCACCTCTCCATCGCTCCAGCAGGGCTATGTGGACGCGGCGCGCGGCGATGTCCGCTCCCTCTGGCTGCGTCAGTCAGGCCATTGCACCTTCAAGCCGGCGACAGTGCTGTCGGCGCTGAACTATCTGCAACGGCGGGTCACCTCCGGACGCTGGCCCGCGCGCCCGGCGGACTTCGCAGACCATCGCGCCCCGCCGATGCTCCGCCCCTGCTATCGCGGTCAACGCTGCCGGTAAAAGCTTCTTCAACGCTGCTGTTGCAAGCGCTTTCATTGCCTGATACTTTGTTATGAAACAGAACAAGTTTGGGCGAGGATACTCTGGGGTCGTACACCTTTCTTGGTGCCGGTGATCTGGCAATGGATCGCGACGACTATGATGAGTCGTTCGTTGCGACACGCGACCTGCTGAACGCCGCCGATATCGTCTTCGGACAGATCGAAACCAGCTTTGCAGCCAATGGCGTTCGCCTTCCCCAGGCTCGCCATGCGGTGCTCGCCCGCCCGGATGGTGCTGCCGCGCTGAAGCGTGCGGGCTTCGATATCATCTCCATGGCGGGCAACCATGTGCTCGACTGGGGCAATGAAGCCTTTTTCGAAACGCGCAAGAATCTGCAGGATGCCGGACTCGCAGTGGTGGGTGCCGGGGCAAACATCGCCGAGGCTCGGCAACCCGTCGTCACCACCCTTTCCGACGGCACGCGCGTTGCGCTGCTTGCCTACTGCAGCATCCTGCCGATGGCGTATTGGGCCGATGAGCGGCGTCCCGGCTGCGCTCCAATGCGGGCCTTCACGGTTTATGAGCAGATCGAGCACGACCAGCCCGGCACCCCGGCGCGGATCCACACCTACCCGCACCGCGATGACCTTGCGGCGATGGAAGCCGACATCCGGGCCGCCAAAGCCGACGCGGACATCGTCATCGTTTCGCACCATTGGGGCATTCACTTCGTTCGGGCGACGATCGCCGACTATCAGCGCGATGTCGCAAGAGCGGCGATTGCTGCTGGCGCGGACGCCATCCTCGGCGGCCACCCCCACATCCTCAAGGGCTGCGAGCTGATCGACGGCAAGCCGGTCTTCTACTCGCTGTGCAACTTCGCGACCGACCTCCGCATGGACCCTGCGCACGCCGCGTCCAAGAGCTTTCAGGAGATCAGGGTGCTCGCAGAGGAGTGGGAGCCTGACTTCGACAGCCTGTACAATTTTCCGAAGGCCTCGCGCCTCTCGATCATAGCCCGCCTCGTGATAGAGGGCGGCCGGATCGTCCGCGCCGGCTTCATCCCCCTGCACATTGGCCGTGATGCCATCCCAGTGCCATTGCCGCGGACGGACGCGCGCCATACCGAGGTCGTCGACTATATGGCGGCGGTGACCTCCGAGGCCGGTTTGAATGTGGCCTACCGCGCCAACAACGACATGGTCGAACTGGTGCAGGCGGCATGAGCCGGCTCGAGCGCCTGCCACTGGAAGGCTACGTCTTCCTCTACCTGCTCGCCTATCTTCCGAACGTCATCATCACCAAGCTGGTGACGAGCACGCTGCATGCCGGGCTCGGCCGTCCGCTCACCGGCCTTGAAACCCTTCCCGCTTCGCTGATCATCAGCACGGTCCTTACCTACATCTTCATCTGGGCGTCCGGGTGGCACCGCGACGCGCACAGCGTGCCCGTGCTCGGCGCGCGCTTCCCGGTGCCCACGCGCTACACCTTCCTGTCAGGACTCGGCACCGCGCTGGTCCTGTTCACCGTGCCTTTGTCCTTCACCTTCGAAGGCGTCAGCATCCCGTTCATCCAGCTGCTGATGCGCGGCGACATTCTGGTCATCGCGCCGGTCGTCGACCTGATGTTCGGCCGCAGGGTCCGCTGGTGGAGCTGGGCGGCGCTCGTGCTGGTACTGCTCGCGCTCGTTATCACCCTCAGCGACCGTGGCGGCCTCCATCTCCCGCCGCTCGCGATCCTTACGGTGGTCCTCTATACCGTGGGTTACTTCATCCGTTTGGCCGTGATGACGAAGGTGTCGAAGAGCGGCGATCCCGCCTCCGTTCGCCGCTACTTCGTGGAAGAGAAGATTTTCGCGCTGCCCCTCTCCGTGGCGATCCTCGCGGCGATCTCCGCCAGCGGGATCGGGTCGCAGTCGGGCGCGCTCAGCTGGGGCTTCATCGCGGTGTGGACCGACCCCGTGATCCTGCCCCTGTTCGCGATCGGTTTCACCCTGACCATCATCTCTGTGCTGGCGATCATCATCCTGCTCGACCCGCGGGAGAATGCCTACTGCGTTCCGCTCGAGCGCGCGGCGAGCCTGATCGCGGGCGTCGGTGGCGCACTGCTCCTCGCCTGGGGCTGGGGCCTGCCGATGCCGCGCGCGGCCGAGCTGGTCGGCGCCGCAATCCTGATCGGCACCATCGTCCTGCTTTCCGTTGCCCCGAGACTGGAGCGCCGGACCGCGCCCCTCCGGGCGGAAAGGCCCTGACGAAATTGATGGCCTCAGCCGGCGGAACAGCCGGAGGGGCATTTTGGAAGAGGACCGGTTAATGACCTTTCGAGCATCGCTGAACACCCGCACCGCGATCGGCTCCGTTGCCATGCTACTCGCCAGCCCTGCCATGGCGCAGACGGCACAGCCGGTGACGCAGGAAAGCTTAGATCAGACTGCGGACCAGGACAGTGTTCCGGCAACCGCGCCGGAAACGCCGGTCGCAGACATCAACGATAATGCTGCCAGCGAGATCGTCGTCACGGGCAGCCGCATCCGCGGCGTCGCACCCGTCGGGTCCAACGTCATCGCCGTGACCCAGGAAGAGATCGCGCAGGCGCCAGTGAACAGCACCAACGACCTGCTCCGCCGTGTGCCGCAGGTCATTTCACTCGGCGCCAATCGTCAGGGCGGCTCGGCCCAGAACGGCGCCGCGAACGCGACCCGGGGCGCCGGCATCAACCTTCGCGGCCTGTCCACGAATGCGACTCTGTTGCTTTACGACGGCAAACGCTTTCCTCCGCAAGGCACACAAGGCCAGTTCACCGATCCGTCGGCAATACCGTCGATCGCGCTCAGCCGCGTGGAAGTCGTCGCCGACGGTGCCTCGGCGATCTACGGCTCCGATGCCGTTGCCGGCGTCGTCAACTTCATCCTTCGCAAGGACTTCAACGGCATCGAGGCCCGCGCGCGCTACGGCATCACTGACACTGACTACAAGGAAAGCCTGCTTGCGCTGATCGGCGGCCGAAAATGGGACGGCGGCTGGGTCATGGCCGCGGGCGAATTCACCAAGAACACCGACTTACTCGGCGGAGAGCTGGACTTCTACCGCAACAACAATCTCGACCGCGGTGGCCGCGACCTCCGCAGCACCAACTGCGATCCCGGCACGTTGACAGCGGGCGGGCGCACCTACGCCATTCCGCAAGGCGGCTTGACGACTGCCAACGTCGGCAGCCTGGTGCCGAACACCCGCAACCAGTGCGAATTCCGCGATATCGAGCAGGTGATCCCGAACCAGAAGCGCTGGAGCGGCGTCCTTGCCGCCAGCCAGGAGGTCACCGACCGTATTCGGGTCTTTGCCGATGGGTTTTATTCGAAGCGCAACGGCACCTTGCTGTTCAATTCGACGGTGAACGCCACCGTACCGCGCACCAATCCCTTCTTCGTGTCGCCGGTCGCCAATGCGCAAACGGTGACGGTCCAGACCAACTTTCTCGACGATCTCGGGCCAATCCCGAACCCATACCGCTCCAACACCTGGAACGTGTCGGCCGGGGTCGAGGCCGACCTGTTCGGCGACTTCCAAGGCACGGTCTACTACGCCCACGGCAAGTCGGAGGAGGTTGCCGATCGCAAGCGGTCCGGTGTCAACGGCGGCGCGCTGAATGCCGCTCTTGCCGATACGAACCCGGCGACCGCACTCAACGTCTTCGGCGGTCCGAACAATCCGGCCACCCTGGCGAAGATCACCGACAATTACTTCGTGATTACCGGCAGGACCAAGCTGGACGTCATCAACGCCAAGATCGACGGCTCGCTTCTCTCGCTTCCCGGCGGGGATGTCCGCATCGCCGTGGGCGGTGAGCATCGCGTCGAATATACATACACCGACTTGTGGATCGGCACGTCCGCGGTCAACAACCATGTGACCGATGACGGCAAGCGTAACGTCGACGCGCTCTTCGGTGAGCTGTTCATTCCGGTTGTCGGCGCGGGCAACAGCCGTCCGGGTCTCGAGCGTCTGTCGCTCAGCATCGCCGGCCGCTACGAGAAATATAGCGACTTCGGCAGCACCAAGAACCCGAAGCTCGGGATCAACTATTCGCCGATCGCGGGCGTGACCCTCAAGAGCTCCTACGGCACTTCCTTCCGAGCGCCGACGTTCACCGAAGTGTCCACCGTTGCCGGTGGCGCGGGTCTCTACTTCGACACACTTCCAGGTCCGGGCGGTACAAACCTCCAGGGCATCGGCATCGCCGGCGGCAACCCCAGCCTGAAGCCTGAGAAGGCGAAGACCTTCTCGGTCGGGGTCGAAGTCACACCGGCACTCGTGCCAGGCTTTGCCGCATCGCTGAACTATTTCTTCATCGACTATACCGACCAAATTCAGGCGCTGCGCGGCACCGCCGGCCTGCTCACCAACCCGATTTACGCGTCTTTCGTTCAGTTCAACCCGACTCAGGCGGAGATCCAGGCGCTGATCAACTCGGGCCTGCCCATCAACGCGCAGATCAACCCGGCCTTGGTGACCTACATCCAGGACGGCCGCCGCCAGAACCTCGGCACCTCCAAGATGCGCGGGCTGGACTTCACCGCCGCCTACAACTGGAACTGGGGCGACCTGGAGCTCGATGCCGGAATCCAGGGCACATACATCATGGATTACCTGTTCGAAGCCGTGCCAGGCTCAGGCCTTCGCGACGTGCTCGATACCTTCGGCTTCACGCAGAAGTACCGCTCGCAAGCCGACGTGGGCGCCAAATGGAGGGGGCTGACGACGCGGCTCACCTGGAACCACCTTGGCGGTTATGAAAACACGACGGTCACGCCGTTCCAGAAGGTAAGCAATTACGACACGGTCGATGCGCTGGTTGCCTATGACATCAACCAGAACATCACGCTGGGCGTGGATGTCCGCAACTTGTTCAACGAGGACCCACCCTTCGTGAACACGACCAACGGCTACGATCCGCAATCGTCGAATCCGATCCCGCGGCTCATCTCCTTCAGCGCGCGCCTGAAATACTGATGCTCTCCCTGGGCCTTGCCGTTGCTGCCGGTGCTTTGAACTGTGCTGCACTGGCCGGCCCACACTCGCGCACCGTGGTTGTCCAAGCGGCGACCACGGTGCGCCCTTCCCCAAGCTGGCGGATTGAAGGCAACGGACCCTACCGCGCCGAACCGGTCCAGGTGCCCTTCTGCCGGGTTCAGGGCACGATCGAAGGCAACATCGGCTTCGAACTGTGGCTTCCGGCCGACTGGAACGGTCGCTTGCTCGGTGCCGGTGTGGGCGGCGACGCCGGCGTGTTCAACTATCGAGACATGGCATTCCGCTTGCCCGAGGGCTTCGCGACGGTGACCACCGATGCAGGACACAAGGCGACGCAGAAACGCTGGATGGCCGATGCGAAGGCGCGCGTCGATTACGAACATCGCGCCGTTCACCTGACCGCCCAGGTCGCCAAGTCGCTGATCGCCCGCTACTACGGCAAGGCTGCCAACCGCAGTTATTTTCTCGGTTGCTCAGGCGGTGGGCGGCAGGCGCTCAAGGAGATGCAGAACTACCCCGCCGACTATGACGGTGTGATCGCCGGAGCGCCGGGCCCCTACATGCCGCTGATCAGCGTCCGCATGATGTGGTTCGCGCTTCAGCAGAAGCATAATCCAGCCGGCGCACTCAGCGATGCCGACTGGTCGCTCTACGAACGCCGAGCAACCGCTGCATGCGACCGAAACGACGGCGTTGCTGACGGCGTGATCGAAAACCCGCTGGTCTGCCGTTTCGACAAAGCTACCTTGCTGTGTAAGCCAGGTCAGTTTGCCAATTGCCTGCCCGCGCCCAAGCTCGCCATGCTGAACCAGATCGTCAGCCCGATGCGCGACGAGCAAGGCCGCCCGATGGACAAGGGCCTGCTTCCCGGCGTCCGCACCCGTCCCGGCCCACCCTCGCCGCTTCTGCGCGCGATGTGGGCCGATGCGGTCTACAACGACCCGAACTGGAACGAAGAGACGTTCCGGAGAACCGCGGACCTCGCCGCTGCCAATCGCATCATGCCGGAACTTCGCGCCGACAAAGTGGCGATTGCGCCGTTCATCCGCCGCGGGGGGAAGGCGATCTTCTACCAGGGCTGGGCCGATCCATCCGTCATCGCAGGTCCGACGATCGACTATTATGCGCGGTTGGCGCGCGCGAACGGCGGCTACGACAGTATATCGCGGTCCGTTCGTCTGTTCATGGCGCCAGGCATGTATCATTGTGGCGGAGGACCCGGCGCGGACACATTCGGCGGATCCGGCCACACGCCGCTCCCGGGCCGAAAGGAAGACGGCGACACCCTATGGTCGCTGATCCGCTGGGTGGAACGCAATGAAGCGCCGGAACTGCTGGTTGCCACCAAGCTTGAAGGCAGCAGCGTTCGCTTCACACGGAAGCTTTGCGCTTTCCCCAGGGTTGCCGTTTATCGGGGCAGCGGTGACGTTACCGCCGCTACATCCTTCTACTGCCGGGTGGACCCGCAACTCGCAGGAAGAATGCAGCAATCCGATTAGCCCGTCGTTCGGGCAATAGGGCGTCGTCGAGTTGACGATGCTGCCGTTGTCGTGGCAATCGGCCCGCGCCTTTGGGCGGGTATGATGTAATGGTAGCCTGTCAGCTTCCCAAGCTGAACGCGCGGGTTCGATTCCCGCTACCCGCTCCAGCCTTTTAGATCGTCCGACCGGCCGCCGCAGCTTGATCCTCGTCTTCGGGGTCGTCGCCGCGCTGGAACACGATCGTCATCTCCTCGAAGTCCAGGTCGCGCTCGAGGTCGTGGAGCACCTCATCCTCGATCTCGCCATGGCGGTGAAGCCGCAGGAGTTCGGTCCGCCCCGCCGCGATTACCTGCAGCATCAGGTCAAAGTGCGGGCGGATACGCTCCATGAAGTTATCCGCATCCGCCGCATATTTCGCCGTTCCCTCGGCCCGCGACTTGTAGGTTTCCAGCAGCTGTGGATGGATGAGTTCGCCATTACGGTCGTAGGCGACGGCCTCCGCTTCCAGGAACTTGGCGCGGGCGACCGCCGCCTCGGCCGCCGGAAGTGCCATCTTCGCAGGCGGATCCTTGTCCTCCGGCCGGAGCAGGCGGATCACCCAACCCAATGTCGCGCCCTGGATGATCACCGTCGCAAGGATCACGGCGAATGCCGTCACCAGCATCATGTCGCGGCCCGGGAAGTTGCCCGGCAGGCTGAGTGCCACCGCCATGGTGACGACACCGCGCATGCCGGTCCAACCGATCACCCCCGCCTGACGCCAGCCGAGTGGCCTTGCCCGCGACAGTCCCGTTGCCTTCAATCCGGTGAGCATCATTTCCGATCCGGCCACCCAAAGGAAGCGCGCCGCGATAACTGCCGCCGTCACCGTCAGAGCGGGGACGGCATAGGTGCTGACCAACGCCTCGACCCCGCCGGCGCGCTCGATGACGCTGCGTAGCGAGAAGCCCATCAGGATGAAGACCAAGGCCTCCAGCGTGAACACAAGGGTCCGCCAGAAGGCCGACCCCTGAAGGCGAACGCCCGCCGGAAGAATCACATGCTGGTACCAGCCGAACGCGATGCCGGCGGTGACGGTGGAAATCACACCCGACACATGCGCCGCCTCGCCCGCGACATAGGCCCCCCAGCACAGCAGAACCGACGTTGCGACGACAAGTGTCTCGTCCCGGAGCCGCCGCATCACGAACATCCAGACCGCCGCAACCAGCGCGCCGATGACTACCCCGCCAACGGCAAGAACCAGGAAGGTACCCACCGCCTGTCCAGGGTTGAACATGCCGGTCAGCGCAGCCGCCACGGCGAAGCGGAAGAGCACCAGCCCGGTCGCGTCGTTGAGCAGGCTCTCTCCCTCGAGCAACGCCTGCAGACGGCGCGGCAAGCGGACGCCTTGGAGCACGGCACGCGCCGCCACGGCATCGGGCGGAGAGACGATGGCGCCGAGTGCAAGGCAAGCAGCCCAGGGAAGTTGCGGGAATAGCCAGTGGACCGCGATGCTGACGACGATCGCCGAAAAGAGAACCGCGCCGATGGCGAGCGACAAGATACCCGGCAAATGGCGGCGGAAGCGCCCAAACGCGGTGTAGTAGGCCCCGTCCATCAGCAGCGGCGGCAGGAACAGGACCAGCATCAGTTCCGGGTCGAGCTCCACCAGGGGTAGTCCGGGGGCAAACGCAAGCGCTCCGCCGCCGACCAGCAAAGCGGCCGACGGCGGAATGCGTAAACGTGCGGCACCATAATGAAGCGCGATCGCGACACCGAGCAGCGCAAGGATCAGCTCAAAGGTTTGAACCGGATGCATGCGACCGCGCTAACGGGCAGGCGCGAGCAAATGCAAGTTAATGCATTGAAGCGGTTCTGATCCCGCCATCCACCGGTTGGTAGCCCAAGGCGCTGAGCCCCGCCGCCAGCCGGTCGGCACATGCCCGCGCCTGGGCTCCGTCGCGAGAGCGGACGACGAAGTTGGCGCCGTAACCGGCATCATCCTGAAACGGATAGCTGCCGATGCTCACGCCCTCGGCAGAGGCTTCGGTCTCACGCAGGAGGTCTGCAACCTCGCTTTCGGCCGCGCGGGCGCCGACGGTGACCGAAACCACCGGCCGTCCGCCCTCCAACGTTCCGCTCAGCCCCTGGATCATGCTCGCCGTGATGTGCGGCACACCCGCCATAATGAAGATATTGCCGACCCTGATGCCCGGCGCCCCCGACGTCGGATTAGGGATCAGGTCCGCGCCGGCCGGTGTCCGGGCCATGCGGAGGCGGGCGTCGGTGACCTCCTGCCCGCGCGCGGCGTAATAAGTCTCCAGCGTTCGTCTTGCCTCCGGGTGGACGATCACGTCCACGCCAAGGGCGGCGGCAATGGCGTCGACGGTGATGTCGTCATGGGTCGGACCGATACCGCCAGTGGTGAACAGATAGTCATTCTCCGCCCGAAGCGCGTTCACGGCGCGGCCGATCGCCTCCATCTCGTCCGGCACCACCCGCACTTCAGCAAGGCGGATGCCCTGCTCGTTGAGCCAGGTCGCGATCTGCGCGACATTCTTATCCTGGGTGCGCCCCGACAGGATCTCGTCGCCGATGATCAGCAGTGCCGCGGTCCAGATCTTTTCGTTCATTGTTTAGCGCCTGCTCCTTCGCCTCTCGCCACTTGGACGCTGAGCGCCTATATCTCAAGGATGACGGAATATATCACGGTGGATGCCGAAGACCGGGTCGAGCCCCGCAACGGCGTGGTCAAACTGCATGGTCCGGACGGCTTTGCGGGAATGCGCAAGGCTGGCCGGCTGGCTGCGGAAATCCTCGACGCATTGGTGCCTCATGTGGTTCCCGGCGTCACCACCGATGAGCTCGATCGCATCGTCTACGATCATATGATCAGCGCCGGGGCGCTGCCGGCGACGCTTGGCTACCGTGGCTACACCAAGAGCAGCTGCATCTCGATCAATCATGTCGTCTGCCACGGCATTCCGAGCGAGAAGCCGCTTCGCGACGGCGACATCGTCAACATCGATGTGACGCCGATCGTCGACGGCTGGCACGGCGATACCAGCCGCATGTACCTGGTCGGCGACGTGCCGATAAAGGCGAAGCGTTTGGTCGACGTCACCTATGAGTGCCTGATGCTCGGCATCGAGCAGGCGCGGCCCGGCAACCGCCTGGGCGACGTCGCCAATGCCATCCAACGCCATGCCGAGGCGCACCGCTATGGGGTCGTCCGTGATTTCTGCGGCCACGGCGTCGGCCGGCTGTTCCATGACTCGCCGGAGGTCATCCATGCGGGCCGGCCCGGAACGGGCGTCGAGCTTCGGCCGGGAATGATCTTCACGATCGAGCCGATGGTGAACATCGGCCGTCCCGACTGCAAGGTGCTGGAGGACGGCTGGACCGCCGTGACCCGTGACCGCTCCTTGTCTGCTCAGTTCGAGCATTCCATCGGGATCACCGAGGACGGCTGCGAAATCTTCACAAAGAGCCCGGCCGGGTTAGACAAGCCGCCTTACTAAGCCCAGCCCGCAACCAGCGCCTGAGCTTGCTGGACGTCCTCCGGGAAATCGACCTCACCCCACTCCTCCCCCTGAATGTCAAACGTCCAGACATCGGCTTCCTGAGCGATGTGGTGAATGACGCGCAGGTACCAGACGGTGGTTCCTTCGGGAGTTCGGATGGTGCGCTCGATGGCGTCACGGAACTGCTCGGCACCGCCTGAGCGGAAGGCCAGCAGCCCGATCGATTCCGCGTTCACTCCCTCGTCGAGCCGCTTGCCGATCGCCTTCAGCTTGCCGTCGCTTTCCACCACCTTCATGTCGTCGCTGTCGTAGCTGTCCTTCCGGTCGACAGTGACTCGGATTCCCGGCTGATCGTTGTCGATCACCCGCTTCATCAACGCTTTGGACACGAGGGTGTCGCCGTTCCAGACGAGGCAGTCGCCCGCCAATTCATCGCGGGCGATGTAGAGCGAGCCCAAATTGTCCGCGACCTTGTAGAATGGGTTGTAGATGGTGCGCACGGTCGGGCCGCCCTGCCGGCGAGCCAGTGCCGCGGCAATCTGGTCGTCGCGAAATCCGGTCACCACGACTGCGTCCTCGATACCGTTGGCCTCCAACGTGTCGAGCTGCCAGTCGAGCAAGGTCTTGCCTCCGAACTCAATCAGGCATTTGGGTCGGTCGACCGTCAGGGCTCCGAGGCGCGAGCCTTGGCCCGCGGCGAGTATGATGGCTTTCATGGGAGCGCCGCTTGGCCGGAAATTGCGGCGGGCGTTGGGCAAGCCGTTGACGAAGAGGTTGCAAAGGGCGCCTCTCCGGCGGCAATGGGCTTGTGACCCAACATTTGGTAGAGACGCGGACGTGAAGAAGATCGAAGCCATCATCAAGCCGTTCAAGCTCGACGACGTGAAGGACGCCCTTCACGAGGTAGGTGTCAGCGGCATCACGGTTGGCGAGGTCAAGGGCTTCGGCCGTCAGAAAGGCCACACCGAGCTCTATCGCGGTGCCGAATATGTCGTGGACTTCCTGCCCAAGGTTAAGGTCGAAGTGGTGGTCGAGGACAGCATGGCCGAAAATGTCATCGACGCGATCGAGCGGGCGGCGCGCACCGGCCGGATCGGCGACGGCAAGATCTTCGTGTCCGACATTGCGCAGGCAATCCGGATCCGAACCGGGGACCGCGGCTCGGATGCCATCTGAGGACGATGCGGCCAATCCGCCGCAGCCGATCAACATCCTGGAAGACGAGCGCCGGCTTGCGTCCATGGCGCCAGACGAATTGCGTTCGGCGATGCGGACCCTCGGCTACAAAACCCAGAGCGAGCTTGCGACCGCCATCGGCGTCAGCCGCTCTGCGGTAAGCCTGTGGCTCGAGGGCAAGGTCGGGGTACCGCGCCCTGTCGCAATGCTGCTTCGCATGCTGATCGCCGCACAGCGCCGGGCTTACTGACCCTTAGCCTTCGACGATGACCTTGGTGCCCACCTCGGTTAGGCTGAATAACTTCTCCGCGAACTTGATCGGCAATCGCACACAGCCGTGGCTTGCCGGATAGCCGGGCAAGGCACCGCCATGAAGCGCGATGCCGTGATCGTCGATGATCTGCGCAAACGGCATTGGTGCATTCTGATACTTGCGTGACCGGTATGTGCGCTGTTTGCGCTCCACCTTCCAGAAGCCGAGCGGTGTTTCCTTGCCCTTCTTACCGCTGGAAATCGTGGTCATGCCGACCACCTGCTCCCCGCGGTAGACGAAGGCGGTCTGCGTCAACAGGTCGACGACGACCTGCGTGTCGCCTTCTGCCGGAATGTGCGGCGTCCAAAGGAAATCGCCGGGCTTCAGGTGGGTGAGCCCGAAGCTGCTGGTCGCCCCCTCCCGCGCTTTTTCAGCGAAGCCGTTGGTCCAGCGATAGCCGAGGTCGGCCTTCTTGGTCGGCGCAACGGCAACTTGCTGCACGCGCGGCACTTCGGTCGTGGAACATGAGGCGAGCGCTGCCGAACACAGCAGCGCAAGCGCGACCTTGAGCCTCATCTGGACGATCTACTTGAGAGCGGCGGCGACCGGCTCGGCGGCAGCCGACCGGATCTGCTGCGCCGACTGGGCGAGTCCGGCGAAATGCGCAGCCAAGGCGGAGTGCCGTTCCCGCGCCGCCTCGGTCAGTGCCTCACGCGCCGCACGGCGCTCCCGCGACGCGCGGCGCTCATAGAAATGTACCGTCGTGACCATCATAACCCTCCCGACCCATTCGGTCGCGACATAATCACGGTCATCACGGCGCTGCAACATAGTTTTCGTCACTAAGTGCATGACGAGGAACGATTTTCCGTTTACTGCGCCCGGTGGTGATTATGGTTAACGACGGAATAACCGCTCTCCCCTCTATGTTGCCCGCCCGTCGTTTCGTGCCGCAGTGCAGCGTGAAATATTCACTTTTTTTGCAGCTGCGACTGGACTGGGGCGCCCGCGGCTGGAATGGGATCCCGTAACCCGGCCGGGGGCGCCGGGCGATTCTCAACATCAGCGGGTGTGTGCAAAATGGCGAACGACGCGGGCAAAATCCTCAGCCGGATCAAGGACGAAGAGATCGAGTGGGTCGACCTTCGCTTCACCGATCCCAAGGGCAAGTGGCAGCACCTGACCATGGCGTCTGGCGTCATTGACGAGGATATGCTCACCGACGGCTTCATGTTCGACGGTTCGTCGATCGCGGGTTGGAAGGCGATCAACGAATCCGACATGATCCTGCGGGCCGACCTCAACGCGGCCTACATCGATCCGTTCAGCGCCACCCCGATGCTGGTGCTCTTCTGCGACGTGCTCGAGCCGTCCACCGGCGAGCTCTACGCCCGTGATCCGCGCTCCACCGCGCATCGCGCCGAAGCGTATCTCAAGTCGACCGGCATCGGCGACACCGTCTACGTCGGCCCGGAGGCCGAATTCTTCATGTTCGACGACGTCCGCTTCGAGGACAGCTACAATGCGTCGGGCTACAAGATCGACGACATCGAACTGCCGACGAACACCATGCGCGAATATGACGGTGGCAACCTTGGCCACCGTCCGCGGGCCAAGGGCGGCTACTTCCCGGTTGCGCCGGTCGATAGCGCCCAGGACATTCGTGCCGAGATGGTGTCGACCATGCTCGAAATGGGCCTGCCCTGCGACAAGCATCACCACGAAGTGGCCGCTGCGCAGCACGAGCTAGGCCTCACCTTCGGTACGCTGGTCGAAACCGCCGACCGCATGCAGATCTACAAGTATGTCGTGCACATGGTTGCCCAGGCCTACGGCAAGACGGCGACTTTCATGCCGAAGCCGATCGCCAAGGATAACGGCAGCGGCATGCACACGCACATCTCCATCTGGGATGGCGGCAAGCCGCTCTTTGCCGGCAACGGCTATGCGGGCCTCAGCGACACCGCGCTCTACTTCATCGGCGGCGTGATCAAGCACGCCCGCGCGCTGAACGCGTTCACCAATCCGACCACCAACAGCTACAAGCGACTTGTGCCGGGCTTCGAGGCGCCGGTGCTGCTGGCTTATTCCAGCCGCAACCGCTCCGCGTCCTGTCGTATCCCCTACGGCACCGGCGAGAAGTCTAAGCGCGTCGAGTTCCGCTTCCCTGACGCCATGGCCAATCCGTACCTCTGCTACTCGGCGATTTTGATGGCAGGCCTGGACGGTATCCAGAACCGCATCCACCCGGGCGATCCGATGGACAAGAACCTGTACGACCTGCCGCCGGCGGAACTGGTCGCGGTCCCGACCGTCTGCGGCTCGCTGCGTGAGGCGCTCATCTCGCTTCAGAACGACAAGGCCTTCCTGACGAAGGGCGACGTGTTCAGCGAAGACCAGATCGACGCTTATGTCGAACTCAAGTGGGAAGAAGTGATGCGCTGGGAAACCACGCCGAGCCCCGTCGAGTTCGACATGTATTATTCCAGCTAGCGTTCGACGCTCAGCACCGAACGGAACGCGGCCGTCCCGACCTTCGGGGCGGCCGTTTTCGTGCACCAATCAGTAATCAGTTTGCGGCATTGCCGGCCCCATGACCTTTGAACGTGGGCACAACAGCTTTCGCGAGGCGCTGCTGCGGCAGCCGGGAACATCGCCGGTCGTCCCGGACAAGGCTCCACGCGGGAAAAGGGGCAACCCTGCTCTGAGCGCCTCGGCCGTCGCCCGGAAGGAAGTGCGCCGAAGCGACGACCGCGACGGTGATCGGCATCGCCTGACGGACGCCGGAGCGACGGTCCGAAGCGGACGCCGCAAGGTTGCGGTTGAGCTCATCAATATTTCAGGCGGCGGCGCCATGGTTCGCGGTGACCTGCGCGCACGCCTGTGGCAGAAGGTGATCTTGATCCTCGGCGATGTTGGCGAGGTGGAATGTGCCGTCCGTTGGATCCGCGACGACCGCTTCGGACTGGAGTTCGCCCACGAAACCCAAATCGCCTGCGACCCTGCAACACTCAACGAGACGTTGCTGCTGGTGTTGAAGAACAATGCACCGAAGGATGTCGAGAACAGCGACCCGGAACCGCTTACGGTGGAGCCTTCCGACCCTCGGCGCACGGCTCGCCGGCATCCGCTGATTTGGTCGGGGCTGGTGCAGTTCAATCACGAAAGCGCCGTCGCCCGGCTCCGAAACATTTCGGCCGAGGGTGCGCAGATCCAGTCGACGGGATCGTACAATGTCGGCAATGTCGTGCTTCTCGACCTCGGCAACGCCGGCGCTTTGCCAGCAACCGTTCGCTGGGCCCATGGCGATCAGGCTGGCCTCGCCTTTCACCGCCCGTTCGACGTCACCAAGCTCGCCAAGGTGCAGCCGCAGGTGGCGGGCCGCGGCTGGGTGAAGCCCGAATATCTACAGGACGAAGACGTGACGACCTCTCCGTGGGCGTCGCAATGGGGGCGCCTCACCGTCGGTGAGCTCAAGAAGACGCTGCTGCGCTAATCTTCTTCGATCAGGCTGGTTTTCTGCGTTTCCGGCAGGAGCGCGAACGCGATGGTCGCGCACCCAAGGATTGCCGTCACGTACCAGTAGAAAGCGCTCTCAATCCCTTGGTTCTTGAACCACAGCGCGGCGGCCTCCGCCGTACCGCCGAACAGGGCGTTGCCAACCGCATAGGGCAAGGCGACGCCAAGGGTCCTGATGTGGGCCGGGAACAGCTCGGCTTTGAACACCGCGCCGATGGACGTGTAGGCGCCGAGAAGCGTCAGCGGTACCAGGATCAACAGGAAGGCGGCCACCGGGTCGGTCACCGTCGACAAAGCGCTGAACACCGGCACCGTCACCAGCATCCCCCCAATGCTGAACAGGAACAGCAGCGGCTTTCGTCCAACCTTGTCGCTGACAAGACCCCACAGCGGCTGCAGCGCCATGAAGACGATCAGCGCCAGCGTCATCACCTGCGTCGCGCTCTGCTTCGAAAAGCCGGAGGTGTTGACCAGGAACTTCTGCAGGTAGGTGGTGTAGGAGTAGAAGGCCAGGCTGCCACCCGCCGAGATGATGGCGACGATGACGAACAGCCGGGCATGACCGCGCCACAAGTGCCTGGCGCTGGACACCGGCCGGTCCGCTGGCATGGCCTTGAAGCTCTCCGTCTCCTCTATCCGGCGCCGAAGCAGATAGACGATGATCGCCAGCGCGGAGCCGATGACGAACGGAATGCGCCAGCCCCAGGCGGTCAGTTCCGCTTCCGACATCAACGACTGGAGCAACAACAGCACGCCGAGCGACAGCAACTGCCCGCCGATCAGTGTAAAATATTGAAAGCTCGACCAGAAACCGCGTCGCCGCCGGCTTGAAACCTCGGACAAATATGTCGCGCTGGTGCCATATTCGCCGCCGACGGAGAGCCCCTGCATCAGCCGTGCGAGCAGAAGGATTAATGGCGCAACGAACCCGGCCTGCTCGTATGTCGGCGCGACGGCGATGATGAGGGAGCCGCCCGCCATCAAGCCGACGGAGAGTGCCAGGCCGGCCTTGCGCCCATGACGGTCGCCATAGACGCCCATCCACCAGGCGCCGATCGGCCGCATCAGGAAGCCGACGGCAAAGATGGCAGCCGTCGACAATAGCTGCGCGGTCGGATTGCCCTTCGGGAAGAACGCCGCGGCGAAGTACAGGCTCAGCGACGTATAGGCGTACCAGTCATACCATTCGACCAAATTGCCGGCCGAGCCCCCAATGACGTTCCTGAGGCGCTTTCCATTGTCCGACGTGCGGCTCTCTGTTGGCTGCAAAGCTAATAATCCTTGCTGACGCGAACGTTGGCGCCGGCCCGCCCGATTGTCGACAGAGACGAAAGCAGGGAGAGCCAGCGGGTGACCTGATACTCGATACGCGTTGCGGAATAGCCCTGCCCGTCCGTGATCACCTCCACGAACAATCGGCGGCGGATATATTTGCCCGCGGCGATCGCCGTCCGTTGCCCCGTTGCGACGTCGGCCGGAATGATCCGGAGCCGGTCGAGACCGACCGCTCGCCGCAACGCATTGATCGGGTCCAGCCCGCCCGAGCCGGATTGCAACGCCGCCACCGCGGCAGCCAGCTGCAGCGCTTCTGGTGCCGACAGGTTGGTGATCGAGGTGCCGAACAGAATGCGCGAGAGCAGTTCGTCTTGCGGCAGCGCGGGGACGCTCGCGAAGGTGATCTCGGGTCGCTGCCCCGTGCCACCGACGCGCACCGTCGCATCGATGCCCTGAACTTGCGCCTCTGCCGAAATGTCGAGCTGCGGGTCCGGCGGGCTTTCGCCGCGGAAGCGGATGATCCCACGCTCAAGCCGAAAATTGCGGCCCGCAAAGTCATAGTCGCCGCGCACCAGATTGGCCTGGCCGGTGAAGCGCGGTGAGTCGGCCGTCCCACCGATGTCCAGCTCCGTGCGCCAGCGGCTGTCGATCCCGAGACCGGTGACTTGAAGGTTGCTGCCGGTGAGACCGATCTTCAGCGCCCAAGGCCGCAGATCCTCCGTTTCGATGACTTCCCCGTCGTTCCGGTTGCGGTGGCGAACCTGGAGCTGCGGCACTGCCGCCGCGGCGCTTGCGCGGCCAAGTTGGAAGCGGCCCTTGTCGAGCCGTAGGTTGCCGGAGATCGTCCCGCCCTGTCCGTCCGATCGGATCTGAAGCGGCCCCGTCACGCGCGCGGCGACATCGTCGCGGTCGAGCAGCAAAGCCTCGTCCGCTGCAAAGCTGAGGTTCAACCCCGTCCGTCCTTCTGCGAAGGTCACCGACCCGCCGCCCCGCACGGTGCCGCCGCCGCTGGTCTGCCCGCTGAGGTTGGTGAAGACGAGCTGCGGCCCGGAGAAGCGGGCATCGGCGTTCAATTGCGTCAGCGCCATTCCCGTCACCGGGCTGTCGAGCCGGGCACCCTTGGTTCGAAGCGACCCGCGGATCACCGGATTGGCCAATCGACCGCCGACGTCGGCACCGATCGCAAGCGGGCCTGACAAGTCGAACAGCTCGTTGCCCGTCAGTCGCCACAACGTATCGGCTGGTCCTTGGTAGCGAAGCTGGGCAAACAGCGGTGCATTCAGCAGCTCTGCAATCAACGGGCCCCTGCCAAGCGGGGCGAAGCGCGCCTGCGCGCGGCCGACCGTCCGTCCCTCGCTGACGGCAACGGCGCGTATCGCCGCCTTGCCGTCGGCAACGGCCGCCGCAATGCCGACGTCGATTGGACGCGACGACAGAACCAACCCGGCCTTGCTGAGGCCGCGAACCCGAAGATCGATGCGACCGCTCCGGTTTCCCTGCCAAGCATAGTCGAGACGTCCAGTCGCAAGGCCTCCAAGACCAAGGCCGGGTTGAACGATATCGAGGATCTGTAGCGGCATGCCGCGAAGCTCGGCATGGACTTCCGGGCGCGACCCGCTCCGCCCGGACAAAGTTCCTGCCCCGCCCGCAAACAGGAAGTCTGTCGGTGCCAGCGCCCATCCATCGCCGCTGCGGGTGAGCACGGCGGCTGTCCGAAGCTGAAGCGGTCGTCTGTTCACCTGTCCGTTTCCGGTAAGGCTGATCCGGTCCGGAGAGACATCGGCAAGAGTAGAGAAGCTGAAGTCGGCGCCTCGACGCCCACTGAATGCCGCACGTATCTGGCCGCGACCGTCGACCAAGCGCCCATTCGCCACCAGCCGCGCCAGGCTGATGCCGCCGATCTGCAGGTTTTGGGCGTTCACAACGCCGTCGAGACTACTGCGACCATCCGCGACGATGACCGAGCCATCCAGCCGTCCAGCGCCGATGGCGATGCTGCCTGGCAACCGCACGTTGCGGCCGGTGAGATGCGCCTCGATCTTCTGATCGCTGCCGACCGGCGAGAACAGCAGGGTGCCGTCGATCCCTCCACCAGCGAGGCGGAGAAGACCGCTTAGTCCACCCGGATCTGCACGCAGAACGCCACTGGCGCTGGTTCCTGCGACGTCGAGAGCCGCAATCGTGATTGTAGGTCGCCCTCCCGGCGGGAGAAGAAGGGCCCCATTGCTGCTGAAGGGGCCGAGCCGCGACCCGCCCGCAGCCCGATAATCGAAGCCGGCGGCCGTCGGGACCAGTTGAAGTCGCACCTGCGAAAGCGCCAGTGCTTCGTTGGGCCGTGCCAGTAGAAGGTCGATCTTGGGTCGATTGATCGGACCGTCGAGAATCAACTTCAGCGGTCCATATTGCGCCTGTTTTCCCGCGGCCACGATGTGGAACGTGCCGTTCCGGCTGCGCTGTCCAAAGCCGGTCAGGATCAGCTTAGGGGATTGCACCCGCATGTTGCTGAAGTGGAGCACGCCATCACCACCGCGCTCCAAATCAGTGGTCAAGACGGGAAGGCCGCCGGTGAGGCTGAGGAAGAAGGCGTTGTCCAGCCTCCGAACCCACGCCTTCGCCGATCCGACGACGCGTGACCCCTGCCCGCCCGGACCGGGAACGACCTTGAGTTCGGTCAGCACGTCGACGATGCCGAGACCGGGGACAAGGTAGCGCTTCAGCCCTCCCGACAGCAAAAGTTCGAACCGGCCGGTGACGAGATCCACCAGCAACGACAATTTCCCCGACAGCTGGGCGCTCGTAAAGCGGAGGTCCTCGCCGCGGATCAGCTTGGGTGTGACGGCCAGCATTCCTTCAAGCCGCGCGTTGGCGAGGATCGAACCCGCAGCATCGCCGATCCCGGTGACACCTCGCGCTGTCAGCCGAAGCGGAACACGCATCGGCCAGGGCCCGAAGCGGCCACGGCCCTCCGCCTGGACATCGATGAAGCCCGTCGTGTCGAACCGCACCGACGGAGAGGTAAGCCGATAGGAATAATCCGCTTCGTCGAAGGCGCCGTCCAGCGTCCAAACCAGCCGCACCTGCCGCCCTGACATGTCGGGAAACAGCGCCGCCGGTCGCAGCAGATCGACGCCGACGCGCAGGTCCCGGTACCGCCCCGCGCTGAGATCGACGCCGCCGCGTGCAACCGCGCGCACTGCCGGCGATGCAAGACTGAGCTGTCCGTTTAACCGATTGTCGCGCAGACGGCCCCCGCCGCGTACCCGAACCTTCGGCGCAAGCAGTCGCCGGGCCTTGCCGGAAAGGAGCTGCGATGCAGAGACATCCCCAGCCAATTGGTAGCGACCGGAGTCCACCCCGAGCGCCAGGCGGGCGGTCGGACTGCCCCCGATGTCGAGCTTGGCCGCGCCGCGCCACCGCTTCCAGCTGCCGTCACCGTCGAGCGTCAAATCGATCGACCGCCGAAGCCCCGCAAGGGCCGTCAACACACCCGTTGCAGGCGAGACGACCCTGGCATCCAGGTCGAAGCGGTTCCGGTCCGGCTCGGCATCGAGTGCCAGCGCCAGCCGGTCACCGCCCTCGACCATCACCGCAAGCTGCACCATCGCCCGGCCCGCGCGTACGTCGGCCGTTCCGCGCACTCGGCCGACCTGCGCACGCCCGGTAACTGCCCGGGAAATCTCCAGCCGGTCGATGTTGAGACGTCCGACGAAGATATCGAAGTCGGGAAGGATCGGCCCACGGCGAGCGCTCGGGCGAAGTGTCGGAAGCCGCGCCAGGGTGGCCTTGGCCGCGGTGAGCTCCTCGACATGAAGGCTGTTGTACAGCCATGCCCCCGGCGCCCAATCGAGCATGATCTCGGGCGATGTCAGGAAAACGCCGTTTTGGTCGGCGATCGCCACATCCTTCAGGCGCGACTTTCCGAAGATAGACCCGTCGATCCGGCCGATGCAAATACGGAGACCCGAACTGGTCTCGAGCGCGGCGATCCGGTCAACGATGAAGCGGTGCCCGGGCGCAGTGTCGAGCAGCACCAAGGCCCCTGCCGCCAGAAGCAGCAGTCCCACAAGGAAGGCGAGCAGTTCCCTGGCGAGCCGGCGAGGCCAGTCCTGCCGCGGCCGCCACCCGTTTCGCCGTGGCATTTCGTCGGCAACGACGGCGGCTTCGCTCACCTCAGAAGGCCTGACCGAGCGACACGACCACCGCCACGCGTCCATCGCCGCTGCGGGGGTTTAGCGGCGTGCCGACGTCAATCCGGATCGGGCCGAAGCTGGAGTAATAACGGAGGCCCAGGCCGGCGCCGAACTGAAGCTCGCTAAGGCGCGGGAGCTTGCGGTTGCTTAGCACGCCGCCATCCAGGAAGGGCACCAGTCCGAAGTTGCCGCCGAATGCCTTCAACCGCACCCGTCCTTCCAGTCCGAACTCGGCCAGGCTGCGACCACCGGTTGGGTCGCCATCGGAATCGCGCGGTCCAAGCTGCTGATAGCCATAGCCGCGCACGGACCCGCCGCCGCCCGCATAGAAACGGCGGGTCGGCGCGATCGAGAATGTGTCCGCGTTGACGATGGTGCCGAACCGCACGCGACCGGCGACAACAACCGATTGTCCGAGCGGCTGGTACGTGCTCGCGTCGACCTGCAGCCGACCGTACGCGAACTGGCCCCCGTGCGCGGATATTTCCGGGCTCAAACGACCGCTGAGCCGGAAGCCCGTCGTCGGGTCGAGAAGGTCATCGCTGCTGTCATAACCCAGGCTCACCGGAAAAGCCGTCAGCAGGAAATCCCGGGTATCCTTGATCCCCGACAGGTCGAATGCACCGCGCTCCCGAGTAGCGAGCACCTCGGCGCCGAGGCTGTAGGTCCACTTCTTCTGCCAGATGATGTTGCTTTGCCGCTCGATATTGCCGGCGAGCAGGAGTGTCTTGGCTTCATAAGCGTCGCGGTCCTGGTGGCTTGCCGATGCCTGGACGTTCAGCACCTGATCGCGGCGCGCGAAATTGTTGCGCCGGAATTGCACGGCGGCAAGCTGCTCCTGCGTACCGGCGATGCCGCGCAACGTGATCGCGCCTTCCGGCGTGATGAAGTTGCGGTGCTGCCAACTGGCCTCAGCGCGCAGCCCCTCGCCCGTTCCGTAACCGAGCTCCCCCGCAATGGTTCGCGGCGGAGCGGGCTCAAGGCGCACCGCCAAGTCGACAGTCTGCCAATCCGCAGCGGGAATCACCTGCACCTCGGCGGATGCAACAAGGCCGGTCGCGATCAGCGCGCGGCGAAGATCGTCGACCTTGGAGCGCTGGAAGGTGTCGCCGGTGCGGAAACGCGCAATCGTCTGGACATGACGGGGCGAGAAAGCAGGCCGGCCAGCAACGCGGATGGTGCCGAAACGCGCCTGGGGTCCGGGCCGAACTGGCAGTGTCAACGTCGCCCTCCGGGCCTCGTGATCGATCTCGATGTCCTGCTCACCAACCTCGGCGAGGGCGAACCCCTGCTCGCCAAGTGCTACCTTCAGGGCAGTCCCTGCCGCGATCACGTCGGCAGCAACCACCGGATCACCCGCCCGGATGACAAAGGTCTGCCGCAATGCTCCTGCCTCTGTTCCAGCCCCTTCGAGACCGGGCAGGCTGACGCCGGCAAATTCGTATCGTTCACCCGGCTCGGCAGCGACAACGACGCGAAGAGACTGCCCCGCACGTTCGATCCGCGGCTCCACCGCCGCATCATAGTAACCCTGGCTTCGAAGCAGCTCGGCGAGCAACTCCGCGTCGCCGTTCGAGCGGCGTTCGATCTGCGCTGCATTGGCAGTCCGCCGCCGATCCGCTTCCAGCTGCGACTGCGTGCGGAAATCGGTCAGCAGCTTGTCGGCATCTGCCAGGCTGTCCAATCCCTCGACGGCAACGTCATAGCGAAGGCTAGCCGAGCCATCGTCCTGTGTGGGTGAGGGAACGGCCGGTGTTTCAGCGGTGACCGGCGACTGATCGAGGACGGGCCAATCAACCCCGAGATCGGGTAAAGGATCGAGCGGGGCGGAAGGATCGAGTTCCCCCGGATCGAGAGGATCCGTCTGTTGGGCGAGCGCAGGAAGGCACCACAGCAGCCCCGTCGCTGCCGCACACAACAGCCGCGCGCGTGCGCCCGCCTTTCCCCGCCCGACCATGGTCTTAGCTCTACCCGCGCCTCCTGAACGGCGCCAGTCCGACCTTGGGAGCTTAGTGGATCGTTCCGGTCGCCTCGTCGCCTGTCAGCAGCGTTATGACCCGCTCGATCTGTCGCCAGTGGCAGAAACGCTGGACGTTGCCGTCACTGCGAGACCGGCGGGCACGGGTTTTTGCCTCGCCGGCAGCGTCGGCGCCGAATCGTGCAATCAGCTCGTCGGCATCGCTCAGCGCGTGCCGTCCGGAAATGAACGGAAGATCCATAGGCAGCGCTGATACCGTCTGGTGATTGCCGGACTGCGCAAGAATGGAGTTGACGCCTCCTTCACCATGCTTGCCAAGATTGCGGGTGGCTCCGTCCTCTCCACTCTGGCAAGGGTTTATGATGGACGGACGGACAACACAGGCGGGGGGCTGCCTGCTTGCACTCTCTATTCTCGGCGGGCTGATCTTCGGGATCGTTCAGCGAGCGCCGACGCTTGGCGCGATCATCGGCACGGCGGTGGGCATTGTCATTGCCCTTGCCGTATGGCTGATCGACAAGCGCCGCAGCGCCTAAACCAGCTTCCGCCCCGCCCAGATCACCCGGCCGACGCAGTTGATCGATCGGATCTCGCAATCCGGCCAGTCGGGATAGGCCGGATTGTCCGACTGAACGGTGACCCGCCGGCGGATCGGGTTGATGGCGATCCGCTTCACCACCAAAGCATCGTCCACCCGAAGCACATAGATGCCGTCCCGGAGCCGGTCGCCGCAGTCGCCGAGGTCGACCAGTATGTCATCGCCCGAATTCAGCGTGGGTGCCATGGAGTCGCCCTCGACCCGGATGATCGACAATTTGTCGGAGGGGCTGCTGGTCAGGCCTTTCAGCCATCGCGATTCGAAGGCGAAATAAGGCTTACCCGTTTCGTCGTCGGGGATCGCGCCGGGACCAGCAGATGCGTGAACCGGTGTTCGGACCACGGAAACAAGGCCCGCGGTTGGCGCCTCAGCCTCCGCAGGCCCGCCAAGCAGCGCTTCGGAAATGCCGAAGTAGCGGGCAAGTTTTCGCCTTTCCTCCTCCTTCAATCGCCTCGGCACGCCGCGGCGGACGAATTGCTGGATGTAGGCGGAATTGCGGCCGAGCATGCGGGAGAGGCTGGCGAAGTCATCGCCCCTTTCCGCACATAGGCCTTCAAGAACTGTTCTGGGATCCGGCACCATTACCACGCTCTTAAGGATAGGAAACTACCTAGACAAGTAGGAAATGCGTTGGGAAATAACGATTGCCGAGTCGGCTAGACCGAGGATTTTCGCAGTGCACCTTCTTTACGACGTTGAACGTTTTCTCCGCCAGTCCCAGATTGCTCCAACCAGATTCGGCCGCGACGCGATCGGCGATCCTCGGTTCGTTTTCGACCTTCGACGGGGAAGAGAGCCACGCCCGCAGACAGTTAAGCGGGTCCGCGCCTATCTGGAACAAGTGCAATGATGCGCCTTCCGATGTCGCCAGCAGCATCCGCGCTGTTGCGTGCTCTGCTGAACCGGGCGCAAGTCGGACGTGATAGGATTCTGCTTACCGACTGGCGTTCAACGGATTGGCAATCATTAACGTTAATGGGGGAGCGGCACGTCGTCAGCCTACGCGTCCCTGGGCCCGAAGCGCCGGCGGTAGTCGCACGGCTGACGGACGGAATCGAAGAAGCGGAATTCACCATCCCCGGTCAGATCGTTGCCGACATCGCGCTTACGGGTGCACCGCAGGCTCGCAACGACGGTTCGATCGAAGTCTCGCTCGAGGCACTGACGATTGGCGATTGATTAGCCGAGTGAGCGGCGAAGGTCGGCAAGCGCATCGTACAAGGCTTGCGAAGCATCGGGCGGGGATACTGGGAGGGTCTCCCGCCTGCCCTGCTGCAAATGCCTATCGATACGCAATTTGAGCTCACCGGCGGTTGGCATGGGAGGCGCGGCGAACAACTGAACGACGCGGGAATTGGGCTCTACGGCCGCAAGGACATCGTCGAGTATCAGCTCGTCCGCGGCTGGAATCACCATCATCTCTGCGGTCAGCAGCAATTCCTCCGGCCTATCCTCCGACCAGCCGGCATCCACGAGGTCGAATGGCCGCAATGGAAGTTTGTCGTTTCGAAGCGAAGCAAGTGCCCGATAGGCAAGGCCCCAATCACCAATGCGGCTGTTCCAGAGACAGCGAGCGGCGCTCCGCCGATCCAGCCGGCAATTGCGACCGCAGCCGACAGCCAGGCGGCGGCGATCCAATCAAGGGTGATCTCAATCGTTGTCGCCGTGCCCATCTGAGCGACGCTACGACAATAATCGTTACGAGGCGGTTTAGCTGGCCAGCAATTCCGCCAGGGCTTGCGTGAATTCAGGAACGTCGTCCGGCTTGCGGCTGGTCACGATGTTTTCATCCACAACCACAGCTTCGTCGACCACGGTGGCACCGGCATTACGCACATCCGTGGCGATCGAGGGCCAGCATGCGGCCCGCCGTCCGCGAAGAAGGTCGGCCTCCACCAGCAGCCATGGCCCGTGACAGATTGCAGCCACCGGCTTCCCCGCCGCCGCAAACGCCCTGATCAACTCAATCGCCGCGGCATTGGTTCGAAGCGCATCCGGGTTGATCACCCCGCCCGGCAGCACCAGCGCATCGAACTCGTCCGCCCGTGCGTCGGCGACCAGCAGGTCGGGCCGGATCGTTCGGCCCGGATCATCGCGCACCGTGGCCTGAATGGGGCTTCTCCCCGGCGCTGCAAGCTTCACTTCGGCGCCCATGCCAAGCAGGATTTCGCGTGGGCCGAACAGCTCCGACTCCTCGGAACCGTCCGTCGCCATGATCAGGATGCGCTTGCCCTTCAACGTCATTTGTTCCTCGCACCGGAACCGCGCACCCGGCGGCTCATTCTCTCAACATGCTACGCCATTCCAGCGACGCCGAGCCCGGCATCACCCGCAAACGCCAAGGCCGCTACTGGGCCTATTTCGATGCGGAAGGCAATCGCATCACCGATCGCGACGAAATTGATCGGTTGAACGCCGTCGGTTTGCCCCCCGCCTATGAAAACGCCTGGTTCTGCGCTGACCCGGACGGACACTTGCAGGCGACGGGTGTCGATGCCCGCGGCCGCAAGCAATATCGCTACCACGTCAATTTTCGCGAGGCGCAGGACGCCGTCAAATATGAAGGGCTGCTGGAGTTCGGCAAGGCACTGCCCAAGCTTCGCAAGAAGGTTGAGCAGGATCTCAAACGCCGCAAGCTGGACCGCGACAATGTGCTCGCCGCCGTCGTTCGCCTCCTCGACACGGAGCACATCCGCATCGGGAACGAGCAATATGCAAAGTCGAACAAAAGCTACGGCGCAACGACGCTTCGCAATCGGCATCTCAAGCGCAAGGGAAGCAGCCTCGCCATGCGCTTCACCGGCAAGCATGGCATCGTGCATGAGGTGAAGATCACCGACGGCAATCTGAAACGCATCGTCAAGCGCTGCCAGGAACTGCCCGGCCAGATGCTGTTCCAGTGCCTGGATGACGGCGGTGAGGCGCGGCCGATCACCTCCGGCGACGTGAACGCTTACATCAAGGAAGCGACCGGTGGCGACTTCACGGCCAAGCATTTCCGTACTTGGGGCGCCAGCGTGATCGCGCTTGAGCAGTTGCTGAGAAAGGCGGACGACGCGCGCATCACGGTGAAGACGGTGGTCGAGCCTGTGGCCGAAGCACTCGGCAACACCCCGGCGATCAGCCGCAAGTCCTATGTCCACCCGCAACTGCTCGATGCGGTCAAGAATGATGCCCGCGACCCGCTGAACGGCATGGACCGGCCCCGCGGCCGCAAGTGGCTGTCGTCGGCCGAGGTCGGACTGCTCGAGTTCCTGGCCCGGGGCGGGAAGCGGAGCCGCAAACGCAAGGCAGCCGAAGCACCGGGAACCGCTGAGGCAGCTTGATCGCTTCGCCGTCGCTTGCCATGCCCGCGTCGATGAAGCGGCTCGACAAAATGCTCGGTTGGTTTGCGGCGAACCTGGATGCCTTGCTGCTGGGGGCGATCGTTGCCGCGGTGCTGGTCGCGATCATGCTCGTCCTACGGCAAGTGGGTCGCCGGATCACGGCGCGCGATCCTCATTGTACAAGTTGGAAGTCGGTAATCGGCCGGGTGCTCGCCAAGACCAGCCTCGGCTTTATGGTGGTCGCGGCGCTGGAGATCGTCGCCAATTACGCCGAGCCGCCGGCGAAGATCGGCAGGCTGTTCGAGATCGCCTTCGTGGTCGCAGCCTCGCTTCAAGGCGCCGTTTGGGGCCGCGAGCTCGTCATTGGGCTGATCTCTCGCAAGGTCGCGGAGGACAATGGCGGCGGCACCATCGGCAACGCGATGGCGATCATCCGCGTGCTGGTCAGCGTCGCACTGTTTGCGATCGCGATCATTCTGATCCTCCAGAACCTGGGCGTGAACGTAACTGCGCTGGTGGCCGGTCTCGGTATTGGCGGCATTGCCATCGGCCTTGCGGCGCAAGGCATCTTCTCCGACCTGTTCGCCGCCTTGGCCATCCTGTTCGACAAGCCGTTCCGCCGCGGCGATACGATCCGCTACGACAACAGCACCGGCACGGTAGAGCGCATCGGCCTGAAGACCACGAGGCTTCGCGCGCTCACCGGCGAACAGCTAATCATGGCCAACACCAAGCTTCTGGAACGCGAGATCCACAACCTTGCGCAGGCGGAGTCGCGGCGCATGACCGTGTTGTTCGCCGTTGCGGCAACCGGCAGCGACAAGCTCGACACCATCGCCGACCTCGCCTCGCAGGCCGTTCGCGACAACAAGGACTGCCGGCTGGTCCGCTGCACGCTGACCGGCATCGGCTCCGGCGCGTTCGGCCACGAGCTCGTGTATGACGACCGATCCGGCGACAACGACCGTATCGCGCGAAACAGGTCGGACATCATTCGCTCCCTGATGACCAGGCTGGAGGCCGCGGGAATGGAACTGCAGCGGGCGTCCGACATCCAGCCGCCGCTGGCTCCGTTCTGAAGCCGCAATGAACCTCGCTCACCGTTCCGCGCGTTAGGCTGCCGTGGACGCCGTTCAGCTCATCGCCCTTGCTTCGTCGGCCAGCCTGCTGGCAGGATGGCGGCTTTACCTCGTCACCTTCGTGGTCGGGCTGGGCATGAAGCTCGGCTGGATCGACCTTCCCGAGCGGCTCGCGGGGCTCGACGTGCTTGCGAACAACTGGCTGATCGGCATTGCCGCTGCCGGCGCGGTCGCTGAGTTCTTCGCCGACAAGGTGGCCTGGGTCGATAGCGCCTGGGACGCGGTCCACAGCATTATCCGGCCGCTCGGCGGCGCCCTGCTGTCGCTTGCAATCGTCGATTCCGGAGATCCCACGTGGCAGGTTGCAAGCTTCCTGCTCGGCGGCGGCGCGGCGCTGATGTCGCACGCCGGCAAGGCCGGCGCCCGAGCGATGGTGAATGCCAGCCCGGAGCCTTTCTCGAACATCCTTGTGTCGACCGCGGAGGACGTCGCCACGGGCGGGTTGCTGGCGCTTGCCATTGCAAATCCTGTCGCAGCCGCGCTGATTGCCCTTATCCTCGTCATCCTTTCGCTGTGGCTGGTGCTCACCGCCCGCCGCGTCTTGAAGCGCCTGCTCCGCGGACCGGTGCGGCAACCCGGGGGCACACCAAAGCATTAAGCCGGCAAAACAGGAGGAATGACCATGCCCGTTTCCAGTCTCACGCTTGTTGAACGGATCGCCCGCGTGCTTGCCGGCCGCGCGCTCAGCAGCAATGCGGAGGGCGATGATCCTTCGGCGGGCCCCAGTGTCGACGAGGAATGGCACAACCATGTGGACGACGCGCTGTCGATCCTCCGCACCCTTCGCGAGCCCGACCAGGTAATGGCAGCGGCAGGCGATGCGGACATGTGGGAACGGATGGTTGAGGCCGCACTGAACGTGGAGCGCGCCGCCGGTACGCCCAAGCCGGTCAACAGCGACCCCGTCGATTGAGCCCTCGCGACGGGGCACCGCCGGGGGTTCGGAGCGATCCCCGCTGGACCCTGTTCGCCTGTGTGCTCGCCTCCGGCCTGTCCTTCGTGGAAGGCTCGGTCCTGTCGGTCGCCCTGCCGGCGATCCGCGACAGCTATAGCGCTGGTGCGCAGGACGTGCAGTGGGTGATGAACGCCTATCTGCTGCCCCTGTCGGCCTTGTTGTTGCTGGGCGGCGCGCTCGGGGATCATTTCGGCCGCAAGCGCTTGCTGCTTGTGGGCACCAGCATCTTTGCGCTGACCTCGGTCGTATGCGCACTCGCGCCAAGCTTGCCGGTGCTGCTTGCCGCCCGCGCCGCGCAAGGCGTCGGCGCCGCATTGCTGCTGCCCAACAGCCTGGCCTTGCTCAACGCCGCCTATCAAGGTGAGAAGCGCGGACGCGCCGTCGGCATCTGGGCTGCAGCCGGCGCCGGAGCCGCCGCCATCGCACCGCTGATCGGCGGGTGGCTGGTCGGCTCGGTCGGATGGCCGGCCATCTTCTATATCAACTTGCCGCTTGCGCTCGGCGCTATCCTGCTTGCCGCTCGGTATGTGTCCGAAAGCCACGAGAAAGGCGCCGGCCGCACCGACTATCCGGGTGCCTTAGTAGCAACGGCCGGTCTCGGCGGCCTCACCTATGGTTTGACCCTCTGGTCGGCGACCCGCCAGTTCGGGACCAGCGCGATCCTCGCGATTGCCGCCGGCCTGCTCCTCGGAGCCATCTTCCTATGGGCCGAGCACCGCCGTGGAGAACGGGCGATGATGCCGCTCACCCTGTTCGAGAACCGCTGCTTTTCCGGGCTGAACCTGCTGACCTTCTTCCTCTACGGCGCATTCGGCGCGGCCATGCTGCTCATTCCTTATGTGCTGATCACCAGCGGAGGTTATTCGCCGGTGCAGGCAGGGCTTGCCATGTTGCCGCTGCCCGTCTTGATGACGTCACTGTCGCCAACCATGGGCGGCTTGGCCGCGCGGCTCGGACCGCGCCTACCGCTCAGCATCGGCCCTGCCGTGGTCGCCGCAGGCATGCTGCTGGCCCTGCGCGTCGGCGAAGACGCAAGCTACTGGCCTAGTGTCTTTCCGATGATCCTGGTCATGGCGATCGGCATGACGATCGCCGTGGCGCCCCTCACCTCCTCCGTGCTCGGATCCGTGGAGGAACAGCATGTCGCCATGGCATCGGGTTTCAACAGCGCGGTCGCCCGCACCGGCGGACTGATCGCCACAGCCTTGCTCGGCGCGGTGCTTGCGAGTGAAGGCTCGGCCTTGTTCGGCGGCTTCCACATGGCGATGTTCGCGGCTGCAATCACGTGCGCCGCGGCCAGCGCTGTCGCGCTTACCATGCTCGATGGGCTGAAGCGGAAGGCAGCATAGAAAATCGAAAGGCCGCCCGGGTCGCCCCGAACGGCCTTTCCATTGTCTAGCCAAGGCGGCCTGACGTTACGCGCGGACCCCCGCGGAGGCTGCGCTCACGATTTCGACCGCATGCGGCATTTGACAATGAGACATCAGACCACCTCCTTTCAGCTGTTGAAAACTGATTGAGAGATGGGAATTTCGCGCGACCATTCAAGAGGTTAACGAACAAACCTCAATCGTGCTTGGCAATGAATTCCTCGAGCACCGGCGCGATCCGCTCGCGCCACTTGCGACCGTTGAAGATGCCGTAATGGCCGACATCCTCCGCAAGGAAATACTCCTTCTTGGTCGCGGACAATTTGCTCGCGATCTTCAGCGCAGCCTTGGTTTGCCCAATGCCGGAGATGTCGTCCCGTTCGCCTTCGATCGCCAGCAGCGCCGTGTCCCGGATTGCGGCCGGGTCGACCAGCCGCCCACGATGCTTGAACTCGCCCTTGGGCAGGGCCTGCCGCTGAAACACGAGGTCGATGGTCTGTAGGTAGAATTCCTCCGTCATGTCGCAGACGGCGCGATACTCGTCATAGAATTTCTGGGTCGACGCCGCGCTCTCCTCGTCCCCCTCGACCAGATGCCTGAACATCTCCCAATGGCTGATGAGGTGGGAGCCGAGGTTCATGGTCATGAAGCCCGCAAGCTGCAGGAAACCCGGATAAACCTTCCGTCCCGCGCCCGGATAGCTCATCGGAACCGTCGCGATGACGTTGTTCTTGAACCAACTCTGAGGCCGCTCGGTCGCAAGCGTGTTCACCGCCGTCGGTGCCTCCCGCGTGTCGATGGGGCCGCCCATCATGGTGAGGCTCTTGGGTCGCCACGCGTCCTTGTCGGCATTCATCAGGGCCGTTGCCGCATAGGCCGGCACTGCCGGCTGACAGACGGCAAGGACGTGCGCGCGCTCGCCCGTTTCGGCGCCGATCGCATGCAGGAACTCGATCAGGTAATCGATATAGTCGTCGAGATCGAACCTTCCCGCCTCTTGCGGCACCAGCTTCGCATCGGCCCAGTCGGTGATGTAGACGTCGTGCTTCGGAAGCAGCCGCGCCACCGTACCGCGCAAAAGGGTTGCATAGTGGCCGGACATCGGAGCGACGATCATCAGCGGCGGGCCGCCTTGAACGTCCTCTCTGGCGAAATGCTTCAGCGAGCCGAACGGCTTTTCGAGGAGATACTCCTCGCGCACCGCGACGTCCTTGCGGCCGACGCGCACGGTCTTGATCCCGAACTCCGGTTTACCGCGCGACGCGGCAACATGGGCGAACATGTCGAGGCTCGCTGCCACCAGCGGGCTCATCGAATTGTAACTCATGGGGTTGGCAGGATTTTGGAGCCAATCCGCTCCCATCCCCGCCAATTTGCTCGCTCCGGCAAGCCAGGAGCGCTGCACTTCATATGCGTCGTAAAGCAATTCGCGTTACCCTTCCCCGTCCTAACCGATGTGGCCGCGAATGGCTCCGCTTGCAAGCGCGTGCCCTTGCGACACCCAGATTGAGACGGTGCCGCGGCGCTGCTACGGCGCCGCCCAATGGCCCGAAACACATCCCGCGCGACCGGCCGGTCGCTCTCCAGCCTCGCGATGATCTGGAGCTTCACCCGCCGCTATCCGGGCCAGATCCTGGTAGCGGCCCTTGCTTTGCTGGTGGCTGCCGCGGCAACGTCCGGAATTCCGATCGCCTTCAAGCTGATCATCGACAAGGGCTTCGGAGAAGGCGGCGCTCCGTCCGACCTGTCCCGCTGGTTCCATTATCTGTTGCTGCTGGTGGCGGTCATGGCGGTCGCGACCGCCGTTCGCTTCTACTTCGTGACCCTACTGGGCGAGCGGACCGTCGCCGACATCCGCCGCGCTGTTCACCGCAACCTGCTGCGCCTGTCCCCTGCCTTCTTCGAGGAGAACAGCCCGGCGGAGATCACGTCGCGGATCACCGTCGATACCACCATCATCGAACAGGTGGTCGGCACCACCGCGTCCGTTGCGCTGCGCAACGTCATCCTGGCGATCAGCTGCACCGGCATCATGTTCTACCTGGCGCCGAAGCTCGCCGGGATGATGCTGCTGGTCATCCCCCTGATCATCGGTCCCGTATCGCTGCTGGGCCGGCGCGTCCGCACATTGTCGACCCGCACGCAGGACCGTGTCGCCGACGTCGGCAGCATCACCAGCGAAGTGCTTCGGGCGATGAAGATCGTTCAGGCCTTCGGGCAGGAGGAGCGCGAAAGCCAGCGCTTCAGCGCCGCCGTCGGAGCGGTTTACGCGACGGCTAAGAAGCGGATCCTGCTGCGCTCCGTCCTGACCGCCACCGCCATCCTGCTGATGCTCGGCGCGATCGTGCTCGTCATCTGGCAGGGCGCCGTCGACGTCGCTGCGGGGCGCATGACCGGCGGTACGATCGGCGCCTTTGTCCTGTGCGGCGGCCTTCTCGGCGGCGCATTCGGCGCATTGTCGGAAGTGTTCGGCGACTTACTGCGCGCCGCCGGCGCGTCTGACCGGCTCAACGAACTTCTGACCGCCGAGCCCGACATCCGTGCACCCGCAACGCCGACCCCGCTGCCGGCCCATGCGACCGGCGCTTTGGCGTTCGACCATGTGACGTTCCGCTATCCAACCCGGCCCGACGTCTCGGCACTCACCGATTTCTCGCTTGCGGTGAAGCCACGCGAACGTCTCGCGGTGGTGGGCCCCTCGGGAGCAGGCAAGACGACGCTCTTCCAACTGGCACAACGCTTCTACGATCCGCACTCGGGCCGCGTGTTGCTGGACGGCGTGGACCTGCGCAATGCCGATCCAGCGGACATTCGTGAGCGGTTAGCGATCGTACCGCAGGAGACGGTAATCTTCGCCGCCTCCGCACGGGACAACCTCCGCTACGGCAATTGGGGCGCCAGCGACGATCAGCTTTGGGCGGCCGCGCGCGACGCCAATGCGGAGGAGTTCCTGCGCGGGCTCCCCGACGGCCTCGATACCTTCATGGGTGAAGGCGGTGCCAGGCTGTCGGGTGGCCAGCGTCAACGGCTGGCGATCGCCCGAGCGTTACTTCGCGACGCACCGCTGCTGTTGCTTGATGAGGCGACCTCGGCCTTGGATGCGGAGAGCGAACGGCTGGTTCAGGACGCCCTTGACCGACTGATGGCCGACCGCACAACCATCGTCATCGCGCACCGGTTGGCGACCGTCCGAGCGGCCGACCGGATCATCGTCATGGATGAAGGACGCATTGCCGAAGAAGGCAACCATTCCGAATTGATCGCTGCGGGCGGGCTGTACGCCCGCCTCGCCCGTTTGCAGTTCGACGCTTAGGCGTTCGCTCCGCCGTCGTTGCCGGTGTTTCCGGCTCCGCCGGTCTTGCCGCGGCCGCGCCCACCACCGGTCGAGCGCGTGCTCTTGCGGGCCGTTGTGGACCGGCTCTTCGTCGCCCGTGCTGGCTTGGCGTCGCCACTCGCGGCTGCAGACCGGCTTGCGCCAGTGGCCGCGGCCGACTTGGCACGGCTCGCCGCGGGCTTCTTCGCTGCCGTCTTGGCGCGGGTGCCCGACTTCGCCGACGAAGCAGGGCTCGACTTGGAACGCGAACGGCTTCCGCTGCCGGCAGACGTTGTGGTCGTGCTTGATGCGCCCGACGACGAGGAGCCTTCATCGCCACCAAAGCGCCCGGACAACACCCGCTGCGCCGCATCGGCGACCGCTTCGGCAATCAGCGAGCCCAGCTTGGTCGCACTCGAAACGGCAGCGGTTGCTGCATTACTAGCGCTGTCGGCAGCATCGAGGCCCGCATCACGAATTTTGCGACGGGCGGCGGGGCTGGCGCTGATTGCCGCCGCGGCGGCGGCGAGGCCCGCCGCCAGCATTTCACGGCTGAGCGCGACCTTTGCCAGCTTGTCGACCGTGCTTTCGCTCGACGTGGAAGAATTCTTGCTGTCGGATTTGGCCATCTGATCCTCCCTGTTTCGAGGTAGAAGACACTTCAAAGCCGTAACGGTTCCGTATCGCCTTACTGCCGCCAAGCTCGCGAAGCGTGCAAAAGGGTTCAGCGATTGTTCAACGCGTTGGAGCAAACCGCAACTGCAATGTTTCCGGGGCTAACTTCCGCTTCCATCCTGCTTGCCTGGCTGCCGGCCATGTTCGGCCTTGCCGGACCGGGTGAACCGACGGTCACCCGGATGATCGTTCAGGAACAGCTGATCATCAAGATTCCGGTGCGCCCACAACCGATCCGACGCCCGCTCGTGTGGGAAGAGCATAAGGGACCCAAATGCATCAACACCGGCCAGATCAGGGGGGCGGTTCTCGCTGGCACAACGGCGGTCGACTTCGCGCTCAATGGCGGCGGAAGGGTCCGCGCGAAGCTCGATGACGATTGTCCCGCGCTGGATTTCTACAATGGCTTCTACTTGAAGCCGGAGGATGAGCGCATCTGCGCCGACCGCGACTCCATCCACTCGCGCATGGGCGGCAGTTGCCAGATCGATACATTCCGGAGCCTCAGCCCTAAAGGCTGAATGCCGCATTTCTTGACTTATCCGCCCTTCGCGGTCTAGCGCCTCAAGGCGCAGCGGCAGCGTCCTTTAAGAAGACGCCCGCCTCTCTCTTCAACCCTGCTTTGTTGGACACTGGATGTCGTTCGCCGACCTCGGCCTTTCCCCCGAATTGATGCGCGCAGTCGGCGAAAGCGGCTACGACACCCCGACCCCGATCCAGAAGGGGGCGATCCCCTCCGTGCTGATGGGCAAGGACCTCATCGGCATTGCCCAGACCGGTACCGGCAAGACCGCGGCCTTCGTGCTGCCGATGATAGATATCCTGGGCGAAGGCCGAAGCCGCGCTCGAATGCCGCGCTCGCTGATCCTCGAGCCGACCCGTGAGCTGGCCGTTCAGGTGTCGGAGAATTTCGAGAAGTACGGAAAGTATCACAAGCTCTCCATGGCGCTGCTGATTGGCGGCGTTCAGATGGGCGATCAGGTCAAGGCGCTCGAAAAGGGCGTGGATGTCCTCATCGCCACGCCCGGCCGCCTCAAGGACCTGTTCGAACGCGGCAAGATCCTGCTGACCGGTTGCGAGCTTCTCGTCATCGACGAAGCCGACCGCATGCTCGACATGGGCTTCATCCCGGACATCGAGGAAATCTGCTCCAAGCTCCCCAAGTCGCGGCAGACGTTGCTGTTCTCGGCGACCATGCCGCCGCCGATCCAGAAGCTCGGCGCCAAGTTCCTCACCGACCCCAAGCGCATCGAAGTCGCTCGTCCGGCAACCGCCAACGTCAACATCGAACAACGGCTGATCATCACCCGCGCGGACAAGAAGCGCGACGTTCTTCGCGACGTGTTGCGGCATGAAGAAGTGAAGAACGCGATCATCTTCTCCAACCGCAAGACGACGGTTCGCGACTTGGCGGCCAGCCTGAAGCGGTCGGGTTTCGCGGTTGGTCAGATCCACGGCGACATGGAGCAGAAGGACCGGCTTGCCGAATTCGATCGCTTCAAGAAGGACGAAATCAACATCCTCGTCGCGTCGGACGTCGCCGCACGCGGATTGGACGTCAAAGGGGTCAGCCACGTCGTCAACTTCGACGTGCCGTGGCAGCCCGACGACTACATCCATCGCATCGGCCGCACCGGGCGAGCAGGCGCGCAGGGCATCGCGATCACCCTTGCGACCAAGGAAGATGCGGAGGCGGTCGCAAACATTGAGAAGCTGACCGGAATCAAGATCCCGCGTCCCGAAGCCGCACCGCAGGCCGATGCCGAGGAACCGGCAGCCGAGCCTAAAGAAGCGCGCAAGAAGGCGGCCCACAAGGCTGAGCCGCGCAAGACCCAGGCGCGCAAGCCGAAGTCGCGTGAGAATGAGCGACGGAACGATGAGGCGCCAAGCGCACCTAAGCCGCGCCGTGATCGCGAGGAGGATGTTTCTTCGCAGCCTGCCTCCGGGCGCTCGCCGATCGTCGAAGACATCGCCCCGAGTGGAACGGGCCGGTGCCTTCGTTCCTGTCGTTCGGCGCGCTCTAGACCTCGGCCTTGCCGCTTCGGTAGCGGCTTCTGAAAGCATCCGCGAAGGCTTGTAGCCGCTGTTCGGCGATCGCATCGCGCAGCCCTTGCATCAACCGTTGGTAGAACCAAAGGTTGTGCTGGGTCATCAGCATGGCGCCAAGGATCTCGCCCGACCTGACGAGATGATGCACATAGGCCCGCTCGAACGTGGTGCAGGCGGGGCACGGGCATCCCGGCTCGATCGGCTCCTGATCCTCGGCAAACCTGGCGTTGCGAAGGTTGAGCGGCCCGTTCGCGGTAAACGCCTGCCCCGTCCGGCCGGAGCGCGTTGGAAGCACGCAGTCGAACATGTCGATCCCGCGTTCCACGGCGCCAACGATGTCGTCCGGCTTGCCGACTCCCATGAGGTAGCGCGGCTTGTCGCGCGGGAGTTGTTCAGGCGCGAAGTCGAGGCAGGCGAACATCGCCTCCTGCCCTTCGCCCACCGCAAGACCACCGACCGCGTAACCGTCGAAGCCGATCTCGATTAGTCCGTCCGCAGACGCCTTCCGCAACCCTTCGTCCAGCGCACCCTGCTGAATTCCAAATAGCGCCGCACGCTCCGCATGCTCGCCGCCCTTTTCGAACTCCTCGCGCGAGCGTTTCGCCCATCGGATCGATCGCTCCATGGCGCCGACCTGTTCCTCACGCAAAGACGTGGTCGGAACCAGCTGATCGAACTGCATCACGATGTCCGACCCGAGTAGCCGTTGGATTTCGATCGAGCGTTCCGGCGACAGCATGTGCTTGCTTCCGTCCAGATGACTCTTGAACGAGACCCCCTGCTCCGTGACCTTGGACAGCTCGGACAGGCTCATCACCTGGTAACCCCCGCTGTCCGTCAGGATCGGCCGGTCCCAGCCCATGAACCGATGCAGTCCGCCAAGCTTTGCCACCCGTTCGGCCGAAGGGCGAAGCATCAGGTGATAGGTGTTGCCGAGGATGATGTCGGCGCCTGCCGCTCGCACCTCTTCTGGCCGCATCGCCTTTACGGTCGCCGCGGTGCCCACCGGCATGAAGGCGGGGTCCGGATCTCCCCACGATTCATGACAATGGTACCGGTGCGCGCGCGTCCGTCGCTCGCGCTGATGTTGAAGGAAAAGCGGGTCACGCGAGCCCCCTACCCGTTCGTGTCGCGCGAAGTCGAGACGCGCCCCCTCGACTTCGCCGGGGACGAACGGCATTGCAGAAGGATGCTGGAACCTTGGCTTTACCCAGTCCTCACTGCCGTCGCCTTTTGCACCGGCTTTATCGACGCGATTGCCGGCGGCGGCGGATTGATCATGGTCCCGGCCTTGCTGTTCGCGGGCATTCCGCCGCTGCACGCGCTCGGCACCAACAAGGCGCAATCCATGTGCGGGACGGCCGTAGCTTGCGCCAATTATGCTCGCTCGGGCCTGTTCAGCTGGCGCGAGCATCGCTGGACGGTCGCGCTGGTGTTTGTCGGTGCGGCGGCCGGCGTGCTCGTCGTTCAGGCGATCGGCAGCCAGAGCATGGGACTCGTCATCCCGATCCTGCTGATGGCCGTCGCGCTCTACGTGCTGCTGAGCCCGCGCATGACCGACGAAGACGCGCAGGAGCGGATCGGCGACACGGCATACAAGCCGCTGGCCGGTGCGATCGGCTTCTACGACGGCTTCTTCGGGCCGGGCACCGGAAGCTTCTTCACCTCCAGCCTTGTCGGCCTTCGCGGCATGGGCCTGACCCGCGCCACCGCGCTCACCAAATTGTTCAACCTCACGAGCAATGTCGCCAGCGTCATCGTCTTCGCCATCGGCGGCAAGATCCTGTGCTTGCTCAGCCTCTGCATGGCGCTTGGCGCGATGGCCGGCGGCTGGGCGGGCAGCCACAGCGCCATGCGCTTCGGTGCCCGCCTGATCCGTCCGCTGCTGGTAATCCTCTCGCTCGGGCTGACCGCCCGCCTGCTGTGGGGTTATTTCAGCGGCTGATTGTCACTCAGCGACGACCTTCGGCAGCTCGCTGATCGGTTCGACGATGATGTTGCGGAACATGGTTTCCGCGCCTTCGGACTGAAGCTGGATTCGCCCGCGGGTCAGCGGCGTGCGGCGGCCATTCTTCAGGTTCACCGTCGACAGCCGAGTGACGATCATGACCGGCTCACCATTGACAACATGCACCGCCTTGTCGCCGACGACATAAAGGTCGAGCTTGTTCCACTCGCCAACCGGCTTCTCGGCGTCCTTGGCGCCCTCGATGTTCCAGGCGGGGGTCTTCACCTCCATCGGCTTGCCGCCGAGCATGAAGCGCCGCTTCGGATAGATGATGCTTGGGTCATGCCCAGCCTCGGCAGTAGCGCTCGCATCTTCACCGACGCGGACCACCATGCCCGTCGAGCCCTTCATGATCTCGAACTCGATCGAGCGCATCCACGTCCCGAACACGGCGCCATGCGGTCCGCTGGAATGATAAAGGAGGCCGTTATTTTCCGGCAGATCGAGCCGCGGTGCGTGGCGCTTGCCGGTCCAGCGGAAATCCAGGCTAAGATGATAGTTGCCGATCACGCGCTTGTGGACCAGGCTGCCCCAGGTCTTGCCGTCGACGAACAGCACCGGCCCGCCGTCCGCCTGAATGACCTTGAAGGTCGTGCCCTTGCCGTGGGCGCCGAGCGGCTTCACCTTGGGCGCGGTATAGGTGAGCGACGGGTCCGCGTAACCGAGCCATGCTTCCCAGTCGTTCAGGTCCTTGCCGTTGAACAACGGGTATGCGGGTCCGGTCGCCTTTGGCAGGCTTTCGATCTTCAACTTCTGCTTCTTGTACGGCGGGTCGTTGGCAATCGCCGCCGCCTCGGCCGCTGTGATCTTCTCTTCCGGTGCAACCGCTACAGCCGCAGCCGTAAGCGCCAACGCTACTGACAACATCTTCGGTTCCCCGTCCACTCTCGCAAAAGCTGTGCGTGCGGCTAGTAATGAGCGCGGAGGGGGATGTCTGTATGCTTTATCGCCATGGCCGCTTGACCTCGGACCGGCTTGCGACGGCAGCACTCGGTCTCTCCGCTCTGGCGCTGGTCGCGGCCGCCGGCGCGGCGCCGCCGGCGACGGACTGGCCCATGTACGGGGGCAGTTCGACCGGCGACCGCTACTCCCCGCTGGATCAGATCAACCGCGCCAACGTCTCGCAGTTGCGCGAGGCTTGGCGCTTCGACACTGGTCCTGGCGGGCTTCAGACCTCGCCCTTGATGATCGATGGCGTGCTGTACGCCGTCACACCAAAGCAGGATGTCATCGCGCTTGACGCTGCTACGGGTAAGCCGCTCTGGACCTGGGACGCGCCGGAGGATGGCGAGCAGCCGGTCCGCGGCCTCACCATGTGGGCAGAAGACGGCGGTCGGCGGCTGTTCACCAGCAACGGTTTCTACCTGGTCGCGCTCGACCCCGCGACCGGCAAGCTCGCCGCCGACTTCGGCGAGAAAGGACGCATCGACCTTCGCGAGGGCCTCGGCCGCGATCCCGCGGACATCGCTGCCTTCCTCACCAGCCCCGGCGTGATCTACGGCGATCAGATCATCACTGGTTTCCGCACCTGGGAAGGCCATCCGGGCGCGCCCGGCGCCGTCCGCTCCTACGATGTGCGCATCGGCAAGCTTCGATGGAAGTTCAACCTCATCCCTCAGCCGGGCGAAGCAGGCCAGGACACCTGGCCGAAGGACGCCTGGAAGACGGCCGGCGCTGCGAACAGCTGGCCCGGAATGGTCGTCGATCAGCAGCGCGGGATCGTCTTCGTACCCACGGGCTCGCCGGTCGACGATTTCTACGGCGGCGACCGCACCGGCGACAATCTCTACTCGGACTCCTTGGTCGCGCTGGATGCCCGCACCGGCAAGTATCTGTGGCATTTCCAGGCCGTCCATCATGACATCCTGGACCGTGACTTCCCCTCGCCGCCCGTGCTGGTCACCGTCCAGCATGGCGGAATGCGCATCGACGCCGTTGCGCAGACAAGCAAGCAGGGTTTCCTCTTCCTGCTCGACCGGGTGACCGGCAAACCGCTCTGGCCCGTCGTCGAGAAGCCGGTCCCGCAGTCGACCGTGCCGGGTGAAGTCACCTCCCCACTCAGCCGCACGCGCTCAAGCCCGCGCCTTACGCGCGCCAGTGGCTGACCGAGGACATGCTGACCCGGCGGACGCCCGAAGCGCATGCCGCCGTCCTCGCCGAGTTTCGGAAGATGCGCAGCGGCGGTCCGTTCATGCCCTTCACTGTCGGTCAGGACACGATCGTTTTCCCCGGCTTCGACGGTGCGGCCGAATGGGGTGGCCCGGCCGTCGATCGCGCGAGCAACATCATCTACATCAACAGTAACGAGATGGCTTGGAAGGCGTCGCTCGCCGAGAACAAGCCGGAGGGCAGCGCCGGTCAGCAGCTTTACACCGAGCGTTGCGCCAGCTGCCACGGCGAGACCCGCGAAGGCTCGCCGCCACAATTCCCTAGACTGCTCGATGTTCACAAGCGGCTTACGGACGCGCAGATCACCCGCGTCATTCACGCCGGCAAAGGCCGCATGCCGGGATCCCGGCAGATCAAAGGCGAACCGCTCAAGGCTCTGCTTGCCTTCCTGCACGACGATCCCGGCGAGCAGAAAGAAGCGGTCGGCAAGGCGGCGCCGCGCAATCCTTACCGCTTCACCGGCTACCGCCGCTGGTTCGATCCCGACGGCTACCCGGCTATCGCGCCGCCCTGGGGCACGCTCAACGCCATCGACCTCGACACCGGCGATTACGTCTGGCGCATTCCCTTCGGCGAATATCCGGAGCTTGCCGATAAGACGACCGGCTCCGAAAACTACGGCGGCCCGATCGTCACCGCGGGTGGCCTCCTGATCATCGGCGCCACCAACTACGACCGAAAGATCCGCGCCTTCGACATCCGCACCGGCAAGCTCTTGTGGCAGCACGTCATGCCCTACAGCGGCAATGCGACGCCGATCACCTACGTGGCTAACGGCAAGCAATATGTGGTCATCGCCACCAGCGGATCGCGCAACCCGAAAGGGCCGCAAGGCTCCGCTTACGTCGCCTTCGCCTTGCCCTGAAAATCTTCGCCCACCCTCTGGAAAGGTTGCAAGCCGCCACCCAATTGTTCCGCACCCATAAGGAGCAAGGCGAATGAGCGACGGCAACGACTACGTACCCCCGAAGGTCTGGACCTGGGACGCGCCCAGCGGCGGGCAGTTTGCCAACATCAACCGGCCGATCGCCGGCCCAACCCATGACAAGGACCTTCCGGTCGGCAAGCACCCCTTCCAACTCTACTCGCTCGCCACGCCCAATGGGCAGAAGGTCTCGATCATGTTCGAGGAACTGCTCGAACGTGGGATCAGCGAGGCGGATTATGACGCCTGGCTGATCAACATCGGCGAAGGCGACCAGTTCGGAAGCGGCTTCGTCGACGTGAACCCCAATTCCAAGATCCCCGCCCTCCTCGACCGCAGCGGACCCGAGCCGCAGCGTGTCTTCGAATCCGGCTCTATCCTCGTCTACCTCGCCGAAAAGTTCGGCGCCTTCCTGCCCGCCTCCGGCCCGGCGCGCACCGAGACCCTCAACTGGCTGTTCTGGCAGATGGGCAGCGCGCCTTTCCTCGGCGGCGGCTTCGGCCACTTCTTCGCCTATGCACCCGTGAAGATCGAATATGCGATCAACCGCTATGCGATGGAGGCGAAGCGCCAGCTCGACGTCCTCAACCGCCAGCTCGCCGACCACGAATTCGTCGCTGGTTCCGACTATAGCATTGCCGACATGGCGATCTGGCCGTGGTATGGGCAGCTCGCGCTCGGCAAGACTTACGCCGGTGCGGACGAGTTTCTGTCGACCCATGAATATGAGCATCTGAACCGCTGGGCGAAGCAGCTCATGGAACGTCCCGGCGTGAAGCGTGGCCGCATCGTCAACAAGGTCAACGGCGAACCGCACGAGCAACTGCGCGAACGGCATAGCGCTTCCGACTTCGACACCGTCCCCGCCCCGCAATTGGATCCGGCTTAGTAATGGCGGACCTTACCGCGGTGCCCGTGCGTAGTGGGGCGCATGGGCACCGAGGGCATCTTCCCGACATTTTTCCTGTCCGGCTTCGAATGTTCCAGCTTCGACTGGGGCAAGGAGGGCCGCCGCAACGTCACCGCCGAGCTCCGCCACGACGTCCACGCCGACGAGGATTATGCCATGCTCCCGTCGCTCGGCATCGCCGTCGCCCGGGAAGGGATCGCCTGGCCCTTCGTCGACAAGGGCAATGGCGATTATGACTTCAGCAGCATCGATCCGTTTCTCGCCGCTCAGCGCCGCCACAACGTCCTGCCGATCTGGGACTTGTGCCACTACGGCTATCCGTCCGACCTCGACCCTTGGAGCGACACTTTCGTGCAGCGCTTCGCCGCTTACGCCCGCGCCGCCGCGCGCCACGTCGCCGAGCATGCGCACCACGGACCCTTGTGCTTCACGCCGATCAACGAGCCGACCTTCTGGGGCTATATGGGCGGCGAATGGGGCTGGTGCGCACCGTTCGGTAAGACCGCCGACGACCGCCGACGCTGGACGCTTCAGCTTGCCAAGGCGGACATTGCGGCGGTCAAGGCGATCCGCGCCGACTTCCCCGATGCCCGCTTTGTCCACATCGATCCTTTGATCTGGGTCGTCCCGCCCCGCAATCGGCCGGACTGGGCGGAAGCCGCAAACCGCGAGGCGTACGAAGACGCCTATATCGCTTGGGACGTGATCAGCGGCCTCAAGCACCCGGAGCTTGGCGGAAGCATGGAGATCATCGATATCTTGGGCTTCAACAACTACAGCTTCGGCCAGATGGAATATGCCGGCGGCGGCAAGCCCAACAATCCGCTGCAGCCCGGAGACGACCGTATCCGCTCCGTCTGCGACCTCGTTACCGAAGCCTGGGCCAAGTACAAGCGCCCCTCGATCATCGCCGAGACCTCGGGGCTCCACGGCGGCCGTGCCCAATGGCTCGACGACATCACTTGCGAATGCCTTGCCGCCGTCAACAAGGGCGTCGATCTCCACGGCATCTGCCTCTTCCCCGCCGTCGACATGCAGGACTGGCACAGCGGCGAATGGCTGCACATGGGGATCGCCGACGTCGAGCAACTCCCAAGCGGCGCCCTGATGCGCAAGCCGTTCATGCCCTACGTCGACATGCTTCACCAATGGCAGAAGAAGCTCAACCGGGTACAGAGGCTCGATAGCGACCCGTTCGACAAAGTCGTCGATCTGGAGGACATTCGGAAGGCGGCCCGGGAGCTGAGCCCACAGCCTGACGTGCAGTGGAACTAGGGCAGCAGCAGGCTTGAATCCCCATAGGAGTAAAAGCGGTAGCTGCTCGCAATCGCATGCGTGTAGGCCGACTGGATCACCTCCAGCCCCACTAAAGCGCTGACCAGCATGAACAGGGTCGAGCGGGGCAGGTGGAAGTTGGTCATCAGCCCATCCACGGCCTTGAAGCGATAGCCGGGCGTGATGAAGATGGCGGTGTCGCCTTCGAACGGCTGCACCTGCCCGTCCTCGCTCGCGGCGCTTTCCAGCAGGCGAAGGCTGGTGGTACCGACCGCGATCAGCCGTCCACCTGTCGCCCGCGCGGCGTTCAGCCGGTCGGCCGTCGCCGCATCGATCCGGCCCCACTCGGCATGCATCTTGTGGTCGGCGGTGTCCTCCGCCTTCACCGGCAGAAAGGTGCCCGCGCCGACGTGAAGCGTCAGCGTTTCGGTGAGGACGCCGCGCTCTTCCAAAGCCGCAAGCAACTCCGGCGTAAAATGAAGTGCCGCGGTCGGCGCGGCGACCGCGCCCTCATCCTTCGCGAACATCGTCTGATAATCGCTGAGGTCCTGCGCATCCGTTCCACGCTTCGACGCGATGTAGGGCGGCAGCGGCATCCGCCCTGCCCGCTCCAGCATCAACTCGACCGGCTCCTCGCCCTCGAAGTGCAGCAGGAAAGCGCCCTGCTCGTCGCGCTCCGACGCCGTCGCGGACACGTCAGCCGAAAAGTCGATCCGGTCACCAACCTTCAGCCGTTTGGCATTGCGGACGAACGCCCACCAGTCGCGCGGGCCCGCCCGCTTGTGCAGCGTAGCCCCGATCTTCGCCTCGCCCCTGCGGCCTTCCAGCTGCGCCGGAATGACCTTGGTGTCGTTGAACACCAGCACATCGCCCGTCCGGAGCAGCGTCGGCAAGTCTCGCACAACATGGTCGGACAGCGCACCGCCAGCGACCTTCAGCAACCGCGCACTGTCCCGCGGCCGCGCGGGGCGAAGCGCGATCAGCTCTGATGGCAGTTCGAAATCGAAGAGATCGACGCGCATGCGCGCGCCTTAGGCGCCGAGCGTCGCCTTGACGATCTTGGTCGGCACTTCCGGCGGCTCACCCACGGCGATTGCGTCCACCGCGTCCATGCCGCTGATCACACGGCCGAACACCGTATACTTTCCCCACAGCTGCATGTTGGGAGAGAACATGATGAAGAACTGGCTGTTGGCGCTGTCCGGGCTTTCGGAGCGCGCCATGGCAGCCGTACCGCGCATGTAGGGCATTTCGCTGAACTCGGCCTTCAAGTCGGGCAGCTCCGACCCTCCAGTGCCGTTGCCCTTGGGATCGCCGCCCTGCGCCATGAACCCGGGGATCACGCGATGGAACGGCAAGCCGTCGTAGAAACCGCGGCGGACCAAAGTCTTGATACGCTCGACATGGCCGGGCGCTACATCGGGACGCAGCTGGATGACGACCGATTTGCCGTTGTCGAGCGCCAGGGTCAGCCGGTTCGAAAGGTCTGCCGCGACCTCGGCCGGCGGCAAGACGGCGGGCTTCGGCAAGCTTTGCGCAACCGCGGCGCTCGTCAGCGCCAGCGACGACAAGGATAATGCGAACAAGGTCTTACGAAACATTCCCAACTCCGATTGTCAGCGCTTGGCAAGGTGGCGAGCGACATCGGCGGCCACTGCCGGCGTCACGAACTTGCCGATATCGCCCCCATAACGCGCGATTTCTTTCACCAGCCTTGACGCGATCGGCTGCAACGACACGTCCGCCATCAAGAAGACGGTCTCCACCCGGTCGTTCAGCTGCTGGTTCATGCCCGCCATCTGGAATTCATACTCGAAGTCCGCGACGGCGCGCAGGCCGCGAAGGATCAGCGACGCTCCCTGGGCCTCGGCGAAATCCATCAGCAGCGAATTGAACTCGACCACTTCGACATTGCCGCCAATGACATCGGCCTCGCGCCGGACCATCGCCAGCCGCTCCTCCAGCGAGAACATCGGCTCCTTGGACGGGTTAGTGGTCACCCCGATCACAAGCTTGTCAACCAGGTTTGCGCCACGGCGAATGATGTCGATGTGACCCAGCGTTACCGGGTCGAACGTACCGGGGTACACGCCGATGCGGCTGACCATCAGCGGTCCCTTTCGATCGCGAAACGGGCGATGGCGCGCAGCAGGTCGGCCTCGCTTCCATGGTCCGACAGATGCTCGCAGGCCTGCTCGACCAGCAGTTCCGCCTGTTGCCGCGCCCGGTCGGCGCCAAGCAGCGAAACGAACGTCGCCTTGCCCGCGTCTTCGTCCTTGCCCAGCCTCTTGCCCGCCGCTTCCTCGTCGCCCTGATGGTCGATCAGGTCGTCGGCGATCTGAAAGGCCAGCCCCACGTTGCGGGCATAGCCGCGGTAAGGCGTCCGCGCCTCGGGATGCAGGCGGTTGAGGATGCAGGCCGCCTCGACCGAATATTCGATCAGCGCGCCGGTCTTGAGCTGCTGCAGCCGCGCGATCTCCGGCATGCCGAGCTCCCGCCCCTCGGCCTCGAGGTCGAGCATCTGCCCGCCCGCCATCCCGGCCGGACCCGCGGCCCGCGCGAGCTCCAGAGTCAGTTCGGCCCGGACGTTCGGATCCTCATGGCTTTCGGGATCGGCGACGATCTCGAATGCCAGGGCATGGAGGCTGTCGCCGGCCAGCACGGCGACCGCTTCGCCAAACGCCTTGTGCACCGTCGGCTTGCCGCGGCGCAGGTCGTCATCATCCATGCACGGCAGATCGTCGTGGATCAGCGAATAGACGTGGATTGCCTCGATGGCGCAGCCCACCCGAAGCGCGCGCTGCCGCTGGATCGCGAACATGTTGCCTGCGGCCACGGTCAGCAGGGGCCGGAGCCTTTTGCCGCCGCCGATCGCCGCATGACGCATGGCTTCGAACAGGGGCTCGCGCGCGTCACCGGTAACCGGCAGCAGGTCGGCGAAAAAGGCGTCGACGTCCGCCGCGACCCGACTCGCTTCCCGCTCGAGGCGGGTGCTTGGGTTGTCGACGACTTCAGTCGGCATCGAAGGGCTTCAGGCCCTTAGGGCTTCCGTCGCCGGCGAAGGCAATCTGCTCGATCCGCGCCTGCGCATCCTTGAGCCGTGCCTCGCAATGACGCTTCAGCCGGTCGCCTTCCTGGTAAAGCTCGATCGACTTGTCGAGCGGCGCCTCGCCGCGCTCCAGCAGCCGCACGATCTCCTCGAGCCGGGCAAGCGCCGCCTCGAAGCTCAATTCACCCGTCTGTTGCTGCTCGTCCATCCGTCAGCTTCTTGCGACCGGGAAGCCGCTGAATCAAGAAGCCGGCGTGTTCTTGAACGGGTCGCGGATGCCGGGGAAGATTTCGTCGGCCAGATTCTCCTGGTCGGCATTGGCAAGCGCGGCCTCCGCGTCGCGGACATGCTGCTCACGCTCAGCGCGAAGCTGCTCGATCAGCGCGGCGCGGTCGCCTTCCAGCCGTTCGTCGGTCTGCGCGGTGGTGCCCGCCGCCTTCTGTGCCTTGGCGATCGCCGCATCCAGCTCACGCTGCGACGTCAGGCCAAGCGTCACCGGATCCTTCGGCGTGATGTTCGCCATGTTCCAGTGGCTGCGGTCGCGGATCGCGGCGATGGTGGTGCGGGTGGTGCCGATTAGCTTGCCGATCTGCCCATCGGTCACTTCCGGATGGTTGCGGATGATCCAGGCGATTCCGTCCGGCTTGTCCTGCCGCTTGCTGACCGGCGTGTAACGAGGCCCCTTGGTGCGGCGAACCGGGTCCGGCTCCTTGTGCATCTGCAGCTTATAATCGGGGTTGGTCTGACCCTTTTCGATTTCCTCGTGGGTCAGCTCGCCGGCGCGGATCGGGTCGCGGCCCGTCAGCTTGGTCGCGGCGGTATCGTCGGCGATGGCCTGAACTTCCAGGATGTGAAGGCCGCAGAATTCGGCGATCTGCTCGAAAGTCAGCGAGGTTTCCTCGACCAGCCAGGACGCGGTCGCATGGGGCATAAGGGGCTGGGCCACGGGGCATCTCCAGTGAATACAAATGAATAGGGCCGCCCCTTGCGGAGCGGCCGTCACCCTGTTCGCTTAGTCCGACCGTCGCCGGAGGGCAAGAATGTTCACGCCTTAATCGCGACGTGCCCCGAAAGGCTCTGCACCCGCCCAACCCAGCGAAACACGGACGGGTAGCGCCCGAGGTCGAACCCGCCTTCCCCGGCCACGTGGGTGTAGGCGAGCAGGGCAATGTCGGCGAGGGTGAAGCGTCCGGCCGCGAACCAGTCGTTGGCGGAAAGATGCTCGTCCATGACCGCTAGCGCGTCCTCGCCCGCCTTGCGCTTGGCCGGAAGCATGTCGCGCTGGGCCTCGCTCAGCTTGTCCTCGCCAACGAACGCCAGCCAGAAGCGCAAGGTCGCGATGTTCGGCTCATGGCTATACTGCTCGAAGGACATCCAGCGCAGCATGTCGGCATGGTCGAACCGCTCGGTTGGGATCAGGTCGGTGCCATGCGCCAGGTAGACGCAGGCGGCATTGCTTTCCGGCAGGAAGCGATCGCCGATCTGCAGCACCGGTATGCGGCCGTTGGCGTTGACGTTGCGAAGGAAGTCGGGCGTCCGCGTCTCGCCCTTGATGATGTCATATTCGCGGCGTTCCAGCGGCGTACCGACATGCGCGGCAGTCAGCCGGATCTTGTAGCAATTTCCCGACTGGGAATATTCGTGAAGGATCAGATTCTCGGTCACTGCGGCTCTGCATTGTCGCCGCCAAGGCGTGCCACAAACCCTGCCGGTTTGCTTATCGAAACGCCTACGAAATCAATAAGCGACGCTTATCGCCCGATCTCCAGCACGATTTTGCCGACATGCTCGCCGCTTTCCATGCGAGCATGCGCCTCGGCGACGCGCTCCAGCGGAAAGACGCTGTCGATTACCGGCTTCAGCATGCCGGTCTCCACGAACGGCCACACCGACTTCTCGATCTCACTGGCAACCATCGCCTTGAAATCCGTGCTCCGCGGCCGGAGCGTCGAGCCGGTCAGGGTAAGCCGCCGCCGCATGATGTCGGTGATACTCACCTCCGCCTTGGCACCGCGCTGAAAAGCGATGGACACGTGCCGTCCCTCGTCTGCCAGGCAGGCTAGATTGCGCGGCAGATAGTCTCCGCCGACCATGTCCAGCACCACGGCTACCCCGCGCCCGCCGGTCAGCCGGGTGACCTCTTCGACATAGTCGTGGGTCCTGTAGTTGATCGCAGCAAAGGCACCCAAGTTCTTGGCGCGGGCGCATTTTTCGTCGGACCCGCACGTCACGATGCAACGAATGCCGAACAAGCGGCACAGGGCGATCGCCATCGTCCCGATGCCGCTGGTGCCGCCATGCACCAGAACCGTGTCACCGTCCGCTGCGAAGCCGCGCTCGAACAGGTTGATCCAGACGGTAAACAACGTCTCCGGGATCGCCGCCGCCTCGGTCATAGTCACCGCCGGCGGTACGGACAGGCACAGGCCGGTATTCACGACGGCATATTCCGCATAGCCCCCACCCGGCACCAGTGCACAGACGCCGGTGCCGACCAGATCGTACATGGCACCCGGGCCGGCGGCTTCGACGAAGCCTGCCACCTCCAGCCCCAGCGTCGTCGGTGCGCCGGGCGGCGGCGGATAGGCGCCTTTTCGCTGCAATATGTCCGGGCGGTTCACCCCTGCGGCCACAACGCGGATCAGCACCTCGTCGGGCCCCGGCTCCGGCACCGGCAATTCCACGATCCGGAGAGCCTCGGGGCCGCCGGGTTCCGGCGCGACGACCGCGCGCATGCTACTGGGACGTGACGCCATGGCGCCGCTTATTGACAGCGCGTGTCGGAGGGTCAACGTCGGCGCATGGACATCGACGAACTTTTCCCGAGGAAGCCCGGCGATCCGCTGACGGAGCTGGCCCGCCAAGACCTCGATCCGCTCTCCATCCACGAACTCGACGCCCGCGTTGAGGCGCTCAAGGCCGAAATCGCGCGCGTCGAAGCCCACAAGGCCCGTGCCTCGGCGCACCGCTCCGCCGCGGAAGAGCTGTTCAAGAAGTCCTGAGCTTAAGCGAACATCTCACTCCGGCACATAATCTGTTGAAAAGCCTGGACACGGGCCTTGATTGCCGCGTTCCTCCGCATGACATTGGTGTTCAAGAGCCTGCGGGCTTTTCCCGCGGGCAGGAGTATCCTGCTACATGCCTAGTTTCGCTCGCGAACTCGAACAGACCCTCCACAATGCCCTGTCGGAGGCCAGCCGCCGTCGGCACGAGTACGCCACCCTTGAACATCTTCTGATCGCGCTGATCGACGACGAGCATGCGTCCAAGGTGATGACCGCGTGCGGCGTCAACCGAGACGAACTGCGTGCGTCGGTGAAGCAATATCTGGATGGGGAGCTTGGCGCCCTCGTCACCGACACCAACACCGACCCGCAGCCGACCAGCGGCTTTCAGCGGGTGGTTCAGCGTGCCATCCTCCATGTCCAGTCCTCCGGCCGCGACGACGTGACCGGCGCCAACGTGCTGGTCGCCCTCTTCTCCGAGCGTGAGAGCTACGCAGTCTATTTCCTGCAGCAGCAGGACATGAGCCGCCTGGATGCGGTCACCTACATCAGCCACGGGGTGGGCAAGGGCGAGACCCCGACCGAAGCGCGCCCGGCCGAAGGAGCCGCCGAGGAGAAATCGGAGAAGTCTGAAGGCAAGAAGGAATCTGCGCTCAAGCAGTTCACCGTCGACCTCAACGAGAAGGCGAAGGCCGGCAAGGTCGATCCCCTGATCGGCCGCATGGCCGAGGTTGACCGCACGGTGCAGATCCTCTGCCGCCGGTCGAAGAACAATCCGCTATACGTCGGCGATCCCGGCGTCGGTAAGACCGCGATCGCCGAAGGCCTCGCCCGCAAGATCGTCGAGGGCGACGTTCCCGAGGTGCTCAAACCCGCGATTATCTACTCGCTCGACATGGGCGCACTGCTAGCCGGCACGCGCTATCGTGGCGACTTCGAGGAGCGCTTGAAGTCGGTCGTGTCGGAGCTCGAGAAGCTTCCGCACGCCGTCCTCTTCATCGACGAGATCCACACGGTGATCGGCGCGGGTGCCACCAGCGGCGGTGCGATGGACGCATCCAACCTCCTGAAGCCCGCCCTCTCCTCTGGCGCGATCCGCTGCATCGGCTCGACGACGTACAAGGAGTTCCGCAACCACTTCGAAAAGGACCGGGCTTTGCTCCGGCGCTTCCAGAAGATCGACGTCAACGAGCCGACGGTCGAGGATACGGTGAAGATCATTGCCGGCCTGCGCGCGGCGTTCGAGCTTCACCACGGCGTCCGCTACACGCCCGACAGCATCAAGTCGGCCGTTGAGCTCAGCGCTCGCTACATCCACGACCGCAAGCTGCCGGACAAGGCGATCGACGTCATCGACGAGGTCGGCGCCATGCAGATGCTGGTGCCGCCCAGCCGCCGCAAGAAGGTGATCACGACCAAGGAGATCGAGGCCGTCGTTGCGACCATGGCGCGCATCCCTCCGAAGTCAGTCTCAAGCGACGACAAGCGCGTGCTGGAAACGCTCGAGGGCGACCTGAAGCGCGTCGTGTTCGGCCAGGATCTTGCCATCGAGACCTTGGCGTCGGCGATCAAGCTCAGCCGTGCGGGTCTTCGCGATCCCGACAAGCCGATCGGCAACTATCTCTTCTCCGGCCCCACCGGCGTCGGCAAGACGGAGGTTGCGCGTCAGCTCGCAAACATCATGGGCATTCCGCTGCAGCGGTTCGACATGTCCGAATATATGGAGCGTCACTCGGTCAGCCGGCTGATCGGCGCCCCTCCCGGCTATGTCGGCTATGACCAAGGCGGCCTGCTCACCGACGCCGTCGACCAGCAGCCGCACAGCGTGCTCCTGCTCGACGAGATCGAGAAGGCGCACCCGGACCTGTTCAACATCCTTCTGCAGGTGATGGACAACGGAAAGCTGACCGATCACCACGGCAAGACCGTCGATTTCCGCAACACCATCCTCATCATGACCACCAATGCCGGCGCGTCGGACATGGCGCGCGAAAGCATCGGCTTCGGTGCGCAGAGCCGCGAGGATGTGCAGGAGGATGCGATCCGGAAGATGTTCACGCCGGAATTTCGCAACCGCCTCGATGCGGTGGTTCCGTTCGGCTACCTGCCACCGGCGGTGGTCTCCCGGGTGGTCGACAAGTTCATCCTCCAGCTGGAGCTTCAGCTTGCCGACCGTGGCGTCCACATCGATCTCGACGACGAGGCACGGGAGTGGCTCACCGCCCGCGGCTACGACAAGCTCTACGGCGCGCGTCCGATGGGCCGTCTGGTTCAGGAGAAGATCAAGCAGCCGCTCGCCGAGGAGCTTCTCTTCGGCAAGCTCGTCAACGGCGGCGAGGTCAAGATCCGGATCAAGGATAATGCACCGAGCTTCGAGATCACGCCTGCAGCGCCCAAGCCGGGCAAGGTCCGCAAGGGCAAGAAACCGGAAGGCGCCGTCGATCAACGGGAATCGTCCGAACCGCAGGACGAACCGCCCGCTGCCGAGTAAGGCAAACTGACGTGAAGCGAAGGGCCGGGAGCGATCCCGGCCCTTTCTGCTTTCAGGAGAGCACGATGTCTGATCATCCCCTCGCAACGAGGAGCGGCATCCCTGACGAGCTTGCCTATCTTCGCGCAACCTACGCCCGCGAAGGCTGGCGCACCCACGCCAATTATGGCCAGCTCGCCGACTTCTGGCTCCACGTCCACGACAGCCTGCGCGGCGAAGGCAAGGCGCTCGCCCAGGCCACCGCCGACTATCGCGAAGGACAAATGGACTTGGCGGCATACCACCGCCAGTTCGCGCCCAACCTCAGCCACTTCCTCCAGCATCTGAACGCGCACCACCAGATCGAGGATCGCCACTATTTCCCCAGGTTTCAGGCGCTCGACCCGCGCATGGTCGCCGGCTTCGCCCTCCTCGACCGCGATCATCACCTGATCCACGAGGCACTCGTCGCCTCTGCTGAAAGCGCCAATCGGCTCATCGCGACCTTCGGCGGCGACAATGACGACGGGCGTCGCGCCGCCGACGATTATGCCGCCTCCGCTGATCGCCTGCTGGCGTTGCTGATGCGCCATCTCGCCGATGAAGAGGAATTGGTCATCCCCGCCCTTCTTCACCATGGCGAGCGAAGCGTCGATTAGCTTTCCCGACCTTTACACTAGGGTTAAGATCTGCTGACTGCGGCGCACCGGCGTCAATGGGGGTTCGCGCACATGCTGTATCGGGGCTTTCAGCCTTTTCGAACTGGGCTCACCGCCCTTGCGTTTGCGTCCCTTCCGGTCGCTGCGATGGCGCAAGGCGCTTCATCCGCCAAGCCGAAGGACGGTTTCTCATTCTCCGGCAGCGTTCGCCTTCGTTACGAGTACCTTACCGGGCAATTCCGCCCGGGCTTCGACAAGAGTGAGGACGCAACGCTGCTCCGAACCATCCTGACCCCGCAGTACAAGAGCGGAAAGGTACGGATCGGTGCCGAACTCTGGGACAGCCGGATGTGGGGTGGGCGCGGCGCCATCGTCGGGACGGGCGAGGTCAATACGGCGGAGCTCGTGCAGGCCTATGTTGCCGTCGACGTCGACTCGCCGCTCGGCGACGGCAGCCGCGGGGCGATCCAGGGTGGGCGAATGACGCTCAATCTCGGCTCGCGCCGCCTGATTGCCAGCGACGACTATCGTAACACGACGAACGGCTTCACCGGCATCCGTGCCGACGTGGCCAAGGGCCCGACCAGCGCCACCCTCCTCTACCTGCTGCCGCAACGCCGGCTTCCCGACGACCTGCCGTCCATCCTCGACAATGAGTGGAAGTTCGACCGGGAAAGCTTCGATCAGCGGCTCTGGGGCGGACTCGTGAACCATGGTCTAGGACGCGTCGGCAGTCTTGAGGCCACCTACCTCCGCTTCGCCGAACGGGACGACGGCAGCTTCGTCACCCGCAACCGCCGCCTTCAAACTGTGGGTGCCCGCTTCATCCGCGAGCCCAAGCCGAACCAGTGGGACTATGAACTTGAAGGCATCCGGCAGACGGGAAGCATTGCGGCCAGCACCCTTCCCGGCGCAGCAAGGCTGCCGGTCCGTGCCGGCTTCGTCCACGCCGAAGTCGGCTACACCTTCGCCGGACCCTGGAAACCGCACCTTTCCCTTGAATATGATTGGGCAAGCGGCGACGGGCCGGGCCGCCGCTACACCCGCTTCGACACATTGTTCGGCATGCGCCGCGCCGACCTCGGGCCCGCCAGCCTTTACAACGCGCTCGGCCGAGCGAACATCAGCGCGCCCGGCGTGCGGCTGGAAGTCACGCCCTCAAGCCGGCTGGACGCCTTCACCACATGGCGCGGTCTGTGGGCCGATGAGCCTGGCGACATCTTCTCCACCACGGGTGTCCGCAACGCCGTCAACGAAGAGCGCTTCGGCGGTCACCAGCTTGAGGGCCGGGTCCGCTATTGGCTGGTTCCCGCAAAGCTTCGGGCCGAAGGCAATGTCGCCGTCATTCTTCGCGACAATTTCCTCCGCGACGCCGCCAATGTTCCGACCCGGCGCGACACGATCTATTCGTCGCTATCACTGACGGCGAGCTTTTAGCGCAGCGCCACTTTGCGTCATGGCCGGATCGTGCCAGTCTCCTTCGAAAAACAAGTAGGAGGGAGAGGAAAATGCTCGGAAGAATTGCTCTGCTGGCAGTGGCTTGTGCAGCGCCCGCGGCCGCACAAGGCGATCTGGCGTCCAAGATGGTCAACACGCCGTCGGAAGTGTCGATCTACGGCGGTCCGGCCAAGGTAATGGACGACCCCGCCGTCCAGGGCGGCAAGTTCGTGCGCGTGGACAGCCCCGGCAAGCCGAACGCCTGGGACATCGGCGTCAGCAGCGCGGTGACGAAGCCGGTCAAATCCGGCGACAAGCTCGTGCTCGCCTTCTTCGCCAAGTCGGCCAATGGCGGCGACATCACCCTTCCCCACAACGGCCTCCAGCTGAACGCCGCGCCCTACACGCCGGTGTTCTCGCAGCCCGTCACGATCGGAGCGGCGTGGAAGCTTCACCAAGTCGCCGGCAAGGCGGACAAGGACTATCCGGCCGGCGGCCTTGGCGTCGCCATGCACCTGTCCGCCGCCAAGCAGGTGGTCGATCTGGGGCCGGTGATCGTCCTTAATCTCGGCCAATAAACAAAAGGCCCTCCCCGCCGGGTGGCGAGGAGGGCCTTTGTCCCGCAATGCGGCTACTGGCTTAAAAGCTGCCGCGCAGGATGAACGAGAAGCGACGGTCGTTCATGAAGTAGGACCGCGGCCCCAGCATTCCCGGCGCGAACTGCTGCAGAGTCTTCGTGACCTGGTTGTTCAGGTTCACGCCCTGCACGCCGATCTTCAGCTTATCGGTGATGCTGTAGAATGCCGACGCGTCGATCTGACCGCCCTTGTCGTTGTAGATCGGGTAATATGGGAAGATGACGTCGGACGAGGTCAGCAGATACTTCGACCGCCAATTGTAGGCCAGGCGCAACGACAACGGACCCTTCTCATAGAAGGGCGCGAAGTTGATGTTGTGCTTGGACAATTGCTCCAGCGGCAAGCTGCCGACGCGGCCTAGCGGCCCGGTATCCTGACGGAAGGTGTTCTGGACCGGCAGGCCCTTGCTCTTAATGTAGGTGTAGTTGGCCGCGACGCCGAGGCCGCTCAGCACGCCCGGAAGCATGTCGAACGTCTGCTGGTACGCAACCTCAAACCCGCGGATCTTCCCCTTGCCGTCAAAGTTGGCGGGGCCGCGCACGAACACCGGCTGGGTCACGCCTCCGCTGGTGATCGGCCGCTCCGTCACCTCCTGGTAGAAGAAGTTGTGGATGTTCTTGGCGAAGGCGTTGAACGTCAACGATCCGACGCGGGCGAAATACCACTCCAGGCTGGCATCGAGGTTATCCGACAGCGCCGGCTTCAGATACGGATTGCCCGCCGTCGCCGTCAGCCGGAAGCCATTGCTGCTGTCCTGCCCAAGCGTCAGGAAATTGCGGATGTCTGCCAATCCCGGACGCGCAAGGTTGCGGCCCGCTGCAAAGCGCAGGATCAGATTGTCCGTGAGGCCGAACCGAAGGTTCAGGCTGGGCAGGAAGTAGCTGTAGTCGTTCCGCGCGAGGTCGTCCGCCGTCTCGCCGGTCGCGAATTGCGCCAGCTGGTTGTACGCCGCCGCGCCGACCGTGCAGATGCCGCCGGGAACCGCCGGGATGGTTCCCGGAGGTGCACCTTCCGGAACCCGCGGATCGCACCGGCCTGGAATTGGGGCGGTGACGCCGGTGGCCGGGTTGGTCTCGACAATTGCCGGATCCGTCGTGAACGGGATCAGATTGCCCTGCGTGGTCAGCAGACCGAGCGCCTGCTGCGTCGGGACGCCGATGGAGCCGAGCGACTTCACCTTGCTGGTCACATAGCGCAGGCCGATGTTACCCGCGACGCGGACGTTGCCGAAGATCGGATTGTCGCTGTCGAAGCTCAGCATGGCGTAAGCCGCCTTGTTGGCCTCGCTGACGCGCTGCACTTCACCCGGCAGGAAGCCGTCCGAACGAACGCCTGAGCGCTCCGCCAGCGGGTTCCAGGTCACGGCGCTCGACCCCGATGCGCGGGTGACTTCCTGGATCTGACGAAGGAAGTTCACCGTGTCGTCGTAATCGCCCGCAGGATCCCCGGCATAATAGTTTGCCGACGGCGGCGCCGAGGTCTCGCCACGGAAGAAGTCGCGGTAATTGTACAGCTCGACGTTTCCGCCGCCGACCTGGTCCATGAACGTCGGCGATCCCGACCATGCCTCGCTGAGGGCGCCCCAATTGTAGGCGCTGCTCTTGATCAGCTGGTCGCGGTCCGAATAACGGGCGCCGAACTTCACGCGTTTCAGGAAGGGTGAGGCGTCCTCGAAGTTGTACGTGACGTCGCCCTTGAAGGCCCACTCCCTGCCGCGGCTCTTTTCCTTATGGTCCATCGCCGCGCGCCAGAAGGTGAAGCGCGGATCGGCGAAATATTGCTCGTCGGTGGCCGCGATCAGGTCCGGGCTCGCCGTTCCCCACGTCGGGAATAGCGTGTTCGGCTTGTGCGCGATCACGTCCGGCACGCCGCCCGTCAGGTCGAGCTCATAATCGGCATAGTTCGAACCGAAGACGCTGAGGTCCAGATTGTCGTGCTTCGCACGGACATGCTGGGCATCGACGTTGAACGACCAGCGCTCGTTCGGCGTGTACTTGAAGTTCAGGCCGTGGTCCTGCACCCGGTTATACTCGTCGACCGAACGGCGGGAGAGCGAGTTCTGGATGCCGCCGGTGGGGATCCGGGCAATCGCCTGTCCCGTGTCGCCGGCGCGCCAGCCGGTGCCCGGCGCAGTGATGTAGCCGCTCTCGAAAACCCCGTCGTCGCCATACTGATAGTTGGTGAACTGACCAACCGGGCACTCCGCCTGCGTGCGGCCGCCCGGACCGTTCGCATTCTGAAGGCAGCCGATCGGGAAGGTGTTGTACTCGGCCAGGTCGGGCGCGGCTTCGAACGTATGTTCGCCCCACTTCTGCGTGGCGGCCGAGCGGAGCACCTGGGCCGTGACGGCCATGGTGCGGTCGGTGCTTTCCCACTGCAATGCGCCTGCGAATCCCTTGCGGCGGCGGTCGTAGTCCTGGGTGCGATACTGGCCGCCGAGCGGAGCGTAGCGGTCACCGACGATCCAGTCGGCAAAGCCGTCGCTCGACCCCGTTGCCGTGCCGAAGCAGGCCGCGTTCGGCGCGGCTCCGGCAAGCACCGGCGGGAAGCCGGTCGCGTCGGTGTCGGACGGCAGCGGCATGCGGCAAAAATTGTCGGGCGAGCCGTTGGAGTCCGTGTCCGAATTGCCCGCCACGGTGCCGTTGCGGAGCTGGAAGTTGGTGACCTGCACACCATCGGAACGGCTCAGCAGCCTGGAGTAGGCCCCCGCGGCCATGAAGCCGACGCGACCGATGTTCGTGTCCCAATTGTTGCTGACGAGCGCGGATCCGACGGGCGACCACTTGTTGGCGAGGTCGCTGTAATTGGCCTCGACGTCGAAGCCCCAATGCAGGCCCTTGCGGTCGAACGGCAGGCGCAGGTTCATGTTGACCGTGCCGGAGAGCCCGCCCTCGATCATTTCGGCAGTGGAGTTCTTGTAGACTTCGACGGAGCCGAGCAGTTCGGCCGGCACGTCGGCGAAATTGATCGCCTGGCCGTAGACGCCGGTCGAGAATGTATCGCGGCCGTTGAATTCCGAACGAACGAAGCTGAGGCCGCGGATGACGACGCCCGAACCTTCGGCCGAGAAGTGGTCGGGATCGCTCGCGGCGGCGAAGCGGTTGATCTGGACGCCCGGAACGCGCTGCAGCGCTTCCGTCACCGACCGGTCGGGAAGAGCGCCGATGTCGGTGGCGGTGATGGCATCGACCACCGTGTCGGCGTTGCGCTTGATGTTCTGCGAATTGCGAAGGCTCTGACGGATGCCGGTGACGACGATGGTGCCGCCTTCAGGTTCGGCCGGCGCGGTCGCGTTGGCGACACTGCTTTCCGGCGCGGGCGCTTCGTCCGTCTGCTGCACCTGGCCGGCGGTGTCGCTGATATCGGCCGGCTGTTCGGTTTGGGCTTGAGCCGGTGCCGCGGCAAGCGCGAACAGGGAAACACCGGTGGACAACAATGTAAATCGGCTACGCAACAGCGATCCGTCACTCAGACGCATGGGCACTCATCTCCAAGAATGGTAGCGGTAACAATTACGCGTTCGATTAGGGGATGGCTGGGCGTGCGCAAACGGTAAGCACATGAATTTGCACGCTAAACTCGACACCGTGTCGTGAAGGTGACGACCTATGTTAAGTTTCACTCGAAAACTGATCGAGCGTTAACTCCGCCAAAAATATTTTTGATCGTCGGGAACCGTTTTGACGCGGCCGCGTGCGCAGGCCTTTTCGGTAGGCGGAGCTCCGCCACGCTACGATTCTCCCGCAGATCCGCACGCGGCGAGGTCCGATGGCAGTCACGCAGAACTTCGATATGAAGGTGATCCAGCGCGAAGGCGCGCACCGGGAGGGGTTTAATGCGGCGCGTGAAGATCGGCTTTCTCATCGTCGCGGCGCTGCTCCTGATCGCCGGCACCCTCAACGAGATCAGCAAGGCCACCTGCTTCAGCTTTACCGGACGTGTGGTTTGCCGCGTGGAAACCGCCGAACCGTTGGTAGCACTGACGTTTGACGATGGGCCGACGACGGTTGGCGTAGAAAGCGTTCTTCCCGCCCTCAAGCGCTACAATGCAAAAGCCACCTTCTTCCTCGTCGGCGCGTCAACCGAGATCGCCCTCACACGCCGGATCGTCGCGGAGGGACATGAGGTCGGCAATCACAGCTTCACCCACCAGCGCATGGTCGGCCACCCGAAGGCATTCTACGATGACGAGCTGCGCAGGACGGACGCGGCGCTTGTATCCGCGGGCGCCCCGAAGCCGACCTTGTTCCGTCCGCCGTACGGCAAGAAGCTGTTCGGACTTCCCATTGCCGTCGCGCGCAATGGGCAGACGATGGTGATGTGGGACTCAGGCGACGCCCCCGACCGCTACCCAAAGGCCTACGCCGCCGAGGTGCTGGCCGACGTCCGTCCCGGCTCAATCGTCCTCATCCATCCGATGTTTCGGTCGAGAGAAACCGAGCGGCAAGCGTTGCCACTCATCTTGGAAGGACTGACCAGGCGCGGCTACCGCTTGGTCACCGTCAGCGAACTCCTGCGCGCTGGGCGTGCTTAGGCCGCGAGAGCCTTGCCGACGGCCGCTCTGGAACGGGTGTGAAGCGCCCAGAAGTCTGGCACAGAACGACCGGCAAGCTTTTCCTGAAGCACGATCAGGTGCGAGTTCCAGCCGCTTCCGAAGCCGGTCGCGCCGGTCGGGCTCTGGATGCCGCTGTGGGTCAGGACGAGGCGGGTTTTGCCGCCCTCGGGGAACAGCTCAAACGTTGCAACCCCATTGCGCCCCTCGCCGAACGTGTAGGCTAATACCTTTTGAGGCTCGAAGCGCAGCACCTGCTCCTGGTTCACGCCGTGGCGGTGCGCCGCATATTCCTCGGGCGTCGGCACCGGCCCGTCGGACAGCTTGTCATGGTCGAAAACAAGCTTGAGCGGTCCCTCTCCGCCGATGTCGTCGCCGCCGGCAAACCACTGCGAGCGAAGCCCCGCTTGGGTGAGGTAACGCCACAACGTTTCCACCGAGGCGTCCAGCACCCGCTCCAGCCGGATCGTGTCCGCTGCCGTCCGCGCGATCGGCGCGTCCACCATGATCGTGTCACCCATTCTTCGTCTCCTTGCGTTCGGAATTGCGATCGGTTTCGACCAGCGCCTGCAGTTGATCCAGGCGGCTGTTCCAGAAATGTTCCCACTGCTTCAGCCACCGCTCGGCCTCCGCGAGCGGCTCGGCGTTCAGGGTGCAGATTTGCTGACGGCCCGACTTGCGGCGCTCCACCAGCCCCGCATTCTCCAGCACCTTCACATGCTTGGCGGCGCCCGCGAAGGTCATCCGGTAAGGCTCGGCAAGCTCACCGATCGACCGCTCGCCAAGCGCCAGGCTGGCCAGCATCCCGCGCCGCGTCGGATCGGAGAGTGCATGAAAGGTGGTGTCGAGTCGTTCAACCATATGGTTGTATATCCACGGCCTTCGCTGCATTGTCAACCAGGCGGTTTAACTTCAGCAGCCGTTCGTCGAAATCCTTTGCAGCGCGCCGCTCACTTCCGCTTAATGCGGTCAGTCCTGAAGGAGACCGTCGTTGAAGCTTTTCCGCCTGCTGTGCGGCGTTGCCCTGGCCGCCGCCGCTGCCCCGCTCGCCGCCCAGTCCGCCCCGACCTTTCAGCCTGCCCGTCTCGCGACCCACATCAAGACGCTGAGCGACGACAGCTTCGAAGGCCGTGCGCCAGCCTCGCCGGGCGAGAAGAAGACCATCGACTATCTCGTGGCGCAAATGCAGGCAGCCGGAGTCCAGCCCGGCGGCGATCTGGTGAACGGCAAGCGCGGCTGGACCCAGGCCGTGCCGCTCCTGATGTCGCAATGGAGCGCCGCTCCCACTGTCTCGATCCAGACCACGACCGGCACCCTGCCCCTCGTTCAGACCGAACAAGTCTCCGTCCGTGCGCCTCTCAACGGTCAAACTGCGCTCAACCTCAGCAACGCCCCGCTGGTGTTCGCCGGCTACGGCGTCTCCGCGCCTGAACGCGGCTGGGACGACTTCAAGGGCCAAGATGTCCGCGGCAAGATCCTCGTCGTCCTCATCAATGATCCTGACTTTGAAACCGCACAGGGCGCGTTCGGCGGCAAGGCGATGACCTATTACGGCCGCTGGACCTACAAATATGAGGAGGCTGCCCGCCGCGGCGCCGCCGGCGTCCTCATCGTCCACGAAACCGCGCCCGCCTCTTACGGCTGGAACACGGTCAAGAACAGCAACACCAACGTCATGTTCGACATCGTCCGCAAGACGCCTGCCGCCGATCACCCGGCCCTCGAAGCATGGATTCAACGCGACACGGCGGTGCAGCTGTTCAAGGCCGCGGGCCTCGATTTCGAGGCTGCGAAGCGTGCCGCCCAGCGCAAGGACTTCGTGCCCATGGATCTCAAGGCGCGCCTCACCGTCAGCGGCACGGCCACGGCCAAGGTCATCACGTCCTACAATGTCGCCGGACTGCTGCCCGGTAAGGCGCGCCCGAACGAGACCGTCGTCTATTCGGCCCATTGGGATCACCTCGGGGTTGGTCAGCCGGACGCACGGGGCGACACCATTTACAATGGCGCGGTCGACAATGCGTCGGGCACGGCCTTGCTGCTGGAGGAGGCGCGCGCCTTCGCCCGCGCTCCGCGTACCGACCGCTCGCTCCTGTTCCTGTTCGTCACCGCCGAGGAACGAGGCCTGCTCGGATCCGCTTATTACGCCAACAATCCCCTTTACCCGCTGGGCACCACGGTCGGCGTCATCAACGCCGATGCGCTCAACGTCTGGGGCCGAAGCCGCAACTTCAGCATGTCGGGCAGCGCCAAGCTCGGCCTGCTCGACCTGCTGATCGAGGAAGCGGCCAAGCGCGGTCGCCGCTTCGAACCGGACGCACATCCGGAGGCCGGCAGCTTCTACCGCTCCGACCATTTCTCAATGGCCAAGGTCGGCGTGCCAGCGATCAGCTTCGACAGCGGCGAGGACATGGTGGACGGCGGCTCGGCCCGCGGCGCGGTCCTGGCCGCCGATTATGTCGACAAGGCCTACCATCAGCCGGCCGACGAATATTCGGACCGCTGGGACCTTCGCGGCCTAGCCGATGATGCATCCCTCCTCTACGCGGTCGGACGCCGGCTGGCCAACTCGACGATGTGGCCGAACTGGAGCGAGGACAGCGAGTTTCGTGCCACCCGGAACAAGTCTGCCGCTGAGCGCCCTCTTGAGGCAGCCGGCAAGGGAGAGCGCGGGTGAGTGAAACGCTTCAGCCGGCGCTGCCTGACGATCTCGACGCGCAGGCCGAACGGCTGATGAAGCAGCTTTGCGCACAGGATCTGATGGTCGCGACGGCAGAAAGCTGCACCGGCGGCATGCTCGCAGCGCTTCTGACGGACGTCGCCGGCGCCGGCCATGGCTTCGACCGTGGTTTCGTCACCTACGACCCGCGGTCCAAGCAGGACCTGCTCGGCCTCACGCCCGAAATGACCGAGCGCAACCAGGCGGTCACGGCCGCCGTCGCCCACGCCATGGCCGAAGGCGCGCTTCAAAACAGCAATGCCGATATCGCCCTGGCGGTCACCGGCTTTGCCGGACCTGCCGGGCCGGACAATGAAGAGGGCCTCGTCCACTTCGCTTGCGCTCGGCGCGGCGCGCCCGCGGTCCTGCGCGAGGAGCATTTCGGCGCCATCGGGCGCGGGCCCGTCAGGATCGCTGCGCTTCGCGTGCTCCTGGACATGCTCGAACAATCGCTGGAGAAAGCCAAGTGAAGCGTCAGCTTGCAATCGCCGCCGCCGCGGCTCTCGTCGTCGCAACCGTACCGGCCATCCTCCTGTGGAAGAAGCATGAGCAAGGCCGTGAGCTGACATCGCACACACGGGAAAGCGGCCTCCCGCTTAGCGCCGAGCAACAGTCCGTTCGCTTCACTGACGCCGACCTCACCTTCGTCATCCATCCCGGCCGCCGCTTCATCGAAGGCAAGAGCCTCCTCGGTCTCACCGTCGTGAAGCCGATCCAGCGCATCCACTTCGACCTCGACCGAAACCTGCCGATCAAGAGCATCGCCGTGAACGGCACGTCCCTCGATCGCTCCAAGTGGAGCAATCCGGACGGACGGATTGCGATCGCGCTCCCCCGCGCCTTCGCGGCCGGCGAGCGGCTGCAGGTGGCGATCGACTATTCGGGCCACCCGCACGTGGCCGTTCGCGCGCCCTGGGACGGCGGCTTCGTGTGGACGAAGACGGCCGACGGCAAGCCCTGGGTCGCGTCGGCAGTCCAGGGCGAAGGGTGCGACCTCTTCTGGCCCTGCTTCGACAATAGCCGGGTCGAGATCGGCACCGTCACCCAGCATATCGTCGTCCCCGAAGGCTTGGCCGCGCCCTCCAACGGCCGCCTGCTCGGCGTCGACAAGCTGGACAAGGGTTGGACCCGCTGGAACTGGCGCGCGTCCAACCCCAACAATTACGCCATCGCGATCGACATCGCCCCGTACAAGCTGACCCAAAGCGTCCACCGCAGCCGATACGGGAACAGTTTCCCGATCCAGTTCTGGCATCTTCCCGGAGAGGAAAAGCAGGCTCAGGCGCTGGTCGCGGAACTGGGCGGCACCATCGACTTCTTCGAAGCGACGGTCGGCCCCTACCCCTTCGGCGATGAAAAGGTGGGTGTCGTCGCCACGCCGCACCTCGGCATGGAGCATCAGACGATCAACGCCTACGGCAACAAATATAAGCCGGCGCCCGAAGGCTACGACTGGCTGCTCAACCATGAATTCAGCCATGAATGGTTCGGCAATCAGCTGACCAACGGCGACTGGGATGACATGTGGCTGCACGAAGGGTTCGGCACCTACATGCAGCCGCTCTATCTCGGCTGGCTGCGAGGCCGGATGGTCTACGACGCGGCCATGTTCAAGCAGCGCCAGTCGCTCATGAACAAATTTCCGATCGTCTCGGGCAAGAGCCGGACCGAGGAACAGGTCTACAATGCCGAAAGCGGGCCCGGGAACGACATCTACTACAAGGGTTCGTGGGTGCTCCACACCCTCCGCGGCCTGATCGGCGACGAGCCCTTCTACCGTTCCGTGCGCCGGCTCGTGTATGGCCGTCCGGACCCGCGCCCCGGCAATTTCAAGCCACGCTTCGGCTCAACCAACGAGTTCGTCGCCATCGTCAACCAGGAGTCGGGCCGGAATCTCGACTGGTTCTTCAACGTCTACCTGCGCCACGCGCCCTTGCCGCGGCTCTTGAGCTGGCGGACCGGCAACAGCCTCAACCTTCAGTGGCAGACGCCGCGCGGGCTGCCCTTCCCCATGCCGGTCACGGTCGAAGTCGACGGACAGCGCAGCACCGTCGCGATGAACGGCGGCCGTGGCGCCCTTACCCTCCCCAGCCCGCAGGCTTTGGTCACCATCGATCCTGACAGCATGATCCTTCGCCACGCCGAGGAGATGGACCGCTTCCGCGATGTCGGCAAAAGCGCCGCCAGCAAGTAGAGAGAACCGCCATGTCTGAGCTCATCTTCTACACCAACCCGATGTCGCGCGGTCAGACGATCCGCTGGATGCTCGAGGAGATCGGACAGCCCTACGAGACCCGCATCCTCGACTATGCGACGACGATGAAGGCCCCCGATTATCTCGCCATCAACCCGATGGGAAAGGTCCCGGCCATCGTTCACGACGGCAAAGTGGTGACGGAAGTGGCGGCCATCGTCTGCTATCTCGCTGACGCCTTCCCGGAGGCGGGCCTTGCCCCCGACACAAGGGACCGGGCCGACTATTACCGCTGGATCTTCTTCGCCTCAGGACCGGTCGAGGCCGCCTTCACTGCCAAGGCGATGGGCTGGGAAGTGCCGGCCGACCGGCGCGCGATGGCGGGCTTTGGCGATTATGAAACGGCGATGAAGACGTTGGAGCGCGCCATCTCGTCCAAGCCCTTCATCACCGGCGACCGATTCACCGCGGCCGACCTGTGGCTGGGCGCGATGATCAACTTCATGCTCAACTTCAAACTGCTCGAGCCGACCCCGGCGTTCAGCGATTACGCCAGGCGGATGACCGACCGTGACGCCTACCGCCGCGCGCAGGAGATCGACGGCAAGCTGATCGCCGAAGCGCAGGCCAAGCAGCAGCACTGATCGGCCGAACCGTAATCCAGGTTGCGGTGAATCTCCGCCTGGCCGCGACGAAAGCCGGCACCTTTCCTCTCACGTCGTTCGTTTTGAACCCGTGAAATCGGCAGCACGAGCTGCCTGAATCAGAGGAGAGAGCTAGATGGCACAACATGGATATCTGGGCGACGGCTACGGCGTCCGCGGCGATCATGGCGACGACGATTTCTACCGCAACGACGACCGGGACTTCCGCGGGCAGGACCGCAACCGCGAACGTGACCGCAACTTCATGTTCGACGACCGCTCGCGCGGCAATCGCGACTTCGGCCGTGATCAGGACCGGGAGCGCATGAATCGGGATCGGGACCACGACCGCGGCTTCATGGATCGTGCTCGCGATACGGCGCGCAGCTGGTTGAGCGACGACGATCATGACGATCGTCAGCGCGGGTCACAGGGCGGCAGCGACTGGCGCGACCGTGACAACCAGAACCGCTTTACCCAGCAGGATCATGGTTGGACATCCAGCCACAACCGCGGCCAGAACCAGGACCGCGGCGACATGCGCCCCAGCATGGGCGGCTTCGGCAACCAGACCGGCTGGCAGAGCTTCGAGCAGAACCGCCAGCAGCAGCAGCGCCCGAGCGCCCATCCGGACGACCATTATCGCAGCTGGCGCGACAAGCAGATGCAATCCCTCGACCGCGATTATGAAGACTATTGCCGCGAGCGTGAGCAGCAGTTCCACAGTGAGTTCGACAGCTGGCGTCAGAACCGCCAGCAGAACCGTGGCCAACAGTCGACGGGTCAAGGCGACCAAAGCCGTGACAATGACGAACTGCTGCTCGAGCGCAGCCGCATGGGCCAGCAGGGCGATGCCACCACGACCGGCACCAGCGGTCTCGCCCGGGGCGCCGGTGGCGATCCCAGCGCTTCGTCAGACGGCGGCGGTGCCGAAATCGGCGTCGGCAGCCAGCCGGGTCACGAACCCACCAGCGTCGGCTCGGGCTCCGAACTGGCCGGCGCTACCGGCTCGATGATCAACGAAACCGCCGGTGGTGCGAGCGGCCGCAAGAAGGGCCTGTAGTCCCCCGCAGGCGCTTCTAAACAAAAGGGCCGGAGGTCTCCCTCCGGCCCTTCTTTTTTGCGCCTTGCTGCGATGAACTATTCGCGGTTGCCCATGAAGCTCAGCAGGAACTGGAACATGTTGATGAAGTCCAGGTAGAGCGTCAGCGCGCCGAGAATGGCGGTCTTGCCCATCATGTCGGTACCCTGGACGTAGGCGTAGGTGCTCTTGATCTTCTGCGTGTCGTAGGCGGTCAGACCAGCGAACAGCAGCACGCCAACGGCGCTGATCACCATGCTAAGCGCATCCGAGCGAATGAAGATGTTCGCGATGGACACGACCAGCAGGCCCACGACGCCCATGATCAGGAAGGTGCCGAAGCCCGACAGATCCTTCTTGGTGGTATAGCCCCAGACGCTGAGCGACAGGAATGCGACCGCAGTTGCGAAGAAGGTCTGCGCGATCGAGGTGCCGCTATAGATCAGCGGAATGATCGACATGGACACGCCCATCACCGCGGCGAATGCCCAGAAGAAGGCCTGCATGCCTGCCGTGCTCATCTTGTGGGCGCGGAAGCCCATCACCATGACCATGATCAGCGGCGCGAACAGCACGACCCAGCGGAGGATACCTCCGTTGAAGAAGATCTGCTGGGCGACGCCCGTCACCGCGAGGCCGAGCGCGACGATGCCGGTCAGCGCAACGCCCGACGCCATATAGTTGTAAACCGAAAGCATGTAGGACCGGAGGCCCGCATCGCGGGCGGCGCGCGGAACGCCAACCGTGACGGCTGGGTTCACGCCGGCTGTGCGCGGGTCGAACTGGTTCTGCATTTCATCTCCTCTGTGCGGGCAAGGGGCCCGTCACGTGAACAATATATCATAGGTCTGCCGGTTCCTTTCAAGCGAAACCGGACATGCCCATGTGTCGGCCTGTCGATTTTCACGCGAAGGGGTGGCGGAGGCGCTTCAGTCGTCCCAGCAGACCTGGCTTCTTCGCCGTATCGAAATACTCACCGGCCTTTTCGGGATCGAGCATTTCGGTCTCGGCAATCTCCGCCTCGAGGGCGCTTAGTTCCTTCATTTCCAGCGGCCGAAGCGTGCGGCCCTTGCCGCGCATCCGCTCGACGCAGGCGATCAGCGAACCGCCGTCGTTCAGCAACGCTTCGATGGCGGATGCCTCCTTGCCCAGATGTTCGCCAAGCAAGTCGCACAGGATCGCGTGAATTTGCGGTGAAATGCCCTTGCCCGCATTTCCATCCGCATCGATCAGCAGGTCGCACTCGCTGTCGAGCCCCATAGATCGATTGTTGATGTTCGCCGACCCGACCCGGATCATCCGGTCGTCGACGATACCGATCTTGGAATGAACGTAGATGTCCTCGCCGCCTTCCGTCACCGGCGTGTAGATTCGGAAGCGGTCGTGTCGATCGAGGTCCTGCAATGTGCGGGTGACCTTGGTTCGTGCCGGCCGCATCACCTCATCTTCCATGAAGCCTTCGACCTTGTTCGGGTTGACGACCACGAACTCGGGCCCGTCTTTCTCTTTCAGCCGCTTGCCGATCGCTTCCGCCACCACGCGTGAGGCGAAATATTGGTTCTCGAAATAAACATACCGCTTCGCCGCAGCGATCATGTCAAGGTACAGGGCCTCGATCTCCCGCACTTCGGGAAATTGCTTGAACTCGCCGCGGGTGCGCGCAACGGCGACGTCGACCTTTTGAAACTGCGGCTCGAGTTCCGGGGGCCACGAGTCACCCTCGGCCGTCGGGGGCTCGATCGGCTTGCCCCCGGCCCTTGCCCAACGCTCACGCGCCAGGTCGCCCAGCGCCTTTGCAGCAGCGCCATCCACCGCCATGGTCGCATCGTGCCACGGCCCGTACCGCCGCCCCGTGGTCGGGCGCTTGCGGCCCTCGTCATCGTCCCGGTGCGCGCGGGTGTCCCAGCGCGTCGCGGTCATGTCGATCCCGCCGCAGAATGCGAGATTGTCGTCGATCACCACGATCTTCTGGTGATGGCTCGCCCCGGTCGGATGGGCGGCGTCCAGCTTGAACGTGATCCCCTTTGTCCGCACCCAGTTGATCAGGCGGAACACGGTGGTTCCACGGGCAAGCAGCTTGGTGGCGCCCAAATCCCATCGAAGAACGTAGATGCACAGGTCCGGCCGGCACTTGGCAAGAAACGAAATGAAGGAGCCCAGCGTCGCCGGCGCCTCATCGTCCGCATCGTCGAGCTCGATCCGCGTGTCGAAGTCCCAGCCAATCAGCAGGATCTGCTTTTTCGCCTGCAGCATCGCCTTGCGGACGTGGTGGAAATAATCGGCGGCATCCACGACCAGCGCAGCTCGTTCCGCACGCTCGACGCGCCAGCAGTTTCGCCCGGGATGAAGAAGCGGCGATGACTTTACCCGGCGTGTCACAACGCCCGCTTAAACCACGGCGGCGGGCGGTGCTACCATCCAAGTTGCATGGCAAGGAACAGGGGCCGCGAACCGTTGGTTGCCCTGTTCGATGCCGCCGGACACGCCATTCTCCGCCTCGACACCCGCCACGGCGGCGCAGCGGGCGCTCGCCTGGAGCGTTCACTTGTTCTCGGCGAGCGGTGCGATCCTTGCGCTGCTGGCGTTGCTCGCCGTCGAGCAGAAGCAATGGTCTTTGGCTCTGTTGTGGCTGCTGGTAGCGCTGGTGGTCGACGGGGTCGATGGGTCGTTCGCCCGCCTGGCACGGGTGAAGGAACGCGCGGGCCGGGTCGACGGCGACACGTTGGACCTCGTGATCGACTTCCTGACCTACGTCTTCGTCCCCACCCTTTTCCTGTGGCACGCCGGCATGTTCCCCGATGGCTGGGCGCTCTGGCTGTCGGCCGCCATCCTCCTCTCCTCGCTCTACCTATTCGCCCGCACCGACATGAAAACGGAGGACGGCTATTTCCGGGGCTTTCCGTCGCTCTGGAACCTCGTCGTCTTCTACCTTTTCGTGCTTGGCGCCGGCCATACAGCCGTAGCGCTTACCGTCCTGCTCTGCGCGGTGTTGACCTTCGCCCCCATCCATTTCGTCCACCCATTCCGGGTTCGCCAGTTCGGCATCTGGCTGCCGCTCCTTGCCATTCTCTGGACTGCAACAACTGCCTTGCTGCTGATCCCCAACCTGACGGACGGCGTGCGCAGCATCGCCGCATCCGCCTCGATTGCAGCCGCGGTCATCCTCCTTGCGCTCGGGCTCCTTCGCACGTTCGGCCTGGTCGGTTCGGCGCGGGCTTGATTTCGTTTGCCTCCCGCCTAACATAAACGGCGCGGACCGGGCCCCTCTGGCGGCCGTCTCTACGACGACCGTGATGTCGGACCGCATCGGATGATCCGATGCGCGTTGGACAGGGCAAATCCCTCCCCCAAGCAGCAGCGGATCCTCCGATCAGACCATTGTTCTGACTTGAGAGGAAATGACATGAACCCGCGTTTGTACCGCCTGCTGGAGAAGCATCAGCGCATTGACGAGCAGCTTCGTATGGAGCAGCGGCGCACCTTTCCCGACTGGGTGGCACTGCTTCGCCTCAAGCGGACGAAGCTCCGGATCAAGGACGTGATCCATCGCTTCACCCGCCGCGCCGCACAGGCGTAGCCTGCTCTCGTCGCCCCCGCCTCAGCGGGGGCGACGATCCCCTATCACTGCCCGCGCTTTTCCTTCAGCAGGTCCATCGCCGAATGAACGAGGTGGACGTAGTTCGGGCTCATCGGCACGACATATTCATTCTGTCCCCAGAAGAAGGGCCAGTCCTCGCTATTCTCCGCAAGGTCAGGCTTGATGATCAGAGCCCCGGGAACGACGCCTCCAGCGATATAGCTGAAGTCCGCCCGGTTGCTTCCGTACGCCACTTCCTTTGACCTCGTGCCGACCGCCGAGACGAACGACAGGTCCGATCCCGGGTGAGTCCCGTGCAGATAGTCCAAGGCCGTAAAGGCCAGGCTGCCGTCGGAAAGATCCGGAAACGCCTTGTGGATCATATAATCCATCATGCCGGCCTGCATGATCTGCCCGTTGCCGGCCCAACCGCCCTCGCCGATCGGAACACCGAAGGGGTTCGGACGCGGGAAGCTCTTGGCATAATTCGCCTTCCACGCCGCCGCCGAGGTGCGCACGGCTGAACCGAAGGTCGGCGGCATGAAGGGCAAGGCGCGGATTGCATCGTCGAGGACGAAGCCGGTCCGTGCGCCCACCTCCGTCCACAGCCGCTGCACCGCCGCGGCATATTGCGGCTCCTTGGTCGCGATCAGCAATTCCACGGCCGCCCCGAACTGCTCGGCGACCAAAGGACCGCCGGTCGTATTGCCGTGGCTGAAAGTGAAGGGCGGGTGGCTTTGCTCTTCCGCCCAGATCTTCCGCGCCAGCTGCAGGCTGCGCCCGGCAAGCGCCGGATTGAGCGGCGCCAGGACCCGCCCCGCCGCCGCAAGCGCAGCTGCGGAACCATAGTTCAACGCTGACGACCGGCTGGTGAAGACCCACCGATCGTCCGGCGTGCCGCTGCGGTTGCCGCGCTCCTCACCGACCTTCAGCGACGGGTCGTAGATCTTGCCGTCGGTCTTGCTCGCTGCGTCGCCAAGATGGGTGTACTGCGCCACGTCCGGCTCGACGATGCCGTGGATCGCGAAGCCCACCGCATCCTGCTGCGCCACCAATTGCAGGACGCCATGCTCGATCTGCTGCAGATAGTCCGGCTTGCCGTCCGGCACGTGGATCTCGACCTTGCGGAGCTGCTGGTCGATCAGGGTCGTGTCCCGCTCCGGCCGGAACCTTTCATAAGTGTCCACCAGCTGGCGGATCACCGCATATTGGGTCTGCGTGCGCTGGTCGAAGTCGCCCGCATCCAGCCAGCCGCCGACGGTCAATCCCGGGATATGCTCGCCCGGCTTGAACTTCGTGTCGGTGGTCGGCCCCTGCCGATAGAGGTCGATATGTTCGTGGTTCACCGGCGCCTGCCGAGCATCGTCCCGATGGGCATCGCCATGCCAAACGCGATAGGCTTCGTTCACCGCCACATGGTCCATCTGCACGGGCAGGTAGACGTCGCTGCTCGGATGCCAGGCGTCCGCATAGATGTCGGGCGCAATCCGGAAGCTCGCCGTCTTCACCGGCCCAAGCTCCAGCCGGTAAAGGCCGGGCTGCTTCACATTGCTGAAGTCGAACGTCGAATAGTTATAGCGAAGGTACTTGCCCCAGGGCTTGGCCGCGCCGCTGCTCACCACCCGCGTGCTTCCGTCGGCGCCGATCCGCACCAGCCGCACGGTGCTGCCGCTCGTGTCGTTGGGGTCGCGCTCGACAACCGCGACCTTCTTCTGCTCGGGCGCATAGCCGAGCTGGCTGTGGCCGATCACCGGCTCCCGAACCCAGCCGGGAACGCTGTTCGCCTCCACCGTCCACTCGACCACCTTGCCGGTCCGCCCCTCGGGCAGGAGGCTGCGGACCACGAACCAGCCATTGTCGGCCTGATTGCGCCCATCATAGAGGTGAACGCCATTGGCGGACTTGATCGTGATCCGACGGGCGGGATCTTCCGGCGCAAGCACCAGGCTGTTCCCGCTCGCCAACGGCAGCGGCTCTGCCCCGGCACCCACATCGCGCCCGCTCGACGGCAGTCGCTCTCCGCCCGCAACCATCGTGGAGGCGGGGTGAAGCGGAATGCCCTGCGCCTCGCCGTCCATCACGAAGCTCTTGTGGAAGAAGGCGCTCGGCTTGAATTCAAGGTTGAAGCCCGCCTTGCCCGCAAGCGTTGCCGGTAGCGGCTGATCGAGGATTACGGAGACGGCAAACTGCCTGCCGCGCGGCTCGCTGTGGATGCGGTATCGGAACTTGTGCTCGGGATATTCCAGAAGCACGTCCACCGCGCCGGTCCGCGGATCGACCTTGCGCTCGACCATCCGGCCGATCGGGTCCCACTGCCCCGGCGTCGCGGACAGACGCACGTCGCCGTTGGTGGCGACACGGTTGCCCTGCTGGACGATCTCGACGCCGCTGATCTTGGCGTCGGCGAACAGCCCGTCATACCAGTTGGTAAAGGTGAAATAGTCGACCCCGCGGGTCCCGACATAACCTGCCTTGTTGGCGGTCAGGGTCTGCGCGCCCGCCGGAACGGCGGTGAAGGCGGTGGCGGAAAGCAGGGCACAGGCACCCCAAAGGCGCGTCTTGACCATGGTAGGCTTCTCTCCCGGATTCGCCGTCTCGAGCGGCTTATGTGAGCGCTAACATGCGCATCGGGAGGTTGGAAGAACGGCCGTAAAAAGATTGGCGGCCTGCCAGTCCAATGGGTCTGGCAGGCCGCCGATCTAGCTAAACGAGCTGGTATCCTTGCTCGGCAAACGCCAGGTAATCGGTCCGCAACGTGTAGCCGAGATCCTTGAACGCGGCGACGCTCATCTCCGAGAAATAATTGTTCCCGTCGTTGATGTAGCCGGTCATCAGCTCGTTGTTGTACAATTCCTCATCCCAGTGAGACCCGGCCGTGCCGGCGCCGCCATCCTGCTCCACCTGGATGGACCCGGTGCCGCCGAGCCGGTGAAAGGCATCGTTGGCTGCAGCGCCGGTATAGTTGCCGTTGCTGACGAGCCCGAGCCGGTCCCAGATCGATCCGAAGCCGAGGCTGTGCGACATCTCGTGAAGCACCACTTCGGAGAAGACCGACACGCCCATGTCCGTCACGTCGGCGATGTCGAACTGCATCTGCGCGGTTGCCGGCAGGTTGCTGCCGGTGCGGACGGAGGTCGGACCTGCTTGTCCCAGCACATTGCCGACACCGTCGATGGCGCCGAGTTCGGCGGAGATGGTGATGTCGTCCACCGTGGTGGTCTTCCCCTTGCTGCGGACCGACACGTTCGGCAGGTCGCCCGCGATGAAGGAAGTCAGATAGTTCGCCGCCTGGACGAACACATCGTGCAATTCCTGGGTCCACGTCCCGTTGAACGAGATGGTAATGTTGTAGCCAGATCCGTCTGCCGAGCCGCTGGTGTAAGGAGCAAAGGTCGAGCCGGTCCCGCCGCCGCCGCCGCCACCACCGCCGCCTTTCGCGTGGCCGACATCATGGGTGTGGATGATATGCGTCAGGTCGACGCCATGCACCTTGTCGGTGGATTCCGGAAGGTCGACACGAAGGTCGAGCCCACGCGAATGACCGAATGCGGAATTGCCGGGGCTGTAAGAAGCTTCGTCAACCTTGGGTGGAGAGTAACCCATTCACTTGCCTCCCTGTGCGCGGTCCTGCCGACGGCGCGAAGAAGGAAGCTTAACGGAATGAAAGCTTCTGGCAAGTAACTGATTTTACGGTTATTTTCCTGGTCTTCAGCCTATGTTGAACCAGAATTTATACGTCCGATTAGCTTACCGCCGGGCCGAATGCCCGGCGGTAAGCTGCTATCTCAACGTCGCGGTGAAGCAGCGGCGGACGCGTCAAGCTGTGCGCCGAGCGGATCCTTGCCGGCAACCGCGGTCCCAGCGGCGCTGAAGTCCATGATCACGTCCGCCGACTTGCTGTAGCGCGGCCAGGCGGGCAGCCCCTTGCCGTTCGGATCGCCCCGCCTGGCGAAATTGGCGATGTAGCTGCTGATCGCCTCGCCCATCCCATTGTCCCGCGCCGTCGTCGCCGCGCCGTATTTGGTGTCCTGCGTGTTGAAGAAGAAGGGGATGTCGCTGGCATGGTCGGCCCCCGTCTTGCCGAGCGATTCCGCGACGTAGGAGAAGCGGTAGGCATAGGTCGGAACGCCCTTGGCGCTCAGCACCCCTGCCAGCGTGTGGGCGCCTGTCGCCATATAGCCCGTCGGACCGCCGCTATCGTTGCTGGTCGCGCCGATCATCACCGGCACCCGGGCAAGCTTCCCCGCCGCCATGGCGCTGGCCGGATCCACTGCCATCGCACCATCGACGAACGGCCAGGCGAAGTTGCGCGGTTCATTGGAGGGACGGAACAGCGCCATCAGGTTGAGCCCGTCGACAACCTGCTCGCCCGACAAGGCGCGCAGCTTGGCCAGCGCCTGAGCGTCGCCTGCTGCAATCCCCTTACCTTCGGCAAAACGAAGGCTCGCCGCCTGCGCCGCCGCCTGGCCTGCGGGATCGGCCTTGCCGTCCCCGCCCGACATCACCACCGCCCGGTGGAACAGCCCGCCCGCCATCGGCGAGGTCAGCAGCGTGTTGACCGACATGCCGCCGGCGCTCTCGCCGATAATGGTAACGTTGCTGGGGTCGCCGCCAAACGCCGCGATATTGCGCTTGATCCACTTCAGCGCGGCGATCTGGTCCATCAGCCAGTAATTGCCCGCCGGCATTCCGCCGTCCGCCGTCAGTTGCGGATGAACGAACGTACCGAACCGGCCCAGCCGATAATTGAAGCTTGCGAACACCACGCCCTTTTTGGCGAGATCCGCGCCCGAATAGGTCGGCGGCGACGATCCGCCGTTGACGAATCCGCCGCCATAGATCCACGCGATCACCGGCAGCTTCGCGCCGGCTTTTGCACGCTCGGGCGCCCAGACATTCATGACCAGGCAGTCCTCGGCCGGTGCGGTGCCCAGCGGCGCGGCGTCGCTGGGGAAGGGCAGCTGCATGCAATCATGGCCATAGTCGGTCGCCTGCCGAACGCCCGCCCACTTGGCGGCCGGTTGCGGCGCCCGCCAGCGGTTCTCACCCACGGGAGGCGCGGCAAAGGGAATGCCCTTCCACGACTTGACCCCCTCACCGACAGACCCGCTCACCTGACCGCTTTCCGTCCGGGCGATTGGCCCAGCCGCACTTGCAGTTCCGCTTAGCGCAATCATCAGCAATGCCGCCGACATCCCGAACTTCAACATCCTGTCCTCTCCTTTTTGGGGCTGATGATAAGCTGAACCGACCGACCCGCGCCAGTGTATCCGACCGGGCGCGCGCTGCTTTGTCCAGCTAAGTACAATCGAACCTATCGGTAATTTCTGGCTAATACCTTACAGTAAACCATAGTATAGCACGGCTGAACCACAGTAATAACTCAGTAACTTCTCTCATGAGAAAATCACCACATCGGTCTCAATCGAGTGGTGGATGGTCCAGGCTACGTCTTGCACATGGGTTCAGCGGAAGGTTTCCAGCCTTAAGCTGCTGCTGCGTGCTGTCGGCGTCGATACCATGGGCAACACGACCATGATCGTCGCCGCATGCCTCATTCCTATTCTTGGAATGATCGGCGGCGGCCTTGATGTCGCTCGGGCTTATACGGTCAAGGCCAAGATGCAGAGTGCCTGCGACGCCGCGGCGCTGGCTGCCCGGCGCGAAATGGCGGGCGGCGCGATTAACCAGTCGGCACGCGACGAAAGCGCCAACTTCTTCAGCTTCAACTTCCCGCCCGGCACCATGCAGGCTGATCCCGTGAACCTCTCCATCGAGGCGAGCGACACCGACGCATCGGTGGTGGAAGTGGCCGCGTCCACGTCGGTGCCGACGACGATCATGGCGCTGTTCGGCAAGGACAAGATCGACCTCGCGGTTCAATGCAACGCCGACCAGGATTATGTGAACAACGACATCATGCTCGTTCTCGACGTCACCGGGTCGATGAACTGCACGGCCGGCACCACCTGCGCCTACGCCGCCACCGAACAGACCAACTCCCGCCTGTCGCGCCTCCGCACCGCGTCCGTATCGCTCTACCGGGCATTGGAAGGCGCAAGGGGCGTCCGCACCCGCTACGGCTTCATGCCATATTCGATGACGGTTAACGTCGGCGGCGATCTCAACAGCAACTGGATTCGGGATCCTGCCAGCTACTGGCAGTGCACCAGGACCAACGGCAACCGCTGCCAGACGTGGCAGTCCTATGTTCCCACCCGCAGTCCGGCCTGGCCCCTTTTGTGGAAGGGATGTGTCGAGGAACGCTCGACCATCTCCCAGAATTATCAGGCGCAAATCCGCATTTCGACCGATGTCGCACAGGCGGACATCGACAGCGTCTCGACGACCGACGCAAAGCTGAAGTGGCAGCCTTATGATGATGCCGCGACGACCGGCTATACGGACAGCATTGCCGACAATCTCGCGCATTTCTGCCCGGCAAGGGCCGGCCGTCTCGCCACCTACGATTCCGAAACTGCCTTTCAGAACAAGATGAATTCGATGCTGACCAGCGTCGGCGGCTACACCAACCACGATCTCGGCATCATGTGGGCAGCGCGTTACCTGTCCGGAACCGGCATGTTCCAGACCGACAATCCCGACACGTTCAACAGCATTCCCGTCGAACGCCACATCATCTTCTTGACCGACGGAGCGATGACCGCCTCCGACACCAACTACAGCTCGTTCGGAGTTACCGCCGCCGAGGACCGCATGACCGGCAACGGCAACAGCCTGAACCGCCACAAGACCCGCTTCCTCAACGCCTGCGACCGGGCTCGCCAGATGGGGATGACCGTCTGGGCGATCGCGCTGGACCCCAACCTTGGCGAAGCGGACGACATCAAGCCCTGCGCGTCCGGCGACGACCATTTCTTCACCAGCGACGGATCGAATCTCGACCGGGTGTTCGATCAGATCGGCAAGGGCATCGGCCGCCTGAGGATTACGCGATGATCAAACGGACACTCGCCCGCCTTGCCCACGACTGCCGCGGTGCCGCCGCCGTCGAGTTCGCGATCATCCTCCTCCCGCTCAGCATCGTCCTGATCGGCGGGCTAGACCTCGGCTATCAAAGTTATCTTCGTGCGACGTTGCAGGGGACGCTTAACGACGTCGCCAGGCTTGCAAGCGTGGAAAGTCCCGACCTCGGTACCAGCGGAGCGACTCTCGAGGCCAAGGTCGAAAATGCGATCAAGCAGCGCATGAGCGTGCTCGCCAAGGACGGCAGCTACACCATCAGGATGCGCAACTACTCCTCCTTTTCGGGGGCCGGCAAGCCCGAGCCATTGGTCACCGACAAGAACAACAACGGCCGCTACGATGCGGGCGATTGCTGGCAGGACATCAACCCCAACGGCAGCTTCGACCTCGATTCCGCCAGAAGCGGCATCGGCGGTGCCAGCGACGTCGTCTTCTACGATGTTACCGAATCCGTTCCGCGCATTCTGCCGATGGCCAAGCTGGTCGGCCTGCCCGCCAACCATGTCGTGAAGGCGAGCGTCGCGATCCGTAGCCAGCCTTATGACGACCAGGAAAGGCCCACGGTCGCATGCTGACCCCGCCGCTCTCTTCCCCGTCCCGTCTGCTTCGCGACACAAGCGGTGTGGCGATGGTCGAGTTCGCCCTTACCCTTCCCGTGCTGCTGCTGCTGGTGCTCGGGGGCATCGAGGTGACGAACCTCGCCGTCGCCCACCTCAAGGTGAACCAGGTCGCGACGACAACCGCCGACAATGCCGCCCGCGTTTCAAGCAAGATGGACGAAACCGACCTCGACGAGATCTTCGTCGGAGCGAAGACGGCCGGCGAGGCCATCGGGCTTGAGGATAAGGGACGGGTGATCCTCTCCTCGGTTCAGGACAATGGCAAGTCCGGCACTGCAAAGGGCCAGATGATCAATTGGCAGCGTTGCTTCGGAAAGGCGACCGGTAAGCCGCCGAAGTACGGCCGCGAGGGCAAGGGGCGAAGCGACGCCGCGCTCAAGGACGGCGTCGGCAAGACGCGGAAGATCAAGGCGCAGCCCGGGACCGCCGTGATGCTGGTCGAGGTGGCCTACACCTACGATCCCATGTTCTTCGCTGCCGTCACCGGCGGCCCGATCGACATCAACTATGAAACCGCCTTCAACGTCCGCGAACGGACCGAGCTTGGCATCACCAACACCAAAGGCCGCCCGGTCAAGAGCTGCTGAGGCGCGGCTCCTACCGCTCTACTGGCTGTCGAGATGCCGCTGAAAGAAGGGCAGCACCTTGCCGCGGAATTGCTGGGCGATACGGTTGACGTGGTCGCCTTCGTAAAGCTGCCAGTCGTACTTGATCCCATACTGCCCAAGCGCCGCCCGGAACCGTTGCACGTCGGGCAGCAGAAAGTCCTTGTCGCCGATGTCGATCGCAAAACCGTCGTAGCTCTTCAGCGCCGTCAGATATTGCGGCAGCATCACCAACGGCGCGTTCGCGGCCACCCGGCCGGCAAAGACAGGATCCACCGTCCCATCCTCCTTCAGGCCGAAGTCGATGAACATGGGCCCCTTGTCCGGCGCCGGCGCCCATGCTGCGAGCGAGGCGAACCCCGCCTTGGTGAAGAAGTCGCCGGCCTGCGCCTGCGCCAGCGTCATTCCGCTCATCTTCTTGAGCTGGTCGGCCGCCGGAACCATCGGCGCCAGGCAGCACGGGCTCATCGCATAGAGGCTTGAAAAGACCTCCGGATATTTCATGCCCAGCTTGATCGTGCCGTATCCGCCCATCGAATGGCCCGACAGGCCGCGGCTCTCGCGCTTGGCGATCGTCCGGTAGTGACCGTCGACGTAGGCGACGAGATCGCGCGCCACGAACCGCTCGAAATTGCCCGTCGTTGGGGAGTTGGAATACATGGCGCCCGCATGCCGGGTATAAGCGTCCGGCAACACCAGGATCATCTCCGGCCCGCTCGCCGCAACCGAGCTAAGCGCTGCGTCTGCCTCGACGCCCTTGAGGTTGTCTTCCGCATTGGAGGTGAAACCATGGAGGAAATAGACGACGGGATAGCGCTTCGACTTGTTGGCAGCGTAGCTGGGCGGCAGCACCACCACGACCTTTCGGTCGGCCGAATTGCCCTCGAGATTGCCCTCCAACGACGCGCCATGGACACTGATGCGCTCAACCGTCGCTGCCCGTTGCGCCTGTACCGGCGCCGAGATCGCGACCGCCGCCATTGCTGCCGCAGCCATGCAAACCACTCTCACAAGCACTCTCCGCGTTTTGTTATAGACAGAAGCTATGCGGATCGGTGGCGATGAGCAACTCGCTCCATTCATATTGTTCGCCATGTCGGTCCAATCGATTTCTCGTCTCAATTCGGGACCGGACCTGAGACACTGTTTGACTTTTGCTTTCGATGAGCGGTTAACTTGAAATTAACGATTCACTGGGGAACGGAAATGAAGACGATCGCACCATTTTAGGGCGCTTGCCATTGCGGCACTTTCCGCTGTTCCTGCACAGGCAGAGGTCACCGGATCGCTGAGCAGCGCAACCGGGCCTTTCCTCACTTTGTCCGACGCTGGCCTGAACGGTGGCACCATTGCCACCCTGTCCGGTGGTACCGTCTATTCGGAAGATAAGCCGATCGCCGACATCCCGGCCGGGACCGCCCCGGGCACCAACTTCCTCGCCGCCGGCCCGTCCTCGGGCCAAGTTGCGACCTTGACCTTCACCGCCCCGTTGCGTTCGTTCGGCTTCCTCTGGGGCTCGCCCGACTGGTACAACAGGCTTTCAGTAAAGAGCGATTTCGGCGTCTATAATTTCACGGCAAGCAGCCTCGGCTTCCCCGTCTCGAACGGAGATCAGAGCTTCGGTCAGTATGTCCGCTTCGTTGCCGGTGCCGCCGATCAGATCCGGTCGGTGACCTTCGCCAACAGCTCGCAGATCGATGCGTTTGAGGTGTCCAACTTCCAGGTGTCCGCGGTTCCGGATCCTGCCACTTGGGCGACGATGATCATCGGCTTTGGCGCGATCGGCTTCGCAATGCGCGCGTCTCGCCGCAAGGGGACGAGGCTCGCCAGGGCCTGAACCTTCTCTGAGGGGGCATTGACGCCGTCGGCTGTGCCAGCCGGCGGCGTTTTGCCGTACGCGTAAACGGGATGCACAATCCGCATCTCGGCCATGCGCTCTTCGCATTTGCAGCAAAATCGGCTCTTCGACATAACTGTCCCTGCCGATTACGGCATCCTCTCCAAGCCTTCGGGGGCGCTCCTAAGGGAACGCCCCCGTTTTTTTGACCAAATCGGCGGCTGGGTGCATTTTTCACATGTTGCACCGCACCAGAGTTGCTAAAAGCAACCCATGCTACGACTCCCCCCACTCGGAGCACTCCAGGCGTTTGTTCAGGTCGCGCGTCAGGGCTCGCTGAAGGCGGCGGCCGATTCGCTGGCGCTGTCTTCGCCGGCGCTCACACGGCGGATCCAGGCTCTCGAACATTTCGTCGGTTCCCCATTGTTCGAGCGGCAGCACAATGCCGTTCTCCTGAATATGCGCGGCCGAAGGCTTCTTGAGGAGGTCGGACCACACCTTGATGCCTTGGCTCAGGCGCTTGAACATGCGACCGGCCCGGCCCGCGGCATGCAGATCAAGCTGGCCGTCCCGAGCCTGTTCGCGTCGCAATGCCTGGTGCCTGTGCTGCCGTCACTACGGGAGCGGCATCCGGCGCTGCAGGTGGAGCTGGAAACCGGCGGCAATCGCCTCAACCGGCTCAACGAAGGCGTCGATGCGGCGATCGTCATCGCCACCCACGTCGACTCCAAGCTCTATTCGCGCTTCCTCGAACGGGGGAAGGTCGTCGCCATCGGCGCCCAGTCGTTGAAGGACGGCCTCCGCTCCCCGGCGGACCTGGCCAAGGTGCCGGTCCTTCTACACCGCAACATGGCGACGAACTTCGACGCCTGGAAGAAGTCCGTCGGCCTGCCGGACCTGGAACCCGCAAGCATCACGTATTTCGACGCGGGCCAGCTCATCCTCGACACGGCGGCCGCCGGGCTCGGCGTCGCTTTCATGTTGGACCATCACCTCGATAACTCGCAGGACTCGCGCCTGGTTCAGATCTTCGACCAGACGGTAGAAAGCCCTTATTCCTACTGGTTCGCCTGCTTGCCCAGCGCCCTCACCCGCCGGCCGGTGAAAGCCTTCCACGACTGGCTCTTCGACCGCTTCGCCGTCGCCGCTTAGTCCCGGCCGCCGCCCCGCTTGAACAAGAAAAAGGGCGGCGGGTCACCCGACCTGCCGCCCCATTTTCGTAATCCGTCGACGAAAGGTCAGTTCGATCCCGACCGGAACGTCGGCGCATTTTGCGCGATTTGCGGCGTCTTCAGCGATGCAGCCAGCTCATCGGCTTCCTTCTTAGAAACCCGGAACGCGACTTCCTTGCTGCCGACATCGCCGACGACATGGCCGTCAGGCTTCACCGTGAACCTGAAGGCGTCGCCGCGAACGAACTTGCCTTCGATGACAACCGCGTCGGCATCCGCCAAGCGCGTGGAATATTCGAACTTTTGACCCTCGAAGCTGCCGATCGAAACCGGCTTGACGCTTCCGGCTATTGCCGGTGCAGCGAACCCAAGAGCAATCATCGTCAATGTGGACCGAAGCATGTGAACCTCCATCTGGTGGTGTTTTTGCGTTGGTCCTCTCTAGCCGCGGCCCTTATGCGCCCGGGCCGGCCCCGCCTCAAATGCAAAGCCCGCGCAGTCGTGATGCATTCGCTGCATTGCAGCATCGGCAATGGCTGAGTGAGCTAATTGCACTCACGAATGGGTGAGGGGCGCCGCCATGCGGCAGGTGCGATCCCATATTCCCGCTTGAACGCCCTGCTGAACGCCGCCTCGGAGTTGAAGCCAACGTCATAGGCGATGCTCGCAACAGGGTCGCCGGTCTCCAGCAGGCGGTTCGCCGCCACCCGCAGCCGCCACCGTCCGCAATATCGGATCGGCGGCTCGCCAAGCAGCTCGGCGAACTTCTCGCCCAGAACCGTCTTCGACACGCCCGCCTCCCGCGCCAACGCATCGACGCTCAGCGGCTCGCGGTAATGGCGATGGATATGGCCGAGCGCGCGTGACAGCGCCGGATCCGCCAACGCCCGCACCCAGCCTTCAGACGCGCCGCCCTCCCGCGACAGATAGTCTCTGATCGCTTGCGCCAGGAACAGCTCGGCCAGCTTGGCGACCATCTCCGGTTCCGGCTGCGCTTCGGCAACGAAGCGCATCGAGCTGTCGACCCAGGCGCCGCTGCCGCCGGTTACGTCCAGCACCAGCAGCGCCGGAAGCGCATCGAGCAACGGATGAACGCCCGCCCGCGCCGTGCCGAGGAACCCGCACCAAACCCTTGTGTCGCCCTCGCCCGTACCGCAGGTCACCCGGTGCAGCCCCTCGGCGGTCACCCAGCCGATGCGTTCCACGTCCGCAGGCTCCAGCCCACAGGCGCTCGCAAGCCGGTGCGGGTCATTGCGCGGCAGGATGATGATGGTGCCCGGCGCCACCTCGCGCGGCTCCATCCCAGCCATCTCCACCACCAGCCGGCCTGATCGCACGTAATGGTAGCTGATCAGCCGCTCGGGCACCGGAAAGAAGGGCGCGCAATGCCCGGGCGTGAACTCCGCCGCCACGCAGAAGTCGCCGCTGAAGCAGCCGTCGATCACCACGCCCCCGGTCAGGCGCAGCGAGGCCAGAATTTCCCCAAGAACGTCCATGCGACCCCCATCGCGGCGTTTGGGTCAACTTATCCGGCAAGCCGGTCATGGATGCAAATGCGGCCGGATCGTACCTCCATGTCACTCGCCGGCCGATCTCCGGACGGCGGTCGAACAGGGAGTTTCCGACATGCTTGCAAAGACTGACAACGCGCCGGTCAACGGCATCGACACCGCCGCCCTCGGCACCGTCGTTCAGGCCGTCAAAGCCGATCCGTCGAAGGCCAAGGTCGGCTTCGACGTCGTTACTCGCTGGACCGGCCAGACCGGCAGCGAGACCGAAGTCACCGGCTTCGACATGGCGGGCGAGCGCGTGACCCGCAGCCACACCATCCGCGCCGACGAGCCGCTCCAGCTGCTTGGCGCAGACCAGGCCGCCAACCCGCAGGAGCTGCTGATGGCCGCGCTGAACGCCTGCATGACGGTCGGCTATGTCGCCAATGCGGCGCTTCGCGGCATTGCCCTCGACAAGCTCGAGATCCGCACCAAGGGCGAGCTCGACCTTCGCGGCTTCCTCGGCCTCGATGACAATGTGAAGCCCGGCTACGACACCGTCGAATATGAGGTGACGATCGCCGGCGACGGCAGCCGCGAGGATTTCGAGGCCATCCACCAGGCGGTGATGAAGACCTCGCCCAATTACTACAACGTCTGCAACCCAATCCGTACCACGGCCCATCTGGTCGTCGGCTGAGGTTGCGCGCGGGTCTCGGCTGCTCCGGGACCCGCAACGCGCCTGTGGATAACTAACCTGCCTCAACCTTGGCAGCCCGCCCACCACGCGTATAGCTTGGCTGCAAATGGCCGACCTCTTCGCTTCCCCCTCCGCGTCCTCCACGCCCGACAGCTACGACGCCTCGTCGATTGAGGTGCTGGAAGGCCTTGAGCCCGTCCGCCGCCGCCCCGGCATGTATATCGGCGGCACCGACGAACGCGCGCTCCATCACCTCGCCGCCGAAGTCATCGACAATTCGATGGACGAGGCGGTCGCCGGCCATGCCAGCCGCATCGAGGTCATCCTCGACGCCGGCAACAAGCTGACCGTCATCGACAACGGCCGCGGCATGCCCGTCGACCCGCACCCCAAATATCCGGGTAAGTCGGCACTCGAGGTCATCCTCACCATGCTCCACTCGGGCGGCAAGTTCGAGGGCAAGGCGTACAGCACCTCCGGCGGCCTCCACGGTGTCGGCGTCAGCGTCGTCAACGCGTTGTCCACCGAGACGATCATCGAGGTCGCCCGCGACAAAAAGCTCTACCGCCAGAGCTTCGCCAAGGGCCTGACCACCTCGCCCTTGCAGGAAGTCGGCGCCGCCCCCAACCGCCGCGGCACCAGCGTAACCTTCACCCCCGATCCCGAAATCTTCGGCGAGGCGGCTAGGTTCGATCCCGCCCGCCTCTACAAGCTCGCCCGCTCCAAGGCCTATCTGTTCGCCGGCGTCGAGATCCGCTGGCGCTGCGACCCGTCGCTGGCGACTCCCGAGGTGCCGGAAACCGCCACCTTCCAGTTCGCGAACGGCCTCGCCGATCACCTAGCCGAACAGCTCGGCGACCGCCCGGCGATCACCAACCAGCCGTTCACCGGCCGCCAGGACTTCCCCGAAGCCCAAGGCAGCGCCGAATGGGCCGTCGCCTGGCCCCTCTACAGCGACGGCTCCGAAAGCTATTACTGCAACACCATCCCCACCCCCGACGGCGGCACCCATGAGGCGGGCCTCCGCGCCGCCCTCACCAAGGGCATCCGCGCGTTCGGCGAGCTTGTCGGCAACAAGCGCGCCAAGGACATCACCGCCGACGACGTCTTCAACGGCGTCGAGCTGATGCTCAGCGTCTTCATCCGCAACCCGCATTTCCAGAGCCAGACCAAGGACCGCCTCACCAGCCTTGAAGCCGCCCGCTTCGTCGAGGCCGCCGTCCGCGACCATTTCGACCATTTCCTCGCCGACAATATGGATCGCGGCCGCGCACTCCTGGGCTCGATCATCGAGCGGATGGACGAGCGCCTAAAGCGCCGCGCCGAGCGCGAGGTGAAGCGCAAGACCGCCACCAGCGCCCGCAAGCTCCGCCTACCCGGCAAGCTCACCGACTGCGCCAGCGACGATCCCGAAGGCACCGAACTCTTCATCGTCGAGGGCGACAGCGCCGGCGGCTCCGCCAAGCAGGCCCGCGACCGCAAGACTCAGGCGATCCTCCCCATTCGCGGCAAGATCCTCAACGTCGCTAGCGCCAGCGCCGACAAGATCCGGGCCAACAGCGAGATCGCCGATCTTCAGCTCGCGCTCGGCTGCGGCATCCGCGACAAGTTCGACGAGGCGAGCCTCCGCTATGAGCGGATCATCATCATGACCGACGCCGACGTCGACGGTGCCCACATCGCCACCCTGCTGATGACCTTCTTCTTCCAGGAAATGCCCGAGCTGGTCCGCCGCGGCCACCTCTTCCTCGCGCAGCCGCCCCTCTACCGCATCACCGCCGGCGCCAAGAGCATGTACGCCCGCGACGACGCCCATCGCGCCGAGATCGAGGCCAAGGAATTCAAGGGCAAGAAGGTCGAGGTCTCCCGCTTCAAGGGCCTTGGCGAGATGAACCCGAACCAGCTCAAGGAAACCACCATGGACCCGAAGACGCGGTCCATGCTGCGGGTCACATTACCGTCGGCCTATGAAGACCGGCAGCCCGTGAAGGACCTCGTCGAGCGGCTGATGGGCAAGAACCCCGAACACCGCTTCAACTTCATCCAGGAGCGGGCGTCGGCGGTCGAGGATGACGCTATCGATGCTTAAGGCGTGACGATAAGCACCGCCCTTTAGCTATTCTGGCGAGTGATGGCGCTCGCGAACGGATGAGCAACTCGACGACATACTGAATGGAAGTTTTTCCGACTAGTCCGGCCTTCATCGGAGCGGTGGCCGAACGCAACAGACCCGACAGCGCGAGACGTCAGAAGCCGATCGCCAGATGGCACTCTGGGGTCTGATCTACGCCTTCATTGCTGCAGTGACTGGCATGATCGCACTGTTCAAGTAGATCCGGCAGCACCAATGTCTGCGCTGGTCGAAGGACTTCCGCTGAATGTCCGCAATGGGTGGAAAGCGGACGTTAGTCACTATTGCAGCCGACGCATTGGACGCCCGTAATCGACGCGCACCAAGCGTCCTTGCCGAAGATAGTAGGTCACGAGCTGGAATGGGTACTCCGGATGGTAGGCTATCTGGCCTTCCCTGCCTGCCGGTGGGATTGGATTGCTAAACTCCAGCACACCGATCCCTCCGTCTGCCAGTCGATAGAACGCCTCACGGCTTACCGAAGTACCTTGAGGCTCGTCGGAGGTTTTTGGCGCGTAGCTTCGCAGAAAACCAAGCCATGCGTTACGGTCGGAGAAGGCTAATTTTCCATCCCGATAGACCTTTACGTTCGGAGAGACGGACCGTTCGAACCTATCAACATCTGCTGGGATGCGCTTGGGCAGGGCCCTCAAAAAGTTCTGCAGCTCCTGCTCTTCTGCAGGAGAAGGAGGTGGTGGAGGAGCAGCAATCGATAGACCTGCCGAAGCCAGAACGCCCGCAGCTACAAGGCAAGGTATCAATTTCATCGCGTAGGACTCCGGCGGGGCCGAGCCTGCTGATGCTGCCACTGCCGCGGAATGTCTGCAATGGGTCGATTACAGACCTTTGCTGAATGTCTCGAAGGGGTGGAAAGCGGCCGTTCGGGACTCATTTGGCATTGCACCTTTGGAGTGTATGTTGAGCTGACCGGACGCATTCCGGTGCAAGGAGGTCTTCATGCTCCCTCTCGCATTTGCTGCCGTTCTCGCCCTTGGCGGCGCTTCTCAGATTTATGGCCCTCCGGCACCTACTGTCAGGCCGACACCCACTTTCAGCGGGTCCACGCCTACAAGTGCAGATGAAGTGCGCTCAGAGATAAACCATGCTCGTGAGTCCGGGCAGCTATCGCGCAAGCAGGCGAAAGAACTGCGGGCGGAAGTGGGTGAGATCGGAAACCTGGAGCAACGGTTTGCTCAGGATGGCCGCCTGACCGCCGCCGAAAGTGCAGAGCTGCAGAACCGCGCAGAGGTTGTTCGGGCAATCACCCGTGCCAAGAGTGCCGGACTTATCAAGTAAGCTGTAGCGATCAGCGTCGCCCCCATAGGACCGACACGCGGATAGACCACGTGTCCGTTTCGGGAGTCAAAGACCCAAGCTCAGGCTAAGCCCGCCGTAGGCGCGAGGAGATGATGAGGGCTGCCCCAAGCAAAGCCATAAGTGCACCGCGAGCGATCCAAGGACGCTGATCGATCATGAAGCTTGAGGCGGGCCACTGAATGATCCCTGCACCCTGAGCAGCCCAAAGAAGCCCCATCAGCAATGCGAAGATCCCAAGAATTAGAAGCGCAGTTCTCATAACCGCTTGTCTGGTCGACTTACCGAACGTCTGCAACGGGTGGAAAGCAGACATTCGTCGCGGGGCTTGCGAAGCGTCGACTGAACAGCCAGACTTGTGACCGCCGGATTGTCAGTAGGAGTTCACGATGCTCGCTATCCTCCTTTCGGCTGCACTGGCCGGGGCCGCGCCAGTAAACCAAGAGCCGAACCTAGCCGCAGCTAAGAGTTGGATTAGCCTAGTGGATTCCAAGCGATGGGATGACAGCTGGACCGCTGCCGGAACTCTGTTCAAATCACAGATGCCGCAAGCGCGTTGGGTCGCGACAATTGCCCCCGTTCGAGAGCCGTTGGGTCCAGTTTCGTCGCGAGCTTTGAAGAGTGTGACAAAGGCGAAGTCCTTGCCCGGTGCTCCCGACGGTGAATACGAGATAGTGCAGTTCGACACGAACTTCGCCAACAAGGCTGCTGCGACTGAGACAGTTGTCCTCTCCCACGAGACTTCCGGCTGGAAGGTGGACGGCTACTTCATCAAGTAGCGGCTAATGTCCGCTTTGGGTCGGAGGCAGACCTTCGTTGCATATGCGTTGGGTGGAAAGCGGACGTTCAATCAAACTCGCACTACATCCACTGAGCGTCGCGTTCGAGCACGTCGCAAAGCCGCTGCACGGCCATATCATTCACGAGTTGCTCGGGGAGTGGTCGGTCGTAAGCAAACTTGACTGTGCATCGCGTGTACTCGATGCCATCGAGGGTATCGGCGAAATGGCTGATGACGGATAGTGTGGGTGCAAAGGAAACATAATTCTTTCGCGCCGTGAACATGTAGAGAATGCGATCCAACGTAAACGCTGGCTCGCTCCACTTGATGCATTCCTTCGCATCTGGAACAGCTTCCTTAAGGGTTTGACGCAGTTGCCGCAGAAGCGGCTGCGCATCTGGTGCAGCAGCGTCAATATACTCATCGATGGTAGTCGGTTTCGGCATCGATGGGTTCTCCCCTCAGCCAGCAACTGATCCTGCCCGGAACGGCGCTCTCCCGCGAGACTTAGCAAACGCGGCATAATGTTCGCAACGGCTCGACTGCAGACCTCCACCGGTCGTTAAGCCTTTCGACATGCCTGGCTGCCACCATAGGCAAGCCCATCCGAGGTTGAAGCTGCGGCTGGTGGTGTGAGGTGACTCAGAGGAGAGCTGTTGTGATGAAGCTTCTTGAGCTGACCAAGAACGAAGAAGGTGCGACGGCAATCGAGTACGCGCTGATTGCCACGCTCATTGCTGTTGCTGCAATCGCAGCCATGGGCAGCCTGGGCAACAAGCTGGACACGACGTACAACAACGTTGCTGCCAAGCTCTAGGCCGGCCGCGCGGACCATAGCTTGTCCGAAATCGTTGGAACACAGACCTTTGTTGGATGTCGTCAAAAGCCTTCGGCGACTGTCTTCCGGACAGATTGCAGGGCATTTCTAACCCAAGGCGGCGAACGTCCGCCACGGAAGGCAAGGTACAGAAACGCGGACCTATTCTCGGCAGGCGGCTGAATGGGACACTAAGATCCGAGCAGCGAAATGAACGAAACGGGGGGTCTGACAGGCCTTTGTAAACCATTACGAGCGCACTCGCCGTATCCAGAGAGTGAATCCCCGACGTGTGTAACTTATCCGACAAGAGCTCCTGGTCCACGAAGACAGACTTCGAGGTCGCCGCAATGCCGCGTGTTGAGCGGCGGCCAGTGGAGATGCGAGCCTATGCCATTCGCTTCGACAACTCGATCTTGGACCTGTCGTTGGTGAACCTATCGTATGATGGCTGTGCGGTCGAAACGACGGAGCAGCTGATACCGGGCGAACTGCTCAGACTGTCTGTCTTGGAGCGCGGCTTCGTTAAGGCAGCTGTGCGCTGGTACAAGGACAGGAAGGCCGGCCTTCTTTTTGAACCCGAGGGATACGAGCCGGCCCATAAACAGCGATCTGCCCAACGCCCTCTGATATCAGCCCCGGTCGTGCTCAGAAGGGCGGGGAGAGGCGGGTATCCTGTTCAAACCAAAGATCTGACGCGGTTCGGCTGCAGGTGCGAGTATGTGGAAAGGCCGAACATCGGCGAGACTGTTTGGATAAGGCTCGACGGCCTTGAAGCACTTGAAGCAAGGACTTGTTGGCTGGCCGAGTCCAATGTTGGACTGGAATTCCTAAACCCCATTCACCCAGCCGTGTTCGATCTGCTGCTTGAGCGCACTCAAGGGAAACTGGGATAGTCGGATTAGGTCGGAAAACGGAACTTACTCCGTCGCCCGATTGCCCGGGATGCTGCTGGTGAGTAAGTATTCCAGAGGGGGTGGTCTCATGAGAGTTGCAGCCATCATCGGGGCAGTGTCCCTCGCCTGTTCGACCACCACCGCGAATGCGGCGCCCACCGCCCATGGTCCGGTGCTCGACATGCATGTCCACGCTTATGGAGCCGGCGGCCAGGGCCCGCCATCGTTCGTATGCGCCCCGTTTCCGGCATTTAAGCCTCTCGATCCTGGAACGGGCGGCAAGGGTCTTCCGGGCTATATGCGCAGCATGTTCGGTGAGCCCGACTGCCCTAAGAAGTACCGGTCCGCGTCAAGTGACGACGATCTGCGGACACGCACCATCGCAATGCTCAGGAAGCATGACGTGTACGCGATTGCGGGCGGAAGTCCGGCCTACGTTGACCGCTGGCTTCGGGACGAACCGACCCGCATCCTGCCCGCGGTGGGTGCTGGGTCTCCGGACAAACTGCCAAGCGTCGAGGAACTGCGACAACGGCATACCCTTGGCCGTCTCAAGGCCCTGTCCGAATTGAGCCTTCAGTATCAAGGGATCGCGCCTGGCGATCCGCGAATGGAACCCTATTGGGCGCTTGCGGAAGAACTCGACGTTCCGGTGGGAATACACATGGGTCCAGGGCCGCCTGGAACAACCTATTTCGCCACTCCGCTATACCGGGCGGCGTTGACGGACCCGCTGCAGCTTGAGCCTATCCTTGTTCGCCATCCCAAGCTGCGGGTATTTGTGGTTCACGCGGGATACCCAATGAAGGAGCGCATGCTGGCTCTCATGGCTGCGCACCCACAGGTCTATGCGGAGTTTGGGTTCCTCACGATCGGCTATCGCGACAGCGATATCTGGCCCTACCTCCAGTCGTTCATCGACGCGGGTTTCGAGGATAGGATCCTCTACGGCACCGATCAGATGGTCTGGCCCGAACTTATTGAAGTCGGGATCCAGCGTGTCTGGACTGCTCCGCGGCTCACACGAACTCAGAAGCGCAAGTTTTTATACGAAAACGCGGCTCGTTTTCTTCGGATCGATCCGGCGAAAACCGGCATTCTGCAGAGGTAGTCGGCAGTCGTCCCGATATGCCCCGGTGTGTACAGCCCAGTTTGCTTTGGCTGTAAGCAGACGCTCTTCGAAGCACTCGCGCCTATCACGTGAGCAGGAAACCCGCTTCGGTCGAGGCGTGACCGGCCGGTCTACTGCGGGGAATCGGTTTCCTTTGGAAGAGCGTCTGGCCAAGTTCGGGCTGGAGACATGCGCCGATGCCAGACGATCACGTCGTAGCCCGTACCCGGTGGAAGATCAGGATCCCCACCAGTCTGAAAGTCATTTGGATCAAACCGCCATCCGATGAGGCCCCAGTAGACCGGCCGCTTTGCCCAGCGGTCAAGTGCTTGGGTGCGAGGGCGGGCAGAAACATCGAGCCAGATGCCGTCACCTGTCAGAGGTGAAAAAACCGAGCCGAGATCTCCTGGTCGGTCATTGCGAGCTGGGCTGTCGCTGAATACGCGCTCACCGCGAGCGGGTGATGGAGACTTGCGCGGCAGCGCCACTGCACGGACCACAGCTCGCGACCAGGTAAACCCCACCGCGCGATAGTCGTGTTTCAGCTCACGCCGAAGGACCACGCCGGTAGTGACATGTCCTTTATCTTCCCAGCCCGGAGATGCCCAGACGATGTGGCTGTTCTGCGCCCATAAGGCGGCCCGTCCTGATCCGAGGCGACTGAGAAGGTTGCTGGCCATGTCTCGGTCACGACGTCCCCAATATTCTATCGGGATCGTTTTCTGATCTGCACCCGCGTAATCGAACTCAAAGGCATATAGCCCCTGCCTTGCTGCTCGCGCCGCATAGACAGCTTCGGCAACTTGTTCGTCATTTTTCCCGTTAGCCGTTTTTGAAGTGAGCTCATGTTCAAGACCGGTCGCGGCATCCAGCAAGCGCTTGATCGTGGCGGCGTCGGCATTTTTCACCCAATCCGGAAGGAATGGCGCGCGTCCACCATCCGCCGGGAGGATCGGGGCCAGCCTTCTCCGGAGGACGTCCGCGTCAACGGGCGAATAGCGCGCTAAGGTTTTCAGTGCGAAATCGGCATCGTCGCCGCTTTCTTGAACATCAATTCCGTAGATCCGGATCGGCTTCTGCGAGGTCTGGTTCCAAGCACGTAACCAGAGCAGAAGTCCTGCAAACGCGTCATTGCGCCAGATTGAAAAGAAGCTTGGCGACCGGATCAGCGCAGCAGGGTCGCCTTCGCCCGTGACAACGTATCGATCAAAGCCATATCCCGCCGCTCGGTTGCACTCCACCGCCACAGCATCGATTGCTCCTGAACGAACAAGCGCCTTGATGAGCTCGGCCTTGAACGCCTGATCCTGATGAGTGCCGTGTGTAGCTTCGCCAATGCCAATGACCTTGGCGCCATTTAGCCGCTCTACGATACCTCTGAGATCAGCGTCAGCGACTGCAGATGGGTTGAAGCGATGGCCAGCAGCAGAGATCCACCGACGTGCCGCGGCGTCGTCTGCAATGGCGGTGGTAGGCTGTTTGGAATGGGCTTGTTGAGCAGATGACAGCGCCAACAAAGCCGCGAGCCATTTCGCTGTCATTCACCCGCCCCTGCGCTGTCGATTACTGCGCCAGACTTGGCTGAATTCGATCGGAAGGCAAGCGCAACCGCAGGCAACCTGCCTAGCGAATTGTGGTGAAGGCTATAATGGTTGCGAACGTCCGCAATGGGTGGAAAGCGGACGTTAGGTTGTTAGGGGCAAGGCATTCAGGAGTGTCGCGATAGCGGTTACCAACTGGGCTGTGGCGAATGGCTTTTGTAGCATAATGCTATCGGGAACGCCGTGGGCGGTATGTTCGTGGGCACTATCACCTGACGTGTACACGATCGGGATATGAGGCGAGAGTTCGCGGGCTCGCCGAGCCACTTGCCAGCCGTCGAGGTCTCGTCCGAACCGAATATCGGTCACCACGGCCGCAAGCTCCGCGTGCTTGGCTTCGATCACCTCCACTGCGGCTGCACCTCCAAGCACGTGGTGCACAGAAAAGCCCGCCTCTTCCAAAGCATCTTGAAGGTTGAGGGCTATCAGAGTTTCATCCTCTACCAAGAGGACGGACAGTGCTGGCTGCACGGCTTGCTCCACGAGGCTGATGTCAGAGCCCGACCCAAGGGTCTCTCATCGCGAGCAAGCCAAGGAGGCGGGCGATAACGCGGCGTTAACAGCCATTCGGGCGGAAGACCAGATTTGTCGCATACTAGACACTACGGTCTAAGGTCTGTTTCAGGAGGGTAACCGCTGAATGTCAGCAGCCGGTGGTGCAGACGCTCAGTTTCCTAGTTCCAACTCGATTGTGCAACGCAGTCCGTCGGGCTCGAAGGCCAACTTAGTTCCAGCGCCGGTGCGTTTCAGAAGCCGGCTGCCGAAGCCGCTGTGGGCGGACGGTGCAACCACTGGACCGCCAAGCTCTTTCCAATGGATGACATAGCGGGTCGGAGCTTTTCTCAGTTCCAATATCACCTCGCCCGTGGGCACCGAAAGCGCACCATATTTGAGAGCATTCGTCGCGAGCTCATGGATACACAGCGCTAAGGAGACCGCTTGGGAGCCGTTTAGCATCCCGTTCGAGCCTTCGATCTTGATGCGGTGTTCGGCAGCTCCGAAAGGACCGAGTGCCGACCGGATCACATCCATAGCCAACGCTGAGGGATGGGATACGTGCTTTGTCAGCAGCCTATTGGCTTCCGCGATCGCTCTGAGCCGGCCAGCGAACGCTTTGGCATCATGGGTGTCTGAGCCGATCGTCTGGAAGGCTATGCTTTGAACAATTGTGAGCGCGTTATTCAGGCGGTGCGCCATTTCCTGCGCGAACAACTCGAGCTTGTTTCGTTCCGCCTGCAGCCGGAGAAGCTCGCTCGAATGACGTGCTCGCTCGCTAGAGCGATAAAGCCACGCAGTACTGACGATGACCGACGCTATGACGAAAAACCCTATCAAAGGGATCCAAGCACCGTTGGAAAGATCCCAGGAATAGGGGTTGAAGAATAGGTACCAACAAAGAAGGCCTCCAACGATCGCAGCCACGATCCCACTCTGAAGGCCGACGAAGGTCGTGACGATCGCGATACAGATGACTACCGTGATGGTTGGTAGTTGCTGGGGTCTCAAAGGCAGTGAGTACCGCACAGCGACGGCGATCAAAGCTGCTAACACGCCAATCAGAACCTGGGTCGGAAACCCGAACTCCGGCCTGGTGGTGAGCTCCTTTCTGAGGCGCGCAGGGAGCAGCTTCGGGCCGCCTTCTGCGGTTGGTTCGCCCCTGTCCAGTTCCGACTCCGACAACCTCATCGAATGCGGATCGCAGAATTCCTTCCGCCTCTCAACACGGCTGGGTCTGCGGGCGGTCAATGGGGGGCCTCAGGGTCGACTATGGGTCGAAAGCGGACGTCCGCATCTTATGACTCGAACGGTGACAGGATCGCCGACCCGCCGGAACCGCTGCGCTTGGCAGTTCAGCCTCTAACGTTGGCTTGCGCCCAGGCGAACTCCGCCCTGAATGGCGCCGAGTCATAGAGGAGGCTCAACCGTCCGGCCCGGCCGTCGACGAAGCCGTCGAACAGGTCGACACGGTCGAACACATATTCCCTGCCGGTCGCGAAGGTCCAACGGCAGGTCAGGTGGAATGCGATTGCGCCGTCGTTCGACATGAAGGAACGCTTGCACGTCGCCCCCGCCTTGCGAGAATCGACGAGCAGCCGTTCGAGGTAGTTCCTGACCGGATTCTCGCCATACAGCGGCGAGACGACCACTGCGTCTTGCGTGAAGAGCGACATGGCGCCTTCGACATCGGCGGTATTAAGCGACGCAATGTAACGGTCGCGAAAGCTGTCCACGCCTTCTCCTGATGCTGCGAAGTCTTACCCACGCGATATACGTGCACCTCGGGTCCGCGGCCAGAGCAGGACTGATACGACCCTCAAGCGTTGGATCGGGGCAGCAGGAAATTTGGGCTGTCCTACAAGCCCCCTTCTATGTTCCATATAGGTTCATGAAACATGCATCATACCTACCGGAACCGGCACCTCAGGCATTGAGCGAGGAGCAGGTCGACACCCTTATCGAAATTCTCAGCCGCGATCCCGACCGACTGGCGCAGGTGATCAGCCGCGCGGGGCCGGAGGACGAACGGGGCGACGGCTGGACTCCGCCACGCCGCCGCCTGTTTCTGTCCGTGCTTGCCGAGACCGGGCGGGTCGATCAGGCCTGTTACTGGTCCTCACTGTCGCGGCAGTCCGCTTATCGGCTTCGCGCCCGCGATCCCCTGTTCGCCGCCGGTTGGGCCGCCGCGGCGGAGATCGCCCGCACCTTGCTTGCCGACACTTTGTTCGAAAAAGCCATCGACGGGATCACCGAGACCATCGTCAAGGAGGGCGAGGTTGTCGCCGAGCGTCACCGCTTCGACTCCCGCCTGTCGGTCGCCGTCCTCAACCGGCTCGACAAGCGCTGCGACCGCGCCGCCGAGCAGGGCGCCCGCCACCTCCCCGCCATTGCCCAATGGGACGAGTTCCTGAACCTTATCGGCAGGGGCGACGAGGCGGGCGCCGAGGACCTGCTGGATGCGGCGTCAGAACGTCAACCGTGTAAACTTCCTCTCGGGGAATCTCCTACAGATGCGCAAGCGTCACCTCCCGACGAGCCCGCCGAGGACGACCTGTCCACCCGCTGCTGGCAGGATGATCACGGCAATTGGCTGACCAACTTCCCGCCCCCGCCCGGCTTTTGCGGGTACGAGAAAGGCCATTGGCGCGACTATGGCTACGAGCGCGATTGCACTGACGAGGAGGCCGATCTCCTCGATGCCAATGATGAGGCGGCCAATGCCGAGGAAGAAGTGGAGGATGCCGCCCTGCGCGACCGATGGTTCGCCCAATTGGCGGGCGACGAGGATGATGCACCCGTTGCGGATGGCGAGGCGGAGGCCATAGCGGACGCGCGCTATTCCCGATCGGACGCCTCGTTAACCTCTGACGCGCTAGGCTCGCCGGTGAAGGAGACCTCCCAGTGAAATTCATCCACCTCAAGTCGCGCGGCGGCGATTACATGGTCGTGGCGCAGAACGTCGCCTGGCTTCGCGCGCATGAGAATGGCCAGACCAAGATCGGCATGATCGGCAGTGAGGCGATCCAGGTCGCCGGCACCATCGAGGAAACCGCCGCCGCCATCCTCGCCGGCTGAATATCGCCGCGCGCGCAGCCGCTTTAGGGCAGCCGTTCCAACGGCATGGTGAAGGTGAACCGCGTCTCGCCGTCGGTGGAGGTCACATCCATGGTGCCGCCATGGGCCTTGGCGATCTCGTTGACGATGAACAGCCCGAGGCCCAGGCCGTGCTGGCTCTTGCCGACCACCCCCCTGAAGAAGGGCTGGAACAACTGTTCGCGGGCTTCCGGCGGGATCGGCTTGCCCCCGTTGCTGACCGATAGCGTCAGTGCCTTGGCGTCCGTCGCCGCGACGATGCTGATCGGAACGTTCGCTGCGCCGTGGGTCAGCGCGTTGGCAAGCAGGTTCGACGCAAGCTGGCCGATCCGGCCGCGGTCGCAATATACCGGCTCGGCGATGTCGATGCTCGCCCATATCGTCCGCTCGGGGGCGATCGCGCGGATCTCGGCAACCACCTGCTCCAGGACAGGTGTCAGCGGCTGGTCGGAATTGCGGTCGAGCGACAATCCTCCGCCAAGCCGCCCCCGCGCGAAGTCGAGGAGGTCGGCGATCAGGTCGCTGGCGCGCTTGATGCTGGAATTCATCTCCCCGACCACGGCCTGGCCGCGTTCGCTGAGCCGCTCGCGGTGCTCGATGATGGCGAGGCCCGCGGCCAATGCCGATAATGGATTGCGCAGATCGTGGCCAAGAACGGCAATGAACTGCTCACGGAGCGCCGCGGTCTCTGCCCCGAGGTCGAGCGCGGCTTCCGCCTTGATCCGGGCATCGACCAGGCTCCGTTCATAGGTGCGGCGGTCGACCGCCCGGAACAAGGTCATCCGGGTGGCGACATGGCGCCCGCTATCGTCCCTCTTCTCGGCGGCATTGGCGATGAACGGGACCTTGGACCCGTCCTGGCCAAGGAGGTCGAAGGCCACTTCCTCGACCCGGCCCTTCAGCCGGAGCAGCGGCACCAGATGCGTTTCAAAGGCCAGTCTCGCACCGAAGCTCAGCACGTCTCGAAACTGCTTCCCAATCAGCGTGCCGCTGTCGGTCCCAAGCCAGTCCGCAAGTGTCCTGTTGGCCTTGATGACCTGCCCGGCGGGGGTCAGCGACAGATAGCCGCAGGGCGCATTCTCGTAGAGGTCGCCAAGGTCTTCGGCGAACGCGTCAGACGAATTCACGGATCGCCGCCGTCACTTCGTCCGGTGCGCTGAGGTTGGGGCAATGGCCGGTCGCATCCAGCATCCGCAGGCGGCTGTTGGGAATGTGGGCGTGCACATATTCCCCGACGCAGACGGGGGCGATGATATCCTCCTTGCACTGGAGGATCAGCGTTCGGGCGGTTACTGATGGCAAGTCGGCGCGATTGTCCGACAGGAACGTCACCTTCGCGAACTGGCGCGCGATCTCGGGATCGGTCGCGCAGAAGCTGATCTCAAGGCTGGTGCTGAGCTCGGGACGGTCGGCATTCCCCATGATCGCTGGCGCCATTGCGGCCGACCAGCCCAGGTGATTGTCCCTGAGGAAATCGAGCAGCTCGGCAATCTGCTCGTTGGAAAAGCCGCCGACATAACCCTCGTCGTTGATGTAACGCGGCGATGGGCCGACCATCACAAGGTCGGTGAACATGCCCGGCGCCTTGATGCTCGCCAATGCACCGATCATCGCGCTGACGGAATGGCCGACAAAGATCGCGTCGCTCAGGCCGATTGCGTGGCCGATCTCCACCACGTCATCGGCATAGCCGTCGAGGGAAGCATATCTCTGCGGATTGTAGGCGTTGAGGTCGGAGCGTCCGGCACCCACATGATCGAACAGGACGATCCTGAAATCGCCCGCGAACCGATTGGCGACGTCGGCCCACATGTGCTGATCGCAGCCAAACCCATGCGAAAAGACGATGGTGCGGGCACCGTCGCCGAACATGTTCACATTATTTCGGCGCAGGACCATGCGGCATGGCTAACACTTTAACTTGCATCAAAACAGTGGGCGCCGCGACAATCACCTATTCTTCGGCAACGTCCTTCGGAGGAAGCGCGGCCGCTTTCTCCTCGCATTCCTCCGCCATCGCCGTCAGCGTTGCCGCAGAAGCACGATCTTCCATCTTGGACGCAAGGGCGCGGCATTGCGCTGACCTGGTCAGCAGATCACGCGCGGTTTCATCGATCATGCATAACTGGACTAACAAGAGTTAAGAACGTTCCGGATTTCACGGAATTGTTCTTCGCGTCCGAACGTCCCGTAACCAGTGGCGACACCGGTCGTCGATGTCGCCGCAGCATGGAGTTGCTCACTCCGGCCGATGGCGTCCGCTTGGATGGTAATGGGCGCCGTATGCTGGCACCGGACCGGCTACGCAACGAGCGGCGTTACAAGAGCAAGTCCCTCAACGTCGTTTACGGGCTCCCCTCACCGCCATTCGCCCCCACGACACCGCCGGTGGTAAAACTGCTCTCATCCGACCCCATCAGCACGAACAGAGGCGCGAGCTCCACGGGCTGTCCGGCGCGGCCGAGCGGCGTGTCCTGGCCGAATTCACCCATCTTGCCGGGCAATTGCCCGCCCGCCACCTGCAGCGGGGTCCAGATCGGTCCCGGTGCGACGGCATTCACCCGTATCCCCTGCTTCACCACCTGCTTGGCCAGTGCCTTGGTGAAGATCAGCAGCGCGCCCTTTGTCGAGGCATAATCGAGCAACTCCACCTCCGGCTCATACGAGTTGACTGAGATGGTGTTGATGATCACCGACCCCGGCTTCATCAGCGGGATCGCCGCCTTGCTGATCCGGAACGGCGCATAGATGTTGGTCTTGAACGTGCGGTCGAACTGCTCGTCCGACACGTCGAAGATATGCTCCTTGCTCTGCTGGTAGGCTGCATTGTTGACCAGCAGGTCGAGCCCGCCGAGCTGCCGCGCCGCCTGCCCGGGCAGGCCTTCGCAAAACTCGCGCGATTGCAAATCGCCGGGTATCGCCACCGCCTTGCGCCCCGCCTGTCGGATGAGGTCGACAACTTCCCGTGCGTCCGGCTCTTCGGACGGGTAGTAGTTGATGGCGACGTCTGCTCCTTCCCGGGCGAAGGCGATCGCGGCAGCCCGGCCAATGCCGCTGTCACCGCCGGTCAGCAGCGCCTTGCGCCCAGCCAGCCGGCCCGATCCCTTGTAGCTTCGCTCGCCATGGTCGGGCCGCGGGTTCATCTTGCTCGCGAGCGCCGGCCACGGCTGTCGTTGTTCAGGAAACGGCTCGGAAGTATATTTCGTGCGGGGGTCGGTCAGGGCCACGGTGCCGTCTCCAATTGCGGATGCTGAAGGCTGGGCGGAAGCGCGGGTGGACAATATTGCGAATCCGGCGGCCGCACCGCCAAGGACGGTTCGCCGCGTAGTATCCATGCCAGCCATGATCACGCTCCGCTGTTCCCGGCCCGAACCGACGGGGGAACGACAAGTTCAGCACCTGCCCTCATTCCGGTATCCACATGATACGAGCGTGACTTGGCGGCTCACGTCCGCTTTCACGCAGCGACTTGGATAGGTGATTACGTCGTGCCCTGCACCGGCAGCGGCGACCGGGACGAGTTCTGGAGCTGGCTGGGGCGGCAGGATTCGAACCTGCGAATGCCGGTACCAAAAACCGGTGCCTTACCACTTGGCGACGCCCCAGCAGAGCGGCGGCTTATAGCTGCCGAACCGCGACTTGAAAGACCCTAAGCGTTGACGAGGCGTCCGTTGACGAGGTCGTCGTAATCGCGGGCCAGCTGCCGCGACAGGTCGCCAATCTCGAAGTTCCAAGGCCCAGCCGACTGGATGAACGTCACTTCGGCGGCGCTGCCCGTGATGAACATCTGTTCGAAGCCTTCCAGCTCCTCCGGCCAGATGGCCCGTTCGACCACCTGGACTCCGCGCTTGGCGGCAAGCTCCATCACCGTTTGGCGGGTGATTCCGTTGAGGAAACAGTCCGGGGTGGGCGTGTGAAGCACGCCATCCTTGAAGAAGAATGCGTTCGCGCCGGTCGCTTCCGCCACCTGGCCGCGCCAATCGAACATCAGCGCATCATTGTAACCCCGCCCTTCCGCATGATGCTTGGACATGGTCGCGATCATGTAGAGGCCCGACGCCTTGCTGTGCACCGGGGCCGTATGCGGCGCCGGCCGGCGCCACGGTGCGATGTCGAGGCGCAGGCCCTTGGCGGCAACGGCAGGGTCGAAATATTTGCCCCATTCCCAAGCAGCGACGGCAAGGTGAGGCTTTGTGGCCTGCGCCGAAACGCCCATCTGCTCCGATCCGCGCCAGGCGACCGGCCGAACGTAGGCGTCGACAAGCCCGTTGGCCTTCAGCACCTCGTTACAGGCAGCGTCGATCTCTTCCGCGCTCCAAGGCAGATCGAAGCCGAGGATGCGGGCACTGTTGACCAGGCGCTCGCTATGCTGACGGAGCTTGAAGATCACGCCATTGTAGGCCCGCTGCCCTTCGAACACCGACGAGGCGTAATGCATCGCATGGGTCAGGATATGGACGTTGGCTTCACGCCAGGGGACGAGTTTGCCGTCGAACCAGATGAAGCCGTCGCGGTCGTCGAAAGTGCGGGTGTCAGCCATGAGCGGCGACTAAGCCAGCCTCGTCAATGGAGCAAGCCGTCGGACCCGGCGACCTCGCTTCCAAGCTGCGTGCCGCGAGCGGCGGCAGCGTCGATCACCTCCATGACGAGCGAGTCCAGCCGGCCGTCCTGATCGAGGACGGCGAGGCCTGCCTCGGTCGTTCCTTTGGGGCTGGCGACCCGCCGGGCGAGATCGTCCATGCTTTCGCGCGTGCTCGCGGCCAACCATCCGGTGCCGTAAACCGTCTCCACCGCGATGGCCTGCGCCGTGTCCGGCGACAGCCCGCGGGCAACGCCGCCCTTGGCCAGCGCGTCGATGAAGCGGGCAACGTAGGCCGGTCCGGACCCGGCGACCGCGCCGACTGCGCCGAAACGCGCTTCGTCGAGCGTCCAAAGACCGAAGCCGAGATGTTCGAAAAGACGGGAAACCTCGGCCTTCGCCGTGTCGCCGGCATCCTCGCTATACAATGCGGTGACTCCCCGCCGGACGGCCACGGCGAGGTTGGGCATTGCACGGACGATGGTTGCAGCGCCCGGGAAATGCCGCCGCAAGGTCGCGGCATTGGCACCGGCGAGCAGCGACAGGACGATCGTCTTGGCGCTGAGGTAGGGCGCAAGCTGGGGCGCGACCTCGCCAAGCTGTTGCGGCTTGAACCCGAGAACCACCAGCCGCGGCGGCGGGCCAGCCTGCCCTGCCGAGGTCACGGTTCGAACGCCCTCGACCGGCGTTCCGCTAGGACGGACGACGGTCACAGGCGCGAAGTCGGCGGTCGCCGATCGCCAGCCGTCGACCAAGGCGCCCGTCATGTTGCCGCAGCCGATCAGCCAGGTGGGCGAAGGAAAGATGTTCATTCTTGGCTATGCCTCGCCATGGGTGTCGATGAGTGCGGCGGAAATCGCCTCGGTAGGGGTCTTGCCGCCCCACAGCACGAACTGGAACACGGGGTAGAAGCGCTCACATTCCTCAAGCGCCGCTTCGGCAATGGCTTCAGCCTGCGCGAAGCTCAGCCCCTCCCCTTCCCGCGCGTCCAGAATGGTTGCGTGGCGGAACACGACGATGCCGGATCCAGACCACATCTCGAAATGGCCGAGCCAAAGCTGTTCGTTGATAAGGCCAAGCGCTTCGTAGATCGCGGCCCTTTTTTCCGGACCCACCTTGATGTCGGGAAAAGTCAGGAATTGAAGCACCTGATCCTCGGGCCGCCAGACGCCGCGAAGCTCATATTGCGCCCAGCTACCGGTGGCCGACGCGACGATCTCCCCGTCGCCGGATCGCTCGCACGCCCAGCCGCGCGCTTCGAAATATTGTTCCAGCACCTCGATGGGAGCGCCGTCGTCGCGCTCCTCCTGGCCTTCTTCCTCGCTCAGGGGTCAGACTCCCGCCGCGCCGATGTCGCCAGGCTTTGCCTTGCCACGCGCCTTGGCCGTGCCGGCGGCCGGACCCTCCACCTTGGCTTCAAGGGCGGCAATGCGGGCTTTCAGAATTTCATTCTCGTCGCGGGCGGCAGCGGCCATCGCCTTGACGGCGTCGAATTCGTCGCGGGAGACGAAGTCCATGCCGCCCATCCACTCGCGCATCTTCTCCCGCGCCGAGGATTCGGCTTCGCGGCCCATGCCGGCGAAGGTGCCGGCGACGCCGTTCACCATCTTTACGAAATCGTCGAACAGGCGGTTTTCCGACTGCATTGCCGTTGCTCCCTACAGCCCGAGCACGGACTGGCCGGCACCCGGGTTCAAGCTGTCGATCGCGGAGTTCAAGGTCGCCGCGAAGATCAGCCACGCCAGATAGGGGAGCATCAGCAATCCCGCCAGTGGCCGCAACCGATAGAATTGGCCGGCCGCGGCGGCCGCGATGCCCGCCATCAGGAATATGACGATCTTGGCCAGTCCGATATCATGGGCGGCGAAGAACAAGGGCGACCAGAGATAATTCAGAACCATCTGTGCAAAGAACAGGATCAGCGCCTCCTTGCGCCGCTTCGACGGCGGCTCGGCAAGGATCATCGCCAGTGCAAGGCCGAGCAGGATGTAGAGGATCGTCCAAGCGACCGGGAACAGCCAGCTTGGCGGCATGAAGCCAGGCTTGGCGAGCCCGTCGAACCATGCGTTGCCATAGCCGGAGTTGGAGAGCCAGCCGCTCGCAAAGCCGAGCAGAAGCACGGTGGGGACGGTAAGGAGGGCGATGCGCTGCCAGGCGCGGCGCTCGGTCATGCTCGCTCCGGCCGTTAGCGAACTGGCGGCACCGGCATCGGCTGCAGCACCGCGCAGGCGATGCGCGTGCCGCTGTTGCCGCTCGGGTCGGTGCGATAGTCGTCCGCGGCCGAGTGGATCATCAGCGACGATCCGTCGGCGTCCATGAGTTGCGCATAGGTGGCGTTCGGCAACGTGACGCTTTCACGCACCCAGCCGTTCCCGGCGGCGGTAACGTTGGGCATGTCACCCGCGTGGGCGCCGTCAGGGTTCTGAAGGCCGTGCTTGCGGTCCGTGGGGTTCCAATGACCGCCGGCGCTCTCGAACGCGGGCCCGTCGCAGCGACCCTTGGTGTGGACGTGGACGCCGTGGATGCCGGCGGGGAGCTTGCTCGCCTCGATGCGGAAGGTCACGCCGCCCGGCGTATCCCAGGCGCGCACGGTGCCGATCTGCTGGCCGGCGCCGTTGACGATATTGCTGACGGGCCCACCGCGCGGCTCACCCGTGGCGGTGCAGGCGGCGAGTGCGACGGGGGCCAAGGCGGCTACCAACTTGATCTGCATGAGCGTGTCTCCTCGCCGGTGAGAATGCGTTAAGGGGCGGATGGTTCAGCGGAGATCATTTGCGCCAGCACCGCATCCACCTGCACCTGATCGCCAACAGCGACGTTCAGCTCCGCGACGACGCCGTCGAACGGTGCTACCAGCGCATGCTCCATCTTCATCGCTTCAAGGGTGAGCAGGCGTTGGCCTTTTGTGACGTGGTCGCCGAGCGAGACTTCCGTCGCAGTGACCTTGCCGGGCATGGGTGAAACAATGGCGCCGTTGCTCGCAAAGGCAGCGGTCGCGCTTCCCCTGACGGAGCGGCCGAACTCAAACGCTTGTCCTTCGTAGAAGACCACCACGCGCTCTCCGTCCGCGAAGCCCGAGGCAGCGGCGATCTCCCCATCGTCCGGGGAGACGATGCGGGTGCTGCCGGCTGCGGAAAGGGCGACACTTCTGCGTGCCGGTGCGTTCAAGCGAAAGCCGGCGAGCTCGCCCGAGCTCCCGTCTTCGGCCTCCGCAAGCGCGACCATCGCTGCTGCCCGGTAGATCGAGACGTTAGGCGCCTCATTGGGAACCAAGGCGTCGAGGTTCCGGCCGATGAACCCGGTATCGAGCCGAGCCGCTGCAAAGTCGGGGTGGAGCAAGGCGTTGAGCAGGAAGCCGGCGTTCGTGCGAACCGGCCAGACTTCGGTCCCGTCAAGCATTGCCGTGAGTGCAGCGATACTGTCGTCGCGTGTCTCGCCGGCTGCGACGAGTTTGGCGATCATCGGGTCGTAGAAAGGCGAAATGGCGTCGCCCTCCTCCACGCCGGTCTCCACCCGGCCCTCATCACCAAGCTCGAAATGTTCGAGATTGCCGATGCTCGGTAGAAATCCCTTCGCTGGATCCTCCGCATACAGCCGCGCCTCGATGGCATGGCCTTTGATCGACAGTTCCTCCTGCGGCTTCGGCAGCGGCTCGCCCGATGCCACTCGCAGCTGCCACTCGACCAAATCCTGACCGGTGATTTCCTCCGTCACCGGGTGCTCGACCTGGAGCCGCGTGTTCATCTCCATAAACCAGATTCGGTCGGCCCTAAGAGCCTCGGATCCGTCGGCGATGAACTCGATCGTTCCCGCGCCTTCGTAGTTGACCGCCTTGGCCGCGCGAACCGCGGCGCCGCACACGGCCTCGCGGGTCGCCTCGTCCATGCCGGGCGCGGGTGCTTCCTCGATCACCTTCTGGTGGCGGCGCTGGAGCGAGCAGTCGCGTTCGAACAAGTGGACGACGTTGCCGTGGCTGTCGCCGAACACCTGCACTTCGATGTGGCGCGGGCTTTCGATCCATTTTTCCAGCAGCACCACATCATTGCCGAACGACGAGGCCGCCTCGCGCCGGCAGCTTTCGAGCGCATCGTCGAAGTCGGCCGCGGCATCGACCTTGCGCATCCCCTTGCCGCCGCCTCCCGCAACCGCCTTGATCAGCACCGGATAACCGATCGCGTTCGCCTCGGCCTTTAGCCGATCCGCCGACTGATCTTCGCCAAGGTATCCGGGAGTCACCGGCACACCGGCTTCCGCCATCAGTTTCTTGGCGGCATCTTTCAGCCCCATCGCGCGGATGCTCTCCGGCTTGGGCCCGACCCAGATCAGGCCCGCATCGATCACGTCTTGAGCGAAGTCGGCATTCTCCGACAGGAAGCCGTAGCCGGGATGGATCGCTTCCGCCCCGGTCTGCTTCGCCGCTTCGATGATCTTGTCACCGCGCAGGTACGACTGGCGCGCTGGGCTCGGTCCGATATGCACGGCCTCGTCGGCCATCCGCACGTGCAGCGCTTTCGCGTCCGCGTCGGAGTAGACCGCGACGGTGCGGATGCCGAGCTTTCGGGCAGTCCGGATCACGCGGCAGGCAATTTCGCCGCGATTGGCGATGAGGAGCGACTTGATCATCGCATCACATCCGGAACACGCCAAACTGCGGACGTTCGGGTATTGTGGCATTCAGGCAAGCAGCGAACGCTAAGCCCAGCACATCGCGAGTCTGCGCCGGGTCGACGATGCCATCGTCCCATAGGCGAGCGGTGGCGTGCCAAGGGTTGCCTTCGTCCTCATACTTCTGGCGGATCGGGGCTTTGAAAGCCTCCGCCTCCTCCAGAGTCCACTTGTCGGCGTCTCGGTGCACCGTCGCCAGCACCGACGCTGCCTGCTCGCCTCCCATCACGCTGATGCGGCTGTTGGGCCAGGTGAACAGAAAACGTGGGGAATAAGCGCGCCCCGACATACCGTAATTGCCGGCGCCAAAGCTGCCGCCGATCAGCACCGTGACCTTGGGCACGGTTGCGGTGGCGACGGCGGTGACCAGCTTGGCGCCATGCTTGGCTATGCCTTCCGCCTCATACTTCCCGCCGACCATGAACCCGGAGATATTCTGCAGGAACAGCAAGGGAATGCGCCGCTGGCAGGCGAGTTCGATGAAATGCGCACCTTTCTGCGCACTCTCGCTGAACAGTACGCCATTGTTGGCGAGAATAGCGACCGGCACGCCCCAGATGTGCGCGAACCCGCATACGAGCGTGGTTCCGTAGAGGGGCTTGAACTCGTGCAGTTCGGAGCCGTCGACGATGCGCGCGATGATCTCGCGAACGTCATACGGCGCGCGCACATCTTCGGGGATCAGCCCGTACAATTCCTCTGCGTCGTGCAGTGGCGGACGCGGTTCGCGGCCCTCGATTGCTGCAGGCTTTGCTGCACCCAGATGACTGACGATGTCGCGGACGATCGTCAGCGCATGTTCGTCATTCTCGGCCAAGTGGTCGACGACGCCGGACTTGCGCGCGTGTAGGTCGCCCCCGCCGAGATCCTCGGCGCTGATCTCCTCACCCGTCGCCGCTTTCACCAGCGGCGGTCCGGCAAGGAAGATCGTGCCCTGGTTGCGGACGATCACGCTTTCGTCGCTCATCGCAGGAACGTAGGCGCCGCCCGCGGTGCAGCTGCCCATGACGCAGGCGATCTGGGCGATGCCCTTCGACGACATCTGGGCCTGGTTGTAGAAGATCCGGCCGAAGTGATCACGGTCGGGGAACACCTCCGACTGGTGCGGCAGATTGGCGCCGCCGCTATCGACCAGATAGATGCACGGCAGCCTGTTCTGCTCGGCGATTTCCTGCGCCCGAAGATGCTTCTTTACCGTCATCGGAAAGTAGGTGCCGCCCTTCACCGTCGCATCGTTGGCGACGATCATGGCTTGCCGGCCGGAAACCCGGCCAATGCCCGCGATCAGGCCCGCGCCCGGCACCTCACCGTCGTAGAGATCGAAGGCGGCGAGTTGGCCGATCTCGAGAAATGGTGAGCCCGGATCGAGCAAGCGCTCGACACGCTCACGCGGCAGCAATTTGCCGCGTGCGACGTGCCGTTCGCGCGACTGCTCACTTCCTCCGAGCGCCGCTGCAGCGACGTCCGCACGAAGCCTGTCGGCAAGGGTCCGGTTGTGCGCGGCACGGGCTCGGAACTCGTCGCTGTCGACGTTGACCTTGGTGTCGATACGCGGCGCGCTCATGCCCCTCTTTCATGCCGTTGGTCGAAAAGCCTTAGGCTCGAACTAGCCGGTCGGGCAGCTATTGGAAAGGACAGCGGCCGGGCGCTACCAGGGCCGCAGCACAATGTTGGAGATCAAGCCCATGAAGCGCAGCGCGCTCTTTCTCGTCGCATCCTCCCTCGCCCTCGCTGCCTGCGGCAGCACCGGAACGGGCACCGCCACCGAACAGGCGCAGGGTACAGAGGCCGGCATCGTGCCCGCTTCGATGGACAAAAGCGTCAAGCCCGGCGACGACTTCTTCGCCTACGCCAACGGCAGTTGGGTCAAGAACACCCAGATTCCCGAAGACCGGTCAAGCACCGGCGCGTTCCTGATCGCCGATCAGGAGCGGGAACGGCAGACCAAGGAGCTGTTCGACGGCCTGCTGAAGTCCAATCCGGACGCGAACAGCAACGAAGGGCGCATCGTCAATTACTACAATGCCTACCTGAACACCGACGCGATCGATAAGGCAGGGATGGTCCCGGCCAAGGCAGACATGGACGCGATTGCCGCCATCGCCGATGTACGCGCGCTAAGTTCCTACATCGGCGGCACGCTGCGCGCCGATACCGACCCGCTCAACTCAACCAATTACCAGACGGAAAATCTGTTCGGCATCTTCGTCACGCAGGGGCTGAACACGCCAGGCGAAACCCTGCCCTATCTGATGCAGGGCGGGATCGGACTGCCCGAGCGCGAATATTATCTGTCCGGCGAGCATGCCGCCGTTCTGCCCAAGTACAAGGCCTATATCGCGACCGTACTGCAGGCGGCGGGCTACCCCGATCCGCAGGGCGCGGCGGGCCGGGTCATGGACCTGGAAACCAAGATCGCCCAGGCGCATGCCACGCGCGAGGAGAGCGAGGATTTCTCCAAGGGCGCACAAGTTTGGTCGCGCGCCGAGCTTGAGCAGAAGGCACCGGGGATCGACTGGGGCGCCCTCTTGAACTCGGCGCAGCTCGGCCAGGCGCAGAAGTTCCAGGCCTATCATGCCACCGCAATCCCCAGACTGTCTTCGCTGGTCGGATCACAGCCGCTCCAGAACTGGAAGGACTGGCTGGTCTTCCATACGCTCAACCAGCAGTCGAACGTGCTTCCCAAGGCCATTCGAGACGCCAGCTTCGCCTTCAACGGCACCGAACTGTTCGGCACACCGAAGCAGCGGCCACGTGACCAGCTCGCCCTCAACAGCGTCAGCAACAATCTGCAGGACGCAGTCGGCAAGGCCTATGTCGACAAATATTTCCCGGCCTTGGCCAAGAGCCAGGTCCAGGGCATGGTCGACAACATCAAGGCCGCCTTCGCCAAGCGCGTCCAGGCGATCAGTTGGATGGCGCCGAGCACCAAGGAAGAGGCGCTAAAGAAGGTGCAGTCGATCGTCGTGGGCGTTGGCTATCCGGATGCGTGGCGGGACTATTCGTCGCTCACCATCGGCAACGACGCCTACGCCAACCAGAAGAATGCCGGGCTTGCCGAATATCGGCACCAGATCGCCAAGATCGGCAAGCCGATGGACCGCAACGAATGGTGGATGCCCCCTCAGCTGGTGAACGCCGTCAATCTGCCGGTGCAGAATGCACTGAATTTCCCGGCGGCGATCCTGCAGCGTCCCTTCTTCGATCCCAAGGCCGACGCCGCTTTCAACTATGGCGCGATCGGCAGCGTGATCGGGCACGAGATCAGCCACAGCTTCGACAATAATGGCGCATTGTTCGATTCCACCGGACGGTTGCGCAACTGGTGGACCCCTGCCGATTTCGCGAAGTTCCAGGAAGCCGGAGCGGCGCTTGCAGCGCAGTTCGACCAGTATGAGGCCCTCCCCGGCCTTCATGTGAACGGCAAGCTGACTCTGGGCGAGAATATCGCGGACGTTGCAGGCCTTGCCGCTGCCTACGACGCCTACCGAGCCTCGCTCGGCGGCAAGGAAGCACCGGTGATCGACGGCCTGACCGGCGACCAGCGCTTCTTCATCGCTTATGCGCAGGCCTGGGCGACCAAGATGCGCGACGCCACGCTACGCAATCGGATCGCGACCGACGGCCATGCGCCAGGACAATATCGCGCGCTCACCGTCCGCAACCTCGATCCCTGGTATCAGGCGTTCAATGTTCAACCCGGCGAGAAGCTTTACCTGACCCCCGACAAGCGCGTGAAGGTCTGGTAACGGTACAAATGTCGTATCCTTGACACTTGTTTAGCGTTCGCAACAACTTGCGCGGCTCTGAATAATTGTTCAGAGCCGCGCCTGCGTGGCTGACGAGAATCAATCCCAAGATGTCGATCAAACCGGGCTGGCGGCCGGCATTCCGGCCCAGGGCTCGGCAGACGTGGGCGCCATGGAGCCGCTGGGCCGACCCGGGCTTCACCATTGGCGCGAAAGCACCATCACCAATGCCGATCTGAACGATCGCGGCGGAGTCTTCTTCGCGGCGATCGAGATGACCCGGATGCCGATGATCCTCACGGATCCGAACCTGCCGGACAATCCGATCGTTTTTTGCAACAAGGCCTTTCTCGACCTCACAGGGTATGAGGAGGGCGAGGTACTCGGCCGCAACTGCCGCTTTCTCCAGGGTGCGCAAACCGATCGCGGTCAGGTGGCGGAGCTTCGCGAAGCGATCGCGCGCAACGGCTCGATCGCGCTCGAGATCCTCAACTATCGCCGCGACGGATCGCCCTTCTGGAATGCCGTGTTCATCGGGCCGGTCTACGATACCGATGGCAAGCTACTCTACTTCTTCGCAAGCCAGCTGGACGTCACCCGCCGCCGCAACACCGAGCAGTCGTTCCGCCAGGCGCAGAAGATGGAATCGATCGGCCAGCTGACCGCCGGCCTCGCCCATGACTTCAACAACCTGCTGCAGGTCGTGAACGGCAATCTGGAGCTGATTTCGACCGCCAAGGATCCCGACCGGCTTGCCCGCTACGTCGCCTCGGCCCAGTCGGCCGCCGAACGCGGGGCGAAGCTTACGCGTCAGCTACTGGCCTTTGCCCGCAAGACCCGGCTTGAACCCAGGCCGACCGACCTGTCGCACCTCGTCACCGATTTCAGCGAAATGCTGGAAAGCACGCTGAACAAGCAGGCCGACCTGCACCTCAGCCTTCGGCGTGGCCTGCCCCACGTAACGGTCGACCCCGACCAGCTTGAAATGGCGCTGCTCAACATCGTCAACAATGCGCGCGACGCGATGCCGAACGGCGGCCTGATCACAGTCAGCACGTCGCTGCTGAAGCTCAACGGGAATGCCGAGGCCTTCGACCTTGAGCCGGGCGACTATATCGTGCTCGAAGTAGCGGACGAAGGCGAAGGCATGGACGCCGACGTGCTGGAGCGCGCCACCGAACCTTTCTTCACGACCAAGGGCGTGGGTCAGGGCACCGGGCTTGGACTGGCGATGGCCAGCGGCTTCTTGCGTCAGTCGGGCGGACGGCTCGATATCCAGAGCAAGAAGGGCGAGGGCACCTCCGTCCGGATGATTTTCCCGATAACCGGGCCGGCAACGATTGAAGGGAAGTCGGAGCCGAAGGACAAGGTCGAGGGCACCCGCGGCCAGTCGGGCACCGAGCATGTGCTGGTGGTCGAGGATCACGACGAGGTGCTGAGCCTCGCCCGAGAGATTTTGGAGAGCGCCGGATACAAGGTCAGCACCGCCATCAGCGGCGAGGCGGCGCTTCGGCTGTTCGAAGAGATCCACCCGCAGGATCCGGTGCACCTCCTCTTCACCGACCTCGTCATGCCGGGCGGCATGAACGGCCTCGCCCTCGTCGACGCAGTGTGCGAGCGCGACCCTTCCGTCTCCATTCTGATGACTACCGGTTATAACGAGGAACTGGTGGTCAACGGCCCGCGCAAGCGCGCCACGGACGTGCTCAGCAAACCCTATCGTCGCTCCGAACTGCTGGACCGGGTGCGTCAGGCGCTCAACCGCCACGGCGAGGACGGCCCGCGCCGCAACCCGTCGGATTTCGGCGCCGCGCAGGCCTGACCATTTCGCGCCGTCTGAGCTAGGGAAGCGCGATGCCCACGATCGCGCTGCTCATCCTTTCCAACATCTTCATGACGGTGGCCTGGTACTGGCACCTCAAGGGCGGGATGAACAAACCCATTCTTGCTGTGGTCCTGATCAGCTGGGGCATCGCGCTTGTGGAATATTGCTTCGCGGTTCCCGCCAACCGCCTCGGCTACGCCAATGGCTGGAGCGGCGCCCAACTGAAGATCGCGCAGGAGGCGATCACCCTCACCGTCTTCGCCGGATTCATGGTCGCGGTGCTCGGCGAGCCATTGCACTGGCGCCACCTTGCCGCCTTCGCCTGCATCATGGCGGCGGTGGCCTTCCTGTTCTGGGGTAAGCCTTAAGGCCCGCAGGGGAACCCGCAGGTGCTGTGCTCGTAGTGTCAGCACCTGTGAGGAGAGGACTGATGTCCCTGGACGCTTCCGCGCGCCGCCCGTCCCGCCGCGGTGCGCACCCTGTCACGCCGATGCTGCTTCCCGTCCCAATCCTCTGCTTCGTCGGGGCGCTGATCGCAGACTGGGCCTACACGGCCTCGCCCGACATGCTGTGGATCGACTTTTCCTCCTGGCTGCTGATGGCTGGACTGATCGGGGGCGGGCTGGCGATCGCCGCACTTGTCGTGAGGCTGGTCCGGGCGCATGCGGATCGCGGAGCAATCGGCCTTCCACTGGTGCTGCTCGGTTCCGCCTGGATCGTCGAGCTGGTCAACAGCTTCATCCATACGCGCGACGGCTGGACGGCCGTGGTCCCGACGGGGATCATCCTTTCCGCCATCGGCGTCATCCTCTCGCTTGCCGCCGGCTGGACGTGGCAATCCATCTCGCATCGCGAAGGAGCTGTCCGGTGAAGCGGCTCCTTCTCCTCTCCGCCGCAGCTCTGTCGCTCGCCGGCTGCGGCAATAGGCAGCAAAGCGACCCGAGCCGCACCTACGGCCCGAACCCCGAACTCGCCGAACCTCACGAGAAGCTCGTTTCGGACGTCGGCGTGTTCGAAGTCGTCGGCTGGAAGCCGGGTGAGACGCCCACCGTCCCTTCCGGCTTCCGCGTCCAGCCGCTTGCGACCGGCCTGTCGAACCCGCGCACGGTGCTCCCGCTCGCGAACGGCGACGTGCTGGTTGTCGAATCGAAAAAGGAAGGCGGCGAGCCGGTTCAGCGGCCCAAGGACCCGATCCGCGACTTCATTATGTCCCTGTCGCACGGCAAGCCGAAGGGCGGGCAGAAGCCGCCGCCAAGCAACCGCATCACCCTGGTCCGCGATGCCAACGGCGACGGTCGCGCGGACGGCCAGACGGTGCTGATCGACAAGCTGAACAGCCCGTTCGGGATCGCGGTCATCGGCAACTACCTCTATGTTGCCGCCACAGACGCGATCCTTCGCTATCCGTTCACGCCCGGCCAGACGCGCATCACCGCCCCGCCTGTCAAGATCGCCGACCTTCCCGCCGGCCCGATCAATCATCACTGGACCAAAAGCCTGACGGCCAGCCCCGACGGATCGCGGCTCTATGTAGGCGTGGGCTCCAACAGCAACATTCTCGAGCGCGGCGTCGAGGCCGAGGCGAACCGCGCCGCCATCCTCGAGGTCGATCCGCAAACCGGCCTTTGGAAGGTCTTCGCCAGCGGCCTCCGCAATCCCAACGGCCTCACCTTCTACCCCGGCAGCAACACGCTGTGGACGGTGGTCAACGAACGTGACGAGCTCGGCCCCGACCTGGTACCCGATTACATGACTTCGGTTCGTCCCGGTGCTTTCTACGGCTGGCCCTACAGCTATTTCGGTCAGCACGTGGACCCGCGTCCGCGCCCGCAGCGTCCCGATCTCGTCCGCAAGGCCGTGTCGCCCGACTACGCGCTTGGCGCCCATGTCGCCGCGCTTGGCCTGACCTTCTACACCGGCGCCACCTTCCCCGCTTCGTTCCGCGGCGGCGCCTTCATCGGGGAGCATGGCAGCTGGAACCGAAAGGCGCCGAGCGGCTACAAGGTGGCCTTCGTCGCCTTCCAGAACGGCAAGCCCGTCGGCGCCCCGCAGGATTTCGTCACCGGCTTCCTCAAGGATGGCAAGGCCCGCGGCCGCCCGGTGGGAGTCGCCGTCGACCGCACCGGCGCCCTGATCATTGCCGACGACGCCGGCAACACGATCTGGCGGGTCAGCTACGCGGGTCGCTAAGCGGCGCCCACCAGTTCCCGCCCGATCAGCATCCGGCGGATCTCGTTCGTGCCTGCGCCGATGTCGAGCAGCTTCGCGTCCCGATAGTAACGCTCGACCGGCCAGTCCTTGGTGTAGCCCGCCCCACCCAGCGCCTGCACGGCTTCTTCAGCCACGCGCACCGCATTTTGCGACGCCAGCAGGATCGCGCCCGCCGCATCGAAGCGCGTCGTCCGACCGGCATCGCAGGCCCTCGCGACCTGGTAGACGTAGGCGCGCGCCGAGTTCAGCGCGACGTACATGTCCGCAACCTTGGCCTGCATCAGCTGGAACGAGCCAACCGCCTTGCCGAACTGCTTGCGCTCGCGAATGTAGGGCAGGACCGTGTCGAGGCAGGCCTGCATGATCCCGAGCTGGATTCCAGCCAAGACCGTCCGCTCATAATCGAGGCCGCTCATCAGCACCTCGACGCCCTTGTTCTCCTCGCCCAGCACGTTTTCGGGCGGAACAAAGCAATCGTCGAACACCAGCTCGTTGGTGGGGCTTCCACGCATGCCCATCTTGTCGATCTTCTGCCCGACCGAGTAGCCGGCCATACCCTTTTCGATCAGGAAGGCAGTGATGCCGCGGCTGCCCTCGCCGGTTTTGGCGTATACCACAACGGTATCGGCATAAGCACCGTTGGTGATCCAGAATTTGGTGCCGTTCAGCCGGTAACCATTGCCACTTTTGTCGGCCTTCAGCTTCATACCGACCACGTCACTGCCCGCCCCAGCCTCGCTCATCGCCAGCGCACCCACATGCTCTCCGCTGATCAGGGGCGGCAGATACTTCGCCTTCTGATCCTGGTTGCCCCAGCGCCTGATCTGGTTGACGCACAGGTTGGAGTGCGCGCCATAGCTCAGCCCCACCGAGGCGGAGGCTCGCGCCACCTCCTCCTGCGCGACGACATGCTCCAGGTAGCCGAGCCCGAGCCCGCCCCACTCCTCCTCTACCGTGATGCCGTGCAGGCCAAGCTCGCCCATCTGCGGCCACAGTTCCTGCGGAAAACGGTCGGCCTCGTCGATCTCGGCGGCCAGCGGCGCAATCCGCTCGGCGGCGAACCGCTGCGTGGTTTCCCGGATCGTCTCGGCCATCTCACCGAGGTCGAACTCCAGCCCGTATTCGGACATGTCACTCTCCTTTGCCGTGCAGCTAGCAGAGGGCGAGCGGGGCGGAAACGGGTACTAGGAGACGGTCCTCCCATCCGAGAGGATGAAAAGCGAGGTGACGAGGAAGCTGCTGACGGCGAGTGCCCAGGGGTTCCCGGCCAGTTTGGCCAACATGCGCGAAACGAACATCGGATCGATTCCTGATCAGGCGAAGATGTCGGGCCGGAAGAAGAGCTCGTAGATCGCGTTCAGCATCCCGAAGGTGCCGAGCGTCGTCACCGCCATGATGCCGTAGATCCTGGCGGTTAGTCGCCCCACGTTCTCGCCCGTGGGTTTCCGGCCATTGCTGAAAGGTTCGCGGATCATCGGCTGCTTCTTCGGGTCCAACTGGTGAATGATGCGAAGGCGATTGAAGCAGCGACGTTTCAGGGCAGTGCTGGTAGCGAATGTGAATTGTTTCATTTGTCACAATCGGCGCAAATACGGATGGGGTTCTCGTCGCCGAAGCTAAGAAAACCGGAGCCTTTACGCAGCGGTTGCAGATGTTAGGACTAGATCATGTCCGGCTTAGAACAGATCGGCCTTGTGCTGCTCATATTGGCCCTGCTCGCCTTGCCCGCGATCGGAACGGTCGTTCAGCGGCGTGTGGATAAAGAGGCCGACGAAGCTCCGGTTCGCAGCGACCGGTCGGACACGAGGCACGAGCGCTGAAACTCAGCGCGTATAGCGACTAGCCCCGTTCGGCGCTGATCGTTGCGGGCGTTAGGCTGGACACGGGCGCCGTGGGTGCCGCCGTCAAGGGCTTCGTCGCGCCACGGTGACAGGTGAAGCAAGTCACCTTCATCTGGCTCATGTCCTTGACGCCGAGGTCCTGAGTGTTGATCCGGTGCACCATCCGCATCATCGCGCGGGCAATCTGCTTTTCTTTCTTCGCGTCGGAAGCGAAGTCCATCGTCGGCGGCGTGCCCGCGTGGCAATGCGTGCATTTGACCCCGAGGGCGGATGAAAAGGTTTTCATCACCTCCATCAGCTGTGGCCGCGGCATATCTTTGGGCAGGACCTGAAGGTTCTTCGGCGCCGGCGGAGCACCGGTCGGTTGTGCGGCGGCGACCGAGAATGCGAGGGCACCCGCGGATGCGGCGAGAACGAGCGAGGACCAGTTCATTTCGGAAGGCTAACATGAGCTTACCTGTTTGAACAATGGGGTCGAGCCGACTATCTGGCAGGCAACTTCTTGGAGACGCGACCCACATGGCCACCACCCCAACGACCCGATCGTCATCCTCTCCTATGCGCGCACGCCGATGGGCTCGATGCAGGGATGCCTCGCCGATGCCAGCGCAACCGATCTTGGCGCCACCGTCGTCAAAGCGGCGGTCGAGCGCGCGGGCGTCAGTGGCGAGGATATCGACCGGATCTACATGGGATGTGTGCTTCCTGCAGGACTCGGCCAGGCTCCGGCCCGGCAGGCAGCGATCAAGGCCGGGCTGCCCAAGTCGGTTCAGGCGACCACCGTCAACAAGGTTTGCGGATCGGGCATGCAGACGGTGATCATGGGCGCTGAAGCGCTGAGCGCCGGCAATGCGGACGTGATCGTCGCCGGCGGCATGGAGTCGATGACCAATGCGCCCTATCTGCTCAAGAAGCATCGCTCCGGCGCGCGCATCGGCCACGATACGGCGTACGACCATATGTTCCTGGACGGGTTGGAAGACGCCTATGAGGAAGGCCGCGCGATGGGCAGCTTCGCTCAGTGCACCGCTGACGAATATCAACTGACCCGCGAGCAGATGGACGAATTCGCCATCTCCTCGCTGACCCGCGCCAAGGAAGCAATCGAGAGCGGCGCTTTCGCCGACGAGGTCGTGCCAGTCACGATCACGAGCCGCAGGGGCGAAACGGTTATCACCACCGACGAGGCGCCGGGCAAGGTCAATCCCGAGAAGATCCCGGGCCTCCGCGCTGCCTTTGCCAAGGAAGGCACGATTACGGCGGCGACCAGCTCCTCCATTTCCGACGGTGCCGCCGCCGTGGTGCTGATGCGTGAAAGCGAAGCGCGGGCGAAAGGCCTGACCCCCGTTGCCCGGATCGTAGCCAGCGGCGCCCATGCGCAGGAGCCAGCGGAGTTCACCCTCGCCCCCATCGGCGCGATGAACAAGGCGCTGGAGCGCGCCGGCTGGAGCGTCGGCGACGTCGACCTGTTCGAAGTCAACGAAGCCTTCGCTTGCGTTGCAATGTTTGCGATGCGCGACCTCGGCATCCCGCACGACAAGATCAACGTCCACGGCGGCGCCACCGCGCTCGGGCACCCGATCGGCGCCAGCGGCACCCGCATTATCGTGACGCTGCTCAACGCCCTCAAGCAAAAGGGCGGCAAGCGCGGCGTTGCCAGCCTTTGCATCGGCGGCGGCGAAGGCACGGCGCTGGCCGTGGAGCTCGTCGACTAACTGCCTTGACCCTATCGCAGGACGACATCGCCGCTTTTGAGCGGGACGGCTTTGTCGTCTTGCATGAGGCGTTTTCGAGCGAACTTGCGGAGCATTGCCGCTCGGTGCTTTGGCAGGCTCTCGGCCTAAGCCCCGAGCGACCCTCCGAGTGGACCGAGCCGGTCGTCCGCCTTGGCCAGTTCGCGGGTCCCGTCCGCGAGGCAGCGAATACGCCCCGCCTCCATGCCGCCTACGATCAACTCGTTGGCGCTGGCAGGTGGCTTGCACCGCAGACTCTGGGCACATTCCCGATCCGCTTCCCTTCGGCAACGGCCGCTGTCGACACCGGCTGGCACATCGATGTCAGCTTCGGGACCGAACACCCGGATTTCATGCAGTGGCGCGCCAATGTGAGGTCGCGCGGGCGCGCCCTGCTCATGCTGTTTCTGTTCACCGATGTCGGAGAGAATGACGCGCCCACCCGGATCAGGGTGGAGTCGCACCGCCGTGTCGCGCGCTTACTTGCGGATGCGGGCGAAGAAGGCCTGACGCTTGGAGAGATGGTCGCGGCGGACTTCGGTGGAACGGCCGACTGCAGCGAGGCCGTAGCCGTCGGACCTGCGGGAACGGTCTACCTGTGCCACCCATTCCTGGTGCACGCGGCGCAGGACCATCGCGGCTCGAACGTCAAGATGATGGCCCAGCCGCCGCTGTTACCATCACGAGGCGCGCTGCGTCTCGAGCGGGACGTTGGCGACTATTCACCCGTTGAGCGCGCCATTCGTAACGCGCTGGGTGAAGCCTAGTCTACGACCTCATCGGGCGCGACGCCCCAGATGTCGGCAACGCGAATATAGCCGTCGCGCTTGCCGATCTGGATGTGGCACCAACCGGAGCTGCATTTCTCGATCTTGCCGACAACACCGGCTTGCGCACGGTAACGGAGCTTGGCCCCGTCTGAAGGCTGCGACAGGATCGGGCGTGGTTCGCCGGGCTTGACGATGGCGCTGCGGCGGTCGGACAGCATGGTCGACAGCATCCACCCCTTGGTGCCGTCCGGATCCTGGATCAGCCGCCAGCTTTCGTAGCGCTTGAGCACCCGAACCGGAAGGTCGCGGCGCTTGTAGAGCCATATGCCTGGATAAGTGCGCGCGGGTCCGGTCCGCATCATCGCCTCGCCGCTGGCCAGCGATGCCCAATAGGGCACGGGCTTGTCCTGCGCGGCAGCGGACGCCGCCAGCGACAGGGCAACTACCGTCAACGCCCCCTTGCGCAGCATCACGCCCCCGTCAGAATCCGGTCGACGAGCTGCTTCACGGTCGGCACAAAACCGTTCGAATAGAATGGGTCCTGCTTGAAGCGGTAAGCCGCGTGACCGGCGAACATCAGGTTCTGGTCGACAGGACCACCGTGCGCGATATCCTGCAACGTCTTCTGGATGCAGAAGCTGCGCGGGTCGGCGAGGCGGCCTGTCGAGTTCTTCTCATTGTCCGCCCAGGACGAGAAAGCACACTGGCTGAGGCAGCCCATGCAGTCGGCCTGGTCACGGCGGATGATCGCCGTCTCTTCCGGCTGAGTGAACACCAACGTGTCGTCGGGAGTCTTCAGCGCATCGGTGTAGCCCGCCGCGTGCCACTCGCGGGCGTGCTGGAGATCGCCCTTGGTGACCCAGTAATTCTTGCGGGTGCCGACACCGACGTCGAGTGTGAACTGGTGATCGCCAACCGGCTCTTTAGTGAAGGCGATCTGGCGCCCGCTGCGGGCTTCGAGCGCGCGCAGAAAGGGGGTCTTCACCGCGGAGGAGTAGAAGCCGGTCGGTGAAAATTTGTGCAGGAGGACGTCGCCCTCCTCCAGATCCATCAGGCGCGCCTTCCACTCGGGCGGGATCGGGCTTTCCTGGGTCAGCAACGGCCGGGTACCGAACTGAAAGACAATCTGCCCAAGCTCGGGATTGTCGATCCAGTTCTCCCACTCGTCGAGGCGCCAGACGCCGCCGGCCATGACGATGGGCACGGTATCGGCAATGCCGCCTTCGCGCATCACATCGCGCAGTTCCTTGACGCGTGGATAAGGATCCTGCGGCTTGCGCGGATCCTCGGCATTGGACAGGCCGTTGTGCCCGCCGGCGAGCCATGGATCCTCGTAGACGACGGCGCCGAGAAGCTCCGCGACCTTGGAGTAAGCGCGCTTCCAAAGGGCGCGAAAAGCGCGGCCGGAAGAGACGATCGGCAGGTAATTGACGCCATATTGCGCCGCGATCTCGCTGAGCTTGTACGGCATGCCGGCGCCGCAGGTGACGCCGGTGACCAGCCCCTTGGTGCGCTCCAGCACGCCATGAAGGATCGGCTGCGCGCCGCCCATTTCCCACAGCACGTTGATGTTGATGGCGCCCTTGCCGCTGGCGATCTCATAAGCCTTTTTGACCTGTGCGACGGCGCCTTCGATCCCGTAATGGATCAGCTCTTCATGGCGCTGGCGGCGGGTCATCCCGCGGTACACCTGAGGGATGATGCGGCCTTCAGGATCGTAACTATCGGCGTTGACGGCGCTGACGGTGCCAATGCCACCGGCGGCCGCCCAGGCACCCGAGCTCGCGTGATTGGTGGCGCTGACGCCCTTACCGCCTTCGACCAGCGGCCATACCTCACGGCCGCCGTACATGATGGGCTTCAGCCCCTTGAACAATGTCGCTCTCCTGTTGTCGCGGGCGCTATATAAGCGGGGCGCCGCGATTGCTGCAAAATTCGACGGTATAACGGTGCAACGAAAGAGGGCCGGAGATTGCTCCCCGGCCCTCGTTCACTGCTCGCTGCTGCGATCAGCAGCGATTTTTCGCGACCTGGCTGCCGACGATTGCGCCAAGCGCACCGCCGATAAGCGCTCCGCTAGTGCCGTTGTTGTTGCGACGACCGTAATAACCGTAGCGGTTTCGGCCGGTGCTGTTGGCGACCTGCGATCCGATCACCGCGCCGGCGATGCCGCCGACCACCGCGCCCGCCGTGCCGTTGCCGCCACAGCGGTAGCCGTTACCGTAGTAGCTGTTGCCGTAATAGCCGTTGTTGTAGCCGCCGCCGTAGTAGGGCTGGCTATAGCCACGGCCATAGGTGCCATACCCGCCGTAGCCGCCACCGTAATAAGGCTGGCTGTAGCCGCGGCCGTAGCCGCCGTGATAGCCGCCATATTGGGCGTTGGCAGTCGCGGGGATCGCCGCCAGGGCTGCACCGGCGCTGAGCGCGACAAGAGCCTTCTTGAACATCGATTCACTCCTCGATTCTCGGCGGCCGGTACGCGGCCGTCATGTGAGGAATGGTGTGCGCGTTTGCCCCTGTCGTGGGCGTGAATGGCGCCGTCAGCTTGGCGACAGCACGTAATCGAGGCCGATGTCCACGGCCGGTGCCGACTGGGTGATACGGCCGACGGAGATGAAGTTGACCCCCGTTTCCGCGATCGCGCTTATGGTGTCGAGATTGACTCCGCCGCTTGCCTCCAGCGGAACGCGTCCGTTCACCAGCGCAACCGCCTCGCGAAGCAATGCTGGAGCCATATTGTCGAGCAACAGTCGATCGGCGCCGGCGGCAAGCGCCGGCTCGATCTGGCCGATGCGATCGACCTCGACCTGCACCTGAAGGCCGGTGTTGGCGGCCCTTGCGGCGCGTACCGCCTCGGCAACGCCGCCACACACCGCGACATGATTGTCCTTGATCAGGACGCCGTCGTCGAGGCGCAGGCGATGGTTCTGCGCCCCGCCCATCCGCGCAGCATATTTTTCAACCAATCGCAGGCCCGGAACCGTCTTGCGGGTGTCGAGCAGGACCGCGCCTGTCCCGGCGATCGCGTCAACGTAACGCCGCGCCATTGTAGCAATGCCCGACAGATGCTGGAGCGTATTGAGCGCCGACCGCTCGGCAGTGAGCATCGCGCGGGCATTGCCCTGCAGCCGCATCAGCACCGCGCCGCGCTCCGCTTGCTCGCCGTCATCGAAGGCGACCTGGATGCTGACGGTCTCATCCAGCCTGCGAAAGAATGCCGCGGCGATGCCGATCCCCGCAACCGTGATCGGCTCCCGCGAACGCATGACCGCGTCGAACCGTGCATCTGCGGGGATGGTGGCGGCGGAGGTCACGTCCCCACCTGCCCCGAGATCCTCAGCAAGCGTTCGCGTCAGGAAGTCGTCGAGGTCGAAGCCCATGTCTGCCAATGTCGTCATGGGCATGCTGTAGGGCGCCGCTTAGCGCGCGAAAAGGTCAGTGGACCTCGTCGACCACCGGGGCATCGATCCCCGCGCGCCACTTGCCGTCCTGCCTGCGGTAGCGCTTGGCCTGCTGCGCCTCGAAGCGGTCGCCGGCCCAGCCGAAAACGGTTAGGACGATCTCGTCGCCCTCGATCTCGATCCGATTGAAGCTCTGCTCCTCGTCGCGAACGCGAACGGACGTTGCCGTGCCGGCCTGGACGACAAGGGTACCGCCCGCGCGGGTCACGAGGTCGCTGGCGTCCTGCGACGAGGCACGATGATTATGGCCGGCGAGAACCAGATCGACCCCAAGTTCCTCCACCGCGTCGAGCGCCAACTCCTGCCGCCCGATGGCACGGCCAAGCTCCGGCCCATCGCCGACCGGCAGCGCGAACAATGGATGATGGGTGACCAGTACCCGCGTCCAATCAGGATTGGTCCGCGAGAAGCTTTCGCGCACGAAATCGATCTGCTCGTGGCTGATCCGGCCATCCTTGAAGGTCAGCGACCGCGCCGTGTTGATGCCGAGCACGGCAACGCCCGGCAGGTCGAACGAGGGGCACAGCGTATCGTCGATGTAACGCTTGTAGCGGGTCAGCGGCGACAGGAAGCGGCGAAAGACGTCATAGAGCGGGATGTCGTGATTGCCGGGGACCGCGAGCACGTCGTGGCCAGAATCGCGCAATCGCCCGAGGAAGGCGCAGGCCTGTTCGAACTGTTCGGTACGGGCGCGCTGGGTGAAGTCGCCCGATGCGACCACCAGGTCGGGCTTCTCTTCATCGATTCGGACAGCAACCGCTTCGACAAGGCGGTCGTCATGAGCTCCGAAGTGGAGGTCGGACAGGTGGATCAGCCGGGCCATGAACCGCAGAACGCACCCAGGCTGAACAGGTTCAGCCGGCCGGAAAGATCAGTAGGCTTAAGCTTGAGCTTACTTATTTGGTGCCGGACTCGTCGTCGCCGGCGCTTCTGCACCCTGCTTGTCGAGGTCGGCGGCCGCGTCCGCCCCTATGTCGATCGCGGCCTGACGCTCGGCGGCCGGCGAGACGCAGCCAGCGAGCGTCAAAACGATGATCGTCGAAACAAGAAGACGCATGATCAACCTCGTCCGGCTAGAAGTTCAGGAACAGGAGCAGCTTCACGTCGACTGCGCAGCCTTCGACGCGTTTCTGTTCAAGGAAGGCCGGAATGTCGGCGCGGGCGACCAAGTGAACCTTGATGTCCTCATGCTCGGTGCCGCCTCCTTCGCCCGACTTTGTCACGCCTTCGACCCGAACCAGGCTGAAGCTTTCGGTGACCATGCCTGGGGAGGCGTGAAAGTCGCCCAGGCGCGTGACGGATGTGCCGGTGTAGCCGGTCTCTTCCTCCAGCTCCTTGACCGCTGTGCCTTCGACAGTGGCGTTGCGATCCTCGTCGCCGACGAGGCCTGCGGGCAGCTCGATGCAGCGCCCTCCGACCGGCATCCGGAACTGCTCGATCAGGATCACCTTGCCCTCCGTTTCGGCGAGGATGACCACGGCGCGCACGTCGTTGGTGCGGCTGACATATTCCCAACGGCCGCGACGGAGCGCGCGAACATATTTGCCCGCCCACATCACTTCGACGGGCTTGTCTGAATCTTCGATCATAGTTCGATGAGCTTGTCCGGAATCTCGTTCTGATCGTCGTCCGAGCGGGGGAAATGATCTGCCAACACCGTCCCAACGCGCTCGATCGCGGCAATGATCCCGTCGGCGGGACGGCCCGCCTTAACCTCGACGATCAGTGCCGCCATCGCCTCGCCCCAGGTGTCGGGTGTGGTGACGGCGGTGATCGCCTCATCGGCGACGATCTCGGCGCGGTGCTCGCCTTCGGACAGGTAGATAAGGACTCCTGTCCGGCCCACGGTCCTTCGTTCGGTCGCCGCCTTGAACAGTGCGACGGCCCGGCGACGTACCCGCCGCGTCTTAGTCGCGCCCGGTGTCAGGGCTAGCCGAAGCGGCATCCACTTCATTATGTAGAGCGCAACCAAGAATTTCAGCAACGCAAGGCCGAGAAGAAGGGTCAAAAGCTCGCGCATGGTCGGGGGCACGCTCCAGCCTCTGAGCAAGGTCCAGCCCAAATCGAGCAGCCACGGCCACACCGCGACGCTGGCCAGGGTCAGGAAGAGTATCAGGACCGCATAATGCAGTCCGACGTCATGGTAGGCGTCGCTCCGGTCGGCGCTGATCGCCAGAATTTCGCCGTTGCTCTTCGCCTCGGCGGCCGCGATGGCGGCACTCACCCGCGCGTGGTCGGCCTCACTAAGGTTCATCACCATCCCCCTGATGCGCCCCCGCCGCCGAACGAGCCGCCGCCGCCGGAGAAGCCGCCGCCACCGCCTCCTCCCCAGCCGCCGCCACCGCCGCCAAATCCTCCGCCGCCCCAACCGCCGCCGCGGGACGACCGGCTGAATTCATTAAGGCCCCACAGCACGACCCAAGGGTCCACGCCGCCGCGCCCGCGACGATATCTGCGCTTCCGCCCACCCGCAGCACGCAGCAGCGGAAGGATCACGAAGAAGAAGATCAGGATCAGGAAGAAAAACGGAAAACCGCCCCGGCCGTTCGATCGCTGACGCTGTTCCTGCTGCACCTGTGCCTGCGCTGCGTTCTTGGCGGCTTGGTCCGGAGGCAGGCTGATCGTCTTGATGATCTCGTCAGCGCCCGCGATCACACCGCCCGCCATGTCCCCTTCCCTAAACCGCGGAAGGATGGCGTTGCGGATGATCACGCTCGACACGGCGTCGGTCAGGAAGACGCGGGCACCATAGCCGGTCTCGATTCGGACCTTCTTCTCATTGGGGGCGACCAGCAGGATGACGCCGTCGTCGCGCTTCTCGTCACCGAGCTTCCAATATCGGCCCAGGCGGTAGCCGTAATCTTCGATCGTGCGCCCTTCGAGGCTGTTTACCGTCGCTACGACGAATTGCCGCCCTGTTTGGGCAAACAGCGCTTCGGACTTCGACTTGAGGTCGAGTTCCTGCTCCGGCCGGAGCAGGTCCGCCTGGTCAACGACCGGGCTGGTGCCGCGCTCCGGGAAAGTCTGCGCCGACGCGGGGGCAGCCGCGAACATCAACAGCGTCACCGCGAGCGCAGCTAGGCAATCCAGAACTCTTCGGTGGATCGCCACGTCGCTGCGCTCCTCGCGATGACTGCGGTGGATGTCGATCAGCTCGCGTTGAAATCGACCGTTGGCGCGTTCTGCGCCCCGGCTGCCGCCTCGAACGGTACCTTGGGCTTGGCGCCGTAGAAGATCTTGGCACCGATTGCGTCGGGGAAGGTTCGGATGCGGGTGTTATAGCCCTGCACCGCCTCGTTATAATCGCGCCGACCGACGAGAATGCTGTTTTCCGTGCTCTCGATCTGGCTTTGCAACGTCAGGAAGTTCTGGTTGGTCTTCAGCTCCGGATATGCCTCCTGCAGCCGCTGGAGCGACATCGTGATCTGGTTCTGCGCTTCGTTGAAGTTGCGCACCTTTGCGGGATCGTCGAGATCCCCGGGGCTGAGCTGGATCCGGCTGGCATTGGCGCGGGCGTTGGTCACCTCGACCAATACGCTCTTCTCCTGCTGGGCGGCGCCCTTCACCGTGTTGACGAGGTTGGGAATGAGGTCCGAGCGGCGCTGATATTCGCTCTGGAGGTTGCCCCAGGCGGCATTCACCTGCTCCTCGGCGGTTGGCACGCTGTTGAGGCCACAACCGGCTAGCGAAAGCGCCACCAACGGTGCAAACAGGCCAAGGCGTCGAACTGCGGTCATTCATCCCTCCATGCGTCGCGTTGCGTATAACTATGAGGGCAGCCGCAAGGTTTCAATATGCTGTTTTATGACAGCAATACAGTGGAGACCCTATGCTGAGCGAGTTTCGAGCCTTTATCGCCCGGGGCAATGTGCTGGACCTGGCCGTTGCGGTGATCATTGGCGCCGCCTTCGCCACCATCACGACCAGCCTCACGGAAGACATGATCATGCCGGTGGTCGGCGCGATCTTCGGTGGACTCGGTTTCTCCAGCTACTTCACGCTGCTGGGACCGGTACCGGCCGATTTCGCCGGCGATCCCCAAAGCTATGCGGATCTCAAGAAGGCCGGCGTGGCGGTCCTCGGCTGGGGGCAGTTCGTCACCGTGGTGATAAACTTCCTGATCCTGGCCTTCATCATCTTCCTGCTGGTGCGGTTCGCGAACAAGGCGACGCGGCGGGAGCCAGACGCACCCGCGGGTCCGACGGAGATCGAGTTGCTCGCCGAGATCAGGGACGAATTGAAGCGGCGATGAGGAACGTGGAGGCTTGGTACCTGCGCTTCGGGAAAGGTCCGAGGGATTCTGTTGCCCGGCTCCCTCGGAGGCCGCTGGAATCCCCTTCTGTTGCCCGGTGGGGTCCGACCGCGCTTTTGTCTTTGTAACTTAGGACCGTAAGGCCATCAGTTACGCAGCAATAGCAAGAGCCTCGTTATCGTTGGCACTTGTGTGAATGAGCCGTCGCGGTGGTCTCATACCGATCGGCAACCAGGCCTTTACCACGCTCGTCGATCCTATTTCGCCCCCATCAGCAACGGCCAGGTCTGCCGCTGGTGGTGGAGGCGCCGGGGTACTGCCCCCGGGTCCGAAACGCTTATTTCACCCGATACTCTACCGACGTAGCCGGATTGCTCCGGCAAGGTGGAAGATAGGGATTCGGTCGGAGCGGGGCAAGGCCGTGACGGTGCCCTGAAGGAAACAGGCTGGAATTGCCGCCGCAAAGACTGGTATGCGCGGCTTGGATTTCAACACTGCAGGGGACGACCACCATCATGAAGCGCTTTTCCTTCGCAATGATCGCCGCCGCCGGCCTGATGCTTGCAAGCTGCGGCGGTAGCGGCGACGCCACCAACGAAGCGGACGTGAATGCCGCCCAGTCCAGCGAGCTCAACGATCTGTCGATGCAGGCGGCCAACGACGCGGCCAACTCGGCTGAGATGGAGACGCTCGGGAACCAGGCCGCTCAGCTTAACGAGGAAGCGCCGGAAAATACGGCTGCTCCGGTCGACGATGCCGATGCCGAGGCGATGAACGTCAGCGGGATGTGACGCCTACTTTTAGACGAAGATGAAAGGCCGCCGGGCTTTCGGCGGCCTTTTTCTTTGGCGGGCGCCCTCGTAACCGGGCGGAAATGTCAAACGAGACAATCCCCGCGGCGACTCTGATCCTGATACGGGAGACCGGCGGGTCCGCACCTGAGATACTGATGGTGGAACGGGCCGGCGGCATGTCGTTTGCGGCAGGGGCCTGGGTGTTTCCAGGCGGACGCGTCGATCCACTCGATGTCGCATTGGCCACTGCCCTTGGCTTGGGCGAAGCCGACAGCCTCCGGCTTGCAGCTATCCGGGAGACCCTTGAAGAGTGCGCCATCCCGGTGGGGATCGAACCAGCCCCCTCCCCTCAGCTCGCCCGGCAGATGCAGCACGAACTGCTTCACGGCAACGACCTGGAAACCGTGCTTGTCCGTCACGAGCTTGATCTGGTTCTGAATGCGCTAATTCCTCTGGCCCGCTGGATACCGCCGCTCGAAGTCAGCCGTCGATTCGACACCACCTTCTTCGTCGCGCTTATGAATGACGGCGACCGGGTTCCGAACATCATCGATACGGAATGCACCGCGGCCCGCTGGGTCACGGCACGCGAGATGCTGCGCCAAGAGGAAGCGCGCCAAGCTGCGCTGATCTACCCGACCCGCAAGAACCTGGAGAGGTTGGCCCAGTTTGACAGCTTTACCGCTATTCTTGACCATGTTGCTGCACATCCTCTTATTCCGATCACCGCCGCGGAAGAAGTGCAGCACGGCCAACGCTTCGTCACCATTCCCGAGGGCCGCGGCTATCCAATCACGCGCGATCCGATCGACCGGGTGAAGCGTGCCTGAAAGGATGCGCGGCGTCGGATGCCTGCTTCTACTGATAGCGACCGGGGTCGCCATCTGGTGGTTTGGGTCCCGCTTCGTGCGCGATCATCCGCAGGACGTGCCCTGGACCAAGCTCAGTCTCACTCAACCGATCGGGCGATTCACCGGCCGCAAGGTCGCGGGGCTATCGGAGGACACGGCCTTGTGCCGAAGCCTACTGGAACAGGCCGGCTCGCGTGCTGTTTCCGCTTCGTCGCGGCGCGATGGACCGCAGTGCGGGTACGACGACGGCATGCGCCTTGCTGAACCCGATCTCGTCTACGACCCGGCCGGCCCAGTCACCTCCTGCCCGGTTGCGGCCGGCCTCTTCATCCTGGAGAGACAGGTGATCCAACCAGCGGCCCGACGTCGTTTCGGAACGGAGGTCGCCCGGGTCGTTCATGCCGGAAGCTACAGCTGCCGCCGCCTCTACAACCGATCGGAGGGCGCCTTCAGCGAACATGCGACCGCCGACGCTTTCGACGTGCTCGGCTTTGTCCTGGATGATGGCCGCCGCATTTCGGTACTCAAGGACTGGTCCACGCCCGGCGACAAGGCAGCCTTCCTCCGGGACGTTCGCGACGGGGCATGCTCACTGTTCGCGACGGTGCTGTCCCCCGACTACAATCGCGCTCACGCCGATCACCTGCACCTCGATCAGGCGCAGCGGGGTGCTGGCGGCTGGCGCGCCTGCCGCTGACGGCGCCGAGTCGAGTACCGCCGCCGTTAGTTCACCAACGAAAAAGGGACCCGCGTCTCCGCGAGTCCCTTCTCGTCACGGCCTTGCGGCCGGATCCTACTTGAGGTGGTTCGACAGATGCTTGTTCATCTCGAACATGGTGCAGCTATCCTTGCCGAAGACCTTCTTCAGCTTGTCGTCCGCAAGGATTTCCCGCTTGTTCTGAGGGTTTTGCAGGTTGTTCTTGCGGATGTGATCCCAAACCTTGGAAACCACCTCGCTACGCGGCAACGGGTCGTTGCCGACGACCGCTGCCAGTTCCGGCGAAGGTTGAACCGGACGCGCCAGTCCGCCGCCCGCTTTCCTGGTGGTCCCCGTCGAAGATTTAGCCATTCAAGCCCTCCTGTTGTCTCTCCCCTTCGTAGAGCGCAACTGAGGGGCGTTTGCAATCCTTAGCAACGAAGATGGTTCAAAAGCCGGATTGACCGAATGGAACGACCTTGTTTGCGGCGTCGTGGCCAATGTCCGCCGAGCCGCCGAACGGGATCCCCGACCGGGTGCACCAATCGCGAACGATCGCTTCGGCGTCGCTGCCGAACGCGGGATCATTGTCGGGAACGTCGCTGACCCGCCCGAGCCGCAGTCTCCGCACTTTGCGGACGCTGGGTGAGGACGAAAGATGAAACATGGTCCGGTCGATGCGGTAGAGGTGTTCGCTGACATCCTCGACCAGCAGATCGGCTCCGCTGAAGTCCGGCTCCAGCGAAGTTCCCAGCAGGTTGGATAATACTGTCAGGTTAAACGCCAGCGCAGGCCCATCCACGCCCGCTTCGAGAGCGTCGGGGTCGCCGCGGACCATCCAGTCCAATGCGCGGTTCACCGCCGCCGGACCGCCTTCGCGAACGACGTCCTGAACCATCGGCCCATGGGCCACGGAGGCACCTGCCTTGTGCAACCCGGCCAGTAGGAAACCGCCGTCGCTATAGCCAAGGTAAGTTTTGGTACGCGCAGCGCTCGGCAAATCTTTTACCGCGGTTTCGGCAATCCGGTTCGACCCGTAACCGCCCCGCGCGAACCACACCGCATCGACGCACTCATCGGCCATGACCTCGCGCAAAGCCGCCAGCCGGTCGGCATCGCTTCCCGCGAAGTGGCCTTCGGAAAGGAAGCTTTGCGGGTGGATCATCAGCTCGCAGTCGCCCCGGGCGCTTGCGATCGCCTGGACAGCCTCTGCCGCTTCCCGCTTCAGCGTGCAGCTCGGCGCCACAACCGCGATCCGGACCATCTTTTCCCCTTTGTCTTCGCCGCCCCACGCAATAGTGCACCCGCCATGCAGGATTCCACCTTCTTCTGCGGCATCGGCGGCAGCGGCATGCTGCCCCTGGCGTGCATCGTGCGCGCCAACGGCACGCGCGTTCTCGGCTCCGACCGGGCGCTTGATGCCGGCCGGCTTGCGCCGAAGTTCGATTATCTCCGCTCGCTGGGAATCGACTTATTCCCGCAGGACGGGTCCGGCGTGGACGCGGGCATGACCTTGGTGACCTCCGCAGCGGTCGAGGACACCATTCCCGATGTCGTGCGCGCCCGCGCCCTAGGGTTGCCTCACCTCACCCGGCCTCAGCTACTGGCCCAATTGCTCAACGCTGCGGAGCGAAGCGTCGCGGTCGGGGGAACCAGCGGCAAGTCGACGGTGACCGGCATGATCGGCTGGATCCTGCATGTTCTCGGCCGCAAGCCGACGGTGATGAACGGTGCGGTGATGAAGAATTTCGTCAGCGCCGATGCGCCTTTCGCAAGCGCACTGGTCGGCGACCCCGGCCTGTTCGTCAGCGAGGTGGATGAAAGCGACGGGTCCATCGCCCTATATCGGCCTGGGGTAGCCGTGCTGAACAACGTGACGCTGGACCATAAGGAAATGGACGAGCTTCGCGAGCTGTTCGGCGGCTTCCTAAATGCGGCGTCCACAGCGGTGATCAACCTTGATGACCCCGAAACGCGTCTGCTTGGCGAAAGGTTGGAGCCAAGCCGGCGTATCACCTACGCGTTCGATCACCCAGACGCAGACCTTCTCGGCCGCAACCTTCGGCTTTCCCCGGGCGAAGCGACCTTCGACCTGGTTCACGAAGGAGAAGCTTATGCCGTTCGGCTCGCCGTGCCGGGCCGTCACAATGCCTCCAACGCATTGGCGGCGATCGGTGCCGTTCTGGCGCTTGGCATCTCCGTTGCGGAGGCCGCGGAAGCACTGGCAAGCTTTCAGGGCTTGAAGCGCCGGCTCGAGACGGTTGGTACTGCTGGCGGCGTGACGGTGATCGACGACTTCGGCCACAATCCCGATAAGATCGACGCGACCTTGGCGGCGCTCCGGGCGCAAGCCGGACGGCTGCTCGTGATGTTCCAGCCGCATGGCTATGGCCCAATCGCCAAAATGGGAGACGAACTCGCCCGAAGCTTTGCGGACGGACTTGGCGAAAACGACCGCCTCTACATGCCTGACCCCGTTTACCAGGGCGGCACCGTCGATCGAAGCCGTGGATCGGAATGGCTGGTCGGCAAGGTATGCGAACTCGGGCGATCAGCCGATCACATCCCGAAGCGGCAGGCGATTGCCGACAGGCTGATCGCCGAAGCGAGGCCTGGCGACCGCATCGTCATCATGGGTGCCCGCGACGATACGCTGAGCGATCTGGCGGCGCAGATCGTCGCCGCTCTCGCCGCGCGGAACTGACTCCCGCTTTTCGCGTCGGGCACTCATGGCGAAGCCTGGAACGGTAATTGGCTGGAAGCTCCCCAGCGACGAGCGCGCCCGGCTGATCGACCTATTCCCGCCGCGATACGAACGGGTCGTGGCCGACCATGTAACGCTGAAAAGCGGCGCAACCGCCGGCACACCAGTTCCGCAAGGGGTTCGCGCGCGGATCGTCGGCCGGGCCGATGACGGAACGAGCCTGGAGTGTTTGGTGGCCGAGCTGGACGGGACCACCGATCGTCCGGACGGATCGACTTACCATATTACCTGGTCGCTCGGACCCCGCCGCAAAGCGCGCGAGAGCAACGATGTGCTTCGGGATCTTGGGTGGAGCCGCTTCGAGGAGCCCATTCCCGTAAGCCTGAACCCGGCGCGTTTCTGACGTGCCGAGGCTATTTCTCGATTGCGACGGCGTGCTGGCCGACTTCGACACGGCAGCATCGCGGCTGCTGGGCATGCCGGCCGCCCAGTTTCAGGCCCGGCATGGCAACCGTGACTTCTGGAAGCGGATCCAACGCGCGCCGGACTTCTATGGCACCCTGCCGAAGATGGCGGACGCGAATCAGCTGTTCGAAGGTGTGAAACACCTCAATCCGACGATTTTGACCGGACTTCCTCTAGGCAACTGGGCAGCGCCGCAGAAGGTTCGCTGGGCAGCCGAGCACTTCCCGGGCGTGCCCATCATCACCTGCATGGCGCGCGACAAGCATCGGCACATGCATGTCGGCGACGTGCTGGTGGACGACCGGGAAACGCACCGGGCCGCCTATGAAGATGCGGGGATGATCTTCATTCACCACACCAGCGCGGCCGACAGCCTGCGCCAGCTTTCGCCCATCTTTCCGTCGGTGAGATCGCCGGCTTAAGCGGCGGTCTTGAGATCGACCTTCTCGACCCACTCCGGCCAGAAGGCGGGCTCCCGGTTCGACCAGCCCGGCGCCGTGGCGGCGCTCTCGCTGATCGACTGGAGCAAGGTCCGACGGCGATCCGGGTGGAGGTGCGGCAAGGCGGCCGCCGCGCAGAAGGCCGAGGGCAGCCACGGGCGCGCCGCAGCACCGATCAGGCGCTCGTACAGGAAGCGATAGGCCGCGAAGTTCGGCAAGCGATCCTGACCGAGGTCGAAGGCCGACAGTGAGATCAATGTTCCAAGGAACGGCTCGATCATGTCGAGGCCGCTGTCGTCCGGCACATGTTGGCGAAGCGAGTCGAGCTGCTTGTAGAGGCGGCCTTGCGCGCGGATCGAGGAGCCCTCGGCCTCGTCGCGGGCCCAGCATTCCATCGCGTCGCGGCGGCCGTAGGCAACGTCGAGCGACCGGCGAATGTAGCGCTGCGTAGCCTTAGAAAAGGCCGCAAATTCCTTCATTTCCGAGATCAGCATAGCGCCGCTGGCCGGCTGGCTGGTCCGCGTGATCATGACCCGACTCCTTTTGCCCAGGTAGGATCATGCGGTTGGTTTGGTTTCGCAAAACTTAACCACAATCCCACCCCCCATTCAGATTGAATCAGAGGGCGGGACCTGCGGCAATACGAAAGTGTCACGGTTCGTCGCAGAGCGGCGAACTGTCACATACATGCAACTTGTGGATAACTAATCCGTCACCCCAGATCAGCCGGGAAAGCCGGACGACGGCACCGGCTCGTCACTCTGGCCTGGCTGCGCCGCGGCGGGCGGATCGGACGCGTCCATGGACTCGTCGCTGCCGACGTCGACCTTGCGGTCGAGATCGTCGGGGTTGCGCTTGAGCTCCTGCTCAAGATCCTTGTTTGGTGCCGCTGAATGAACCGCGGGCGGAATAATCTTCTGTTCGTCCTTGCTCATGGTGAAGTCCTGAACTCCTTTCGAAGTAGAACGACCGTCCCGCCGCCGTCGTTCCGCAGCCTTTACGATAATCATTCGACCGGCAGCGCCGGCATTTCTGCCAGCGGCGCTTCCGGGGTTTGCCTCGCCGGATCCAAGCGACGAATATGGCGCCATGCAGTTGCTGCCACTGACCCGTGCCGAACATCGCCTTTCGGACTGGCCGATTGCCGCCAAGTCCATCCTGGGCTTCTGGGTGTTCTACGCGCTCACGGTGGTTGCGCGCGCCTGGCTCGGCACCGATCCGGTGACGGAACTTCGCAATCGCCTGCTGCTGATCGGCTTCGGGATCATTCTCACTGCGCTTATCTACCTTGCGCTGGCGGCGTTCGGCCGCGGGCGAAGCCTTGCCCGCCGCGCCGTGATCGCTGCCGCGGGCTCGTTCCTGGCAGCGGGCGCCATGTCCGGTTTTCAGGTGCTCGCCGACCGGATCATGGCGGACAGCAAGGAACAGGTGCGATACCAGGCTCGCGAAGGCTTTGTGATCGTCGAGCAGGGCCGCCGGGTGCGTATCGAGCGGATGTCGCAGGCGCCCCTCGAAGTCACCCTGCCCCGTCTTAGCGAGCTCGACTCCGCCAAGCAGTTCCGGATCGCCGCCAATCTCGCCGTCATGTGGTTATTCTTTTTCGCTGCGTGGAGCGCGTTCTACCTGGCGATGGTGGCACAGCGGGACGCGCTGGAAGCGCAGCAGCGCGCTGCCGACGCGGAAGGTGCCGCGCAGGCGGCGCAGGTCCGGGCACTCCGCTATCAGGTCAACCCGCACTTCCTGTTCAACACGCTGAACAGCTTGTCCTCGCTGGTGATGACGGGGCGCAGCGACCGTGCTGAAACGATGCTGCTCGCACTGTCGACCTTTTTCCGCTCGACCTTGTCGCTCGACCCGACCGCGGACGTCACCCTGGCAGAGGAAATCGATCTCCAGCGGCTCTATCTCGACATCGAGAAAGCCCGATTCCCCGACCGGCTCCAGGTCGAGATCGACGTTCCGGAGGAGCTCGAGCAGGCACGGCTTCCCGCCCTGATCCTTCAGCCCATCGTTGAGAATGCGATCAAGTATGGCGTGTCGACGACGCGCAAGACCGTGGTCGTGAGTATCGCCGCCCGGACCATGGACGATGGCCGAATGTGTCTGGAGATCAGCAATCGACTGAAACATGGCGGCAAGGACGCCCTGGGCGCGGCAACCCATGAAGGGACCGGGCTTGGCCTATCCAACGTTTCTCAGCGCCTCCAGGCCCGGTTCGGACGCCGCGGCGAGTGCCGCTTCGGACCGATGACGGAGGGTGGCTACAAGGTTGCACTGACGATGCCGGTGGAACGCCGTGGCTGAGGATTCGCTGCGGGTCCTGATTGCGGATGACGAGCCGCTGGCAGCGGAGCGGCTGCAATTGCTGCTTGCCCGAAGCGAGGGCGCGGCGCTGGTCGGCACCGCCGGCGACGGCGAGTCCGCCGTGTCCATGAGCGAGGCGCTGCAGCCCGACCTTCTGCTGCTCGACATTGCCATGCCAGGGCTCGACGGCATTGCGGTCGCCCGGGCGCTTGCCCGCCAGACCCCCGCGCCCGCGGTGGTGTTCGTCACCGCCTTCGACCAGTTCGCCGTCGCCGCCTTCGAAGTCGAGGCCGTGGACTACCTAATGAAGCCGGTCGACCCGGTTCGCCTTCAGCGCGCGCTCGACCGGGCGCGAACCTATCTGAGGCAGCGCACCGAGGGGGGGCCAAGCAGGCCACCCGCTGGCTCGAGGAATTCTGGGCTTCCGACCTCACCGGCCTCGTGCGGATCGCCGCTCGCGACGTCGATCGTGTGTCGGCGGAGCGCGATTACATGCGCCTGCACGTCGGGCGACGCAGCTGGCTCATCCACCACAGCATGGCAGCGCTGGAGGAAGGATTGAACCCTGAATTGTTCGTGCGTCTTCACCGGTCGGCGATCGTCCGTCGCGACTTCATCACGGGGTTCACGCGCAACGCCTCAGGCCGCTGGATCGCCCGCCTTGCCGATGGGGAAGAGCAGCCCGTCGGAAGGCTCTACGCCGATCGGGTGCGGAGTATGGCGGGCCGCTAGTCTTCCGCGCTGCGGTCGACCACGGCCGCCACTGCAACATCCATGGTCACATTGCCGAGCGTCCGGAAGATGTCGGGCACCATCTCCACCGCGACAAGCAGTGCGAGCGGCTCGATCGGCACGCCCAGCGCGATGGCTATCGGACCGATTGAACTGATAAAGCTGACCTCACCGGGCAGGCTGATCGCCCCGTAGCTCATGACGGCTCCGACCGCGGTAGCCGCGACCATCTGGGTCATAGTCGGCTCAAGGCCCAACCAGTGCGCGACGTAGAAAGCGACTGCGGTGTTCATCGCCGGCCCCGTCGCCCGAAGCAATGCAACGGAAATCGGCAGTGTGACGCCCGCCGTCCCCTCCCTGATGTTGAGTCCCTGCGCGGCGGTCAGCATGGCCGGCAGCGAGGCAAGCGACGATCGGGTCGAGATAGCGACGGACTGTGGCCCAATCATGCAGCGAGCGAAGGCCCGTGGATTCAACCCGCCGCCGAACACGGCAAGCGGATAGGCCATAATCGTCACCAGGGCGCCGATGACCGATAGGACGAGGACGTAGTGGCCGAGAGCAGCGAAGGCAGCGCCGCCCGCGCTTGCACCGACCGTGAAGGCGAGCGCGAACACGCCAAGCGGTGCAATCCACAGCACCCACGCGATGATCACTAACAGCGCATCGGCGACCGCGTCGAAGAAGTTGACGACGAGGGCACGGCGGTCGGGCTCGATACGCGACAGGGCCAAGGCAAAAAGGAGGGCGAAGACCACCAAAGGCAGCACCTCACCGCTTGCCGCCACGGCAATGACATTGTCGGGAATCACCGATTTAAGAAAGTCCGCCGCGCCGAGGATTGGTGCGCTGGCCGCGGTTCCTGCCACGCCCGCGATCCCGGCGCGAAGTCCTGCCGCCGCCGCTTCCGGCAAGGGGAAGGCGCCGGTCAGCAATTTCACCATCACCGCGCCGATGATGGCGGATGCGGTGCAGATGATGACGATCCATAAGACGGTTCGCCCGGCAACCCTCCCGGCCCGGGCCATGTCGGCGCCCTTTGCAACACCCGTTACCAGTAGCGCGACCATCAACGGAATGACCGTCATCTTGAGGGCGTTCAGCCACAGGTTGCCGATCACCCCAAGCCACCGCACCGCGGGCTCACGAATGCCATCGCCCGCATCGAGCACCGCCATTCCGAGCAGCAGGCCGGCGATAAGTGCGGCAAGAACAAGAAACGGGCGCGTGGACGGCGCCGCCGAAGCGGTTTGGGTCAAGCAGCAGGCTTTCGGAACTTGAACAGGAAGCGGTCGGTCTGACCTCGAACCTTCGGATCGAAGACGTTGGTGAGGTGATCGTCGGCTGGATTGCGCAGCAGGTCGCTCGATCCTTCGAAGGTGAAGCCGGCGCGCTCGAAATCGGCGCGGACCACCGCCGGATCGATCCGGTGATACTTTTCGACCACTTCCCGCGTGTCGCTGCCCGGGTTGGCGGCATGGTCGATGATGCCCAGGACGGCCCCCGGCTTCATCGCCTTGAACAATTGAGCAAGCCACGCATCCGGGCTCATTTGCGGGATCTTGCGTTCCGCATTCTGCCAATAAACGTCGTGGTAATCGAGGTTCATGATCAGCGCGTCATAAGCCTCGGTTCCCAGCAGCGGCTGTTCGAACGGGGACGTCAGGAGCGTCACATTGCCTTGCCGCGCGGCAAAGTCGGCGAACTCCTTTTGTCGCGCTTCGTTGAGGAACTGACGCGGCTGCCAGACGGTGACGTGACCCGCCTGACCCACCACCGGCGCCATGATCTCCGACCAGTAGCGGTTGGCGCCAAACATATCGATTGCTCGCATGCCGGGCTGAAGCCCGATGAAGTTCAGCACGTCGGCGGGCTTTCGGCCAGCGTCGAGCTTGACGTTATCGGAGCTTCGGGAGGAGGCCTGCAAGGCCTCGGCGATCGAAACCGGCGCCGGTTGTGCATGGAGCGGGGCCGCTCCCCAAACGCTCAGCATCAGGCACGCACCCATCAGTCGCAGTCGCATCGACATCCTCCCTCTGTTGGTGTGACGACAAGTAGTGGAGCCGCCGGTCAGCGCAATGGGCCTTTCAGCGGTGAGGCGAGCAACTTTTGCGATTCACGGTGCGCGATTTGTAGGCACCCCCTGCCGCTTTCGCGCGTTGAGCGCTTCGAAACCCATTCACCACAGGAGCTTACCATGGCCGACCAAGACCAGGTTACGACCTTGAACACCCTCACCGCGACGCTGATCGACAGCGTCACTGGCTATGAGGACGCCGCCAGCAATGCCGACGGCAGCCGCTTCACCGAAATTTTCCGCCAGCGCGCAACCGAGCGCAACCAGGCGGTTGAAGAGCTCCGTTCTGAAGTCCGCCGCCTCGGCGGCAACCCCGAGGATGACGGCTCTTTCCTCGGCAAGACCCACCAGCGCTTCCTTGATCTAAAGGCGGCGGTCACGGGCCGCGACGACCAGGCGATCATCAACGAGGTCGAGCGCGGCGAAGACTATCTCAAGGAGAAGTTCGAGGCGGCGCTAAACAGCGATGCGCTGACCGCCGAAAGCCGCTCGGTGGTCGAGCGCGTGTACCAGTCGGTGCGCAGTGGCCACGACCAGATCAGCCAGCTGAAGCACGGCATGGAAGCCAGCGCGTAGCATCAAGCTAGCTCACCAGACGAAGGCGGCGTTGCACCAGCTCCGCCGCCTTTTTCGTGCCCGTCGCTCAAGACACTCCCTCACCTTGCGAGCCGGACCGAATTGCATCTATCGTGCCGACCGCATTCGGCCATCACCAACGCCGAGGAGGGGAAGAAGGCGTGACAGTTGATCTTAAGAAGTGGAAGCAGCGCAATGCCGCCGAGCGGGTCAAGGCAGCGCTCACCCGGCCCAAGAAGGACAATACGGCCGAGCGGCTGAGGAAGCAGTTTTCAGGTGCCGCCGACAAGGCGGTCCAGGCATTGAACGTCAAGGGGCGGCACCCGTGGCTCAAATATGGCTACACGGACGAGGTCGTAATCACCGCGAAGCTGGGGTCGCAGGTTATTGCCGTTACGGGCGATGAGGCGATCGCGCTCAAACCCAAGGACGCCGTCGCCTTTTTCAAGGACGTTATCGAGGCAACCAACGCCGGCCAGCTTGACCGCGAGCTCCTGGCCGCGTCCGCGAAGGCTACTCCAGGAAAGGCTGATCAACCCGAGAAGAAGGCTGCCGCCGTTGCCGAGGCTGCTGCTCCGGCATCCAGTTCCGCTGCACCGAAACGGGAAGTTACCGTCGATGCCAAACCGTCTGTCGCAGCTGCACCCGTCAGTTTGGGCCGCATGCCGTTCAGCGTCGGTTTGAAGGGCGAGCGCTAGGGCGGCGTGGTCGGGTGACGTGCGACGGGACTCACGTCGTCGAGCTCAAGGGTGGTGAGAATTGAAGCAGCTGCACGTAGTCGGGCCAGGCATGACCGAAGGCGACGTTCGTCGCCGCGCCGAGCTGGTGGACGAAATCGCCGATCTGCCGGAACGGGCCCATGTCGAAGAGGATCGGCTCTACTGCGACGTTCTGCAGGCGATCGCTGCCGGTGCGGCCGATGCGCCGTCGCTCGCCCGTGCGGCCCTTACGGTACGCAGCATCGATTTCAGGCGCAGTTACTCCGCCGCAGGAGACGATCATCATCTCAGGCCGAATGTCGGCAGATTGCCGCCCGCACCGCCGAGGCCCGGCTTTGCCAAGCGGGAGTTCGCCGCAGGGTTTTTCGCCGCGGGTGCGCTCGTCCTGCTGTTCAACTTCATCTAACCGCTGCCTGACCGTCACTCCTACCCTTGCGCGCGCCGCCAAGTCAGGGCAGCGGTGTCGCGTAGGCTTGGGGAGGTTGCAAAGTGACTCCGGAGGAAGTGCGGCTACGCGTTGCCGCGATTGATGAGATCGCCGACCTGGTCGAGCAAGCTCACATGCGCGAAGATCGGCTCTACTTCGATGTAATGGCCGCCATCGCATCGGGTGCCGAAAATCCTGCGGAGCTTGCCCGCGCTGCACTTGCGACCCGACAACTCAGCCTCGACCGCTATTATTCGCCGCCGACCGACTGAATATCAGCCGCGTGAATTCGTCAGGGCTACCCCGCTCAATACCCCATCAAGGCCAGCACTTCCCTGCGGCTCCGTTCGTCTTCGCGGAAGGTGCCCATCATCCGGCTGGTCGTCATCATCACGCCCGGCGTGTTGACGCCGCGCGCGGTCATGCAGGCGTGACTGGCCTCAATGACAACGGCCACCCCCTTGGGCTGGAGATGTTCCCAGATGCAGTCGGCAACCTGCGCGGTAAGCCGCTCCTGCACTTGTAGGCGCCGTGCGAAGCCGTGGAGCACGCGGGCGAGCTTGGAGATGCCAACGACGCGATTGCGCGGTAAATAGGCGATTGCCGCCTTGCCGATGATCGGCGCCATGTGGTGCTCGCAGTGCGACTGGAACGGTATGTCCTTCAGCAACACGATCTCGTCGTAGCCGCCGACCTCATCGAAGGTGCGGCTGAGGTGGACCGCCGGGTCTTCGCCATAGCCCCGGGCATATTCCTTCCACGCGCGGGCAACGCGCGCGGGTGTGTCGATCAGCCCTTCCCGGTCGGGATCGTCGCCGGCCCAGCGAAGCAGGGTGCGAACCGCGTCGGCGACATCGTCCGGCACCGGAAGCTTGCCTTCGGGTTGGACGAGATCGCCATCGTCGGGCGTGTTGCTCATCGTCCATGCTCCTTCGTTCGTGGTGAGGCGGATGGTGACCCCGACTGGATTCGAACCAGTGGCCCTCAGATTAGGAATCTGATGCTCTATCCTGCTGAGCTACGGGGCCGCCTCTTGGCGCGGAATAAGGGCGAAGGTCCCGATGATCAATTGACTTGGCCGGGAGGCACCACCGGCAGCGGCAAAGGCGCGATCGGTACTCCCTCTTCGACAAGCGCCTTAGCATCGCTTAGCCGCGCCTGCCCGTGAACCAGGCCAGGCTCGATTTCGCCGCTATGCATGGCTCGGGCGGTCTCGACGAACTTGTCGCCCACCCACTCCGAATTCTTTAGCATTTCGGCTTGCATGGCGGCAAGCCTGGCTAACGCGTTTGCATCACCCTTTCGAGGCACGCTCGGCGCCATTGGTGCCTTCTCCACCTCGGTGGACGCGCAATAGGGGCATTGCACGAGCCCCGCCTTTGCCTGCCGCTCGTAATCGGCATTCGAGTCGAACCAGGCTTCGAACCTTTCTCCTCCACCCCGGCACTGAAGGTCGAAGACGATCATAGCAGTGCCGCCGACTCGATCGGCCGCCGGTGGGTGAGTGCAGGCAGGCGGCTGCGGACGTCAGCAATGCGCTGGAGATCGACGTCGGCAAAGGCGACGCCGACCTTCTGATCCATGTCGAGCAGCAGGTCGCCCCAGGGGTCGACGACCAGCGAATGGCCATAAGTGACGCGCCCGTCCTCATGTTGGCCGGCCTGCGCTGCTGCGACGACGAACAGACCCGCCTCGATGGCGCGCCCACGGAGAAGTATTTCCCAATGCGCCCGGCCCGTTGGCACGGTAAACGCAGCAGGGACGGCGATTGCGTCCGCGCCTGCCTCGGCCAGTTTGGCAAAGAGCAGCGGAAAGCGAAGGTCGTAGCAGATGGCGAGACCAAGGTTGCCGACTGGCGTGCCGCGAACGACCACGGCGCCGTCCCCTGCCCGGTAGACCGCCGACTCGCGCCAGCTCTCGCCAGTCGGAAGGTCAACGTCGAACAGGTGCATCTTGTCGTACCGCGCGCGGATCTCGCCCGCCGGATCGATCACGAAAGCGCGGTTCGCCAGTTTGTCTCCTGGTGTGCGGATCGCGAGCGAGCCAAGATGGACCCAAAGTTTCGCCTTTCTCGCTGCCTCGCGAACGGCAGTGAGCGTGAAATCTCCGTCCTCCTCCACCACGTTGCCGGCCGCCCGCCCCTTGTCGCGGTCGAGCAGGTTCGACATTTCAGGCGTGAACAGCATTGCGGCGCCCCCGGCGGCCGCATCCTCGACCGCCGCAACAAGCGCCTGCGCATTTCGCCTTGGGTCAATGCCCGTTTGGGACTGGAAGATGGCGATCCGGGTCATGGTCGTCAGGCAGCCAGCATCCCGTCGAGCCTGCCTTCGTACTCCAGCGCCATCAGATCGTCGCAGCCGCCGACATGTTGTCCGCCGATGAAGATCTGCGGAACAGTCGTGCGGCCGTTCGCGCGCTGAACCATCTCTTCTTTTTCAGCGCCGCCGCGGTCCACCTTTATTTCGCGATACTCGATACCCTTGGAATCGAGCAGCCGCTTGGCGCGGATGCAATAGGGGCAGGTGAACTTGGTATAGATTTCGACCTCGGTCACGTGAGACTTCCTCCGATTCGTCTGCTGGCGCTCTAACGCATGATGTCGACCGGACGCACCACCCTTGCCCAGCTTAGCAATTCTATCGGTCCTGCGCCGGCCTTCCGGAGCGCCTGAGCACAACTATCCGCGGTGCTGCCCGTGGTGAGCACGTCATCGATAATCACAATTCTTCTGCCCGAAACCTGCGCCGGATCGGCGATGAAGGCCGCGCGCACGGCCTGGCGGCGCTGCCGTCCGCTCAACCCCCGAAGCGATGGAGTGCGCTTCACCCGCCTTAGGGCGAGCGGTGCAATCGGCGCGTGGGCCACCCGCGCCACTTCGCGTGCAATGAGCTGGGCCTGGTTGAAGCCCCGGTTCCACAAGCGGCCGCGATGAAGTGGGACCGGCACGATCAGCACCTGTTCGCCCTTCAGCAGCGGTGCCAGATATTTCGCCATTGTCCTGGCAAGCGCAACCTTGCGGCCATATTTCAGCCGGATCGCCAGGCTGCGCGTGACGTCGTCGTAGCCGACCGCCCCCCGCATTCGGTCTATCTTCGGCGGCTCGGCAAGGCAGCGGCCACAGCGATCGGCCTCGGTACCTTCCAGCGGCAACCCGCACGTGTCGCATCCTCCGTCGCCAAGGAAGTGGATGGACGGCCAGCACGTAGCGCAGAAGGCATGAAGCTCGTCGGTGATCACACCGCACGCGGGGCAGCGCGGTGGCAGCGCGAAGTCGAGCACCATTCCGGCAACACGGCGGGTCAGGGAAGATGTGCTCACGTCAGGCTTGTCGCGCAGGGCGCGGCGACGCACAAGCCGCCGGTGACCAGCCTCTTCGATCTTGATCTGCGGCGGCAGCGCCGCGACCGAGCTGCGCGCCTGGGCTTCGAGACCTTCCTGCTGGAGAGGGCGTTCGACGATTGCATCGACCGGATCGGGATGGTCCAACGCACGTTCGAGACCGCCCTGCTTGTCGGCTGTCCCGACCCAAGCTGGCCGGAGCGCCTGAACGCGGTCGTCAGCAATGTGGAGGTGTTCGATCCCGGTGCGATTCTCGCCAGCAATGCAGGGGGTCATCAAGCGGACGAACGAGAACTGCCGGTGCTGCCGGAGAGCTACGACCTCATTCTGGCCGTCGGTACGCTCGACAGCGCCAACCAACTGGACGAGGTGTTCCTCCGCTTTCGATTGGCGCTGAAGCCCGACGGCCTGCTGCTGGGGGCCATGTCAGGTGGTGAAACGCTCCCCGCACTGCGCGTCGCAATGCGCGCCGCGGACGAGGTCATGGGTTCGGCAGCACCGCATGTTCATCCCCGGATCGCTCCGGCGGCGCTGACCGGCCTCTTGTCTTCAGCAGGGCTGAAGATGCCCGTCGTTGACGTTGACCGGGTGAGAGCAGCCTACCCCAGTCTTCGCCGACTATTGAACGACTTGCGGAAAATGGCCGCGACGAACCTTTTGGTCCAGAGATCGACACGTCCGATCACCAAATCAGCATATCAAGCGGCGGCGGCGGCATTCCTGGAGTGCGGCGATGCCGGGCAAACCATCGAGACGTTCGAGATTCTCCATTTCGCCGGATGGGCGCCGCCTACCGAACAAGCGGGATAATGAAGGCTTAAAAGAGCTTAATCATCTGGGCAGCATGACTTGTTAACCGATGAATGCGACATCCAACGTGTGGACGTGGACCAGAGGAGGGTGGCGTGAGCGCTATCCGAACGGCTTATCGCAAGCTCTTCGCTGATGAGCGGGGGGCAACGGCGATCGAATATGGACTGATCGTTGCGTTGATCGCCATCACCATGGCGATCGGCCTTCAAAAGCTTGGCGGCGGCGCCGGGGGTATGTGGACAAACCTCCAGGCAAAGGCCGAACAGCATATGTAGTCGGACGGAGCGTCAGCTCCGCCTGGTTCCGTATACGACCAGCTTCACCTTTTGACCCGGCGACAGCGCGCTGTTCGCCGCCAGTCCATTCAACGACAGGAACCGCTCAAGCCTGAACGAGCGATAAGCCATTCGGCTGGCAAGCGACTGAACCGTGTCGCCGGCACGGACAGTGACTACGTCGACGACCCGGGGCCGGATTGCCGCTGCTTCGGCAGGCGTAAGGCGGCGAAGCGAATTCACCATCGAGCGGAACGGCCCGATGCCCTGCCCCGCACGGGTGATCATCACGAAATGATAGACGGTGTCGCGATCCCACTGATAGGCGACAACGCTGACGTCGACCCAGGACGAGCCGGCCTGCGCCCGCGTGGCTGTGACCGCCGCCGGCATCCCGTTGATGGTAGTGCGCTCCGGTTGCGCGATAGCGATCCGCTGGCCGCCTCCAAGCTCCTGAAGCACGCGCGCCGCGTAAGATTCCAGGGGTCCTTGGTAACCACCGCCGCCGAACTCCGCCTGACCGCCTGACCCGCTGATCGATACCGACCGGGTTCCGTTCTGCATTTGAAATCCGACGGGAATGGCGAATTGCAGGCGCAGGCCCGGGTGACGGAAGTAAACGTCCTCAATGACGCCCTGGGCAGGATCGTCGTCGACATAGGTGCCGTCGAGTTGCGCCAGGAAATGGTCGCGGTTGCGGATGCCGGTACCCAGTCGCCCAGTCTGCTGCGCCATGACTTGCGCCTGACGGGCACGGTTCTCGCTGAGCGGGTGCGTACTTGCCCATTCCGGCGTGGAGCGGGTCTCGCGGCCCTGGACCCGTGCTTCAAGCGCGCCCGAGCGGGCAAGCGCCGCAAGAATGCCGGGACCCCCGGCCGGATCGTAACCTGAGCGCGCCAGATACTGGGTGGCCAGCCGATCGGCGTCATACTCCTGCTGCCGCGAGAAACTTAGCGTGCGAAGCTGCGCCTGCTGGCTAAGCAGGTTGCCGACGGCGCTGCTGCCGAAGACGCTACCGAGGATGGCCCCGAACACGCCGTAGATGGAGTTGCGCCGCTGAACGCGCTCGCGCTGCTGCGCATGGTTGGCGGCGACGTGGCCCGCTTCGTGCCCCAGCGCAAACGCGAGCTCAGACTCGTCGTTCATGAGCGTCATCAGCTGCCGGGTGATGTAGATATAGCCGCCCGGGACGGCGAAGGCATTCTCCACCGCCGAGTTGAGGGTGGTGAAGCGGAACGACTGACCGGGATTGGCAACGCCCGAATAAGCCGCCACCCGCTGACCGACCGACTGCACGTAAGCAGCCCGCTGACCTGTCTCGGCGCCGCCGAATTCTTCAACCAGCGCCGCATGTTGTTGCTGCGCCTCCGCGACCTCGCGCGGATTCAGGTAGCGGGCGGACTGCGCAGCCAACGCAACAGGCAGAAGCGCGCTCGACGCGGCGGCTGCAATCAACAGGGCTTTGCGCATGGACATGTCTCTCCGTCTGTCTTGGCCGATGGCTAGGATCGGCCATTTGAACGGGAGATGTCCGGCGATTGTTCCTTGGCCGGTCCGACTAGCCGATGGCAAGGAACTTGGCGCGCCGCTGCGCGAGAAGCTCGTCCGGACTTAGCTTGGCGCAGCCGTCCAATTCATCGAGCAGCGCGGTCTTGAGCGAGCCGATCGCACCGCCGGGATCGCGGTGGGCACCGCCAAGCGGCTCCGGCACCACCCGGTCGATGACACCGAGGCCCTGCAGGTCGGTCGCGGTGATGCGCATCGCTTCGGCGGCTTCGCCCGCCTTGTCCGCCGTCCGCCACAGGATGGATGCGCAGCCTTCGGGCGAAATCACCGAATAGACCGCATGTTCGAACATCAGCACTCGGTTCGCCGCGGCAATGGCGATGGCTCCGCCCGATCCGCCCTCTCCCACCACGGCGGCGATCAGCGGCACCTTAAGGGCCAGACATTGCTCGGTTGCGCGGGCGATGGCCTCCGCCTGCCCGCGCTCCTCGGCCTCGACTCCGGGAAAGGCGCCTGGCGTGTCGACCAGGGTCACGACCGGAATGCCGAACCGGTCGGCCAGCTGCATCAGGCGGATCGCCTTGCGGTAACCCTCGGGCTTGGCCATTCCGAAATTGTGGCGAAGCCGGGAGGCCGTGTCGTCGCCCTTTTCATGGCCGATCAACATGACCCGGTACCCGTCCATGCGCGCCAGCCCGCCAATGATCGCCTGATCGTCGGCAAAGGCCCGGTCGCCGGCCAGCGGCAAGAAGTCGTCGGTCAGCCCGTCGACATAATTCTTGAAATGCGGGCGTTCGGGATGACGCGCCACCTGTGCCTTCTGCCATGGCGACAGCCGCGAATAGGTCTCGCGAAGAAGCTTGTTGGCCTTGGCTTCCAGGCGGGAGATTTCCGCATCGATGTCGATCGCGCCATTGCTGGCGGTTTCGCGCAGTTCGATGACGCGCGTCTCCAGCTCGGCGATCGGTTTCTCGAAATCGAGGTACGTCTGCATCGGCGCGGCGCTAGGCCGCACGGCGCGGGCCGTCAACTTGGACGGTCGGCCAAGGGGTGCCGGGCATTCACCAGCTCGACGAGCCGGCTGCTGTCGACATGCGTGTAGATTTGCGTGGTCGCGATATCGGCATGGCCGAGCAAGGACTGAAGCACCCGAAGGTCGGCACCGCCCGACAGCAGGTGCGTGGCGAATGCGTGGCGAAGGACATGCGGACTGACCCGGTCGGGCGCAATTCCCGCATCCGCCGCAAGCTGCCGAACGATCTGGAACAACCGCACCCGGCTCAGATGCCCCTTGCCGCTGGGAAACAGCCACAGCGAAGCACTCGGGACGTGGTGGCGCCACTTTCCAACGGCGGCTTCTGCGCGCCCGGAGATCGGCACCAGCCGTTCCTTGCTGCCCTTCCCGCGCAAGATCAGGAATGACTGGCCCGCACGAACTGCGGCTCGCGGCAGGGAGACGAGTTCGGTTGCACGAAGGCCGGAGCCGTAGAGCAGTTCCAGCAACGCAAGGTTGCGCACCGCATTGCCCTCGTCGCTTGCGGCGCGGTCTTCCGCCGCTTCGAACATGCGCTCAACCTCTCGATTGTCGAGGATGCGGGGCAGCGGACGCTCGAGCCTTGGCCGCGGCAGCGCCGCGGACGGATCGTCGGCGCGCAAGCCCTCATCGAGTAGAAATCCATAGAAGCGGCGCAGTGCCGCCGCTCTCCGGGCCACGGTCGCGCCCGATAATTCGCCCCAGCGTTCGGCAAGGCCCGAGAGCTCGGCGGGATCGGCATGGACCAGCGGCCGAGCCAGGCTCTCCGACGCGCGTTCCAGATCGTTGCGATAAGCCTGAAGCGTGTGCTTGGACGCGCCATATTCGGCGGACATCATGTCAAGGAAGCGGTCCGTGAGGCGCCGGTCTTCCTCCGTCACGTGCGCGCCAGCGCCTCCGCGGCAATCATCCTGGCCGAAAAGTCTTGGCCGGTCTTTCGAAGCGCCGCCACCGAATGGAACAGGTGAAGGCCCGGAATGTCGCGCCACTCCTGCCGCTGAAGGCCGGTGCCCGTCAGGACCAGCACGGTTCCGCCCTGGTCCAGATCGGCCGCAGCATCGATCAGCTGAGTCCAGCTCGTCTTCCGCTCAAGCCGCAGGCCGTGCCGACGGTTAAAGTCGTTAAGCTGGTCGACGCTGATCTTGCCAAGGCCTGCCAGCGCGCCGACGAGCAAGGCGCTGCGCTGCTTGCCCGGGCTATTGTCGCGCCCGATGAAGGAGGAAATCCGTCCGTTGCTGACGTCTACGGAGACGCCTTGCGGTGCCGATAGCGCAAGCATCGCCCAGCAGGCGTCCGCTTGGGCATCGTCCATGTCGTCGACGACCGCTGCCCACCGCGCTGCTTGCCGGTCCAGGCCCGCAGCAAGCATTGAGGCGATCAGGTTTGCGGCGTCTCCCTGTAGGTCAGCGCTCGGCGCGATCCGGGCGGCGGCGCGGCCGAGCACCGCGCGCGATGCTTCCTTGTCCCAGCTATTGCCGCCAAGGGACCAGAGGCGGCGCATGGCCGAGAGCCGCGTGTCGCGGTCCCTGCCGACATAGGCGACGCGCAGCTGCCAAGCATCCGTGTCCGACAATTCGTCGGGTCCGGTGCTGTCGTAGATGGATGCGTAAACGTCCGTCAGCGCCTGGGAGGAAAAAACGCCCAGACCCGCGGCAATTCGTGCCGAGGCCAGCCGCTGCTGCGCCGTCAGCAAAGGTGATCGGGCCTGCCAGGACCGAAGCTGCGGGCTGGACGCGTTGATCAGCCGCTCAGGAGGAACCATGCCGGTGGCCGTGGCCAAGCCGAAGCGCCAGCTGTTCAGGGCTTGCACCGGCTCCCACTCAACCGTCACCGCGCGATTGGTGTCGGCACCCGCCCCAACTACTTTCTCTGCAAGCACCAGATCGATGCCGCCCACACGCCCACGGCGACGGATCGATTCCATCTGGGCGGCCGCGCTTTCTGGCTCACCCGACAGGGAGGCGCACATTGCATCCACCATCGGGGCCACCTTCGGCTCCACTTTGCCGAGCCCGTCCCGAAGCGGGCACAGGCCAGGCGCATCGCCGTTGGCGAGCGCACTCTGGACGGCAATCTGGAACATCTTCGGGGTAAAGTCGGCAACATCGACGCCGCTCACCAGCATGCGGGCGGCATCCGCTTCGCCCATTCGCAGCAGAAGCCAAGCCCGCTCGGCGACCCAGTCCACGGGATTAACAAGCCGCGGTGCCGGGGCCCGGGCAAGCAAGGCGTTGCGAAGCGCGATATGCGCCCAACGCGATGCCAGCGGTGCGTCCATTCGGCGGAGAAGCACCGACAGCATCGGTCCGTTGGCAGCTCCCCACGGCGTCGTCGCGAGCCCAAAGTCGGCCGGATCGAGGCGGCCGACCACACGAGGGTCGCGCCTGGACTCGTCGGGCATTTCGATGGGCGGCGGCGGAGGCGGCAACTCATCGGCGCCAAGCTCGGCAACACCGCTGTCGCCTTCAGCGGGCGCGGCGGGAGTCTGCCGGGGACGCGAGCTTGCAACCGGTTCACCTCCCGGCTGCACCGCCGTCGCCGGGTTGGCCGGCTGGGGAGCAGGCGCGGTTGCGGGCGCGGGCTGTGTCGGCGCCGTGGGCTGAGCGGCCTGCTGTGCAATTGCCGGAAGGGACGCGATTCCGACTACCGCCGTACCGGCAAGCCAGAAACTAGCGCGCATTGGCACCTTGGCTGACTTCGACCTCGATCGTCTTTGGTTCCACTTCCTTCGCCTGCGTCGATAGGAAGTACAGCCCGGCAAGGACGAGCAGCAGCACGATGATGAGTGGAACGATCGGCGACATGGGTCGGCGGCGCGGCGTGGCTGGGGTCAGGATGGTGCGGCGGTTTGGCATGGTTGGCGCTTTTGCCCCACCTGGGCGCCCGCTGTATAGCCACTTATCGTGACCTCGCTGCTCTCACATCTCGATAAGCCCGTCGCTCTTGTGGGGATGATGGGCGCCGGCAAGTCCACGGTGGGGCGTCGCCTTGCCAAGCGGCTGGAGCTCGACTTCATCGACAGCGACGATGCGATCGAGCAGGCGTGCGGGCTGCCGGCCGGAGAGGTGTTCGCGCGTTATGGCGAGAAGGACTTCCGCGATGGTGAGCGGCGAATCATTGCGCGCCTGCTGGACGATCATCGGCAGGTGATCGCGACCGGCGGCGGCGCCTTCGCCGATGAGGGCACCCGGTCCCTTTTGAAAGACAAGGCCGTGACGATATGGCTGGACGCGCCGATCGAGATATTGGCGGAACGGACGTCGGGGCGCGACACGCGGCCGTTGCTCAACAACGACGATCCGCGCGGGACGTTGGAACGGCTAATGGAGGCGCGCCGACCTTTTTATTCTCAGGCCGACATTCGTGTACGAAGCGGCAACGTGCCGCATCGTGACGTGGTCGAGTGGATCGTCAGTGCGCTAGAGGATTATTTGCAGCGCCGGGTTTAGCGGTCTCCGCGTCGCCGATCGGCCGGCCGACCCCAAACATCCGGTCCATGGCGGCGCGAAGGTCGCCCGTCTCGCTCTGCCGCTGCAGCCGTTCGCTGTCACGGGCACGGTATTCCGCCTCCACCCGTAGCGCCTCGCGCTCCGAAACGCCGAGGCTGACAAGCGCTTGCCGCGCCATGCTGACCGCACTTTCGAACAACTCGCGCTGCATAAGGGCAACGTCCAGACCGTCTAACGCCATCATCTGCCGCCGGTCATAGACACGCACCATCACCTTGGCTTGCGGGAAGGCCTCAAGGATCGCCTTCAGCTGCTCCCGCTCGAGCGGTGCATCCTGGCAAAAGAAGATGCCCTCCGCTGTCTCGGCACCAGCGGTTCGGAGGAGATCGAGCCGGGTGCCGTCGCCATAATAGACGGTGGTACCGAATTCCTGGCTGATCTCGATCTGGGCACTGCTCTGGTCGATGATGGTCACGGGGATCTTCTTGGCCATCAGCATTTGTCCGACTGTCTGTCCGAACCGGCCGTAGCCGACCACGATGGCGTTTGTTTCCGGCGAGAACTCCGGCCCATCATGACCTGCGCCGCCTGCCGGCATTCGCGCCTTGGTCCAGTCGATCAGCTTCATCAGGAAAGGTGTTGTGACCATCGACAGGGTGACGACCGCGCTCATCAGCGAGGCGGTTTCGGGCACCACCAGGCGCGCGGCGGCCGCCTGACCGAACAACACGAAGCCGAATTCACCGGCCTGGCTGAGCAATAGGCCCAGCCAGATGGCGCGAACGCCGCGGATCCCGAACATGAAAGCGATGCCGGCGATCAGCAGCGCCTTGACAGCGATGATGCCGAGCGCGAGCCCACCAACGAGCAGCGGCTTGGCGGCGATTGCCGGAAGGTCGAGGAGCATGCCCACGGACAGGAAGAACAGGCCGAGCAGGATGGAGCGGAAGGGCTCGACGTCGCTCTCCAATTCGTGCCGGTACGGCGATTCGGCGAGCACCACGCCCGCGACAAAGGCACCGAGCGCAACCGAGAGGTGAAGCGAGTGCATCAGCGCGGCGCTGGCAATCACCGTGAACAGGCCGGCGACGACGAACAGCTCGCGTTCCGACAGGCGGCCGATCAGCCGGAACATCGGATTGAGCAGGAAGCGCCCGGCGATCACAAGCCCGGCGACCGCCGCGATCGTGTAGAGGACCAGCATCCCGCCCGGCGGTGCGCCAGGGTCTGCAGGGGCACGGGACATAGCCGCGATGATGGTGATCAGCGGAACGATCGACAGATCCTGGAACAGCAGGATGGAGAATGCCCGCTCCCCGTCGGGGTCGTTGAGCTGGCCCGACGAGCGGAGCATCGGCAGCACCTGCGCCGTCGACGACAAAGCCAGCGGCAGGCCGAGCGCCAGCGACGCCTCTATGCTGAAGCCGATGGCGAGGTGCAGAAGCGCACTCAGCGCCAAGCCGCAGCATACCACCTGCGCAAGTCCGAACCCGAAGATGTCCCGCCGCAGGCGCCACAAGCGGCTTGGGTGAAGCTCCAGCCCCACCAGGAAGAGCAGGAAGGCGATTCCGATCTCCGAAACCTGCATGATCGACTGAGGATCGCCGACCAGCCCGAGGACGTAGGGGCCGATGACCGCCCCGCCGACGATGTAGCCGAGGGTCGCACCCAGCCCGAGCTTGCGGAACAGGGTGACGAACAGAAGCGCGGCGCCCAGCATGACCGCCCCACTGAGAAGCAGGTTGCTGGCCGCGACCGGCTCACCCATGGTCGGCTGCCTTCAACGCGGCCGCCAAGGCGCGGAACGGCAGCAGGATGGCCCCATGCCGCCCGCGGCGGCTCCGGGCGGGCACAAGAGAGGTCAGATCGGGCCAAACGCCCGGATTCTCGCGCTTACCGTCAAGCCATGCTGCCAAATTCGCTACCGCGGCTTCCGCAGCGGCCAGGTCCACTCCAGCGGCATGGCGGGCCATGATCGCGGACGACGCTTGACCGAAGGCGCAAGCCTGGACGGAGAGCGAGAGCGCCGAAAGGCTTGCGTCATCGACCATAACTCCGACACGAACGACGCTCCCGCATGTTGGCGACCGCATTTCCGCTGCGCCATCTTCCCGCGCCAACGCAGCCGGCTCCGGCAATGACGCCGCGAGCCGCAGGATCTCAGTCGTGTACAGCGGCGCGTTCACGCTCGCCGCCACGTCGTTCCACCGGAACCGTCCTCGAGCAGGAAGCCTTCCGCCTTCAGCTCGTCGCGGATGCGGTCGGCGGTGGCGAAGTCGCGGTTCTTCTTGGCGGCGTTACGTTCGGCGATGCGCGCCTCAATGTCGCCGGCATCTCCCTCGCCCTGGAACCAGCTCGTGCCGCTCTCGCTTAATAGGCCGATGAGCATTGCGCTGCCGCGAAGAACGGCGGGATCGTCGATCGCGGAGAGGCGCGCCAGTGCGAGCGGGGTGTTGAGATCGTCCTGAAGCGCGTCGACGACGGCATGATCCGGGGCGGCGGGCGTGACGTCTCCTGCCACGCGGTAGAGCCGGTCCAGCAGTGCTTTCGCTTGCGCGATCACGGCGTCCGTCCACGGCAGCGGCGAGCGATAGTGCGCCGATAGCAGCGCCAACCGGAGCACCTCCCCCTTGTGCCCCTGCGCCAGCAGGTCAGCCGGCGTGACGACGTTACCAAGCGACTTGGACATCTTCTCCGCGCCCATGTCGACGAAGCCGTTATGCACCCAGTAGCGGGCCAATGGTGCGCCGCCATGGGCGCATCGGCTTTGAGCCAGCTCATTCTCATGGTGCGGGAAGACAAGGTCGAGCCCGCCGCCATGGATGTCGATGGTCTCGCCGAGATGCGCCCGGATCATCGCCGAACATTCAATGTGCCAACCGGGCCGCCCGCGTCCCCACGGCGAGTCCCAGCCGATCACGCCCGCATCGCTCGGCTTCCAAAGAACGAAGTCGGCCGGATCCCGCTTGTACGGCGCGACCTCAACCCGGGCACCGGCCAGCATCGCTTCCCGGTCGCGGCGGCTCAGCACTCCATAATCCGGGTCGGAAGCAACGTGGAACAGCACATGACCCTGCGCCGCATACGCGTGTTCAAGCTCGATCAGCCGCACGATCATGGAGATCATCGGAGCGATCTCGGCGGTGGCATGCGGCGCTATGCTGGGCTCTCGAACGCCCAGCGCGCCCATATCGTCGAGGTAATAGCGCTCATAACGCTCGGTGATTACCGAAGGCCCGACGCCCTCGGCCTCCGCCGCTGCGATGATCTTGTCGTCGACGTCGGTGACGTTGCGGGCATAGACCACCTCCGCGTCCGGATAGCTATGCTCCAGCAAGCGGCGAAGCGTATCGAACACCACCGCCGGCCTGGCATTGCCGATATGGGCGCGGCCGTACACCGTCGGCCCGCACACATACATGGTGATGCGCTTCGGGTCGGCCGGAACGAAGTCGCGCTTCTCGCGCGCCATGGTGTCGTGGAGCCTGATCATTCCTTGACCTTCGGGCGCCGCCTTGTTTCGACCCAGTCCACGATGGCGCGGCCACTGGCGTTCAGCAGCGGGTAGGTGCGCGAATTGGCCATCCACTCGGGACGGTCGGCGTCAGCGCCGTACATCAGGTCGGTGCTGAGGTTGGCGAAAAGAAAGAAAAGGGTCGCGCCGATGAGACCCTTCAGCATGCCGAAACCGGCGCCGAGCACCTTGTCGACCGGCCCGAGCACCGACTTGCGGGAACGTTTGCCCAGCATTCGGGCAAGCAGTTTGACGAGGATGAAGCTTGGCAGGAACAGCAATGCGAAGGCCAGAACGGCGGCCCCTGCGCTGGTTCCAACAAAGTCCGTCATTCCGGTCCAGAGCTGCTCGTGGAACAGCTTCAGCATGACCACGGCGACCACCCAGGCGGCGAGCGACAGCACTTCCTGAACGAAGCCCCGGACGAAGCCGATCATGGCGCCGCCGCCCAGAAGCAGGATCACGAAGATATCGAGCGCGCTCATTGCGAAGCTGCCGCTAGCGAACTCTGACCGCCAAGGCGAGATGTCAGAGCCCGCCGTCGCCACATGGCGAAAAATGCGAACATTGCGCGCTCCGACCCATCCGCACCCGCCGTTCGCTCCCTTCTCAAGCTACTAAATGGCAGATTCCCGTCGTTGGCACAGGCCTTGCTTCTTTCGGGTCACGGCCACGATCGATGGCCATCAACACACAAAAGGGGTGCCAATGCGTAATTCAGTTCTGCTCGCCGCCACCGCGGCCACCGCTTCGCTCGTCCTGAGCGCGGCAGCTTCGGCTCAACCGATCACCAATGTTGTTCAACCGGCGAAAGGGCCCGCAGCAATGAATTCCAACGCCATCGCCGAAGCGGTCCGCGACGCCGTGAAGAGCAATTACGTACTTGCCGACAAGGTGCCGCTGGTGACGGCTGCGCTGGACAAGGGCATCGCGGAAGGCCGCTACCAGGGTCTGGAAGGCGGCACGCTGGCCGAGCGCTTGAACCAGGACCTTGCCGCTGCAGCGCACGACAAGCATCTCTCCATCAGCTTCGATCCCGTCCACGCCGCCATGCTGAAGGGCCCGATGAGCGACGAGATTACCGAGGGGCCGGAGTGGGAGCGGATGGCCCGTGGCATGAACCACGGCATTGCCGAGCTGCGCCTGATGGACGGGAATGTCCGCTACATGAATCTCGTCGGCTTCGCCTGGACCGGAGCCAAGTCCGCCGCCGCCATCGACAATGCGATGCGCTTCCTAGCGGATGGGGACGCAGCCGTGATCGACCTTCGGTACAACGGCGGCGGCAGCCCCAAGGCGATCCAATATCTTTTCAGCCACTTCGTCGCAGCGAACAAGCCGCTGATGACCTTCTACTTCGGGGGCGGCAAGGCAGTGGAGCGCGACCTTTCGTTGGCCAAGCTACCGGCCGGCCGGATGAAGGGTAAGCCGCTCTACATTCTCACCAGCAACCGGAGCATTTCGGCGGCGGAGGCCTTTGCTGCACTGGTGAAGGATTATGGTGTCGGCGACATCGTCGGAGAAACCACCGCCGGCGCGGCCTATCGCAACAGCTACTTCCCGATTGCCGGTCAATATATGTTGAGCGTCTCGGTCGCGCGTGGCGAGGTCGGCCCGTCCAGGGTAGATTGGGAAGGAACGGGCATCGCCCCGACGATCAAGGCGAACGCCGACGATGCGCTGGACATGGCGCACATGGCGGCGCTCGAAAAGCTCGGCGCAACGGCCGCTGGACCGGAGAAGGCGATGATGCTTGCGAAGGCTGCGGTGCTGAAGGCCAAGCTGTCGCCAGTCAAGGCGGCCCATGATCTCCCCGCTTACGTGGGCCGGTATCAGGATCGTGCAGTCACCGTCGACAAGGATGCCCTTTACAGCCAGCGCACCGGTGGCCCCCGCACGCGCCTGCTGGCCGTCGGCGGCGACGCGTTCATCATGGAATCCGATCCTTTGACGCGCGTCGAATATGTCGTCGCTGACGGCAAAGCAGTCAGCATGGAGGTGATCCGTGCCGACGGCTCCCGTCAGAAGCAGCCGCGTACCGACTAAGCGCGCGTCAGCGGCCGAGGATCTGGTCGACCAAGGCGCGAAGGTTCGGCATCTCCGCTATGCGGATGCCGTCTGAAGCCTTCGCGCCCTTGGGCACCCAGGCTCTTTCGAACCCGAGCTTCGCCGCTTCCTTGAGGCGGAGCGGCGAATGCGCCACCGGCCGCACCTCGCCCGACAGTGCAATCTCACCAAGGACGATGCAGTCGTTGGGGATCGGCCGTTCCGACAGCGCGGAAACCAAAGCAGCCGCGACGGCCAGGTCGGCGGCGGGATCGCTTAGGCGGTAACCGCCGGCGACGTTGAGGTAGACCTCCGCGGTTGCAAAGCTGAGGCCGCAACGCGCCTCCAGTACTGCCAGCACCATCGCCAGTCGTCCGCCGTCCCAACCGACGGCAGCGCGGCGGGGGGTGGCACCGCTGGCCAACCTGACCACCAGTGCCTGTATCTCGACCAGAACTGGCCGGCTGCCCTCGATGGCAGGAAAGACGCTGGTGCCGCTCACCGGCTCACCGCGCTGTGTAAGGAACAGCGCCGACGGGTTTGGGACTTCGGCAAGCCCCTGCCCTTCCATGGCGAAGACGCCGATCTCGTCGGTGCCGCCGAAGCGGTTCTTGATCGCGCGCAGGATCCGGTACTGGTGGCTGCGCTCGCCTTCGAAGCTCAGCACCGTGTCGACCATATGCTCCAGCACACGGGGACCGGCGATGGTGCCGTCCTTGGTGACATGGCCCACCAGGATCGCCGCGGTGCCGCGCTCCTTGGCGAAGCGGACCAGTTCCTGGGCGGAGGCGCGCACCTGGCTGACCGTCCCCGGCGCGCCTTCGATCAGGTCCGAATGCATGGTCTGGATGGAATCGATGATCAGCAGCGCCGGCGGCGTGCCCTCGCCCATCGTCGTCAGGATGTCGCGGACGGACGTCGCCGAGGCGAGCCGCACCGGCGCCTGCCCCAATCCCAGCCGAACCGCCCGCAGCCGCACCTGCTCCGCCGACTCCTCGCCGGACACGTAGACGACGTCGTTGCCGTTGCTGGCCAGCTTGGCTGCAACCTGAAGTAGCAGGGTCGACTTGCCGATGCCCGGGTCGCCGCCGACCAGCATCGCCGAGCCGACAACGATGCCGCCACCGACCGCCCGGTCAAACTCCGGGATCCCGCTCGGCAGCCGATCGGGCAACGCAACCGGGCTGTCGAGTCCAACGAGCTGGATCGCTCGGCCGCCGCCCTGAAGATTGTGCTTGGCGGCGAAGATATTGGACACATCAGCCGCTTCTTGAACCAACGTGTTCCATTCGGAGCAGTCGCCGCACTGGCCCTGCCAGCGGCTGCTGACCGAACCGCAAGATTGGCAGACATAACGGGATTTCGGCTTCGCCATGGTTCGGCTGGTCTAAAGCCTATGGCGAACGGCGCAACAGCCGGCGGCGCGCCGCGTTAACGCAGGTCAACCCTCAGGAGTGATCGACCATGCCCTATGCCAAGGCCAAAGACGGGACCATGCTTTATTATAAGGATTGGGGCCGCGGTCACCCGATCGTCCTGATGCACGGCTGGCCCCTGACCGGCGACACGTGGGACGATGCCGCCGTGCGACTGGGGGAGGAAGGCCACCGGCTGATCATTCCCGACCGGCGCGGCTTCGGTCGGTCGGACCAGCCGTGGGACGGCTATGACTATGACACATTCTCCGACGACGTCGCCGCCATCCTCGAGGATGCGGGCATCAGCGAGCCGGTAGGCATTGTCGGTTTTTCCATGGGCGGCGGCGAAGTTGCGCGTTTCGTGTCTCGCCAGGGCAAGGGACGGGTCAGCCATGCCGCGCTGATCAGCTCCGTAGTGCCGCATGTCGTCCAGTCGGACTTCAACCCGGACGGCGTTCCGCAGGAACAGCTCGACGCGATCACTGCCGAGCTGAAGAAGGATCGCGCCGGCTTCATGACCACCTTCCTAAAGCAATTTTACGGGGTCGGCTTCATGACGTCGTCCGTTTCGGACGAGGTGGTGGAGAACAGCCATCGCCAGGCAATGATGGCGGGCGCCCGGCCGACACTCGCCGCGGCGCAGGCATGGGCGACCACGGACTTCCGTCCCGACCTGCCAGCGTTCGAGGGCATCCCGACCCTCATTATTCATGGTACGGCGGACAAGAATGTGCCGATCGACGCCACTGGCCGAGTGGCTGCCAAGCTGATCCCGCATGCGGACTTCCTGGAGTATGACGGCAGCCCGCACGGCGTTTTCGAGACGGACAAGGAGCGGCTGATCAACGATCTGCTGGAATTCTTCGGCACGGGCCGCGCTGCCGAAGCCGATCAGCGCAGTGCCATTCCCCTCAACGAAACTACCCTTTGAGCAACCGGCGGCAACCGGTTCGCCGCCGGTTGCCGCCTCGCACACCGAGGGCTAGGGCGCGCGTCGTGAGTCTCCTGCCCGAACCTCTGCGCCTCCCGAATTATCGCGCTTACTGGCTGGCTAGGCTGGCAAGCACGATCGCCCAGATGTCGATGGTCATCGTCATCGGCTGGCAGGTGTACGACATCTCCCGCCGGACGATGGAAATCGATGACGCGGCGTTCCAGCTCGGAATGATCGGGCTGGTCCAGTTCGTTCCTCTATTCATCCTGACGCCCGTCAGCGGTTGGGCGGCGGACAGGTTCGACCGGCGCTGGATCGGGCGCGCAGTCCTGTGCCTGGAACTGGCCTGCGCTTTGGTTCTCTTCGCCGCGACTTGGAGCGGCCACATCTCGCTGCCGATCCTGTTCACCGTCGCCGCCGTGCTCGGAGTTGCGCGGGCCTTCGCAGGACCGGCGTTCGGCGCCCTTGCACCCAATCTCGTCCCCCGCGACATGCTCCCGCGTGCCATCGCGCTGAGCTCGACCGCCTGGCAAACAGGTGCAATCATCGGCCCGGCGCTCGGCGGCCTTTTGTACGACATCACCCCGCACCTGTCCTACGGCGTGAGTGGTGCATTGTTCGCCTTCTCCGCTGCCTGCCTGTTCACCATCGGCCGGGTTCAACGGACCGCGATCCAGCCCGGAAGTCCCTTGAAGCGCATGGGCGAGGGCCTGTCGTATATCGGTCGCAACCGGATGGTGCTGGGCGCCATCACGCTCGACTTGTTTGCCGTCCTGCTTGGCGGCGCGGTGGCAATGCTTCCGGTCTACGCTCGCGACATTCTCCATGTCGGTGCCCAGGGGCTTGGCCCGTTGCGCGCCGCCCCCGCACTCGGCGCGACGCTGACCGCCATCTTCTTCTCGGTCCGACCGCTCAAGACGGAAGTCGGAGTGAAGATGTTGACCGCCGTTGGTGTGTTCGGCGCCGCCACCGCGGCCTTCGGCTGGTCCACCTCCTACGCCTTTTCGTTGGCTATGCTGGCACTGCTTGGCGCCGCCGACATGTTCTCGGTCTACATCCGGCAGTCATTGATCCAGCTCCACACACCGGACGAAATGCGCGGCCGGGTCAGCGCGGCCTCCACCCTCGCCATTTCGGCGTCCAATGAGCTTGGCGAAGCGCGAAGCGGTTTCGTGGCAGCCTGGCTGGGACCGGTCGCCGCGACGGTCGGCGGCGGGATCGCGGCCATTGCGGTCACCGTGCTATGGACGCTCTGGTTTCCCGAGCTCCGCCGGGCTCGGACCTTCGATCCTCCCGAACCGGCACCCGAAAAGCCACCGGTAGCGGCAGGAAGCGTATAGGTTGGCTTGCAACATCCGGAAGAATAAGTGAAAGCGTATAGTCGAGTTTACAGCTAGACTTCTCTTGAGAACGCCAAGGAGAGAAACATGAAGGCAGCATCGGTCCTGGAGACCATCGGCAACACCGCCCACATCCGCGTCAACCGCCTGTTCGGCGACAATGAAGTCTGGATAAAGTCGGAGCGGGCCAACCCCGGCGGGTCGGTCAAGGACCGTATCGCCTTGGCGATGATCGAGGACGCGGAACGCTCCGGCAAGCTGAAGCCGGGCGGAACGATCGTCGAGCCCACCTCGGGCAACACGGGTATCGGCCTTGCGCTGGTTGCAGCGGTGAAGGGCTACAAGCTGACCCTCGTCATGCCCGAAAGCATGAGCATCGAGCGTCGGCGCCTGATGCTGGCCTACGGCGCAAGCTTCGACCTCACCCCGCGCGAAAAGGGAATGAAGGGCGCGATCGCTCGCGCCGAGGAGATCGTCGCCTCGACCGAAGGCGCCTGGATGCCGCAGCAGTTTGAGAATCCGGCGAACGTCGAAGTGCACCGCCGCACCACCGCGCAGGAAATCCTCAACGACTTCCGCGACGCGCCCATCGACATCCTAATCACCGGCGTCGGAACCGGGGGGCACATCACGGCATGCGCCGAGGTGCTGAAAAAGGAATGGCCGGCCCTTCAGGTTTTCGCGGTCGAGCCGACCTTGTCACCGGTCATCTCGGGCGGTCAGCCGGGCCCCCACCCGATCCAGGGCATCGGCGCAGGCTTCATTCCCGCCAACCTCGATGTGTCGGTGCTTGACGGCACCATTCAGGTCGACCCCAACGACGCCAAGGAATATGCCCGGCGCTCGGCCCGTGAGGAGGGCCTGCTTGTCGGAATCAGCTCCGGCGCGACCCTTGCCGCTATCGCGCAAAAGCTCGCCGAAGTCGGTGCGGGAAAGCGTGTCCTTGGCTTCAATTACGACACCGGCGAACGCTATTTGTCGGTTCCGGAATTTCTTCCCGAACAAACAAGCTAAATAGCGCAGTAACCCTATCGGTCGCGCGGCTGTTAACCTCGCCGCGCTTAACATCCCCCTGAGGTGGCTTGTGCGTGCCTGCAAGCCGCCGCTGGGGATGAGATGCGTAGATCAAGATTTGCAAAGGCCATTGAATCGAGTTCCGCGGCACCGGAGCGCGTGTCGATCAGCCAATCCTTATGGTTTGACCTGACCAGCCCCGAGCGGATCGAGGATGAGGTTGTCGCCGAGTGGCGGAGCGCCGGGCTGAACCACGCGCCAGCGCTCCTGTTCGCGACTCACCTGCTCCTCCTGTTTGCCTATTTCGGCATTCATCCCGCCCCTTGGGGCACATCTGCTGCGACGACTGCCCTGATTCCGGCTGGCTTGGCCTTGTTGCTGGACGCTGTTGCAATCGTGGGCATCTGGCTCCGGTCGCGAACGGAGATTGCTGCTCATTCGGTGATCCGGCTGCTGTTCGGCTATCTTGCGATTTCAGGTGCGCTTTGGCTGCTGTTTGCATCGTTGACGGCGCAGAGCGGCGAAGTTGCGCTGGCGTTCGGACTGGTTGGTGCCGGCCTTGCTGCCACGGGGGTGGTATCGGTTAACTCGCCGCCGCTGGCGATTGCCAATGCGCTCGTTGCATGCGGCGCGGCTTTCATGTTCGCCGATACCTTTGCCGGCGGTGCGCGGATGGCGGGGTTTTCGATCCTGCTGGTCATCTACAGCATCGCAGGGGCGCGAACCTCCATCGTCATCGAACGGCGCCGTCAGCAGCTGGACAACGAGGCGCGCAAGGCGACCCGCTTCGTCGACGAATTCGAAAATAGCGGCCAGGGCTGGTTCTGGGAAACCAACGCGGAGGGGACCCTTTCCTACGTGTCCCAGCAGCTGGCAGACGATTTTCAGTGCCAGCCGTCCGATCTCCTCGGCCGCCAGTTCACGGACCTCATGTCGGTGGATAATGAGGATCGGGAAGAGCGCAAGACCCTCGGCTTCCACCTGTCCGCTCGTTTCCCATTTTCCGATGTCGTGGTTCGCGCCGCAAGTGACCAGGACATCCACTGGTCCCTGTCGGGCAATCCAATCTTCGACGAGCGTGGCCGCTTCCTGGGTTTCCGGGGCATCGGCACCGACCTGACGGAGCAGCGCCGTTCGGAGCAGGAAATCACCCGCCTTGCCCGCTTCGATTCGCTGACCGGGCTGCCCAATCGGGCGATGATGCGCCAGACTTTGGAAGAAGCGCTCAAGAATGCCGCCCGCCGCCAGAAGGGCTGCGCCCTGTTCCTGATCGATCTCGACCGATTCAAGAACGTTAATGACACGCTGGGCCATCCGGTGGGCGACGCACTGCTTCGCCAGGTTGCGCAACGCCTGACCTCCGTGATGGGCGATCATGGCCAGATCGGCCGGCTCGGCGGCGACGAGTTCAAGGCGGTGCTGCCCGGAACCGTCGACCTCGGCCTCTTGGAGTCGCTTGCCCGAACCCTGATCGAGCAGGTGTCGCGCCCTTACATGATCGAGGGCCATAAGGTAACGATCGGCGCCTCGGTCGGCGTCGCTATCGGCGATCCTGGCCGCACCGGCGCCGACGCGCTGGTGCGCAATGCCGACCTTGCACTCTACGCCGCGAAGGGCGACGGGCGGGGCAAGCACAAGATCTACGAACCCTCGATGCACAGCGAGGCAAGCGACCGCCAGGTCCTCGAGAATGATCTTCGACAGGCGCTCGACCGGGATGAACTGTGGGTGGCATATCAGCCCGTGGTTCACGCCTCGACGGAGCAGGTCTGCGGCTTTGAAGCGCTGGTCCGCTGGAACCACCCCGTTCGTGGCCCCATCTCGCCCGCCAAATTCATCCCGCTCGCGGAAGAGTGCGGCATGATCCCGAAAATCGGCAAATTCGTGCTTCAGGCCGCCCTCAAGGAGGCGGCCGCGTGGCCCGACCATGTCCGCATCGCCGTCAATTTGTCGCCGATCCAGTTCAACGATCCGGGCATTGCGGAAATGGTGGGGACGTTGTTGAAAGAGAGCGGTGTCCGGTCGCAGCGTCTGGAACTGGAGCTGACCGAAGGCGTGTTCCTGTCCGAAGGGGCATTGACGGACGAAACGTTCGCCAAGCTCAAGGAAGTCGGAGTTCGCCTCGCACTCGACGACTTTGGCACCGGCTACAGCTCGTTGGGCTATCTGAAGAAGGCGCCGTTCGACAAGATCAAGATCGACCAGAGCTTCGTCCGCGGCGCCGCGTCGAAGACCAACCGCAACAGCGCCATCATCCGCGCCATCGTCACCCTTGCCGAGACGCTCGGAATGGACACCACGGCGGAGGGGGTCGAGACCCATGACGACCTCAACCTCATTCGCGAACTCGGCTGCAGCCAAATCCAGGGCTATATCTTCGGCAAGCCGATGCCCGGCGAGGATGCCCGCGCTCTCGCCAACCTCTCAGTGGTGGAGGCAGACGGCTACCAGACCAGCCGCGAACCGCGTCAGCGCTTGATGCGCCGCGCCATCGCCCAAATCGGGCATCGCAAGGTCGAGATACGGTTGCGGAATATCTCGTCTGGTGGCGCGCTCGTCGATAGTGATGCGGCGGTGGCGCCTGGCACTAGCCTCACCGTCGACATCGTCGGCGTTGGTCCGGTCGTCGGGGAAGTTCGCTGGGCCCAGAAGGGCAAATTCGGCCTGGAGTTCGCCGAGCAATTCGACCTCAGCCGCCTTGCACCCAAGAAGGAGCAAAAGAACGAGACGTCGATTCTCCGCCCCTGGTATGTCGAACAAAAGGTCGGCACCTGACCCACTGACCGGTCGCGCTGACGCATCGAACCGCGACAAACGGGAAAGCGGCTCCTATATGACCGTCCTATTGCAGCGCGCGGGACTCGGGACATGCTGACCACCAACCCATTCGACCACGGCCTGGACGGCGACAAGCTGCGCGAAGAGTGCGGCGTCTTCGGCATCTGGGGCGCCGACAATGCGGCCAGCTTCGTCGCGCTCGGCCTTCATGCGCTTCAGCACCGCGGTCAGGAAGCGGCCGGCATTACCAGCTTCGACGGCCACAATTTCCACTCCCATCGCGCCATGGGCCATGTCGCGGGCAATTTCGACCGCGAGGAAGTGATGCGCTTGTTGAGCGGGCGCACCGCCATCGGTCACGTCCGCTATTCGACGACGGGCGAGACCGCGCTCCGCAACGTCCAGCCGTTATTCGGTGATCTCGCGCAGGGTGGGTTCGCTGTTGCTCATAATGGCAACCTTTCGAACGCGATGAAGCTTCGTCGGACGTTGAACCGCCGCGGCTCCATCTTCCAGTCGACCAGCGACACAGAAGTGATCATCCACCTTGTGGCAACCTCCGGCCACGGCAGCACGCTGGAGCGGCTGACGGAGGCGTTGCGGCAGGTCGAAGGCGCTTACTCACTGCTCATCCTCACCGAGGAAGGCATGGTCGCCTGCCGCGACCCGCTCGGTATTCGGCCCCTCGTCATGGGCAAGCTGGGCGAATCGACGATCTTCGCCTCAGAAACGGTCGCGCTGGACGTGATCGGCGCCACCTACATACGCGACGTCGACCCCGGCGAACTGGTGGTAGTCAACGAAGGCGGCATCCGCTCCTTCCGCCCCTTTGCCAAGGTCGAAGCGCGTCCCTGCATCTTCGAGCATGTCTACTTCTCGCGGCCCGACTCGGTCGCGGAAGGAAAGTCGGTCTACGAGGTTCGCAAGAATATCGGCGCCGAACTGGCAATCGAATCGCCCGTAGAAGCGGACTATGTCGTGCCGGTGCCGGACAGCGGCGTGCCGGCCGCAATCGGCTTCAGCCAGCAGTCGGGCATCCCATTCGAGCTCGGCATCATTCGTTCGCATTATGTCGGCCGCACCTTCATCCAGCCGACCGACGGCATCCGCCATTTGGGCGTCAAGCTGAAGCACAATGCCAACTCGGCATTGATCGACGGCAAGAAGATCGTCCTTATCGACGACAGCATCGTGCGCGGAACCACCAGCGTGAAGATCGTCCAGATGATGCGCGACGCCGGTGCCCGCGAAGTTCATATGCGGATCGCCTCTCCGCCCACGCGCCACAGCTGCTTCTACGGTGTCGACACGCCGGAGCGGGCCAAGCTGCTGGCCGCACAGATGAGCGTCGAGGCAATGGCGGATTACATCAACGCCGACAGCCTCGCCTTCATCTCCATCGACGGCCTCTATCGTGCGCTCGGCACCGAGCGCGACCATGACAAGCCGCAGCGCTGCGACGCCTGTTTCACGGGTGACTATCCAACCTTGCTGACCGACCTTGCCGAGAAAGAGGGCGCGATCCCTTTATCTCTCGTCGCCAGCCGCTAAGCACCCCACTATGACCGACACGAAGCCGTTCGACGGCAAGCTCGCGCTTGTCACGGGTGCCAGCCGCGGCATTGGTGCCGCAACAGCCGAGGCGCTCGCTGCGGCGGGTTCCCACGTCATTCTCGTTGCCCGCACCGCCTCTGCGCTGGAGCAGGTCGAGGACCGCATTTACGCAGCGGGTGGCAATGCCACCATAGCTCCGCTCGACCTTACGGAGGGCGAATCGATCGGCAAGATCGCCGCGGCCGTGGCGGAGCGCTGGGGCAAGCTTGACCTCCTCATCCTCAATGCAGCGATGCTCGGATCACTCACACCCGTCGAGCATATCGACCCCAAGGAATATAGCCGCGTCCTCAGCCTCAACCTTCTGGCCAACCAGGCGCTGATCGCAGCGTTCGATCCGCTGCTCCGCAAGTCGGAACACGCCGAAGTCGTCGCCCTCACCTCTTCCGTCGGCTCCAAGCCCCGCGCCTTCTGGGGTGCATACGGCTCGTCAAAGGCGGCGCTGGAGACGTTGCTTGGCGCCTATGCCGATGAGACTGAATATACCGGCAAGGTGCGGGTCCACATCGTCGACCCGGGCGCCACCCGCACCCGAATGCGCGAACTGGCATTCCCAGGCGAAGCCCCGGAAAGCCTCAAGCCGCCGGAGGCCGTGGCTGAAGCGATTGTCAATCGGCTGACCGGCGATGCTGCGACCGGCGAGAAGTTGCGGGTCGACGCTTAGCGCCGTTGCAGCGTTACCTGGGCGACGTCGATGCTGCCGCCGCGAAAGCCCCCTTCGCAATACATCAGGTAATAACGCCAGAGCTGGTGGAATTCGCCGCTGAAGCCGGGCAGATCGCCGGCCGCAACGACGGCGTCATAGCGATGCCGCCACTGCTTCAGCGTCTCGGCATAATGAAGCCGAAGGCTTTCGCTCCGGTCTCTCCATGATAGGCCACGCTGCTCCGCCAGGGAGGCGAACAAGGGTTCGTTGAGGAGCATGCCCCCCGGGAAGATGTAGGTTTGGATGAAGTCGGCGCTGGTGGAATAACGGTCGAACAGTTCGGGACGGATGGAGATGAACTGCAATGCCGCCCGGCCGCCGGGCGCGAGGTTGGCGGCGATGCAGTCTAGGTAGGCGCCCCACCAGCGCTGGCCGACCGCCTCCACCATTTCGACTGAAGCGACCGCATCGAATTGTTCGCGAACGTCGCGATAGTCCTGAAGGCGGATGGTGATGCGGTCGCTTAATCCTGCTGCCGCGGCTTCCCGCTCGGACCAGGCCTTTTGTTCGGTCGACAGCGTCAGCCCAATGACGTTTGCGCCGCGCCGCGCCGCCTCGATGGCGAGGCTGCCCCATCCGCACCCGATTTCCAGCAGCCGGTCGCCGGGCTTTAGTTCCAGCCGGTCGAGAAGCTGAGCGACTTTGTGCCTTTGAGCTGCGGCAAGGTCTTGGGTCTCTCGCTCGAACCATGCCGAAGAGTAGGTCATCGTCTCGTCCAGCCAGGCGGCGTAGAAGTCGTTTCCAAGATCATAGTGGGCAGCGATATTCTCCCGCGCCTGTGCGGGGGCGTTGTCGCGCAATCGATGGCGCAAGGCATTCAGCCATCGGAAGGGCCCCTTGGACCGCGCCGCGCTGCCGAGAGCCACGGCGTTGGCGGTGAAGAGCTCGAACAGAACAACCGGGTCCGGGCTCGACCATTCGCCAAGTGACCAGGCCTTGTACCAGCCCACCGACCCGGAGGTGCCGAGGCGCACGAGGCCCATCCAACTCTGGAGATTGACGATGGCGGCGGGTCCGGGCGCCCTGAAGCCTATCTCACGACTGCTTCCGTCGGGAAGTGTGGCGTGGATGCCGCCGGCCACGAGCCGACGGTCGAGCTGGTCGATGAGTTTGCGGAACGCCGGTGCGGCGAGCCGCCCGAGGAGGCCCGCGCCGGTCGCGAAGCCGCGGTCCGCTCGTACCAGATGCTCGCCCCTTGCGCCCATGCGCGCCTAGTAGCTGCGCCGGGGCGCGAAAGTCGAGCGTCAGCCCCGCCGCGCCGCGGTTAGCGCCCGCTCCCGCGCTTCCCGGTGGCCGATCAAGGGCGGCGGATAGCTGCCGCGGTCAGCGGGATCGTGAATCTCCGCGTCCGACAGGTGCGCCAGTTCCGGCACCCAGGTGCGAATATAATCGGCGGCACCAAACTTTGCCGACTGCGTAAGCGGCGCCATGATCCGGAAGAAGGGCTGGCTGTCGCTGCCGGTGCCCGCAATCCACTGCCAGTTGAGGCTGTTGTTGGCATAGTCGGCATCCACCAACGTGTCCCAGAACCAATGCGCGCCGCGCCGCCATTCGACAAGAAGATGCTTCACCAGGAAGCTTGCTGCGATCATCCGCACACGGTTGTGCATCCAGCCCGTCGCCCAAAGTTGGCGCATACCGGCGTCGACGATCGGGTAGCCGGTCCGGCCTTTCGACCAGGCCGCGAAATCGTAGTCAGCCTGCTTGCCGGTGCGCCATCTCACCCGCGCGGGCCGCTGATGCTCCTCACCCAGTTTCGGATCGGCGGTGATCGCGCCGCGCGCGAAGTCGCGCCAGGCGAGCTCCTTGCGGAATTTGGCCGCATCTGCGCTGCGGAGGTGGTGCCAGACCCGGCGCGGGCTGATCTCGCCGAAGTGGAGGTGGGCCGAAAGGTTGGAAGTGCCGATCTCGGACGGCAGGTCGCGGCGGCGCGCATACTCGCCCGCGTCGGCCTCGAATCGTTCCAGGTGGGCAACGGCCCCCTCCTCGCCGGGATGCCAGACGCCGAAGCCCTTGGCCCAGTTCGGCTTGGTTGGGAGTAGATGCCAATCGTCCAAGCGGTCCGATCTTGGGAGCTTGTCCGGCTTGCTGAAGCGTTCCGCTGCATCAATCGGCTCAGGTACCTCATGCTCGCACATCGCCCGGAAGAAGGGGCCGAACACCTTGAACGGCTGCCCGCTGCCGGTGCGAACCCGGTCGGCCGGGACGAGCGTGTCGCCTGCGTGAATGGTGATCCGGTCGCCGAGCGTCTCCTCGACCTCGCGCCACCACGGTTCGAAGTGACGGGTCGCATGGACAGTTTCTGCGTCCAGCTCGTCCGCAACCCGCCGCACGGCTTCCGCGCTGCGGCCCCGGCGAAGCACCAAGGCACCGCCCCGCGCCTCCAAGTCGGCGCCGAGTGCGCGGAGGCTGTGGTGCAGCCACCAGCGCTGGGCACCGCCGATCGCCCAGTGGCCGGGCGTTTCGTCGTCGAGCACATATAGTGCCGCGAAGGGGCCGGCTTCTGCGGCAGCGGCAATGGCGGGCTGGTCGTTGAGGCGGAGGTCCTGCCGGAGCCAAACAAGCGAGGTCGTCATGACCTTGCCTAACGCGCCGCCGCGGACGGCGATGCCACCGACCTTAGCCGGTAGGTGGGCAGCCGGGAGCGCCGGTGGGGATCACCGCCTCCCGCATCAGGCCGGAGCGCCCGCGCAGCTGCATGTATCGCGCGTCGCCGATCTGCACCCGAATTTCGCATAGGCTCGCCTCGGAACTGGCAAGCGGCATAACCGACCAGCGTAGGAACTTGCGTAATGCTGGCTCGCGCCTCAGAGCTTCCCGAACGTACGGATCGGCCATGCCGTTCGGCGTGCAGCGGCTTGCCGGGCACATGCCCGCTACAGGGTCCCATTTGCTCCAGCGGTAGCAATCGCCCTCACGCCAGGTGAGATCGCGGCGCCAGAACAGCGCCGGCGGCGGCGAGGTGAAGATGGCCTGCGCCGTCGGCGCGCGCTTGCGAACCGCCGCTTCGGCGCGATCGCTGATCAATAGATTCAATGCGATGTAGGCGACGGCGATGCCGATGGCGTTCTGCGCCACGCGCGGCCAGTCGGCGCGGCCCCTTTTCTCCTGCCGCTTGGACCAGAAGACAGAAGCGCCGAGCAGGATCCAGAGGAAGAGGTCGATGATGAACAGCCCGTCCGCATGGTACCAGCGGGCCGAGAGTGGCGAGAACAGCTGGACCGAGTAGGTTGTCAGCAGGTCGAGGAAAGGGTGGGTCAGCGCGCCGAGGTAGCAGAGCGCGAGCAGCCACCACGGCCGCAGGGGCAGACCGCTTTTGAATTGCCGATCATGGCCTTGCTGCCATCGGTCGAGAAGCCAAAGCAAGCCGAACAGGATAGGCGGCATCATCAGCACGCCGCCGACCAACCCATGCGTGAAGCCGCGGTGCGTGGCGAGCGGCTGCCACGGCGCGCTCCCGAAGAAGACGTCGATGTCCGGCATGTTGGCGCCGAGGATCAGCGCCGTCAGCCCCTTGCGTGTGCGGTTCTTCAGGCCCGCCTGGCCAAGCACCCAGCCGGCCAACGAGTGGGTCAAATTGTCCAAGCCTGATCGCGCCTACAGCGAGTGCGGTTCTTTCTCGACCTGCCAGGTCTGACCCTTGGAAACGAGCGCCTGGAGGTCGGGCGTCTTGCCCTTTGCGACCGCCGCGTTCTGCTCCACGACCGCGCTTTCGAAGGTCGGCGCGGGATCCTCGTAAATGACACCGAGCGCGACAGGGAAGCTCTGCGGCATCTCGATCAGCATCGCGGCAATGGCACGATTCTTGGGATCGTGGACGAGCACTGATGGGTCGTCGCCTTCGACCACCTTGAGAGCCATCCGCTCGGCGTCGATGGCGATGCCCTTGGTGCCGCCGGAGAAAAGCATCTTCTCGCGGGCCTTCAGCCAGAGCTGCTTTTCCTGAGCGACGCTGCGGTCGGTGAACGGCGCGAAGACCTCGTCATTGTAGACGACGCAATTCTGATAAATTTCGACAAAGCTGGCGCCGCGATGGGCGTGGGCGGCCTTGAGCACGTCGGGCAAATTCTTGTGCACGTCGATGCCGCGCGCGATGAAGCGAGCGCCGGCGCCGAGCGCGAACATGCCGGGTGTCGCCGGCCGGTCGACCGAACCGAACGGGGTGGAGGGCGAGCGGGTTCCGATCCGCGACGTCGGCGAATATTGCCCCTTGGTCAGGCCGTAAATCTCATTGTTGAACAACAGGATCTGGCAATCGAGGTTGCGGCGCAAAACGTGCATCGTGTGGTTGCCGCCGATCGAGAGCGCGTCGCCGTCGCCGGTGATGATCCAGACGTCGAGCTCCGGATTGGCAAGCTTGATGCCGGTCGCAAAGGCAGGGGCACGGCCGTGGATCGTGTGGAAGCCGTAGCTTGCCATATAATATGGAAAGCGGCTGGAGCAGCCGATGCCGGAGACGAACACCGTCTTCTCGCGCGCGACGCCGAGGTCCGGCATGGTCCGCTGAACCGCCTTCAGCACCGCATAGTCGCCGCAGCCGGGGCACCAGCGCACTTCCTGGTCGCTGGCCCAGTCCTTGGCGGTGGTCACTTTCGTCATCTCATTCATGTCAGATATCCACCAAGATAGGCGAGCACGAGCAGTACCAGGATTAGCATCATCACCAGCGGGAAGACCGGGATCGGCTTCACGCCACCGCCTCCCCGACAAGCGCCGCGTCGATCGCCGCTTCGATCTCGGCGATCCGGAAGGGGTGGCCGGAGACCTTGTTGAGCGGCTTGGCGTCCACCAGGAACTGGTCGCGCAGGACGGTCTTGAGCTGGCCGGTGTTCATCTCCGGCACCAGGATATGCCGGAAGCCTTTGAGCAGGGCCGCCATGTTGCCCGGCATCGGGTGAATGTGGCGAATGTGGAGGTGGCTGACGCTTTGCCCCTTTGCGCGGCCGCGGCGGACGGCCTGGTGAATGGGGCCGAATGTCGAGCCCCAGCCGACGACCACCAAGTCGCCGGTCTCTTCGCCCAGGCAGATGTCCTGGTCCGGAACGGCAACGCCCGCGACCTTTGCGGCGCGAATGCGGGTCATCTCGGCATGGGCTTCGGGCGAGTAATCGATGTTGCCGGTGCCGGGTGCCTTTTCGATGCCGCCGATGCGATGTTCGAGGCCCGGCGTGCCCGGCTTGATCCATGGCCGCGCAAGATCCTCGTTGCGGGCGTAGGGCAGGATCCCCTCGCCTTCCGGCGGCTGATCGGAGAAGAACTCCACCGGGAACGGCTGGTAGCCGCTCATGTCCGGCACCTTCCACGGCTCGGCCGCATTGGCGATATAGCCGTCCGTCAGCAGCATCACCGGCGTCATATACTGCACCGCGATGCGGCACGCCTCGATCGCGCAGTCGAACGCGTCGGCGGGGGAGCGGGCGGCGATGACCGGCAGCGGTGCGTCGCCGTTGCGGCCGTAGAGCGCCTGGTAGAGGTCGGACTGTTCGGTCTTGGTCGGGAGGCCGGTCGACGGCCCGCCGCGCTGCGAATTGACGATCACCAGCGGAAGTTCGGTCATGATGGCGAGACCGATGGCCTCCATCTTCAGCGCGATGCCGGGGCCGGACGAGGATGTGACGCCAAGGCTGCCCGCGTAGGAGGCGCCGATGGCAGCGCAGGCGGCAGCAATCTCATCCTCCGCCTGGAAGGTGGTGATCCCGAACTCCTTCAGCCGCGAAAGATGATGCAGGATGGGGCTCGCCGGCGTGATCGGGTAGGAGCCGAAGAACATCGGCAGGCCGGCGAGCTGCGCGCCTGCGACAAGTCCGACCGCGAGCGATTCCGCCCCTGTGACGGTGCGGTAGAGGCCGGGCTCGGCCGGGACCGGCGCCAGGCGGTGCTGCTTGACCGGTGCGGCCATCTCCACCGTCTCGCCATACGCATGACCCGCATTCAACGCGGCGATGTTGGCCTCCGCAAGCTCGGGCGCCTTGGCGAACTTGGACTTGAGCCAGTCGACGATCGGCTGGCGGTCGCGGTCAAACATCCAGAGCGCGAGCCCCAGCGTCCACATATTCTTGCAGCGCAGCGCCTCCTTGTTGCCGAGCCCGAACGGCTTCACGGCATCCATGGTGAGCTGCGAAATGTTGAGATGGACGAGCTGCCACTTGGCGAGGCTGCCGTCCTCCAGCGGGTTGGCGTCATATCCCGCCTTGGCAAGGTTGCGGGCCGAAAACTCGCCCTCGTCGGCAATGATCAGTCCGCCTTCGCGAAGCTGCTTGACGTTCACCTTCAGCGCCGCCGGGTTCATCGCGACGAGCACGTCCGGCTGATCTCCCGCGGTTTCAATCGCGGTGGAGCCGAAGTTGATCTGGAAAGCCGAGACGCCGAATGTCGTGCCCTGCGGCGCGCGGATCTCGGCGGGAAAGTCCGGAAAGGTCGCAAGGTCGTTACCCGCAAGCGCGGTGGACAGCGTGAACTGGCCGCCCGTAAGCTGCATTCCGTCACCGCTGTCGCCGGCAAAGCGGACGACGACGGCTTCCGGAACCGGGTTGGCGCCGGCTTCGTCTTCGGTGATGAGGTGGGTGGCGGTCGCCACGGGCAGTCCTTCTGCGATGTCTGGATCGATGCCCATTTAGGACGGTGCGGCAGGTTTCGCCACCACTTCATCGCACCCGGCGCAAAGTGGATTGCTTCGTGCTTACGCTCCTCGCAAGGACGCCGGATGATCGAGGACGAGTCCCAATACCGCCGCGGAGTCGGCATCATGCTGCTGAACCGCGACGGCAAGGTCTGGGTCGGCAAGCGGATCGACCATCCGAGCGAGGCCTGGCAGATGCCGCAAGGCGGCATGGACGAGGGTGAAGAGCCTTGGGGCACGGCGAAGCGCGAGCTTGAGGAAGAAACGGGGATCACACCCGATCTGGTGGAGCTGATCGGGGAAGCGCCGGAGCGGCTTCGCTACGACCTTCCTGAGGAGCTGCAGGGCAAGTTCTGGAAGGGGCGGTTTCGCGGACAGCAGCAGAACTGGTTCCTGTGCCGCTTCCTGGGTAAAGACGCGGATGTGAACATCGCCACCGACCATCCCGAGTTCAGTGACTGGAAGTGGGTCGAGCCGGCGAAGCTCCCGGACCTCATCGTGCCGTTCAAGAAAGAATTGTACCGTAAGCTGCTTCGCGATTTCGCCCCCCAGCTTTGAACGGCTCGTCGGCACACACGCGCAACAATCGGCACCAACGGCGCTCGGCGGAGTTTAACCTGCCATATTATCAAGGATTATTTGTGCCGAACGAGCGTATCGTTGCCATCGGTTTGCTGACCAACTCCGACCTCGATTTGTTGGGCAGCAGTTTCGACCGGATCTGGCCCGTCGAAGAAGCGCCGGCTTTTCCCGATCTACTAAGCGCGATCGATGAAGCCGACCGTGAGCTTCAGGAGCGGAAGAACGGCGCCCCTGGCCCGGTGCTTGGCGGCGGCCGCTATTAGGCGCTTCAGCGAAGCCGACGGAGCCCGCCGCCGCCGCTGATTGCCGACGACACCTGCGGATTGCCGACATAGCCGACCTCGCCGCCACCACGAATTGCCGCGTTCAAGCTTGAACTCGCCCGCACCTTGATCACTCCGCCACCCGAAATGGCAGCCGACGCAGTTCGCGTTTGCACCTGGAGAGCATCGATCACGCCGCCACCCCGGATCGCGGCAGCGACATCGCTCTCGGGGGCAAAGCCGCGGGCTACGGCGATCTCGCCACCGCCGGAAATCGCCATGTCCGGCAGGCGCGGTGCTTCGATCAGGATCTGGAGATCGTAGTTGCGCGGACAACGGTTGTTGCAAGCGGCGATCCGAAGCTGCCCCGAGCGATCGACGCGCATCTGGGTGAAGGCAGAGCTGCCGGTAAGGATGGTAACCCGTTGGACCGGGCCGGGCCGAACGGTGACTCGGCCGCCGCCCATCAGCTGGATAGAGCGAAAAGCCGGCGTGGCGACACGCTCGGCACCAGTGGCGGGCACCGACAGTGTCACGACGGCCAGCGTTGTCAGCAATATGTTGCGCATCAGGACGGCTCCTTCATCATTCATGAGCTACATCTGTAGCGCGCTACATTTGTAGCTGTCAAGCGGTGCCGGTGTGGTCTTCCCCCGACTGGCGGGCTAGACGCCGGCTATGACGGGCCTAAGCAGCAGCGAGCAACACATCACCGACGTGGCCCGTGCCCAGCCCATGCTTGAGCAGGTGCTTGCCTGGTCGGCGGTGAACAGCGGCTCGGGTAACCTCCAAGGCCTCGCGACCATGGCGGGGATGCTCGGCGACGTCTTTGCCGCGTTGCCCGGCAACCTGCAGCTCATAGATGCAGAGCCGTCGCGCAACGTCGCGGCCAGCGGCAGCGTGGATGAGGTCGCTTACGGCCGCCATTTGCACCTGCAGGTCCGGCCCGACGCGCCGCTGCAACTGCTGTTCACCGGCCACATGGACACCGTCTACCCGGTCGATCACCCGTTCCAGGCAACTCGGTGGTTGGACGACGCGACTCTCAATGGGCCGGGCGTTGCCGACATGAAAGGCGGGCTGGCGGTGATGCTGGCGGCCCTCACCGCGTTCGAAACGTCGGATCTCGCGGCAAAGGTCGGCTACGAAGTGCTGATCAACAGCGACGAGGAAGTCGGCTCGCTCGGCTCTGCTGCGATGATCGCCGAGGCGGCGCAGGGCAAACGCGCGGCGCTGACCTATGAACCCTCTGCCTTGCCGGATGGAACGCTTGCTGGGTCGCGGCCGGGCAGCGGCAACTTCTCCTTTCTTGTCCGCGGCCGCTCAGCCCATGCAGGGCGCAATCCCGACGACGGGCGCAATGCGGTGGTGGCCGCTTCGGAACTGGCGCTCCGGCTGGCGATGTCGAAGACTCCGGGGCTCAGCATCAATCCGGCCAAGATCGATGGCGGGTCGCCGAACAATGTCGTGCCGGATCTGGCCATTCTGCGCGTCAACATGCGGCCGCGTACCGGCGACGACCAGGAGATCGCCCAGCGGCTGATCGACAAGGCCGTGGACGAAACGGCGAAGCAGCATGAAGTCTATATCGAAGTGCATGGCGGCTTCGCGCGGCCGCCCAAGCCGATGACGGGCGAAGCCGAACTGCTGTTCCAGATCGTTCGCAAGGCGGGTGCCGACCTCGGCCAGGCGATCGACTGGCAGCCTAGCGGCGGCGTGTGCGACGGCAACAATATCGCGGCCTGCGGTGTACCGGTGGTCGACACGATGGGCGTACGCGGCGGCAAGATCCACAGTGAGGAGGAATATCTGATCGTCGAAAGCTTGCCGGAGCGCGCGGCCTTGTCCGCGCTGACCATTGCCCGTCTGGCGAGGGAGGCTCTGTGAGCTACCGAGTGCGGCCCGCAACGGGCGACGACTTCGCCGCCATTTACGAAATGGCGAAGCTGACCGGCGGCGGCTTCACCAACCTGCCGCCGGACCGCGCCACCCTGGTCGAGAAGCTGGCGCGGTCGGATCGCTCCTTTGCGCGGGAAGAGGACAGCCAAGCGGGTGACCTCTACGTCTTCGTGCTCGAGGATCTCGCGACGGGCCGGGTACGCGGCACCTGCCAGGTGTTCGGCCAGGTGGGGACCGAGCACAGCTTCTATTCCTACCACCTCAGCACCCTTACGCAGAGCAGCCCTGAACTGGGCAAGACGTTCCGCAACCAGATGCTGACGCTGACGACCGACCTTGAGGGCTCGTCCGAGGTCGGCGGGCTGTTCCTCCATCCGCAGGCACGCGCTGGTGGGCTTGGCGCCCTGCTTGCGCGCAGCCGTTACCTGTTCATCAAGCAGCATCGCGCCCGTTTTGGCGACCGGACCCTGGCGGAGCTTCGGGGCGTGATGGACGAGGCCGGCAATTCGCCCTTCTGGGACGCGCTTGCGGGCCGCTTTTTCGACATGAGCTTCCCGGAAGCCGACGAGTTCAACGCCATTCACGGCACCCGCTTCATCGCGGACCTGATGCCGCGCACGCCCATCTATGTCGCAATGCTTGCCGACAATGCCAAGAACGTCATCGGCCACCCCCACCCGACGGGCCGGGCGGCTTTACGGATGCTGGAAGAGGAAGGCTTCCACTTCGACCGGTACGTCGACATTTTCGACGGCGGCCCGACGGTAATCGCACCGACCGACCAGATCCGCTCTATCCGCGAAGCCCGGTTGGACACGGTGGCGGAGATCGGCGACGTCCCCGGCGGAAGGAAGTCCATCCTCTCCGCGGGCCGGCTAACCGGCTTCCGTGCCTGCTGCGCCGGGGTTCGCCGCGTCGAGCGGCGCGGCGTGGCGATCACGCCGGAGACGGCCGCATTGCTGGAGGTGAACGTGGGCGACCCCCTGTTGGTGGTGCCGCGCTGATGCCGATTGTCGAGATCAACTTCGACGGCCTGATCGGGCCAAGTCACAATTATGCTGGTCTCAGTTTCGGCAACCTTGCCGCGATGAAGAACGCCGGCGCCGTGTCCCAGCCGCGGGCTGCAGCGCTGCAGGGCATCGCCAAGATGCGGTCGAATATCGCCCTGGGTCTGACGCAGGGCATGTTCCTTCCCCATCCAAGGCCGAATCGCGCCTGGCTTACGCAGCTATCGACCGACGTGGACAGCGCAAGCTCCGAACTGCTCGCCAATGCCATGTCCGCCTCGCCGATGTGGGCGGCCAATGCTGCCACCGTCTCCCCTGCCCCGGACACCGCCGACGGGCGTTGCCACCTGACTGTGGCCAATCTGCGGACCATGCCGCACCGCAGCCACGAATGGCCGAACACGCTCGCGCAGCTGCGGCTGGCGTTCGGCAACGAGCAGCACTTCGCGGTGCACGGGCCGGTGCCGCCGGCCTTCGGCGACGAGGGTGCCGCCAACCATATGCGGCTCACCCCTTCGCACGAAGCACCGGGCCTGGAGGTCTTTGTCTACGGCGTTGCCGGCGGCGCCTTTCCTGCACGCCAGCATGTCGAGGCGTTCCGCGCCATCGCCCGGGTGCACAGGCTAAACCCGGAGCGAACCTTGTTCGCGGCACAATCGGAAGAAGCCATCGCTGCCGGCGCGTTTCACAATGATGTGGTGGCGGTTGCGAACGGGCCGGTGCTGTTCGCCCACGAACAGGCGTTCGCGGACAAGGCGGCCCTGCTCGACACCTGTACGCGGCTGGTTCCGGGCTTCGAATATGTCGAAGTGCCTGCCGCCGAGGTGCCGTTGACCGATGCCATTTCGTCCTACCTCTTCAACGGTCAGCTGGTGACCTTGCCGGGCGGCGAGATGGCTTTAATCGTTCCGTCCGAAGCGCGGGAGACCGCGTCGGTCTGGGCATGGCTGCAGCGACACCTTGCAGGCAACGGTGCCATCCGCCGGGTCGAGGTGGTGGACGTCCGTCAGTCCATGGCCAACGGCGGCGGCCCCGCCTGCCTTCGGCTGCGCGTCGCCTGCGATCCGGCAACGGTGGACCCGAGGTTCCTTGTCGACGACGCAAAGCTCGACCGGATGGCGGAGGTAGTGGCCAGCCATTGGCCGGAGGAGATTGCCGTGGCGGACTTGGGGCGGTCCAGTCTCATCGAGGCGGTCGAATCCGCACGGGCGCAGATGCTGGACCTGCTCGACCTGACCCAGCTCGCGTCGGGTTAATTTACAAGTAACCATATCCTTTCAGACTTAAATGGCGGAACTCCGCCACTGGCATGGCGTTTGCTTAATACTTCACATGCGCAAACGTATCGCCCGTCTGTTCACCATCAAGACCAAGTGGGAGGCGTGGTTTGTCATCTACGCCATTGCGCTCGGCGCGATTGAGCGGGGGCGGCACTATATGGAAGTGTATCCGGGCTTCAGCGGCTATCTGCTGGCGTTTGCTTGCACCGGGGTGGTGTTCCTGGCGGGCGGGAAGTTGCTCGACAGCGTAACTCCGGCGAAGCCCGCCATGGCATTCGGACCGCATGTGGGCGATTTGCGGCGCCGTTACCCGGTCAGTCGTAGTCGACCCAAAGTGCGCCACGCGCCGAGCGGTTCAACGTCACCGATTTCGCTTCGCAAAGATTGACGCCCGGCCAGACTGCGTCGACCCCGCCCGACAGTTTGGCGCGAATGTCGAAGGCACAATCGGGATCGCTGAAGTCCACCTGACCACGTCCGCCGGATGGCGGCCTGGCGGGCAAGGGCCTCCACTCGGCGGTTCCGAAGCGACGGATCTCCAGGGTTTCGATGTTGAGCCCGGTCGCATTGACGATCGTAAAATTCGCCGCGCCGGCGGCAAGCGCAGGCGCGGCGACAAATGCGAACAAAGCTGCAGGTAACTTCCACCCGGACATAGAACGACGTCTACACCGAACGCCGCCGCTGCTCAATTCAGGCGGCGTTGAGCTCCGCATAGCTGGGCCGAGGGCCGCGAATGAAGGGAGCCGAGCCGGTCCCGACGCGATACGCCTCCTGCAGCGGCAAGGCCGTCGAACAGAACGCACATTCGGCCAGCAGACGACCGATCATCCAGTGGGTGCGGCCGCAGCCCGGGCAATGATTCACTTCATTTTCCCGGTACACGGCATGGTAGCCGCGGGCGGCAGGATCGAAGGGGTTACGCTCAACAGAACTCAGCATGGTCGTTTCCTTTTCAACCATTTGGAAGGCCCAACGAGCGATGAGTCGTTCGGTTTCAGCGTCGAAGCGGAACGCCTCCAATCTGTCTCCCAATGGCAACAATCTGTTCCGCTGCGGGACGCTGTGGATATTAACCATCTCTTAGGCATTGCGCGCCAAGCTGCCCGCCAAGGGTGAAATCAAGGGTGGGCAGCATGGAGTCAAACGTCCGTTTCTATCGTCGCCGCGCCGCCGAGGAGCGCACGGCTGCCCAGCGCGCAATCACCGAACAGGCCCGAAGCTGGCACGCCAAGCTGGCCCAGGACTTTGCTGAGCGGGCCGACGCCTGCACGGGAATGGCCCTGACCGCCTGATACCGCCTCAGGGCTGTACTCGGCGGAACCTTTTTCCAGTTTCCAGGCGTTCGTTCCGGAACCCAAATGGTTTCGGGAGACGCTGATGCGCCGGTATGCCTACGCCTGGATAACCCTCGCCTTCTTCCTTGTCTCGTTTGCGCTTCACTGGTTCTTCGGCTGGAAGGCTTATGCGGACGATGCCGCAACGCACGGGCAAGTGCCCCAGATGGCCGAATATCTCAACGAGATGGGCCGCGACACGTTCGAGAATTGGCAATCGGAGTTTCTGCAACTGCTGTGGCAGGTCGTCGGTCTCGCTTACTTCCTTTACGTCGGCTCGCCCTCGTCGAAGGAGAATGACGATCGTGCTGAGGCGAAGCTCGACGCGCTGATCCGAATGGTTGGCGGCGAAGACGCCGAGCAGCTGCTGAAGGATATCGACCAGCATTACATGCGGACGGACGGCGTGTCGCCGCATGGCCACGACGCGGAGATTGCAAAGGCAGCGGGACGGCATCTGAGCGGGGTGGCGCGGCGAGCCTGAAGCGAGGGCGGCAGGGAACCGGTTGGACTCGCCGAGGATTCTTCACTGTCGAAAGGAGAGGATCATGCCCCGTGAACTGATCGATACCGGAACCGACAAGCGCTTTGTTCGCCGCGACGAGAACGGCCGCTTCAAAGACATGGTGGATGTTGGTCGCAGCCTGGCAGCCGACCGCCGCCAGCATAGCGACACCAAGACGAAGAAGGGCGAAGGAGACCGCGGCGACCGTTGAGCGCTGGAGTGGCGGCGCGGAGTGATTCCGCGCCGTCGGACCTGTCGAGCCAGGTGGCGAGCAAGCCTTTGGCTTCGCACCAGCTCATCGCACAGTCGTGCCGTTGCCGTGCAACGGCTTGCTTGCGCTCGGTGGTTCGAAATGGCGCGCCCGGAACGATTCGAACGTCCGACCCTCAGATTCGTAGTTAGAGGGACAGTTTAAGAGCGGCTCTCTTCAAACCGCTGGAAACTACGGCGGTTCTCCCAATGTTCTGTTCCTAATTACCCCTTTTTGTTCCTGCAAAATCCTGATAGCGTGCTTGCTAGGTGATTGCTGGAGGCTTCAATGGCGGTCGGGAAAATCACGGCTGACGGTATCAAGGCGCTGGTCAAAAGCGACCGCGACGAGTTCCTTTGGGATGACAAGCTCGCCGGGTTCGGTGCCAAGCTGACGCCCAAGGGGGCGCTGACCTACATTCTCCAATATCGTCTCGGCGGGCGCGGTGCCTCGACTAAGCGCTACACCATTGGTGGGCCGAATAAGGGCTGGAAGCCGCACACGGCACGGGAGGAGGCTGAACGGCTGTCTCGTTTGGTGAGCCAGGGGGAAGACATTGCTACCAAACGGAAGGACTCGCTGATCGCGGCGGAGGAAGCCAAGCGGATCGCGAAAGAGCTGGCCTTTGCCGACTACGTTGATCGCTTCGCGGAAGGGAAGCTCAAGGCGAAGTGGCCGAAGTCGTGGCGTCAAACGAAGGGCTGTCTCGTCAAGCACGCTGTCAGCCGGTGGAAGGACAAACCCCTTCCCTCGATTACGAAGGCGGACATCCTCAAGGCACTGTCAGCACTGGATGACATGCCGGCGACCAAGCGGAACCTCTATGCGGCGCTCTCCTACATGTTCGGCCAAGCGCGTCTGGATGAAGACATTGCCGTCAACCCGATGAGCGGCGTCGAAGCTCCTCCGGTCGTGGCTGAGCGTAGCCATACGCTGAACGAGGATGAGTTGCGCTGGCTGTGGCACTCCACCGAAGAACTGCGCGCACCCTACGGCCCGTTGTATCGCCTCTTTGCCCTGCTCGGGCAGCGCCGAAGCGAGATTGGCGGAATGGACTGGGCGGAACTGAACCGTAAGGCCGGGGAGTGGCATATCCCTGCCGCTCGCGCCAAGAACGGGACAGAGACGATCGTTCCCCTGCCCTCCTCCGCTATCGCAATCCTCGACAAAGCCACTGGCAAGGACAAGTGGCCGCGCAACGGGCTGGTGTTCCCGTCCCGTGCAGGAACGGCGCCCTCGGGCTTCTCCAAGACCAAGAAGCTGTTGGACGCCAAAATGTCCGAACTGGCGAAGAAGGAGGACGGATCGTTGAGGCCGTGGCGCACTCACGATCTGCGCCGCACCCTCGCTACCAACATGCAGTCGATGGGCTTTGCCTTTGAGGTTGTTGAGCATCTACTGAACCACAAGGAAAAGAGCCGTACGGGTATCGGCAAGGTCTATCAGACGCACGCCTTCAAGCCTGAAAAGCGGGCTGCCATTGAGCGTTGGGAAGCCGAGTTGCAGCGGATCGCGGCGGGCAAGGACGCCACGGTCATTCCTCTTGCTCGGATGGCTTAGCTCCTCGCGCTTCGATGGCTGCGGCTATGCGCCGTATGCCGCGCAATAGATCCTCATCATTCATGGCACGGCCAGGCCTCAGCTTATCGAGTGGTTCCACAACTCCGCTGATGACGAACATGCGACCAATGGCGTACCTTAGATCGTTGCCTTGGCCGTGGCCCATTTCGAAATTGAAGCGGTCCTTGCCCATCAATTTGCCTGCGACCTCTGAGCCTAAGTCGATCGCTTTAGCCCGCCGATCCTCCTGCTCCTTGAGAGGGCCGTCAAATACCGCCTGAGCCGCTTTCTGAACCCTCTTTAGTAGTTCGGCCTGTTTCGCCTCGGCCTTCTCAAGCTCGCGCCTAACTTCCACGGGCATCTCTTCGTCAGCGAGAAACGCGGTCTTCAGGCCGTTTATTTTGGTACTCACCCGGTCGAGCTCGATCGCTGGCTCCATGAACGCCCACATCGCCGGCCTGTGCTTTTCGAAAAGGTCGAGGTCGATCTGAGGCTGGAAACCCTCAAGCAAGAAGCGCGCGGCGCTGCTTACGCCCTCCCAGGTAGCGCGGTCCTCCGTCCACTTTTTGCCGGTCTGCAATTCCACCAGCGTTACAGTGCCAGCCAGTAGCTTGATGAAAAGCGCCATCTCAGGGCCGCCGACAAGGCTTTCCTCAAGGAACGACATCTCCAACCGCATCTCAATTTCCTGAGCGATGGACCGCTCAGACTTTTCTGCTGCTGCCGTCAGTTGATCCTTCAGGCGTGCGGTCGTTCTGAAAGTGAACGCAGCTCGCTTCGCCTCCTCGTCTGCCTTCTTGGGGCGACCCCGCCCACTTGAGATGATCTCGGCCACTTGTCCCCAACTTCCTGCTTTATGCATTCGCCGGCGCATCCAAGAATCTAGACATCCGCCGTCATTTAGTGTATGCATTGACGCATCGGGAAAGTCCGGTCAAGGAGGGTTTTGGATGATTAGGAAGTTTGAAGCCGCGGTTGACGCGCTTGGGCGCTGCGACAGCGGGAACGCTGGTCTCGTGCTCGGAAAATCTCAATCAACGCTGGCGAATTGGCGCACGCTCGGCATCGGCCCTGCGTGGTTCAAGGTCGGTGGCCGCGTCTATTACCGATTTGATGATCTAGTCGCGTACGGGACGGGCGAAGCAAGCGCTCCGCAGGCGGCGTGACACATGAGCGCACATCGCCGGGTGTCGCTCTGCCCCACTCAAAATGAGCGAGACCGCGAACGGGATTCCGGCCCGCTGCGGTCTCAATGCCCCAATCGTTTCGTCACGCCAGGGTTGCATCCTCTTACTGGAATGCACTCTCCAAGGCAATCAATAAACCGCTCCGGTGGGCGGAAGGTGGTGCGGCAATGCCAGCCTTTCACCCCTTCCCCGACCAGCGTTCGGCAGCCCTCGCGCTGCTCAATGCTGGTGGTCGCCTGACGCGCAAGGCTGGGAGTTTTCTCGGCCAACTCGCCGTCGATCCTACACCGATGACAGAGGCGCAATCCGACTGGCTAACGACGCTCCTTGAACGCGCTGGCCTGCCTCCGCTTGCCAAGGAGAATGCCCAGTGAGCAACGATAACGAGAAGCCTGACCGCTACCCTGATGTAGCGGGCCATCGTGGCATCGATGCCAGTATTGAAGCCGCAGAGGGCATGACGCCGAAGATCGGACGCCTTCAGAAGATGACGTTGGCGGTCATTAGAGAAGAAGGACCCCGAGGCCGCACCTCAGACGAAAGCACCGAAGCCTGTGGGATGGACCGCTGGAGCATTCAGCCCAGAATAAGCGAACTCAAGGCTAAGAGACTTGTCGTAGATTGCGGGCTGAGGCGCCGCAACAGCACCGGCAAGAACGCGATCGTGTGGGTCACTCCTGAACACAAGCAGGAGGAGGCCGCATGAGCAGCAAGTCCAAGCCCAAGTCGCCTTACATCACGGCAACACACCCACAGCGCGGGACGTTGTGGGCTGCCGTCGATCCCGACGCTCGCAACCTAGAGGGCCGAGTAGAGGATCTGCGCTTCGGTGCTTACCTCGCCCCCTTCAAGTCCGCTGCCGACGCAGAGGCTGCTCTACGGGCTGCTGGCGGGCAACTGGAGGTTTCGCATGGCTAGGCGTCGGGACAGGTTAAACGCGACTGGCCGGAACGTGTATGGCGTCGGACAGGACGGGCGCTTTATCTACGTCCGTCACTCGCTGGTGGTGTCGCCTCAGTTCTCGGCCCTGTCGCCCAATGCCCGCAATCTCTTCTGGGAGTTGCAGAGCATGTTCAACGGCAGAAACAGCGACACGCTGTTCCTGTCTGTGCGGGACGCGGCTGATCGGCTCGGGCTTGTTTGTCTCAAGGCAACTGGCGCGGCTTTCGATGAGCTGGTCAACCTCGGCTTCCTGCGTGAGGCGATGGCTGCCAGCTTTCGCCAGAAGTACGATAGCAAGTCTCGGGCGCGGGCTTGGAAGCTCCTTTGGATCGGTAAGGACAACAAATGCTCCGGTCCCGACTTTCTGCCGCCGCTCGATGGTCTCCCTCTCACCAAGAAGGAACGGAAGCGGGAGGCCGCGAGGTCAACGGCCATCAAGCGGTTCAGGCGGGACGGCGATAAAGGAAAATTCACGGTGGAGGATTCCTCTACACTCGCCGCTAGAGCCGAGTTCTCCGTGGAGGATTCCTCTACGGTCGAAATGCCAATCGGCGGAAAACTGCCAACCCTCGTTGTTGGGGAATCCTCTACACATATATGTTACCAAGGGGGTGTGGGGAACGACAACGCTTCCCCTGCCCCTCACTCAGCATGGTGGGCCTCTATCGAGAGGTGCATGGCTCGGCGGTCTGACCTGCAAGCCGCTGCTTAAGCTTGGAAGAAGACGAGGATGCACTGGACCAGCTGATGGCTGAGTTCGGCATACCAGACGCGGGGGTGGGTCGCGATGATGACGGCCTGCTCCCGCCCTTGGATGATCTGGAGGGGTGGGAATGAAGACCGACAAGAAGGCCAAGGGCAAGGCGGTCGTACCTGCCGAACAGGCTAAGGACATAGCCAAGGTGCCGGCCAATGAGTTTCGCAAGGTCACTGCCGTAGACGGCGTGATGACGATCCAGGGCGAGAAGGAGGCCCATGACCGGCTCTGCAACGCAATGGGTTCAGACGATGCGAATTTCCAAACGATGCTCCTCAACAACCTACTCAACATCATCCCGCAATCGATCAAGGATGATGGCGATTACACTTTCGACGTAAGAGTAGCAGTCTCGATGCTGGAAGGGATCGGGCCAACTGACGGCCTAGAGGGGATGCTGGCCGCTCAGATGGTGGCGACACATCACATGTCCATGCTCACCATGCGGAAAGCCGTGCACTCGACCAGTGCGGAGCTGCGGCAGGCAAACGCCAGCCTGGCCACAAAGTTTAGCCGAACTTTCGTCGCTCAGATGGAAGCGCTCGCGAAGCATCGGCGCAAAGGCGAGCAGGTGGTGCGTCACGTGACAGTCGCGGAAGGCGGGCAGGCCGTGATCGCCAACAACGTCAACACCGGGGGTCAGAATCGTGGATGAAAAAGCGACGTTCAATCCCATGCACTCGGATAATGAGACAGATACGCGCACGGGCGCACGTGAAGAGACCTCTATAGAAGAGAAGAAGGGAGTAGTTCGGCTGTGCGGGGCCAAGACCCGCTCTGGTCGCCCCTGCCCTACCTACGCCATGCCGAACGGTCGCTGCCGAATGCACGGCGGCACTAACCCAGGAGCACCCTTGGGAAACAAGAATAGGTGGGTCCATGGCCGGCGATCGGCTGAGACAAAGGCCTTCTACGCCCTGCTGCGCCGGATGAGGGCTGAGCTGGCGTTTTGAAATTAATCAAAATCAATCAAGTGGTGTGGCCTAAAGCAGACGACGGTTAGATCACGCTGGCCGGTTCTTACCGGGAAATAGCGGCCCGTTTCCGAACGGTGAATAACGGGTAGCGGACATTGATAATACAGTTGGGAAACAGTGTCGGCGCTGGCTGATAATACAGCCGAAAAACAGCCATGCCGCAGTTGCGCGCGCAAGTGCTAGGCTCCTGTAATAACAGGGCAAGAACAGGCCCGCCGTTTGATAACATTCAAAGGCAATCAAACGCGGTGGGCGGTTTTCGGCTTTCTTAGGGTCCACCAACGAAGGCCCTGCTTCGGTGATAATACACCGAAAGAACACCTAATGGGTCTATCGGTTCGGCGGGTTTCGGACCCCGTAAAAAGAAAGGCCCCCACCTCGGATATGGCAGAGGCAAGGGCCAAGCGCCGGGGGGCTGGCGCTATCGGTTGAAGATCGCAAGCGTCCCCAGAACGAGGGCGATACTGGCACTTTCGGAGCCGGAATCAGCCGGCAGGTGTTCAGGGTCAATCGGCTTGGATATCTGTTTAGGGCCGATTCCAGAATGTCAGCGAATGTCCGCTAAGGGTGGAAAGCAGAAGTTAGCTGGGCTCTGCTTGCCACAAGTTCGGATACAAGCTGACGAAGCCATTTGCCTGAAGCTCTAACGTGGCTCGGTATGGGCCCTGGGGCGAATTGTAGTCATAGCTCCATTTCGACAGCCGCTTGTAGATCTGGGACAGCGGCTGAAGGGTGGCACTGTCTAGGTCCATCCAGGCGACGGCAAACTTGCATTCGTCTCCGACGGCGAGGTTCATGCGGCGCAGCTGAGCGAAATTCGTTGCCGGAGTGAAACCGAAATCCAAATCCTTCACGTCATGCAGTCCGTCCTGCCGCACCCCGTTCAGCAGCCAGCCGTCAGCATCTCGATGGATTTGATGCTCAATAGGCTCGCCGCCAGTATATCCTCTTACCGAGCCGCTTTGGGTCTCCCAATTTGCAGCTAGCTCCAAACGGTAGTTCAAAGACGTGGGCAGTCCTTCTGCAAGGTATACCGCACACCCTTCAAGCACCCACCCTTGGTCACCCTCAATCAAGCAGGCGGCATCATGGCCGGGTGTGTACAAGGCCTTCCAAATGGCTGTTGTCACCATTTTCGCTCTGAATCCTCACAGTATGGAAACTTGTAGGTGTGACCGGAGATCGCGACCCGGCGAGAAGGCGACCTTGCAACTCAGCCTCTACCTTTGGTCGCAACCAGACAAGATCAGATCTCGGTTGACTTGTTTAGTCATTTAGCTAAATATCGAATGATGAGTCAGGTATTCAAAGCTTTGTCCGACCCAACCCGGAGGCGGGTACTTCAACTGCTGCGGCAGAAACCGATGAGCGCGGGCGAACTTAGCGAGCAATTCAGATATTCGAAGCCAACGATGTCGGCGCATTTCTCGGTGCTGAAAGATGCGGACCTGATCCATGCCGAGAAGGTCGGCAAGTCTATCATATACCATCTGAAGCTTTCGGTGCTCGAAGATGCGCTGCTGAGCTTCGTTCATTCATTCGGAAGCACCGAGGACGGTCGCGAAATCAACGAGGAGAGTGCGCGATGAACAGGGAACTCACCGGAAGCCTCACGTGGGCGGGAGGGATCATCCTGGTGGCGCTCGCTGCAACGGCAGCGCGGAAAGCGGGCTTGCTCGATGCCGACACGGTTACCCGGATAGTGTTGACCATCATCGGCCTGATGGTCGCTTGGTACGGCAACCGGATGCCAAAGACGTTCACCCCCAATGCCAGCGCCCGGCAGGTCCAGCGCTTCGGTGGTTGGTCAATGGCCCTAAGCGGGCTGCTCTACGCTACGCTATGGGCCCTCGCCCCATTCGATGCCGCACTGTGGCTGGGTTGCGGCGCGATCATGGCCGGGATCGCCGCAACGGCGATCTATGGTTTCTCGCTACGAGGAAAAGCGAAGGGCGCATGACCTTCACGGGTGCCTGCATCTCGACATTCTGTTCAATGCGGAACGTCGCTCAATGTCCGCAATCGGTCGAAGGCAGACGTTCGTTGCATATGCGTATTGGGTGGAAAGCGGACATTCGGGATGGCTGCCCCTCTCGCTTCAATGACTAGATAAAAGGTACCTCAGGTCACCTTAGACGCTCAGCGGCCTTGCACCATAGCCAACCGAGCCAGGGCAGTAGCGGCAACCAACTTGCGAATGCACATAGCTATTGGCAACCTTCATGGGTGTTATCGGAACTAACCTTCGGCTGGCGCAGCTCAGTCCTTCTTTCGGCTGCACTGGTCATCGTGACGATCGCATTTGCCCTCTGTCGCACTTTCGACAATCGGCGAGCAAACCGGGTCATGGCGGTGCTTCTGCTCGTACTGACAGGTGTTCTCACGCCTTGGTTGATCGGGTTCGCCGGCTTTTACGACAATTGGCAATGGCTGACTTTCTTCCCGATCGCTCAGCCGCTCCTCGTCCCGCCGTTGCTGCTTGCGTATGTTGAGATGACGATTCGCGGCAGCCCACTCCAAGTGCTGCGAGCCTGGTTTCTACCTGGCTTCGTTGCCGTCTCGTTCGAGCTCGCCAGTTTCATACTGCCACTGTCGGATAAGTTGGAGTGGGCAGAAGTGGTCGGTCGTGCGTTCAGAACGGCCGAGAACTTACTGCTAATTGTGCTCTTTGCTTTGGTTCTGAGGCGGGTCCGAAGGCTGGTTGCAGATTACCGTAAAACGCTAACCGAGCAGAGGAGTGACGAAGCGCGCTTCGGGCTCACTTGGCTCCTTCAACTAACTAGCGCCATGACCATCCTATGGAGTGTCTGGGCACTCTACGCGCTTACGGACACCGTCATACCGTTAAGCTTCGATGGGTTGATGCCGCTCTATCTTGCTATTGCGGGGGCTTCTGTTTGGCTGGCAATCCAGGCTTGGCGATACGGAAACGTGCCCTGGCCGAGGCTTCAAGCCGTAACGTCTGACAAAGATGCGCCTCCTCGTCCCACACGCGATTGGCAGGCGGAGGGCGGACGTTGGGCGACGGTCTTAAGAGAAAGCGAAGCGTATCGCGAACCCGCCCTCACCCTGCGAGGGGCAGCCCGCATCGTCGGTACCAATGAGGCCTATTTATCGCGCGCTTTCAACGAAGGACTGGGCCTAAGCTTCTCCGCAGTCATACAAGGTCTTCGAAGTGACGCCGTGGCAGCAGCTATCGAGCGCGGCGGAGGCGAAGATCTCTTAACCTTGGCACATGATGCCGGCTTTGCGTCAAAGGCGAGCTTCAATCGGGCGTTCGCGGCCCGGTTCGGGGTCCCTCCTTCGACTTATCGCCGTCGTCTCAGAATCGTGAAAAATTAGCTGCACTCGGCAAAATGAGGCGACGCAAGGTCCAACCTCGATGAAGTTTTCGGCCATGAACCGTCGCAAGTTTTTGTCCGCCACTGCTGCCCTCCCGGCAGCCGCCCTTTTCCCTTCAGAGATCTGCGCCCTCAGGCCTGCGCAGCAGACGCGGGTGGGGAAAGACCTGGCAATCTTTCGCGCCGCTATGGCCATACACCCAGGGCTTTACTTGCACTGTAGTCCGCGCGAGATCGCGGCGTCGCAGACGCGCTTCGAAGCGGCCTATTCGGCGGCCGCCGAAGCCGAGGACATAGCAGCCGCTTACCTCGCTCTTTCCCGGCACCTCGCGACCATCCGCTGTGGGCACAGCTATGCCAACTTCTTCAATCAGAACGATGCCGATGTGAAGCGGCTGTTCGAGCGGCAGACACGCCTCCCTTTTTGGTTCCGCTGGGTGGGTTCTCGCATGATCGTGACACGAGACCCCAGCGACATGGGCCTGCCGCGTGGTACGGAGGTGCTGGAGCTAAATGGGCGTCTTGCCGCGGCGGTGCTCGAATTGCTGCTGCCTTACACCCGGGGGGATGGTGCCAACGATAGCAAGCGGCGCAGCCTGCTGAGCGTCGAGGGTCGGGAAGACTACGAGACCTTCGATGTCTTCCAAGGTTTGCTGCTGCCGCCTGCTGGCGGGTTTCACGATCTTCTCGTTCGCACCCCTGATGGACGAAAGGTGCGCTGCCGTTGTGCTCCTATCTCGCTCGCCGATCGCCGTGCCATGATGACTAGGATATCCCCAGAGAGCGGCGAGCCACGCTGGCAGTGGGAACGCAGAGCTGACGGCGTAGTCGTTCTTACCATGCCCGGCTGGGCGATGTGGAACAGCAATTGGGACTGGCGAACCTGGCTCGAGAAAAGGCTCGACAGCCTCAGCGATGCAAAGGGACTGATCGTCGACATTCGCGAGAACGAGGGCGGAGACGATTGCGGAGACCCAATCCTCGCGAGGCTCATCAATCGACCGTTAAGCGGCTGGCCGTTCGACCTCCGTCTGCGCTTCGACCAAATGCCCTCGCTGCTGCGCGAGAACAGCAGCACTTGGGATCAGACTTTCTATACGCTCGGAAACGGTGCACACCCACTGGGTAATGGATACTTCCGTCCCGTCGCGGCGGAAACTATTTCGGTCATTGAACCTTCGGCGAAGCGCATCACCTGTCCGGTGGTTGTCCTGACTAGCCCAGTCAACAGCTCGGCGACCTTCGCGTTCATCAATGCCGCGCGGGCGACCAAACGGGTAACACTCGTCGGCGAAACGACCGGTGGCAACCTACGTGGTGTAAACGGGGGAGCATTCCTATTCGTGAAGCTGCCATTTAGCGGTATCGAATTTGATCTGCCTCTAAAGGGCTACGTTGCGCGGCACGCAGAAAAGGACGGCGGGATCGTTCCGGACGTTCACTTACCGGTCACTGTGGCAACGCTCCGCGACGGCGTCGATAAAACTCTCTCGCGCGCGGTTCAGCACGCCCTAGCGAGAGGAATGTAGTTCCCAATTAGTAACTGCCAACCACTTGCGCGTAGCGAATGTCCGCAATGGGTCGGTTCCAGAACTTGAGCAGACGCGCGCCAAGGGTAAACGGTGGAAGGTTAAGCGTTGAACGCGACCATGGGCGCGGCATTGCCGCTGAGCGCCTGCTTGCAGCAAGCCCGCAAGTTCTGAAGCCTTGCCATAGTAAGCGGGTCAAAATCGGCTTCTAACGCAGCTGCGACGATCGTAGAGCTCAGCAACTGAGCTGTAAGATCGACGTGCTGAAGCTTAAAACCGTGCTCAGCGACAGTGTCAGGTGACGAAACGAGATCATCTCCCACCCCGCCCAACTTCCTCAGGACCGATCGAAGTTGAGCGACAAGGTGATCTCGCGTCAGACTCGATCCCCGGAGTTCTGAGATGGCCTTCTCTGCCGCTTCGATCTTAGCAAGCGTGTAGCCATGCCGACGGGCCGTGGCAGCTACCCCTGACAGTTCTTTGCGAAGGTCCTGGAGCATGTTCAGCAGGAGGCTCAAGTCGCTGAGGAGGTAGGGATAGCAAGCCTGCATGACGGACGAGAACGGCCCGTTATTTGAACCAACGAGTTCAACCGCTCCGTTCGTGAACGTCCCCTCCAACCGCATCGCGTTCCAACCTCCAGCATGGAGCTCATGAACTAAAATGGTTAACCGCGACTTTCGTGATCAGAGAAAGAACGTCCGCTCTCAGAAGACTGCTCGATTTGGTGAATGACCGTTACGGGTCGATTGCTGACGCCCGCTAAGGGTGGAAAGCGGAACTTCGGCTTAGACCAGCGTACTGCTAATTATGATAACGGGACCTGGCCGTCACGGGCAGGCAAGTTGCGTGAGTTCAAGTAGCTGTGCATGGCGGCGCGGTGGCAGGAGAACATTCCTCAAACGACGAACGCAATGCCGGGCTCGCGCTCATGGGGGCAGCGGCACTAGCGCTAGTCATTGCTAATTCGCCACTGGCCGAGAGCTACCACAAGGTCCTTCACTCGCACGTTGGTCCGCTGACGGTTCACTATTGGATTGCCGACGCCCTGATGGCCGTCTTCTTCCTACTCGTCGGGTTGGAAGTGAAGCGCGAATGGTATGACGGTCAGCTGTCGACCCCTGCAGCGAGGCGCCTGCCGATGATTGCCGCCGCTGCTGGGATGGCGGTCCCAGCACTAGTTTATAAGCTCGGAACCGGCTTCAATCCGACGCTGAGCAGCGGTTGGGCGATCCCGGCCGCAACCGACATCGCCTTCGCGCTGGGCGTGCTGGCGCTCCTAGGCGGTCGCGTTCCCGCTTCGATCAAGCTGCTCCTAGTCACAATCGCGATTATTGATGACATCGGAGCGGTTGCGATTATCGCCCTCTTCTACACTTCGGATCTGAGCGTACCGGCGTTGGCTGCGTCGGCGATCATTGTGAGCATTATGGCTGCTATGACAATGTTCGGAATCCGCAAGCTTTGGCCCTTTCTGCTCGGTTTCGTGCTGCTGTGGATAGCCGTCTTTCAGTCGGGGGTTCACGCGACCATCGCCGGAGTGCTCGCGGCACTGACGATCCCACTAGGGAAGGGGGAGCCCTACTCGCCTCTGAAGAAGCTCGAGCACCGTGTTCATCCTTATGTGATGTTCGGGATCGTGCCGGTCTTTGGCTTCGCCAGCGCTGGCGTGACCTTCCCCGGAGCGGAGGCGCTGCTCGACCCGCTTCCCGTGGGCATCGCCCTTGGGCTGCTCTTCGGGAAGCAAGCAGGTGTTTTTGGTGCGGTCTGGATCGCCGATCGCACCGGAGTTGCGCCGAAACCGCAATCCCTTCGTTGGGCACACATCTACGGCGCGTCACTCCTGTGCGGCATCGGCTTCACGATGAGCCTCTTCATAGGCGATCTGGCTTTTGGAGATCCGCTGCTGGTGGAAGAGGCTAAGATTGGGACGCTTGCAGGTTCGCTAGCTTCCGGGATCCTCGGCTTTGCCGTGCTCAAATGTACGAAACCTATCATCAGCACCCACTATGAAGTGGACGAAGCGGAGGAGGTCTTCGGGGAAGATGCCGATGAAGACCCGACGGTGTGCCGAGCGAGGCAATTCACTGACTAGTCTCGGGCTCCTTCTTTTCGGCACGCTCTACAGCTGCTCCAGCCGTAAGGCCGTGCACGATCGTTGACAGAAGGATCGTCAAGGCGATCGTAGCCCAGAGCTGCCCTTCATTCTTGAATGACAGGTGCCCGGTAGCGAACCCTAGGTAATAGATCGATCCAATCCCGCGAACGCCAAATGCCGCCACCACGAAACGCGACCGTCCGGCGAGGTCGGTTCCAGCCAGGCTCAACCAGCCGACCAAAGGCCGAATTACAACTATTAGGGCAGCGGCAATCGCCACATGGCGCCAATCCAACTCACCCCAGAGCAGCGGGAGAGAGCCACCGATCAAGAGCAGGAGAATGGCAGTGAGTGCGTGCTCGATGGCTTCCGTAAAGCTATGGAGCCGCCCGTGGAATTGATGCTCCTGTTCTACACGCCGCAGCGCCAGTCCGGAGACGAAAGCCGCGATGAACCCGTATCCTTCCAACAGTTCCGTGAAGCCGTAGGTGAGAAGCACAAGGGCGAGCGCAAGCACGCCGGACCCAGTTTCCGCCAAGGCGTTGCCACGCGGAAGCTGGAAAATGATCTTCCCGAATACGGTGCCGACCGCTGCTCCCCCAAGGACGCCCACAGCTATGCGGTACAATACGTCTCTGGCGAGCCATTCCGTGGCGAGGTCCCCGATCAGGAACCCCTCCGCTCCAACGATCAAACCGAGGTAGACAAATGGGAACGCAAGCCCGTCATTCAGACCTGCTTCCGTCGTGAGTGTGAACCGCACCGGGTGCTCCCCGCCTTCGGTGGGCGGGCCAACTTGAACGTCGCCAGCAAGCACCGGGTCCGTAGGAGCAAGAACGGCACCGAGCAGGATTGCGCCCGCAAGTGTCATTCCCGCTAGCCAGTAGCCAAGGCCCGCAACGGCAAGAATGGTCAGCGGCATCGCGACGAGGAGCATGCGAACAGTAGGCTGCCAACGCTTGTAGTTGGTGAGGTTGTCGATGCGCAGGCCAGTTCCGAAGAGCGCGACGATGACGGCAAGTTCGCTTAGTCGCTCCCAAACTTTCGGCGAGGTGCGGGGGTCGACGACGGCCGGCATGCCAGGCACAAAGGCGAAGGCAACCATGCCGATGGCAATGAGGAGCGCTGAGGAAGCTGGTTCCCGACCCGAGAAGTACCTAGGAATCCAGTAGGCGAGGACGATGCCTGCACCTACCGTTGCCATCGCCACATGTTCGGGTGCCAGACCAAAGAAGGGCTCGCTGCTCATCTCTGCCTGCCCTTGATCACATCACCTCAGAAGCTTCCTTAACGGCTTGCTGAAGCGTAAGGTCCCGCCTTACGTTACCCCGTGAGAACGGGGCTGGTGCAGCTCAGCTTGAGCTAGGTCGGAAGCCGACGCTCCAGCGACATTCGCTCGCAACTGTAGGCGACTCTATCCCTAAGCATTGTTCCTTGAAGGTAATGAAGCGGCGAAGGCGACGCCCCGCTGCACCCATCCCATCAGAAGCAGATCGGAACTCAGCTGGTCTTGATCAATCAAGACGAAGCCCTTGGTGGATCGTCCACCTATCTGCATCGGACCGACCCCCGGCTCAGCAAGCGCATGCTGCGATGCGAGCGCCTCGCGCACACGCTGTGCAAGAGCTAAGTCAAACGCCATGGCCGATGCCGTCCTCGCTTCTCTAAGGCTGAGGCGACTTAATCGCCGAACCGGTGTTCGACCGCAATGGTTGGAAACGGCGCGCAGCGCCGCCTGAGGCAAACTGCAGCGGCTAAGAGATGTGACCTATTAGCGCGATTAATATCCCCAACACCACTAGTAGCTCCGCTACAACCAGCCAACCTTTATGCTTGCTCATGTGCCCTCCGGTGTCAGGAGCGCCTGAAGAACGCGGTTACCTAGATTCTGTGCCGACCTCTGAAATGGTCGGTTCCAGACCTTTTCGGGTTGTTTGCTAGGGGTGGCAAGCAGACATTCTTACCTCAAGTGGTTGAACTGGGAGCAGGCATGTTTAGTGCGCACACATGGCATCCGAAGAGGAACTGGTAGCCTTCGTGGCTTCGAGCTTTCGGTCTATTTGGGCGTTGGAACTGCTGCTGCTTCTCAAGCAGGAAGGCCGCGCATGCCGCACTGAAGACTTGGTCTTGTCCCTCCGTGCGAGCCCCGCAGTGATTGATAGGGCCTTGGAAGCACTGGTGGCTGGCGGCTTGGTCACTTGCGAGGACGGTACCTGCATTTACATGCCTGTAACATCTGAAGTGCGGGCGCTTGTCGACGAAACAGAGCAACTATACCGCTCTAAACCAGACAGAGTGCGGCGACTGATCGTTGCCTCGGTCAACAAGGGCCTGACGGCCTTTTCAGACGCTTTCCGGCTGAAGGATTGACTGTGCAGCAAATCTTCCCCGCCGCCGTGTACGTCCTGTGCTTCCTGACCAGCGCCTGCTGTGCCTGGCTGCTAGGGCGCAGCTATGCGCGTTCGCGGGAGCGTCTTTTACTTTGGAGCAGCGCCTGCTTCATCCTGCTTGCTGGCAACAACCTCCTGCTGGTCATGGACCTTCTCATCTTCACGGATGTGAACCTGCGCATTGGAAGGCTTCTGTTGTCGCTCTCCGCGATCTCGGTCCTTCTATTCGGCTTCATCTGGGATCTGGAGGACGATGCGGCGTGACCTTGTTCGACTTCCTTTCCGGCTCGGTCGCCTTTGGGTTCCTTGTGGCGGCCTTGTTCTTCCTCCGCTTCTGGAAACGAACGGATGACGGGCTATTCCTCGCCTTTGCGATTGCGTTCGGCCTTCTGGGCCTTGGTCAGGCTGTGCAGGCGCTTGCCAATATCCCTCATGAAGAGCGGGAATACATATTTTTGATCCGACTGCTTGCCTTCAGCGTCCTAATCGCCGCCATCTTTCGCAAGAACCGTGCAGCTAAGCAGTAGCTCTCCGAAGTCGGCATGAGCGTGCATTTCACACCTCAAGCAATCACCCTGCTTGTACTCGTCGCTGTGGTTGCGGCGCTGATCTGGGACAAGTTGCGTGCCGACGTTGTAGCGCTCGCAGGCGCTGCCGTACTCCTGATCACCGGCGTTCTTCGACCTATTCAGGTTCAAAGCGCATTCGCCGCTCCTGCCATTGTCGCACTCGCCTCGCTCTTCGTCATTGCTTACGCAATGGAGTTGTCCGGACTTCTCGACATCTCAATTCGAGGCTTGGTTGCGCTTTGCCGGAGAGTGGGAAGAGCTGGCCTGTGGGTAGTGATTGCGGTCGCCGGCGGCGCGTCTGCGTTTCTTAACAACACACCGATAGTCGTCTTGACCGCACCAGTAGTGCGGGAAGCTGCGAAATCGCTCGGCCTCTCGCCCAAGCGCTTCCTCATGCCTCTCTCCTACTCGGCGGTACTTGGTGGCTGCTGCACCCTAATCGGCACTTCGACCAATCTTCTGGTGAACGACATGGCAGGAGTGGCAGGACTGCCCAAGTTCGGTTTGTTCGACATCACGCCTGTAGGTTTGGTGGTTGCGCTGTCCGGCGGCCTGTACTTGTTGCTTTTCAGCGGTCGGCTGATCCGGGCGGATCCGCAACGCGAAAGCGCCAGCGGCCCAGCTGCAGAAGCTGCCATTCAAGAGGGATACGAAGGCCTTGCTGCAACGCAGGTCGGTTCGCCCACGGCTTTCGTTCCGACCCGCCGGTTCCAGCCAGTCAAGGCGATCGCCTCCCTATCGATCTTTGCTTCGGTGATCATGATGGCGGCGCTCAACGTTGCACCCATCGCAGCTTGCGCGTTCGCCGGCGCGGTTCTGCTAATTCTTTTGAGGATCATCACTGCCGACGAAGCGTACAGCGGCTTAAGACCCGATGTCCTTATGCTAATCGCTGGTATGGTCGTGCTCGGGATCGCGATGGAAGTTACGGGCGTCGCAGAAGTCGGAACCCGTTGGCTGATCGCATCTTTGGACGGGATGAGCCCGTTGACGGCTTTGATCGTTATCTACGGCGCAACCCTGTTTGCGACGGAGTTGCTGTCAAACGCCACTGTGGCGGTGCTGTTCACGCCCGTTGCGGTGGCACTCGCGGAGGCATTGCACGCAAACCCGCAGCCCTTCCTGGTTGCGGTGATGATTGCTGGCAGCGCCGCCTTTGCAACCCCGTTCGGCTACCAAACTAACGCGCTGGTATATCAGATGGGCGGGTACAATTATCTCGACTTCGTGAGGGTAGGGCTACCATTGAACCTGATTACTTGGATTACCGCGGTGGTCACAATTCCCATCTTCTTCCCTCTCTGACGAAGGTCCGCAACGGTTGAATAGCGGACCTCCGTTTCAAGCTTTAGAGCGGAGAGTTCTTCCTATCAGCCAAATATGTAGGGCGTGTATTCCGACAAAAAGCAGCGCCGGGAAAACAAGGCTCTCCTGACCGGGCCGAGGCTTGAGGAAGTCGGGCTGAGCTACCATCGCTGTGAGGATAATCGCGGCTAGCACAGGCACAAATGAAAGGGCGAGTGGTCGGGGCGCTGTCCAATTAACGGAGCCCTTGAGTGACCATTGCATCGGCAGCCGGCGCTCGTTTCGAAAACGACGATTAGCCCAGAGCGACATCGCTACGAGCAGGCCAATAGCCAATACAGCTATGATCGTCTTCTCCATTAGCACTCTCCAGTCTCACGAAGATAGCCTAAATCAGCGTAAATCCAATGTCTGGTTTGGGTCGTAAGCTGACATTAACTCCACCTCAGCTGAGCACTTCTTGAGGCCCGCCCGTTTTAGCAAAATGACGGTTTGGCGCGCCTCAACAGTAGGGCACTCGCTCTAATCGCTCAACGACGTGTAGCGAAACCTTGCCGCCGAGACGACGATTGGTAAGCTGAGCCAATGAACGCGGCCATCGAGCAGGCTATCTGCAATTATGTCTGGCAGCGGGAGCCGAGTAATCCCGCGACATACCAAGACCTTGTTGGCGTTGCGCTCAAGTCGATGCCTATGATCGGAGATAACGACCTCACTGCCTTGCTCGGGAGACTGATCAGGGCTGGCAAGATCGAGCAATTCGAAGATGACGAACGCGGCACGGTTTACACCCGCGATTGCTGACCTGTGCTTGCTATGTGATTGCTAGCCGAAGTTTGCGGGACTGAACATCTCACCTAGGCCCTTGCATCCGCTAGCTTTTTCGGGGTCAGGCCTTCTAACATCGGGTTAGAGGTTCAGAAAAACTGACTAAGTTATCAGCGTCAATCCTCATGCTCAGGTTCGTATCGGTGGCAATCGTGCTCGGCTTGACCGCAACCTTCCAGTTAGCTCAACCATCAGCTGCCGAATCTGCCCCCGCCAGCGATTCCCCCTCGGCTGGCGGGGCTTTCCACTTCGAGCCTAGTTCTGCTTACGCGCCTTGCGCTTCAAAGCGGAAGTTCCGCTTACGACCCAAAGCGGACGTTAGGCGCAGTCTGAAAGCCGTAACCATTCAGCTTTATCGCTCTTGGCATGAAGCGTCGCATTTTCATTCTCAGCGCTTTAGTTGCCCTCGGCGCTTGCGGTCAGTCACCTCGCTGCGCCACCGATGACGCTCAAGGACTTGTTCAGGCGCTCAAGCCGAGGGAGCAGTTTAGGTCGATGCTCACAATGGCTGTCGAGCGCACGCAGACGGCTGGCATGGTGGCGGCACGAGATGACTCCAAATCGCGCGAAAAGCTTGCGCACGCCGTAACTGATGCTGTCGAACGGCACGAAGCGGAGTGGGAGCGAAACCTCATTGCAAGCTGGCAAACGTTGAGTGCCGCAGAACTGAAACAAGTATGCGCTGCCCTGAAGGAACGCGATCAAAACGCGTTCATGCGCTTCGCACAGCGAGTTGGACCTGCGGTCAAGACGCAAAACGACCCCTAATGCAACGTGCGGCAGTCGAGGTTCTCGAAACAGTCTGGTGAGCGCGTTGTCGAACGTCCGCTTTCCACCCAAGGCTGACATTCAACGAAGGTCTGTGTTCGACCCATTGCAGACATTCACTTCAGGTTCGAGAAGACCCGCGAGAACCGCGGTAGGTCAAGTCTTGCCTTGGCTTCAGCGAAGCTTCGTTCGTCTAACGGGCCTTTGAGGACAGCCCCTCGTCCACCGTCATCCGCCTCTCGGGCGCTTCTTACGAGATAGTAAAAATCAGTTCTGGTGCGGTCACCATTCGGATGGATGGCCAGCGCAATGAAACGGTTGTTAGCCCCCGCTGCGAAAAGCGTTTCACCAGCAAGACCGTCGCCTGCGCAGCTCCCGCTCGGGTCGATGTCGCGACAAAGGCTCATCTGTTCCATTGTATCAACGGCGACCAGACGGTAAGGCCCCGCAAGTCGCTCATCGTGAATGAAGTCGCTCCCACAACTGGAGACGAGGAGGCTAACGGCGCTGCCAGCGATGACCTTGAACATGCCACTTGAGTATCATGGGAACGTCCGCTTTCCACCCTTAGCGGGCTTCAGCTGGAGGTCGGCAATCGACCCATTGCGGACATTCGCTGCGAAGCTACAATCTCCCGATGGCACGAAGGGTTTGTAAAATCATGCTGCTCGCTGCGGTGCTGCCTGCGACCGGGCTATTGGCTCCTACCGCACCTCTTGCTGCCGCCCGCGTGTCGACTGCCACGGCAGCCTGTGAACGGGTTAAAACTCAATACGCAGCGGCGAACCATTTCCCTGTCTCAGTTGTCGCGTTCTGCGACCCAATCGAAAGCGCCGACAGCCCTGAAGGCTTCTATGTGCTGGCATTGCACAGCAACCGGAAATGCGATGGAATATGCAGCACAAACATGGGTTGGTTTGCTGTTAAGAAAAGGACGGGCCGGGTGTTCGAGTGGGATGTGGTGGAGATGCGGCTGGGCGGGCCACTTAGGCCTCGTTACTGACGTCCGGTTTCCACCCGTTGCAGACAGTCGCCGCGTCGTGAGACAAGGCGGCCGATGATCCAACTCATCTATTTGCAACCCGGCGAGCGAATGCCGCACCTGTCGGATGATGAGCCGTGGCTCACAGTTGAGGCGAGCGCTGATGGCCGTTTCCTCGGCAGTGGCTATGGCTTCAAACCCTCAGGAGAGGGCGTGTTATACGTGTCCTTGCCTGAGAGTGACGTATCAATAGAAGCAGCACTGGCCGCCGCTACGGAGTGGGCTGGTGAGCAAGGAGTGCCGCACATCTGGGTTCGGACGAGTCCCGATTAGCGAAGGTCCGCTTTCCACCCACTGCTGACGTAAGCTGAGGGTCTGCAATCGACCCATTGCAGACATTCAGCGACGATGGGATGTAGGGCAGTGCGCTGCTATTACGTCCTGGTTCACGGAAGACTAAGTTGGAGAGACGCTGAACCACAGAAAGACGTTTCTCGACCGTGCGGCCTTTTCTCCTACCGGTATGTGCTCGCCTCAAACGAGGAGAGCGCTGCCAAAACAGCTTTCGAACGCATCCGAGCGAACCTTGATCGTCAAACCGGTTGGCTTCGTGACGGCAGCGTTAACTTGTGCCTTGAGACGGAAGAGGTTCGCAGAGCCCCTATCTACAAGCTCCTTGAGCCCGATAATCGGGGCACACCTTCTACGAACAGGATTGATAGCAGACCTTACGAACTTAGCCGCACTGGCCTCCCCCTGCCTCAAATAGAACTCCAACGGTGGCTGCGATGCTCACAATGCTGAGGACCACCGAAGCACCAACGTGCTTACGTGTCTTCGACCGCAGGCCCAGCACTCCGAAGGCGACTGCAACCAAGGCCGCAGGACCGATGAAGAGGAGGAAAGCCAATTCTGGGTAGTCTTCAACGCGGCAGCCCCGCATGAGGTAAGCCTTGTCGGTGACCGTGAAGTAGGTGGCAACAATCAGGCTGATGACGCTCAAGGCGAGCGGCCAATAGGAACGTGCGATGCTCACAAGGCCATACCTAAGTCACACTTCCTAACGTCCGCTTTCCACCCTTAGTGGACGTTAATCTCGCGAACGACGAAGCGAAGCCAGTGTGGAGAGTGCAAAGGCGCTTGCGAAAGCGAATGAGCAAGTCACCAATAGGATAAGGAGGATCATGCTCCACGCTGCTGCTCCAATCCGGTCTGCTTCTAGTGTCCCGGCGGGTAGCGGGCTCAGCCACACAATCGCTGTGTAGACTGCCAAAAGAACCAAGAGGATGGTCGCCGCGCGCGATGTTCGCCGAAACCCGAAAATCGCGAACGGCGCGCTCAGAAAAGCAATGATCAAGAGGGGCGTCGCGTAAGACATCAAAGCGATCATAGCAGATGATTGCTAACGTCCGCTTTCCACCCTAACAGGGCGTTCGGCGGATGTCCGAGTTCGACCCATTGCGGACATTCCCAGCTGAGCCGATAAGTGGCTTGTGGCGGATCACCTGCCCCAGAGCCTGAATTGGCATAAACTGTCCGGTGCTTTAGCACTGGCTCTAATATCGCTGACTTCGAGCGCCTCAGCGCTGGCCTCTACCACCAGTGCCAAGCTCGACGCGGGCTTGGTCAAGACCGAGCAGGGACTGCTGCAAGGCATCGTTGACGGCGACCTCGTTCATTTCAGGGGCATTCGATACGCCGCGCCCCCGGTTGGAGCCTTGCGCTTTGCGCCGCCCCAACTCCCGGCACGATGGCGGGGCGTAAGGGCTGCCAACACGTTCGGCCCCATTTGCCCCCAAGGTAAGGAGTTCAACGAGGACTGCTTATTCCTGAATGTCTCTGCACCGAAGGCGCTCAAGCAGGGTACTCGACTGCCAGTTATGGTCTGGTTGCACGGCGGGGGACTGTCTGTCGGGACACCCAACACCTACGACGCGTCGAGGCTGGTTCGCCAAGGACATGTCGTGTTCGTCGGCGTCGAGTTCCGAGTTAACGCCTTCGGCTTTTTTGGCATCAAGGGCCTGCCAGGATCGGGCACCTTCGGTTTTCAGGATCAGCAGGCGGCGCTCAGATGGGTGAAACAAAACATCAGCGCCTTCGGCGGCGATCCGAATAACGTCACCCTGTTCGGCGAGTCCGGCGGAGGGGTCAGCACCTGCGCCCAAGTTGTTTCACCAAAAGCACGCAACCTGTTCCAACGTGCGATCATCCAAAGCGGGACTTGCTCGATCAGCTGGCCAAAGCATGCAGTTGGCATCGACTTGCCCGCTGGAAGCTTCTTCCAGCCTCTGAGTGAGACGGAAGCGCTTGGCGTGGCCGCCGCTGCTCGGCTCGGCTGTGGCGATGGATCGGACGCTGCACGGATAGCATGCTTGAGGAAGCTTCCATCTGAGAAGATTGCTTCCGAGGGAGGCACATTCACCTTCGCTGCATTCAACACTCCGACCCTACCATTGGACCCGCAAGCAGCGCTTGCCTCCGGCAAGTATCACCGCGTGCCGATTATGATCGGCTTCACCCGCGACGAAAGTCGGGCGATGGCATCCGGCGCACTTCTGACGGGGAAGCCGATTACAGATCAAAACTACACACGACTGATCGGCGAAGCGTTCGGACCGAAGGCTGGGTCGGTCTTGTCGCGATACCCACTCCAACGCTTTGGCGATGGCGCGTCCGCGTGGTCAGCCGCAAACACCGACCGCATGTTTGCCTGCCCAGCCTTATATGATGCCCTTAACTTATCGTCACACAATCGGACATTCGTTTACGAGTTTGCCGATCCAAATGGCATTGGCCTGGTGCCTTTCCTCCCCACAATGAAGTCTGGCGCGTCACACTCGAGCGAGCTCCCGTTGCTGTTCGACCTAGCCGACGGACCAATCGACCTTACGAATGGCAAGAAGATCGCAAGAAGCCCTGTTCAAGAGGCATTGGCGAAAACGATGATCGGCTACTGGACCGATTTTGCGCGAAGCGGAGATCCAAACTCCAGCCGCAAGCCAACATGGCCCCCTTTTCGCCGCTCTGGGAGCCGAAAGGTCTTAGTCCTCGCTCCAGGCAGCGACAGGCTGCGAACGACGGACGCCTACAGCTCGCATCGATGCGACTTTTGGGAAGAGATGATCGTCCGGTAAGTGTTCGCTATCCATCCATGGCAGACATTCATGCGCAGGTCGTTTCCCCCAAACACCGGACGGCTGGCCGCCGCTTGCTTTAAGGTTGTTCCTTGAACATCTCCACCATCCGGTCGAGCCGGTGTTCCCAGATTGATCGTCGTTCTTGTGTCCAGTTGGCGAGGGTTTCGAAACCTGCCGGTTCTAATCGACAGGTGCGAACACGGCCCACTTTTTCAGTGGCGACAAGTTGCGCTTCTTCCAGCACCCTCAGGTGCTGGGTAACTGCGGTCAGAGTGATCTTCAGGGGCTGGGCCAGAGCCGTGACGGATGCTGGCCCAGCACTCAGCCGATTGATGATGCGCCTGCGTGTTGGATCGCCAAGCGCATCGAGGATCAAGTCAAGCGGCGATCGCGGCTCAGGCAATTGGTGCAACTTTGCTCTGAAATTGTTGCTCCAATCTGTCGAAGCATGTCTTCCAGCCCATCTCGCGGATCTGAGGGCCATCGGCACCTGGGAGAAACGCGCCCTGAAAGGTGAGCTTCAGCTGCGTTCCCTGGTCTTCCGGCTGCAGCTCGGTCGTGATCAGGGCGACAGAGATGCAATTGTCTCCGAACGCCATTCTCGAGCTTGCAATGATGCGCTCTTCCGGAACCACCTCCAGGATCGTGTCGCTGTTCGTAATCGATACTCCGGCAAATGGCGTACCTTCGCGAAACCGGTAGCGCAGCCGCTGATCTGAGCCTGGGCGAAGCTCGGAAGCAAATTCTTCAACTTCGTGCTGATCGCCTTCAGCATACCACCGGCGTTTCATGTCGGGATCAGCAAAGGCTTTCCAAACCTCTCCTCGGCTCGCAGGGATGTGTCGCTCCAAGACGAACGTGCTGTGTGTGACGTCAGAGTGGTTCATGCTCATCGCTCCGTTAGTGAAGTGTGCGCTTAAGTATCACGTTCAACAACACAGTCAAGCCTACACTTCAGTATCGGTAGTTAGTGCAGTTTGTGGAACGTCCGCTTCCCACCCTCCGGGGACATTCGATACCTTTGCCCGCAGCACCGCTTCCAAGTTCAGCGCCGACGGTCAGTCCTTCGATAGCAATTCATCGACGGACACCCCGTCCCCGTCCAAGAGCTGCTTCACCCTTCGATGGGCAGCGTAGTATCGAAGGAGCGGTGAGTTCGGCGAGACTTCGCGGACTTGCGCCTCATCATTGGCGCTTATGCTGGTCTCCTGTGCCACATAGTCTGCATAGCCTTCGCGCTTCCACTCAGGCATCCGCGCAAGCCGCACTTCGCCATAGCGACGAGCCGTCAGCAGGTGGACGCTTTCGTGGGCGATCGTGCCCGACAAGGTGCGGACTCCGCCTCTTGGTGCTCCATTGCGGACCCGATCGGCTAGAATGTCTGCATTGTTGAATAGCAAGGCCGACGAGAATGGTCGCCTAAGAGCAATGGCACCCCAGTTGCCTGCTGCGAGAACCTTCCAACGCCAACCGCCTTCGGTCAACACCAGCGTCCGGCGAAGTTCTGGCACCGTCAATGGGCTTGCGGCGAGTAGAGCGTCCGCACGCTGGATCCGCTCTGCCATCACCTCCGGGATCGGTGCCTCCGAATAGATTTTCGTGGTGCCGATTTGTTTGAAGTGCGGAAAGGCAAGTGCGGCCGGCGAGTAAATGATGCCGACGATGGCTACGGCCAGCCCGGCCATAACTCCGAAGCCGCGTATGCCACCCGGGAATAGCAGAAACTTCATTGTCCGATGCATCGTCGAGAGAGCTTCTGCGCAGGAAGGCGACCAGTCAACACCTAACGATTTACACTGCTCGTGAGGCGGAGCTCCAGGGTGGCTGAGCGTCTGCTTTCCACGCATTCCGGAGGTTCACCGAAGGTCTGCAACCGACCCATTGCGGACATTCAGGTATGCCGGCAAATCGTGGAAATGCGGTCGTTGAAGTCTCTTCCCTTGTGTGTTCTGGCAGCTGTCCTCAGTGGTTGCTCTTACACTTACAATCTAAGCGCTGTTGTCATCGATGGACGCTTGGCTTTTGTTGTAGACCAAACGTTTCTGCGCTCCCCTGACTGCATCAGGGGGATAGAGGTCTCCCTGGATACAGATGGTCCCAATCCCCAGCTTGAGTCGGGGGATGACGCGAGCAAAATCAGGAACGGTGTTTACTGGTCTCAGCGCATGGAGACGGGCTCGTGCCTCAACGATTTCCCGGTGCTGTATGGAAGTCAGCTGAAGGGCACTCCCTTTGTATTCAGTGATGGAGAGTCCGGGATTGTGATGCCTAAGAAATTGCGCGTCGGCGTGATCTACCAAGTGCATACTGAAAGTAGCGGTTCCGGTTACGGCAGCGGCTGGTTCCGCATCACACCTCAGCTAACCGTAGAGAGCTGGCGGGAAGACCCGACGCCCCAAGGGGATTACAGCTAAGGTGTAGAAACCACCCATTGCGGACATTCGGCTAACTTCTGCTTTCGACCCATTGCGGACATCGGCTCGTTGTATCAAACCTTGCAGGTGACTGAGCCCGCCAACCACTTTCTCCAGCGGGTCGCTGAGGAGCTCCAGGCGGCGGAAATAACTGCCTCCGCACAAGCAAAGATGGCTCACCTAGATCTTGCAGCACGGTTTATGACCGCTCTCAATTTTCGGGCCGAGCTTCCAGAGGCCGCGACAAGTGCTAAGCCAACAAACGCTGTTTGATCAGCTTCTCACCCAAAGGGGCGCGGCCGAGATCGTGACCAAGTAACTACAAAGCGGCTGGCCCTATCGGCACGCTGCGAGCTTTACTGCGTAGGAATACCGCCTTCATACCTAACCGACATTCGCGGCTTCGGTGATAATACAATTCGATGGGTGGCGAGAGCGTAGAGAACCTGACTCTTCAGGCATCGAAATGTCGAAAATTAGCGGGGAAGGTTGCGGATCCCTTCTCTTCCTCAACACTCATAGCTTGGGCAGAGGATCTAGAGAAAAGGGCTGCATTGCTGCAGGCGCGGCCGCCTTCCGCGTCGGCAAGAACCAACGTCCGGCGCAGCATCGTTTCGCCATCCGCGACTTAGGTTTGCCTTGAGTTCACTACGCTGAAATGGCCCGGTCGATTGTCTTCTTGGTCGACCGGGCCATGGATCATACACACCGGGGTTAGGGGTTGGTGTGATCCACACCCGAAACGAATTGCGTTTTTAGGTGTTCCGAGACACTTCGGTCGTAAACACACGCTCTCGCATCTCACGTAAGAAGAAGCTTCTCACTTCGATGTGGTTGTCGTGACCAGGTAGGAGAATGGAGCGCCCATTAGGTGAGCGCTCCCTGGTCAAGCCACATGCGTACGAGTGGCTAGACTCGGTTTAGTTTGCGCTGTTGCCGTCCAGGTCAGCACCTGAACGCGTGGCGTCAGCCGCCTTCTCGCCGGTCGCCCGAGTGGCATCTGCCTTGTCCTCAAGGTTATCTTCAACGGCTTCGTTCGCAGCGTCGTCCGCAGCTTCCTCAAGGTTGTCTGCCGTGGTTTCAGCATTCACCTCAATGTTGTCAGCTTGCTGCTCTTGCGGCGTGTTGTTGCTGCCACAAGCCGCAAGAGAGGCGAGCGCAAAGCCGAGTGCTGCGATGGGTACGATTTTCATGCGAAATCCCCTTAAAATGAGGTGTGAAATACGCTGGGCCGACCTTCATTGTTCCGCCAGTGCAATCAATCGTTCCAACAAGAAGCTGCTTGGAACCGGTTCTAAGCTAGCCCGTTTCGTTCGGTACTCGCGTAGTAGACCCCCTCGACGTGAGTTGGAATTTCGGCCCGGCCATGGCTCCCTTTTTGGTCGGGCCGTTTTTTGTCGTGAAAGAAGGCTCATTCACGACTCTGTGGAGTTCCGCCTTCCACCCATTGCGGACATCCCCCGCGCGTCAGTCGGACCAAAGATCCTGCAATGCCACTGGTAGGTTTCGCTCGATGACATCGGACTTTGTGCCGAGCTTCTCCCGTAGCACCCAGAAGACATCTTCGACGAGTGTGTCCAGTGGTGCGTGATGACCTTTCACCCGATCATGAACTCGCGCCTTGAAGGTTTCGGCATCAGGCACGGGTCGGGCCGGTTGATCCAAGCGCCAATTCTCAAGAAACAAACCTCGTTCGAGCGCGGGAAGCACATTAGCGATTTCCACCGCTGATCTGGGCTCGAGAGAGTCTCGCAGTTCGAGCATGACAGCATGCATCTGCGGCGCTGCACGGTGTGTGGTACCAAGGCCTGATCGTTCCATCAGACTTTGGCACCACTCAATGTGCAGTTGGGTCGCATGCTCGACATCGTAGGGATGACCCACTCAGCACTCCTGCTTTTGTCGCTAGTTAGTTAAAGCCGTCAGCTCTGCAGCCGCGCGGCGTAGACCTTCATTGCCTCGGACAGCCAATCTGTGAAGCCTTCGGCATGCCGGTCAAAGTTCGCCCGAAAATCCGGATGCTCAAGATACAGGTCAGCAAGACCCGCGTAGGCTTCCGGAGGGCACTCCTTGTTCCACATGGTAGCAATCCAAGCATGGTGGCGCTGTAGAAGTGGTGCGTTGGCGGGATCGTCTGCCACGGCACCGCGCATATATTCTTCGGCTAGTGCGGCGCCTGCGGCTTCGCCTTCAGCTAACCGCTCGGCCAACCCATTCTTGCTCAGGTTGCGGAGGCCATCCTTGCTATGCTCGATGACCGGCCTAAGTTCTTCGCCATAGCGACTGACCAGCCAGTCCTCATATTCCGCCTGCTTCTCAGGTGAGAACCCTTTGTAAAGATCGCTGTCGTCCATCGTCTCTTCTCCTTGAAGGTCCGCGATCGTGCGGTCGATCGTGGTGAGGAGTAAGCGAGACCGCTCCAGCCGCTGCGATAAAGCTGCGCGATGTTCGCAAAGCATCTCGATGCGGTCCCGGCCATCAACTTCTAGCAGCTTGCCGACGTCCGCCAGAGCCACGCCGAGTTCGCGATGGAAGAGGATGTCCTGCAAGCGTAGCAGTTCTGCGCGCCCGTAGTAGCGATAGCGGTTCTCGCCAGTGAACGCCGGCTTGAGCAGGCCCATTTGATCGTAATGGTGCAGTGTTCGCACCGAAACTCCAGAGAGCTTCGCCAGCTGCTTTACGGTGTACATGCTCATGCCTTCGTCCTTCCGCGGACGACTGATTAACCCCTGACGTAACGTGAGGGTCAAGAAGTGAAGGTCTGACCGAATTGTCTGGGACCTGCATCTCTACGCGCCACCATCTAGCTGACGTAAGGCAATGTAAACCAGTTTACATCATAAACCTATCGTGTCATTCAGATGCTCCATTCACTGGAGCGACTCACATGGCGACTGTCTTGGCCACGCCCTCGGCGGGGATCGTATTCACGCGTTCGACGCGGTTAGAGGCGGCGCCTTGCTGCTGGGAGTGGCCTTCCATGCCACTATGTCGTTTCTCCCCGGACCTCAGATCTGGGTCGTGCGAGACACGCCTTCTCCGTCGCTCGGAGCTCTGTTTGTGCTCCTCCACATGTTCAGAATGATCCTGTTCTTTCTCGTCGCTGGATTTTTTGGTCGCATGCTGATTGAAAAAAGGGGCGCCGCCGGCTTCGTTCGGAACCGCGGCGTTCGTGTGCTTCTGCCGCTGCTGGTCTTCTGGCTTCCGCTCAGCTTGGCCATGCTCGCATGCTTCGTCTGGGGCGCCGCTCAGATGAACGGCGGCGTCGCGCCACCCAACATGCCGCCGCCGCCCGCAATAACGTGGCGGACGTTCCCTCTGACCCACCTTTGGTTCCTCTACGTGCTGACGGTTTTTTACCTGGGCGCGTTGGTGATCCGGAAGCTGCCGGGACGCTGGTTCGACGGACCTGTCAGCTTCGTGTTGGGTCGGCCATTTGCGGGCATGGTGATGGCAATTCCGATGATCGCGGCGATGGCACTCAAGCCAGACTGGATACCCTCCCTAGGTATTCCGACGCCAGACACCGGCCTGATCCCGAACTCGACCGCGCTGATCGGCTACGGCACGGCCTTCACCTTCGGCTGGCTGCTGCAACGACAGATGGATTTGCTTTCCCGATTGGCGCGCACGTGGGCGCATCATCTTTCGGGGGCAGCCATCCTTAGTACCGCATTGATCCTGCTTTTGGGTGGCACTGTGCCGAATTTCGCACCCGAGCCAGATGCAGGCCGGCGCCTTCTGCTCGCTGCCATCTATGGCCTAGGTGCATGGTGCTGGACGTTCGGCCTTCTGGGGCCGCCCTACGCTTCCTGTCTGAGCCGAAGCCAGTTGCCCGCTATTGCGCCGACGCGTCCTACTGGATTTATCTTATGCACTTGCCGGTCGTCATGGCGCTGCAAGTTTTGGTCTTCCCTGTGGCTGTGCCCGCCATCGTGAAGTTCATGCTGGTGGTGGGCGGGGCCGCGATTGCGCTGTTCGGCTCTTACCATCTACTGGTGCGGCACAGCTGGCTCGGCCGCTGGCTTAACGGCCGCCGCTATTCGTGGAGGAGCCGGCAGCACACAGGGGAGACAGCAACAGCATGAACGAGCAGATGGACAGCACCCGCGAAGACCTCGCCTTCCTCCGTGCACTGGTAAGCGAGGGCGGGCAGGCGCGCGGTGCTGTCGGGTCGGCGCTCTTGGCGGGCGGGCTGTGCTACGGCCTGCAATGCCTGGCACAATGGGTGCTTCTGATCGACGGTGCTGCCACTCCACTGCTTGATCTGGCGGCCGGCGTTCTGCCGACCATCATCTTCTTGGTCGTCATCACCGTGATCATCCGCCGCGATCGTCACTCCAGCGGGCATGGGGTTGGTACGAGGGCGATCAATGCAGCGTTCGGTGGCGCTGGAGTGGCTGCACTCGTTACCTCCGCAATCTTCGGCTACCTCGCGGTCCGGCAACAGAGCATCACAATCTGGCTCTTCCATCCAATGATGGTGTGCGTGGTGCAAGGTACTGTCTGGTACATCGCCTACGCCATTCGGAGACAGGCATGGACGGGCATCGTTTCGGTGGGATGGTTCGCCAGCGCCCTTGTCCTCACGGCTTTGCTCGACACCCACTGGTTTGTCCTATTCCTATCGGCCGCTCTGTTAGGCCTAATGGCGTTACCCGGCTGGGTGATGATGCGGGCCGCTCCGGCGCGCGCCTGAGCCATGCCTGCGTTCGACATTGGCAAGATCGACGACGTAATCCACGGTCGCATGCGGCTTGGCATCATGGCCTATCTCGCCGACGCTGAAGTGGCGGACTTCAATGAGCTGAAGTCGCTTCTATCGGCCACCCAAGGAAACCTGTCCGTGCACCTCAGTAAGCTGGAGGATGCAGGTTACCTGCGGATCGAAAAGAGCTTCAGCGGACGCAAGCCGCTCACACGTGCCCACATCACTGAGGCTGGGCGAAAGGCTTTTGCCTCCTATCTTGAAGCGCTCGGGCAGTTGATCGTCAAAAGCTGAGCTGTCGAAGTTCTGCAGTCGAGAGATTCAACGTCCGCTTTCCACCCGTTGCGGACATTCGCCCAGTCCGCGAAAGAAGCTCGATGAGGGACAATCAGCGCGGCGACAGGTTCATCGCTCCGGGCACGCCGGTGCGGTATGACGGTCTTGAAGAGGGTGGATCCCAATATGGCATCGTCATTCATTGCTGGAGCGACGATGACCTTGGAGCGCACGACTGTTACGTGGCTTTCTTCGGAGCCGAGATGCCAGCGTTTAAGCCTGCGGAAACACCCTACGTGTTGCGCTATGCGGCTTCCTCGTTGAGCGTCCTAAATGATTGAGCCTCGAACGTCCGCTTACCACCCAAAGCGGACATTCCGATAATCGCTCCCGAGTGTTAGCGTGCAGGCATGACTAACCAGCATGAGTCCAGCCCAGATTACAAATTCATTGGCCCAGACGAGAACGGTGCCTTGCGTCTGGAGATGCCCAGCCTGGATCCCAACCACGGCGGTGAGTTCTTCTGTGTCACTCTAGGTACGGACAAGGATGCGATAGCCGAAGCGATGTGTCGGTGGCTTTGCGCTAATGGCTATGGAGAGATGGAGTGAGCAGACAAGACACTTTGCTGCGAACCGTCATCCGCGAGATTGGTCCCGATGCGGTGCTCTGCATTGACCCTGCTTTGCAGGCCGGCGAGTTCACTTGTTGTGAGGCCAGTCGTAACATGGCGAATCAGCCTTTCGAGGCTTTTGCGGCTCCAAGGCTGCCTTTGCCTGCTTGCTCCGACCCTGACCGCTGCGTCTGCGTCTACAAACTTGTGTTGGGTGACGAGGGCTAAGTTCAGCGTTCCGGCGGCAGAGGTGCGATCTCTGCACCCTTGTGGCCGCATAGCGAGCAGCGGAGCATCTTGGCGGCATCTCCTAGGCCGTAGTTGTGCCGGAACATCCTGAGGAACTGGAGGCCGGTCACTCGGCTGACGTGCTTGCATCCAGGGCAGCGGATCGCCGGATCAACCTTGTGGTGCATGAAGTCGGACACGACTCGAAAGCTCTTGTTGCCCATTCCTCCTGTTCACTGTTCGTTCTGTCTCTGACAAGACGCAACCGGCCGCATTTTGTCCGACGCAGGGTGGTACGTCTCGTGCAGCGGCTTGGTGGTTCGATCGCTGTCTCGGCCCTGCTGTCGCAATCTGCTCGGACCATCGACCCTGTGCAGCGCCAGGTAGGCGACGGCTACAGCGCTGGCACCCTAGACACGACTAAGTCTCGCATCCCGCTCCTGTCGCGTTCGCTCTATCCCAAGCGCAATGTCCTAGGAGATGAGGTGCGTAGCGGGGCGGTGTCGGCCCTGACTTGGCTAGCCAAATTTAGACAGGCACGAGCAAGAACGATCCTGTTCCAAATGCGCTGCTTTCAATGGGTGCAAGGATCGCGTGCTTGGTCGCTCCATAAAAGGAGTCCGCCTGCCCGATGTGCTCTATGATCGCCACTCCCAAAAGGCGGGTGAGCTGACGCGGCAATATGTCTCAAATGAGCTAGAGGCGCCGGGTTGGAAGGATCTCGACAAACCTGCGCGCAAAAATGGCGCTCAAAAGGCCATCAGACGGCGCGTAAGGATGCAAGAGAAAGCATTGGTCTTGGGTGGAATGATGAAGATGAGGCTCCTGACGTGCAGGGTCCCGAGATGTCTGACCCCACTCCTAGTAGCACCTTCCGCCATTGCCCCCGTCCAACACTGACTGAACCGAGTTTCGGAAAGATCGGTTACGGGGCGCGTGATTGCTACGTGATTGCTAGAACGAAAAAGGGGCTTCAAGCTGACAGCCTGAAAGCCCCAATTTGCCCTGTGTTTTCAATGGCGCGCCCGGAACGATTCGAACGTCCGACCCTCAGATTCGTAGTCTGATGCTCTATCCAGCTGAGCTACGGGCGCGCAGGCCAGGTGACTGGCGAAGCGGCGACATAAGGGGATGTGCCAGGGCGCGCAACCCTAGAACTGCCTTGAATCCGGAAGCCTTCCGGGCAAGGAGATCGCAATGCGCCGGTCCGTGTCCCTTCTCGCTTCCTGCTTGATGCTGTGGGGCTGCAGCCAGCCTGGCGGACCTTATCCGTCGCTGCAGCCGCGCGCCGCCGAGGGGATTGACCCGCGCCTTTCGGTCGCGCCACTGTCCGCTCCCGCAGCAGCGAGCGCCCAGCTACTCGCCCGCGCCGACGCGCTCCTTCGGCAGGGCCGAACCGGCAACGACAGCTTTGTATCTGCTATCGCTGAAGCGGAGCGGCTCGCAGCCAGCGCCGGTGCCCGCCAGAGCGAAAGCTGGGTCGTTGCCCAGCAAGCGCTATCGGCGGCCGCAGCCGCACGTTCGGCGACGACGCGTGCGCTGGCGGATCTCGACGCTGTTGCAGCGGGCCAACTGCAGTCTGCAAGCACCATTGCGCCCGCCGACCTGGCGACGATCCAGGCTGCGGCCGCCGAGTTGGCCCGGCTCGACGCTGCGCAGCAGGCGCGGATCGACGCGGTTACCCGCCGCCTCGGAAGCTAGGCGCGGATCAGCCGCGCGGCGTGGAGCGCGTGATAGGTGAGGACGCCGGTCGCGCCTGCCCGCTTGAACGCTAGCAGTGTCTCGAGGATCAGCGCGTCGCGGTCGCCCGCACCGGCAGCCGCCATATGCTCGATCATCGCATACTCGCCGGACACCTGGTATGCGAAGACAGGCACGCCGAAGCGGTCCTTCACCCGCGCGACCACGTCCAGGTAGGGCAGACCTGGTTTCACCATCACCATGTCGGCGCCCTCGGCGAGATCCATTTCCACCTCCCGCAGCGCCTCGGCGCCGTTGGCCGGATCCATCTGATAACCGCGCTTGTCGCCCTTCAGCCTGCCTGACGAGCCGACCGCATCGCGAAACGGCCCGTAAAAGGCGGAGGCATATTTGGCGGCATAGGCCATGATCGCGACGTCGCTGTGGCCTTCACGCTCCAGCACCGATCGGATAGCGCCAACGCGGCCGTCCATCATGTCGGACGGCGCGATGATGTCGGCGCCTGCTTCCGCCTGGACCAGCGCCTGCTGGGCAAGGATGGCGACCGTTTCGTCGTTCAGCACCCTGCCCGCCTCGTCGACGATGCCGTCGTGGCCGTGGGCGGTGTAGGGATCCAGCGCGACATCGGTCAGGACGCCGATGTTCGGCACCGCCGACTTGATCGCGGCGATGGCGCGGCAGATGAGGTTTTCGCGATTGAGCGCCTCGGCCGCGTCCTCCGTGCGGAGCGGCTGCGGCGTGTTGGGGAAAAGCGCGATGCAAGGGATGCCAAGGTCGGCGGCCTCCCGCGCCTTGTCGGCGATCCGGTCGACTGTCCAGCGGCTGACCCCGGGCAAGCTCGCGATCGGTTCCTCGCAACCCTGTCCGTCGCAAATGAACAGGGGCAGGATGAGGTCGCTGGTATGCAGGCGCTGCTCGGCTAGCATCTCACGCATCCAGCCGCTCGAGCGGCCGCGGCGAAGACGGGTGGCGGGATAGGATGGTGCGGTCATCGCACTTGCCCTTACCGATTGGAACTCTTTGGGGCCAGCACCGCTACGCCTTGCAATGAACGACGACCTTCCCCGCCAAGCCGTCCTGGTTGTCAATGTTCACAGCCGGCGTGGGCAAGACGCGTTCGAGCAAGCTTGCGACCTGCTCCGCGGCGCGGGCGTTGACCTGATCGCCGCCCACCCGATCGACGATCCCGAGAAGATGCGCCCCGTCGTCCAGCAGGCGATTGCCGACAAGGCGCCGATGATCATCGTCGGCGGTGGCGATGGATCGCTGTCGAGCACCATCGACGATTTCCTTGGATCGGAGACGGTGTTCGCGCTGCTTCCGCTTGGCACCGCCAACAGCTTTGCCCGCACGCTGGGCGTGCCCCTCGACCTCGAAGGCGCGGTGCAGGTGATTGCCAGCGGCAGGAAACGGCGGATCGACCTTGGCGCGATCGACGGAGACTATTTCGCCAATGCCGCCGCCATGGGCCTGTCGCCGCTGATTGCGGAGACGGTGCCGCACAAGCTGAAGCGCTATCTGGGCATGGTCGGCTATCTGATCTGGGCGGTCAGGGTAGCATTCAAGTTCCGGCCGTTCCGCCTTCACGTCGACGACGGCACCACGCGCCACAAGGTGTGGGCTACGGAGGCGCGAATCGCCAACGGGACCCACCACGGCGGTGTCGAGCTGGTCGAGAATGCCTCGCTCGACAGTGGCGAGATCGTCGTCCAGGCGGTGACCGGCCGCAGCCTTTGGGGTCTGGCATGGAGCTGGTTCACGACCCTGTTCAAGCTGCGCGCGAAGGACCTCACCGTAACGGAATTCCATGGAAAGAAGCTGGAGATCATCGCCCGGCCGCGGCAGAAGATCTCGATCGATGGGGAGCTTAGTGCCCAGACCCCGGTGACGGTCACCGTGGCTCGAGCCGCCGTATGGGTCGCAGCGCCGCGCGAGGAGGTCAGCCCGACGGGTTGAGGGCGCCACCCGGCTCTCGCGTGGCGTTCGCCTGTTCGACGCATTCGTCGTTCCTCGGTTGCTGGTCCACGGCCATCCGCGCGAGCCGCCACTTGCCGTACCTGAAGTAGAGGACGGCCATGACGAGGTTGATCAGCGAGGTCGCGGGAAAGCTGGTCCAGATGGCGTCGGCGCCGAGCCAGGCCTGGGTCGCGAAGATGTAGCCGAAGCGAAACGGAACCAGGCCCACGGCAAGGATGATCAAGGGCGCCCAGACGGCGCCATTGGCGCGGACGGTGGCGAACAGGACCATCATGACGCCGAACAGCAGGAAGTTCCACGTCGCGAGCAGGTGGATGCGTTGGGCGATAGGTAGCGCCGGACTGTCGGCGCCAAGGAACAGCGCGAGCACCGCTCGGTCGGCCAGCGTCATCAGGACGATCAGGATGGCGGTGATCGCCAGCGACTGGAGGATTCCGACCTTGGTGATGCTGCCGACGCGGTCCCACTTGCCGGCGCCGATATTCTGCGAGGCCATGGCGCTGACCGCGGCGCCGAGTGCCATCGCCGGCATCTGGACATAGGTCCACAGCTGCATGGCAACGCCGAAGGCAGCCGCCGTGTCGACGCCTTCGCGGTTGACCATGCCGACTAGGGCGAGTGCGGAGAGCGAAATGACGATCATCTGGATGCCCATCGGCAGACCCTTGAGCGTCATCGTCTTCAGGATGCCAAGGTCGGGCTTCAGGTAGCGCAGCTCGGGCCCACGGAGGCGCAACGGCAGGTCGCGGACGTAGAGCGTGATCAACAATGCGACGAGGCTGACGTAATTGCCGACGAGGGTCGACATGGCCGAACCGGCGATGCCCATCGCAGGGATCGGGCCGATGCCGCGGATGAAGACCGGGTTGAGCCCGCTGTCGAGCAGGACGGCGATGATCATGAACCACAAGGGCGTGAGGCTGTCGCCCGCACCGCGGACCGCCATCATCATCAGGGTGAGCAGCAGGAGGGCCGGAAGCGCGAGGAAGATGACCTTCAGATAAGCAAGCGCCAGCGGCGCCGCATCCGCAGGCGTCCCGAGCAGCTTCAGCACGCCCGGTGCCGCGAAATAGCCGAAGATGGCGGCAAGGATGGTGATGACGGCAAAGCTGCCGGCGATGGTGCCGAAGACCCTCCGCGCAGCATCGACATCGCGGCGTCCCCACGCCTGCCCGATCAGGATGGTTGACGCCATGCCGAAGCCGAACACGAAGGACGACAGCAGGAACATGACCATGTTGGCGTTGGCTGTCGCGGCGAGTGCATTTTCGCCGAGCAGCCGGCCGACCCACATGGCGTTTATCGTGCCGTTCAGCGATTGAAGGATCGAGCTGGCCAGCGTCGGCAGCGCGAACTTCAGCAAGGTCGGGCCGATGCTGCCCTCGGTCAGGTCGCCCCGTCTCGGTGGGCGCCCGTGTTGCTGATCGTTCGGCACGCGGTCTCCTATCCGAGCCGCTCCAACGCGGCGCGGAGGCGTTCGGCTTCACTGGCGCGCTCGTCATGGTCGGCGCGGGCCTTCTCAACGGCTTCCGGCTTGGCCCGGTCGGTGAAATTCGGGTTGGCGAGACGCGTGGCGAGGCTGTCGCGTTCCTTCTCCGCCGCCGCGACGGCCTTGGCCAAACGCGCCTTCTCGGCCTCGAGGTCTATGGCGTCGCCCAGCGGAAAAGCGATCGAGACGCCGTCCACCAGGATTTGCGCCGATCCGGCGGGCACCGCGTCGGCGGCCACGGCGGGGCCGAGCTTCGCCATTCGGGACAGGGTCGCGCGGTTGTTGGCGATGCGTTGCAGCATACCTTCATGGCCGCCGATCACGTGCGGGATCAGTTCGGCGGTCCAGGGGACGTTGAGCTCCGAGCGCATGGCGCGGACCTCGGCAATGAGGGAAACGAGGCCATTCACCTCCCAGCTTGAGACCGGGTCGGCCTGTGCCTCCGGCGCCGGCCACTTAGCGAGGATCAGCTCGTAGGGGCGTGTCTGCGCGTTCCACAGCTCTTCGGTGACGAACGGCATGAACGGGTGGAGCATGACGAGAATCTGATCGAATGCCCAGGCGGCGACCCGCTTGGTCTCTTCGTCGAAGGCGCCCTTGATGAGCTCCACATACCAGTCGCAGAAACTGCCCCAGGTGAAGTGGTAGATGGCGTCGGCCATGCCGTCGAAGCGGAGGTCGTCGAAGGCCTTGTCGAGCTTCGCCAGGGTGTCGACCACCTCGCCGATGATCCAGCGATTGACCGGCAGCGTGGCTTCGGGCGCCGCGATGCTGTCGGAGGCGCCGACTCCGTTCATCTGCAGGAAGCGGGCGGCGTTCCAAAGCTTGGTTGCGAAGTTGCGGTAGCCCTCGACGCGCTTCTCATCGAGCTTGATGTCGCGGCCCTGGCTTTCCATCGCCGCCATGGTGAAGCGCAGCGCATCGGCGCCGTACTTGTCGATGAGCCCGAGCGGGTCGACGGTATTGCCCTTCGACTTGGACATCTTCTGCCCCTGAGCGTCGCGGACGAGGCCATGGAGGTAGAGCGTGCGCCACGGCACCTCCCCCATGAACTCCAGCCCCTGCATCGCCATGCGCGCATCCCAGAAGAAGAGGATGTCGAAGCCGGAAATGAGGACATCGTTGGGGTAGTGGCGCTGGAGGTCGTGCGTCTGTTCGGGCCAGCCTAGGGTAGCGAAGGGCCAAAGGGCCGAGCTGAACCACGTGTCGAGGACGTCCTCGTCCTGACGCAGTTCAACGCCCTCGCCAGCTTCCTGTTGTGCTTCTTCAAATGTTTCCGCGACAAAAATATTGCCGTCGACATTGAACCACGCCGGAATGCGGTGGCCCCACCACAGCTGGCGCGAGACGCACCAGGGCTGAATATTCTCGAGCCAGTTATACCAGGTCTTCGACCAGCTTTCGGGAACGATCTTGATCTCGCCCGAGCGGGTCGCGGCCATTGCGCGGTCGGCGGCTGGCTTGACGTCGAAATACCATTGGTCGGTCAGCCAGGGCTCGATTACCACGCCCGAGCGGTCGCCGAACGGGGTGGCGATGACACGGTCCTCGACCTTCTCCAGCGTTCCGTCCGCTTCGAGCATTTCGACCACCCGTTTGCGGGCATCGAAGCGATCGAGGCCGAGCAGGTCGGCGGGGATCAAGCCGTCGCTGGATTGGGCAATGCGCCCCTGCCCGTCGAGCATGTTGAGCATCTCGCCCGGTTTGAAGCCGGCGCGCTTGCCGACCTCGTAGTCGTTGAAGTCGTGGCCGGGGGTGATCTTCACCGCGCCGGAGCCGAGTTCCGGATCGGCATGTTCGTCGGTGATGATGGGAATGAGGCGGCCGGTGATCGGCAGGCGGACCTGCTTGCCGACGAAGCTGCGGTAGCGTTCGTCCTCAGGGTGAACGGCGACGGCCATGTCGGCGAGCATCGTCTCGGGCCGGGTCGTCGCCACGCTGATGTGGCCGCTGCCGTCGGCGAGCGGGTAGCGGAGGTGCCAGAACTTGCCGGGAACCTCCTTGGTCTCGACCTCCAGGTCGCTGATCGCGGTTTGGAAGCGCGGGTCCCAGTTCACCAGGCGCTTGTCGCGGTACAGGAGGCCGCGCTTGTGAAGCTCGACGAAAACCTTCGTGACCGCGGCGGAAAAGCCCGGGTCCATGGTGAAGCGCTCGTTCCGCCAGTCGCACGAGGCGCCCAGGCGGCGGAGCTGGCGGGTGATCTGGCCGCCGCTCTCCTCCTTCCACTGCCAAACGCGCTCGACGAAGCCCTCGCGGCCGAGGTCGGTGCGCTTCTTCTGCTCGGCGTCGAGTTGTCGCTCGACAACCATCTGGGTGGCGATGCCGGCATGGTCGGTGCCGACCACCCACAAGCTGTCCTTGCCGCGCATCCGCTCGCGACGGATCAGGATGTCCTGCAGCGTATTGTCGAGCGCGTGGCCGATGTGGAGCGAGCCGGTGACGTTGGGCGGCGGCATGACGATGGTGAAGGGCTCGGCGTCCGGGCGCTCCGGCCGGAACAGGCCATTCTCCTCCCAATGCGCGTACCAGCGCGTTTCGACGGCAGATGGATCGAAGGTCTTGGGGAGCTCGCTCATGGCTGAGCCGCGTAACGGTGAGTCGCGCCCGCTTCAACCGCCGGTCTGTTGGACAAAATAGGAGTTTTCCCGAGGGCAAGTTGACTCGGGTGACGCGCTGGCAAGGTTTGCACGTTAGCCCGCAAGTGACGCCTTTGTTCGGCAATCTGCCATACCGGTTGGTTTATGCTTACAACACTGTACCAGATAGGTTGTATGTAGGACAGTTTGGAAACCGTCGTCGACGCCGTATACCTGCCGTCATCGGACCTAGGAGGTATCATGATCACACGGACGGCGATGGCGCGCTACGAGGGCATGGGCAAGACCGGCAAGGGCTGGATATCGACGCAGTCAGGCGTTCTTCAGGAGCAACGCTACGGCTTTGGCACCCGCTTCGAAAACGAGCCGGGCACAAATCCGGAGGAACTGATTGCCGCCGCGCATGCGGGTTGCTTCACCATGGCGCTGTCCTTCCAGCTGGCCGGCAAGGGGATGAACGAGGGCAGCCTGCAGACCACCGCCAAGGTGAAGCTCGACCAGGACGGGGACGGGTTCAAGATCAGCCGGTCGGACCTCGAACTGACGGCGGACGTGCCAGGCATTTCCGAGGATGAGCTTCGGGCGCTTGCGGAGGCTGCGAAGGCGGGTTGCCCGGTGTCGAAGCTGATGAATGCAGAGATGACGTTGACGGTGACCGTCGGAGGTGCAGCTTAACTCAGCGTCACCCTGAACTTGTTCCAGCGTCCGGTCCCAGGCGATGGCTTGGAGTTGGATGCTGAAACAAGTTCGCTTGGCGGGTCAGCGTTTGAGATAGCGCCCCATCCAGCCGAACACCTCGTCATACCACTGGATCGAGTTCTTGGGCTTGAGCACCCAATGGTTCTCGTCCGGGAAGACAAGCAACCGTGAGTCGACGCCGCGGCGCTGGAGCGCCGTGAAGGCGGCGAGCCCCTGGGTGTAGGGGATGCGGAAGTCCTTCTCGCTGGTGATCACCAGCATCGGCGTCTTCCACTTGGTGACATGGTGGACCGGGTTCCAGCGTTCAAAGGCTTCAGGGTCCTCGTAATAGGTCTTGCCGCCATGTTCCCACTCGTCGAACCATAGCTCCTCGGTCTCGTACGCCATGGCGCGGGCGTCGAAGACGCCGTCGTGCTGGACGAGGCATTTGAAGCGGTCGGGCCACTGGCCCGCGATCCAGTTCATCATGTAGCCGCCATAGCTGGCGCCGAGCGCACAGGCATTGGCGGCGTCGAGCTGCGGGTCCTGCGCGGTGGCGAAAGCGAGACCCTTCTGCAGATCCTCGAGCGGCTTGCCGCCCCAGTCGTTGCGGATGCTGTCCGTGAACGCTTGGCCGTAGCCGGTGGAGCCGTGGAAATCGACGCTGACCACGCCATAGCCGGGCGACGCGAACAGGCGCGAGTTCCAGCGATAGGACCAGGCGTTGCCGAAGCTGCCCTGCGGTCCGCCGTGGACGACGAAGGCGATGGGGAGCTTGGCGGTCGCACCTTTCGGCTTGACCTTGATGCCCCACACCCTGTCGCCGTTGGCGCCGGCGAAGCTGAAGCGGTCTAGGGTGACGGGATCGAGCTCCGCCAGCAGGTCGCGGTTGACGGCGGTCAGCTGCGTGCTGCGGCCGCGGCGGTCCAGGCGATAGAGGTCGTCGGGCGCGAAGACGCTGTTGGAGGTGTAGAGGACATCTCCATTCGGCAGCGCGCGGACGTTGCCGGCATGGCCTTCGCGCGTCAGGCGGGTGACCCTGCCGCTGGCGGCGTCGACGCGAAATACCGGTTCTTCGAGCGTATCGCCGGCGGTGACGATCAGGCTTTCGCCGTCGGGTGCCCAGGCCATGCCGCTGACCGACCGGTCCCAATTCTGTGTCAGGGCACGCGTCGTGCCGCTCGCGATGTCGCGCAGCATCAGCACCTGGCGGTCGGCTTCAAAGCCGGCTCGGGCCATGGAGACGTAGGCGAGCGTGCGCCCGTCGGGGGAAACGGCGGGAAGATTGTCGGTGCCGTCATTCGGGTCGGTTAGGTTGACGGGCGCGCCGCTGCCGTCGCTCGGCGCCGCGAAGATGTCGAGGTTGGTGGAGGTCGCCTCGATCCGCCCCGCTTCGCGAAGGGCGAAGAAGATGGTTCGGCCGTCGCGCGAGAAGGCGATCTCCTCGCCGCCGCCGAACGGCTTGGAAGGTGTGTCGCCTTCAAGCTCACCAGTCAGGCGAATGCCCGGGCCGGTCACGCGGCCGTTTTCAAGCGGGAAACCGTAGATGCGCGAGCGATTGCCCGGCTCTGCCCACGTGTCCCAGTGGCGGACGAAGAGCTTGTCGTAGGTGCGGCCGGAGCCTTCGGGCTTCGCCGCGAAGGTGGTCGCGGCGCAGGCGAGGTCGGGGCAGTCGGGGCGGTCGGCCCAGACGATCAGGCGGTCGCCGGAGGGCGCGATCTTGAAGCCGGAGATATCCGCTCCGAAGTCGCTAATGGGGGTGGCGGTGCCGCCTACGGCCATGCGGTGGAGCTGGTCCCGCTCCCCGACCGCCTTTAGGAAATAAAGCGCGCCGTCGGGGCCGAACACCGCATCGTGGCCGCCTTCCGCACTTGCCAGCAGCTGGGGTGTCGCGCCGGGGGTGCGAAGGTCCAGCAAGTGCAAGCGGTTGTTGCGCCTATTCTTGGCAAGATCGGTGTCGGAGATGGTGAACACCGCCCAGCGGCCGTCCGGCGAGACTTCGGGTGCGCCGAGACGATGCATCATGTGCATGTCCGTGGCGGTCATCGGCCGGGCGCATGCAGCGGAGGAGAGAAGCGCAGCAGCGGCTGCGGCGATCAGGAGCGAAGATTTCATGGGTTGCAGGCGTAACGGTCCGCCCGCACCTGTTCAACTCAAGAGAGCGGGCGGCCCGTAATCCGCGAGATCTCGCGCTTCACATGCTCGTCGACCAGCTTGGGGAGGTGATCGTCGAGCCATTGCTTGAGGATCGGCCGGAGCATTTCCCGGACCATTTCCTCCAGCGGGTTGACGGCCGGTGGAGGCGGCGCGCTTGCGGCGACGGCGGCCAGCGTCTCGATCGACTGCCGGCTGGTCTCGGCAACACTCTGGTCGAGCAAGGGCGGGCCGAGGTCCATGGGCGGTGCCAGGGGCTCGTTCAGTTCGAGCACCTCATCCTCCGCCTCGTCCTGCTCCGGCTCAGCCTCCATACGCGTGGTGATATGGCCGCGCTGCTCCTTCTCCTCCGCGATCACCTTTTTGATCGAGGCGAGGATATCTTCCATCGAGGGTTCGCGGCCGGCGGACTGCATGACGCCAGATATCGCCTATTGCGCGGGCGGTGTCACCACTGGTGTTTCGGCGGGAGTGACGGTGCGGGTCGCAACCGCCGTGTGCTGCGGCTCGCCCGCCCAGTCGTTCCAATTGCCCGCGACGCGGCGATAGTTGCCGAGCGGGTCGTAGAGCGGTCCGCCGTCGAGGCCCAGATCGTCCGCCTCCGCCTGCCCCATGGCGTTCAGAAGCTGGAAGCCGGCGACGTAGGAGTCGCGCTTGGCGGTGACGAGCGCGACCTGCGAGTTCAGCAATTCCTGCTCGGCATTAAGGACGTCGAGCACGGTGCGGGTGCCGACGCTGCGTTCCGCGCGGGCACCTTCAAGCGCAAGCTCGTTGGCCTGGACGGCCACGGTGTTAGATTGAATCGCGCTTTGCGCGGCCTGGTAGGTCGCGAAGGCGGACTGGGTATTGGCGACCACCGCACGTTCGGTGCCGACCAACTGCTCCAGACGCTGGCCTTCGAACGCCTGAGCCTGGCGGATCCGCGCCGACGGCAGGCCCCCCTGGTAAAGCGGGATTCGGGTGCTGACACCGACGCTAGTCGCCGAGCCGGAGCGCGGCGTGCCGCCGGTGTCCCCTGAAACGGTGTTGACGTAATCGCCCGATGCGACTGCCGACACGGTCGGAAGGCGGCTGGCCTGCGCGACGCGGACGTCGCGGCCGGCTGCGGTCGCTTCACGCTGGATGGCGATGAGGTCTGGATTGTTGGCGAGCGCAATCTGCACCGCTTGCTCCGGCGTTGCCGGGAGCGGCGGCAAGGGCGGCGGCGGCGCGAGCACGCCCGGCGCGCGACCGACGACGCGGCGATAATTTTCCTCGCTTCCGCGAAGACGACCCTGCGCGGTGGCGAGGTTCGAGTTGCCGAGCTGAAGGCGGGCCTCCGACTGGGCGACGTCCGTCCGGGTAAGATCGCCGATCTCAAACCGGTCGCGAGTCGCCTCGAGGTTGGTGGTGAGAACGCGAACGTTGTTCTGGTTGAGTTCGACAATGGCGCGATCGCGGATCACGTCCATGTACGCAGCGACGGCTTCGGTGAAGGTGTCGCCTTCGACGGCGCGAAGGGTTGCGCGGCCGCCCTCGACGCGGATCCGCGCCGCCTCAATGCTGTTGCGGACACTGCCGCCGTTGAACAACGGGTAGCTAAGGTCGACACCGCCCGACACATACGGGCCCTTGCCAAGGCGACGAAGCGAGCCGCTCTGCGTCAGGTCCCGGTTGAGGCCGACCGTTGCATTGACCTGCGGACGACCGGCAGCGCGCGCAATGGCGACGTTGGCGTCGGTTGCGCGGAGGCTTTCACGTTGTGCAGTGATGGTCGGGTTGTTGGCGTAGGTGGACACCAGCGCCTCCCGAAGCGTGTCGGCCGACGCCGAACCCGCGGCAAGCGTGAGCAGAGAGGACCCGAGAGCGATCTTGCGAAACACGAGGCGCACCTTTCGCGCTAGAATGTGAACGAGTGGTGACGGCGGAAGCCGGGGAGAGCCGGAACACCCGCGTCATTGATCGAGAGATAGCCGAACGCCCCGCCCGCCTTGCGGCCGACGATGAGCCGAGTGACGCCGCGTTCGGAAAGCGCAGTCCCGAGCCGCCCGCCAGGAGCAAGCTGGTCGGTGATCGCGTCGGGAATGTAGTCCACCGCGCCATCGATCAGGATAACGTCGTAGGGCCCCGTGGCAGGATAACCAGCCTCCAGATCACCCTGCACGATCGCCACGCTTTCCGCCTGGCCGATGGCCAGAAGGTCCGCCTCTTGTTCGAGAGCAGTGACCTGCAGGCCAATGTCTGCAAGCAGCGCGGCCGCGTAGCCCGTGCCGGCGCCGACCACCAATGCCTTCTCACCCGCCTGGGGCGCAATCTGGGTCAGCAGCTGCCCGTGAACCGAACAGGCGCTCAGGAAGCGGCCGTGCCCGAGCGGCAATGCCCGGTCGATGTAGGCGATCGGCTGCACCTCCGCCGGAACAAAGCGCTCGCGCGGCACCCGTCCCATCGCGGCAAGCACGCCGGCGTCGGTCACGCCTTGCGGCTTCAGCTGACTGTCGACCATTGCGCGGCGGGCAGCCGCATAGTCGGGAACGGGCGCGTGAAGAGTCATTGCTGTTATATGCCGCTAATACACCTAGGTTGCAAGCAGGCTCTTATCGCCAGCGGCAGGCTTTTGCCAACCGCCGTTGGTCGAACGGACGCGCGGCGTCGACCGGGGGTCGGCAAGTTCACGCTTGACCCTGAGGGCCAAGCCGGGGAAAGGCGCTTCTTCTCGGCCCGATGGCGGAGTGGTTACGCAGAGGACTGCAAATCCTTGCACGCCGGTTCGATTCCGGCTCGGGCCTCCACCCACATTCAGAGTTATGAGTCTCCGGCGCAAGCCGGAGACGAATGGCGGACTTCCGCGGCTTTTATCCTGCCCTTCCTAACGCGGAGATTGCCTCGCGCACTTTGAAGGCCTCCGTTCTGCGTCCAAGTCTCCACGGCAAGATCCGCCCGTCAGGTTTGAAGCTTAACATAAGCCTCGCAAGCAGTTGTCGTTTCTAGCGCTGCTAATGACTCTGAGCAGACGCTCAGCTCCGAAGGTAGAGCAGCTGGAACCCGGCCATTGTTGAGCAAGGCCCAAGTCTGGAAAGACCCATACTCAGACGTTGAAGTTTTGATCGGCTTTGCCGGTGAGCGGACGTCCGTTCATCTTCCGGACTTGGAGCAGCAAGTCACATGCACAGATCCTCCGCTCGTTGTCTCCCCGGCCGCTGTTGGCCTGAGGAGATGAAGCATGGGACACGCAATTCACGATCCCGATCAGGAAGACCGCCCCGCGTGGAACGTTGGCCGTAAGCTAGGTGCCAAGCGGCCGCTCCTGCCCAAGCAGGTTTGGGCCGTGCGCTTCTTTCTGGAGCAGGAGCATCGCCTCCGAGATCGCGCCCTCTTTGACCTTGCGATCGACAGCAAGCTTCGCGGGTGCGATCTCGTCAAAATCAAGATCGATGAACTGGTAAGCGGGGCTCGCATCCGTCAGCGGGCGATCATCATTCAACAGAAGACTGGCCGGCCAGTTCAGTTCGAGCTTTTGGAACCTGCTCGCACAAGCTTGCTCCAGTGGCTTGAGCGGCGTGGTGGCGCGCTGGATGAGTATGTCTTTCCAAGTCGGGCTGACCGGCTAATGCACATGAGCACTCGACAGTACGCCCGGCCTTGTTGACGAGTGGGTGACCGCGATCGGTCTGCGTCGGGAGGACTACGGCACCCACTCGCTCCGGCGCACGAAGGCAGCTCTTATTTACAAGCAAACAGGCAATCTGCGTGCAGTGCAGATCTTGCTCGGTCACACCAAAATCGAGACCACTGTCCGCTACCTTGGTGTCGAAGTCGAAGACGCTCTCGCACTGGCAGAGGCAACCGAGATATGAACATAGGGGTGGGCCGGTGCGCCAGCCCACCTTCTCCCCGCCTGGCTCGTCCGTAACTCTTCGATTGTTGCCGCTGCGGGCGGACTAGATCTGCTTAACCGCGGAACGTCTGCTTTGGGTGGAAAGCGGAACTTCCGGTTTTGCGCATATCAACGAAGCCTCAGTGCTCCGACAAAGCCTAAGGCTTGTCGAGCGCTTCAGAGACGAGGCTATTCGCTCGCGGCCACCCCCAGGCGCCCAGTAGAATTTCGAACAAGCGAGTGTTTGGAAAGTAGCCGCCTACCTTCTCAGCACCGGCTCCAGTAGCAAGAACGGGCACCTCCTCTGCTGTGTGACTGTCGTTGACAAGCACGTTCTTGAGGCGAGCGACCGGCGCCTTACTAGCAGCTGCTTTCCACGCGTCGTAGCCAGACAGAAGGGCTTCGCCGCGCTTTCCGCCGTCGACCTGAAAGCCGAACGAATGATCGGCAGTGAACAACAGCAGAGTATCACGGAGATCCACTCGACGTTCCACCTCTGCGATTAGCTGATCGAAGCGGGCCACGTTCTGCAGGCCTTTGAAAGGGTCGTCAGTGTGCGCGTCCCACTCCACCACTAGAAAGTAGCCCTGAGGAGATGTCTGCAGGATGTCTAACGCTCGCAAGGTGGCTGCGTGCACGTCCATGCTGTCGCCTACGACCACCGGGCGGCGCTGCTTGGCAGGGACTTCCTCCAGAGAAGAATATATCGGGCGATCATGCGCTTTGCCGAGCGACTCTAGCGTGGTGCCATGCGGAAGCTGATCGCTGATCTTCTGGCGGCCGGCGCCAAACAGCACATCCACCCCGTCGCCGAACCTAGGTGCAAGTGCCTGAGGAAAGATCTCGCCCCACTTCGAACGATCGTTTGCGTGAGCATAGGTGGCGGCTGGTGTTGCATCCGCGATCGACTGACTGCTGATGACCCCCGTCACCAAGCCTCGTTCCTCCGCATACTCGAGTAACGTTTTGCGAGGCGTACCATTCCGCTGGCCGCGAACGGCATCGGGACCTTGGCTGATCACCCCGTTTCGCGTCTTAGTACCAGTCATGATGGCCGACATGCCATTGGCGGAGTCAGACACAAATTCGTCAACAGGCGATGTCTCGCTAAGTCCAAGATTAGGCCACTGCTGAACATGAAGTTTGAGGGGTGCGCCATAAGCAAGCAGGCTGGCCCCATTCAGGACCGACACACCTCCAGCATCCGCAAGAAAGACAATAACGTTTTTCGCACGGGGCGGCTGAGTCGACTGCTGACGGGTAGTTGCCGGGCTCGAAAGCGTGGCGAGCACATCCCGCCAGCTTACTAGCTTGAAGTTCTGGCCTCGAGGCGCGTTCACTCCATCCTGCACGACCAGCAGCCCGAGCGGGTATGCGGGTCCGAAGTTGCCCGGATGAAAGGCGATGCCATCGGTTTCTTCCGTCGCGCCCAACGCCCCAGGTGCGACCTGAAAACGGCCCGCAGGCTTTAGGTCGGGCAGGCGGAACAAGGCGTAAGCATTGTCACCTTGGCTGGATGCGATCAGATAGCCGCCGCTGCGCCCTTCAGGAGCAAGCGCCAGACCTTCGACATCGGCAATCAGCTGCTGGTTGTCAGCCCGCGCAATAAGTTGCCCGGTTGTCGGCGCGGATGCTCGCGCGTCGAAGCGCCAAATGCCGACATCTTCCTCTCCGACGAACAGGGTGCGGGAACGGGGATCGACGACGCAGCCTTCGGGCTGGCTCGCGACTTTGAGGGTGCGGACGATCGTGCTTCGAGGGGCTCCATTGGCAAGATCGATCCGCATCTGGTGAATGCGGCCCTCCTTCAGGACGGAAAAGGCATGAACTTGGCCTGCCTCGCGCCAGAGGCAGATGCCGTAGCCTTCACCCATCCCGCCATCGACGAAGCCGAGCGCCGTCAGCTTGCCGGTGGCGCCATCCAGCCGGAACAGCCGCAGCTTGGCGGCGGCGGGGTCGTTGCGGTCGCTCGCGGCCACCAGGATACCCTGCCGCCCGAGATCCAGAAGGTCGACATTGTTGAGCCGTCCCGACGGGTTGAAGTCGCGCACCTTGCCGTCGAGCCCGTAAACGTAGAGCCCCGCTTTCTTGTCGGTGCCCACGATCAAGCTGGCCGACGGATTGCGGCGGTTGCGCCAGATGGCGGGATCGTCCGCCGCATCGGCGTTGGCAGTTCCAACCGGCACTGTCTCGCCACGGGCCATGACGTTGAAGGTAGCAACTGGCGACGGCGGGGCTTGCGCCACAGCCGCCGCACAGCCGCTTGTCAGAAGCGCCGCAAGTCCAGCGGCTCCCCTGCCTTTCATCAAAAGTTCACCCGCACGCCGGCGGTGTAGCGGCGGCCAAACCGCTCCCACTCGATCGTATAATCCTCGCGATTGGGCGAGTTGATGCCGGTGGCGCGCAGAAGGCTGCCTGGATCGGAGAAGCGGCGGCCCGGTTTGTTCAGCAGGTTCGATCCGTCGACATAGACTTCGACATTGCGGTTGATCGCGTAGCGCGCCGAGAAGTCCAGTTCGTCATCGTCGTACCAATACGTGTCACCGGCGGCGGCAAGATCGTCCGCGATGCCATCGAGCCACTTGCTGCGAAACTGATAGTTGAGGCGGAGCGAGAGGCCGTACTTCTCGTAATAGCTGCCGATATTGTAGACGAGGTCGGAGGTGCCGGGCAGCCGCACCTTGCGGTTCGGGATGGCACCGATCGCCGGTTTGGTGACCTTGCTGTCGTTGAAGGTCACATTTCCGCTGACACCGAAGCCGCCGAGCCAGGCTGGTACGCCCAGCGATTCGGTCCAAGGATCAAGCTGGAGCTGGGCCGCCACTTCCGCACCGAAGATGCGCCCGTCACCGCCGTTCGTAATGCCGCTGAACACAAACCCGGAGCGATCGACTCCGTTGCTGTCCAGCGCGCTGGAGCCGAACGGCCGCCGCTGCGTGTAAAGCACGTCCTTGACCTTCTTGTAGAAAACGCCGGCCATCAAATAACCCTGCGGACGCAGATACCATTCGACGTAGGCGTCCACGCCATAGGCGCGCTCCGGCTTCACGCCAGGGTTACCGCCGGAGATCGTCTCGTTGGTGTCGTTGACGACGACGTTGGGACGAAGCTGGTCATAATCGGCACGCGCGGCACCGCTGTTGAACGACAAGCGCAGCTTCTTGGTGTCGTCGAGATTGTAGTTGAAGTGCAGGCTTGGGAAGACCAGCGAGTTGTCGCTCTTGGCCGTCACTTGTCCGGTCACACCGGCGACAGTCGCCTCGGCGATCCCGCGGTTCTCCACCCGCTCGAAACGGGCGCCGCCGACTACGGAGCCCCATCCGTAGCGCAGGGTCGCCATCAGGTAAGCCGCATAGACACGTTCGCGCACGTCGTAGATGTTGCCAGTGGCGGGCAGGAAGGTGCCGACCTTCTTGGCGGCATCTGCCGCATCGCGCATGGCGTCTTGGTCAAAATAATGAAAGGTGTAGCCAAGCGGGATTTCACCGAGGAAATCGCGGTCGAGCGAGAAGTCGGTATAATTCGTCGAGATGCCGGCCGCGGCAAATTGGGCGGCGGTGTTCAGGACCAGCTGGTTCTCATCCACCGTCTTGGTGCGCTGATCGAACTGAAAGCCAGCCTTGATGGTCGCCTCTCCGCCCATCAGAGGCAGGTCTTTCGCGATCGAGGTCCGGGCCGTGTAGGCGTCCGTCGTATCGACCGCGTCGAGCAGGGTCAGCGAGCTCAGCGGCTTGGTGAAGCTGTCGATGTCGGTCACCTGATCGCCCGCGGTGTAGCGCGTCGGACTGGACAGCTGGATGGTGCGGAAGATGGTGAGGTCGCTACGGTCCGGATCACTGAAGTCGTAGCGGACGGTCGGGCGAAGGTTGCGCGAGCTGGGGCTGTCCCAGCTCGCCTCACCGACGACCGAACGATCGTCCTTGGAGCGGGTGAAATTGCCGAGCCAGTTCCAGTGCCACCCACCGCCGAAATCGTGATTGCCTTCCAGGCTGTTGGTGAAGATCGACTGGCGAAACGCGCGCAGCGTTGAACGCTGGCGAATGTCGATGCCGTAGACCGTGCCCTGAAAGGGCGTGTTGCCAATGCAGACATCGGCATAGCCGCTGGTGGTCGGCGTGGTGTTCACCGTCGGAGTGCAATCGGCCGTGTTGGCAACCAGGTCGCCCTGGCGATCGTCGAGGTCGAAGCGATAATTGTCGCGCGCTTCGTCATCGGTGAAGATGGTATAGATCGACCGCAGCGAGATTTCGTGCCCGTCGGCGGGGCGATAATCGAGGCGGCCAGAGAAGGAGTAGTTCTTGCGGGTCAAACGGTAGAGCTTGTTCTCCGTTTCATGCGCCCAGAAGCGGGTTTCATAACCTGGGCCGCGGTCGGCGCTGACCTGCTCATAATCATTCTCGAAATTGTCGGTGATCATGCCGCGCTGATAGTAAGATGCGGAAAGCAGGGCGCCGATCTCGCCCGCGCCTACCTTCCAGCGGTCGGAGAGCACGCCCGACACTTCGTAGGACTTGCGGTTGCCATATTCGGCGATGCCTGCACCTACCTTACCGGCGAAGTGCAGCCCACGGAAATCGAAGGCCGAGCGGGTCACGATGTTGACGTTGCCCGCGATGGTCTCGCCCGGCATGTCCGGAGTCACCGCCTTGGAGACGATGATCTGCTTGGCGATCGCGGACGGAATGGAATCGAAGCGGGCATCGCGGCCCTCGGGGCTGACCACGTTTAGTCCGTCGAACGAGAGGGTGGTCCAATAGTTGGGCGCGCCGCGAAGGCTGATGTAGCGGGCTTGGCCCTGGTCGCGTTCAACGGCGACACCCGGCAAGCGGCTGGCGGCCTGGGCGATGTTCTGGTCGGGCAAGCGGCCGACGGCATCAGACGCGGCGACCGCGACGATAGAGTCCGATTTGCGTTGAACGTTCAACGCGGCCGCTTCCGACTCCGCGATCGGCCGGCTGCCAGTGACAACGATCTCATCTAGAGCAATGTCTTCGGTGGTGTTGCTGTCAGTAGCGAGGCTTCCCTCCTTGGCAGGAGGGGTCGGCGACTGCTGCGCCAGAGCCTGACTCGACCAGCCGGCAGCCAATGCGAAAGAGTAAGCGCCGCAAAGCGCAACAGCACGTACCGACTTCATTTGAACCCCCAGCTTTCCAATTATCGGGCTGGGGTAGGTTTTGGCGGTTACAGGCCGAGTTCACTTCCATGTCAGTTGGGCGACTCAATTGTTAGTCGGAAGTGACGGCCCGCTTATTGATCCTTCAGTCGGTCGTACGCTGCTGCCTTGCAACGACAAAGCGTGGCAAGCTCCAGCAACGCCCTGCTAACATCGGTCTGCATCGTTGCGGCAAGCATCTCGCTTACCCGCGCCATTTCTCGAAGCTTTTCAGACGAACTCCGCAATGGGAACACCTCAGGCAACCGAGTCGATGTTTACGCAGCTATTTCGTCGAGCATGGTCAGGCAATCAGAGAAACGATGAATCATCCGAGCGAGACTGCCAGCACCGCTCGCGGTGCTGCACCTTGCCGAGTCCACAGACGTGTCCGTCGATCTTCACGTTGTAAGGCGGATCAGTGAAGATGAGGTCAGCCTTGTCGCCGCCGAGCAGAACTTCAAAGTCTTTGTCCTCACGGGAGTCACCACACAGGAGTTTGTGACGCCCGAGTATCCAGATGTCGGACCGTCGAGTCACGGCTGCTGATCTCAATGGCGGGATTTCATCTTCAGCCTCGTCGGCGCTGACAGGTGAGCTCTCTGACGCAGCATCCAAAACGAGATCAATCTCGGCCAGCGAGAAGCCAGTGACCTCCACGTCAAACTCGAGATCAACAAGCGCCTGAAGCTCGATTGCCAGAATGTCGCGATCCCACCCCGCGTTCAGCGCCAGCTTATTGTCGGCGAGCACATATGCGCGCCGCTCTGTTTCGGTGAGATGGGAGAGCTGAACCGTCGGCACTTCGGCGATGCCCAGGAGCTTCGCGGCTGCCAGGCGCCCATGCCCGGCAATTACCGATCCATCAGCTGCGGTGAGGATAGGATTGGTAAAGCCAAATTTGGTGATGCTGTCGGCAATTTGCCGAACCTGCTTCTTTGAATGCGTTCTGGCATTCTGGTCGTACGGCTTCAGCCGTTCTACGTTTTGATACTCCACCGAGATTGTCTGCCGCACTGCCCCTCCCTCGCGCCCAGCAGGCGCAATGACCCAAAGCTGATGTAGCATTGTTCATGGAACGTTTCAAGAACGATTCGCCGCAGGGCGGACACGCTTTGCCGTGGTGGAGGCACGATCTTTCGACTGAATGGATGCTCCGCTTTCCTGCCTTTCCCCTTACAAGCGGAACTTCCGCTTACGACCCATGGCAGACACTTGCAGATCCATTAACCTCCACCATTCGATTGGCTTTGATGCGACCGTTATTCTACCTTGACGGGCTCAACGAGCTGCCTGATGCACTTGAGTTTGCGGCAATACTGCTCTCCTCATCGTACAGTTAAATGCTGTTTGCCGTCTTCCAGTCAGGGCACCAGCACTTGTAGGTAGTGACCTGGCTACCAGGCGGCAATTGATCGAAGCTAGGACGCAACCGCAATGACGAAGCTAGTTTTGCACATTGGAATGCAGAAAACTGGCTCCACCGCGATACAGAGAAGCTTGGCCGCCAATAATGGAAACGGCTTCGTCTTGCCGCACTTAGGCGGGAAGCCTTTAAAGCCCCTCCACCGCGACGCCCTGATGCAGCTTTTCCCGAAGAGTTCAGAGCAGCTTACAAATAGGCCTATCCAAAAAGGCCGGAATCTTGATGTAGTTGCAGATCCGGTTCATCAAATCAGACTGGCTGCCGCAAAAACCAACACAGTCATTCTCTCGAGCGAAGGTATCGCGAAAATAGACTTGCGAAAGTTTGCGAGCTTCGCACGCGAGCTTTTCGATGACGTGGTTGTCGTTGGCTATGTAAGAGAACCGATATCTTTGATGTCAGCTGCATTCTGGACAAGTATAAGGGCTTATCCCGCCGCTGGCTTCAACCTAGGTCGCCTGCCATACCGATCGTACTGGATATTCGATAAAATTTTTGGACGAGAAAATGTACAACTTTGGAGATACGACAAGAGCGATTTTCCTGATGGTGACATTGTTCAACACTTCTGTTCCCGCCTTGGCCTGCCTAAACTGACTTCAGAAAACCGGAATGAAACAGTTTCCAGGCCTGCCGTAGCTGCAACATACCGACTGAATCGTGGCCTCCGGGGGGCGAACTGGATGCCTTCAAGTGCATCCGCACCGCAATTGTAAGAAACTTCCCGCATGGTGCATGGCCAAAATTCCGATTTTCGCCGCTTCTGCTTAGGCCGCTCATTGATGATGACGACGTCAGTCGGATGGAGCTTCGAATCGGGGCGTCGCTGCGGGAAGGCTTTGACTCACAAGAGCACGACGTTGCGAGCGAAGCAGCTCTGAGCGAGCTCGACGAACACGCTTACGCCGCGCTGAGACAACTGCGTGCAAACCTGAAGCCTGAAGAGTTAGCACTGTTTGATCGGGAACTCGGCGCAGCGAAATGGTCGGACGACTCGTGTAAGTAAGTAGCTTTCCACTGTCGCAGCATATTCAACAGTTGCCTTGCCCCGAAAGCACCGCTGCTGATCAAAGTCAGGTTATTCACCTGCTCAGGTGCTTTCAGCCATGCAGCTTAAATGCGAGCTCAATTGAATATGCCTAAATTGCCGTTATCTGATTAGGCAGGGGTCCCATGGGAACGTCCGCTTTCCACCCTGTGCAGACATTCGCTAGAATGCAGGTGTTCCGCCCAAAAGCTATTCTCAGTTCAGATCGCGAGAACCATCGCTGCTGCCCGGATAGTCAGCGATCAATGCGTGCATCGCGTGATCGAGCAAAGCAGCGCCCGTACTCCTGCACTCGACAGAGTCGAGCAATTCCATCGCCTGGCCGATCAATGCGACAGCACGACGAACAGCTGCTTCCTCTTCGACGTTCTCAGGTGTTTGCCCTGGCACAATCCATCCTTTCCAGCGCCAGTTTCGCTAACCGATTGCAATTCATCAATAAGCGGGCGGCACTTGCCTCAAAACGAGACCGTCCAGAACGGACGTTCCTCCAACGCGATCCGGATTGGTTTCGATTTGAAATGGTGTAAGCTCGTCGAGCTCGACTTTGCAGAAAGAGGGTCTCGTGACTGATGAATCTAAGAAGCCAGTCGCCGAGCAACTCATCAACCTCAAGGATGACGTAAACCGCATTGCCGAGAGACTGGGCCGCCTCTCTTGTGACAACTTGAAGGGGTCTGGAGAGCGTTCCATTGCTTCGCCTGCGCCGCAAGTCTCTGTTGATGCAGTCGCAGCGGCCTTGAAAGCGCGACGCCTGCGGGTCCGCTATTTTCACAAGAATCTTTTCGCCGACCCGGCATGGGACATGATGCTGGAGCTTCTGCTCGCTGAGCTCATTGATCGCCGTATGACGGTCAGCAGACTGTGTGCGTCCGCCGGAGTACCAGCGACGACGGCCCTGAGGTGGTTAAACAACATGGTGCAACAGAGGCTGCTTGTCCGGCGAGACGATCCCCTGGATGCCCGCCGTTCTTTCGTGGAGCTCGCACCAGACACGAGCAGCAGCCTTCGAGAATACTTCCGAGAAGTTGGTTGAACTCGCCTCCTCCGGTTGAACAGCAAAAAGCAGCCGTTCGGGTCACAGGCTCAATTCCATCGCGCCGTGTCTCTCATCTAGCAGCCGAACCGCCCACGAACAACGAGCCGCTGCGTCATAGCTGGCCATTGACGGAGCAGGCTCGTCAGTTCGAACTTGGAAGCATTCTGAGCTCAGTGGTCACTGACTTGATAGCCCCGGAGAGTGTCGGTGAGCTGAGCATGCACCACGCGGGTTGCTGGGAATGTGACTTAGCCGATGACTCGCTAATTTGGTCGGGTGGAGTTTTTGACATTTTCGGCTTGCCAAGGGACGCTCGCATCTCGCGCGCAGAGGCAGTTGCGTTTTACGAAGAGGGCTCGAGAGCAACGATGGAGCGGCTTCGAGCCTACGCCATCAAACACCGGCGAGGCTTCACCCTAGATGCCAAGATCCGCGCAGCTGTAGGAGAAGTGCGGTGGATGCGTTTGATCGCCGCTCCCGTTTGTTCGGGTAAACAGGTGGTTCGACTGACCGGTCTTAAGATAATCATTTGAGAATAGCTGATGTCCGCTTGCCATCTAATTCCGGCGTTCGCTGAAGGTCTGCTTTAGACCCATCGCGGACTTTCGAGCCAAGCATGCTTGTCGGTAGGGGCTGTTGCCGCCCCTCGTCCTCTGGACCATCTACAGTGGAGGCGGTTTCGCTGGCGGTCAGTGTTGAAATGCGCCCACGAAGCGCACTTCCGATCGACCTGCAGCGGTTGAGACTACGTTGCCCAACAACAAGGCAAGATCGGTAAATTCCACGGAGATCGCCTCGCCAACCGGGAGTTCGTGAGGGATCTCGCACCGTTTGAGCGAATAGCTGCTCACCGGCACGTCACAGGCCGACCCATCCTGACGCACTAACCGTACCAGTGTCTCGCGCATGTGAGTGCCCTTCCAACCGTTAATTCGATTCGATTAACAGCAGTTTGCTTTGACAGTCCGGATCTGTCACGATCTCCTTTGGGGCGGCTCGTTAGATCCCCTTTCAAACCGCCCCAAATTGGCACGTGCTGATAGCCGTGTTCGGAAAGGAGTGCGGTCATGAAGCGCTCGTTCTATTTTGCTTGCGCAGCAGCAATGTCATCGACCGCGATCGCGGCCGACATGCTTCCCCTGAAAAAGGGAATCTATGTTCCCGTCAGTGTCGCCTGCCGTGAAGCGTCGAACGCCGAGATCGTGAACTATTGGGGTGGGAAGAGTGCGATTGGTGTTGCTCAGGCCACATGCACCATCAAGAAGCTTACGCGCAAAGGCACAGCATTCACGTTATACGATGAATGCAAGGACCTGCAGAGTGGTGAGATCATCGAAGGTGGACCTACTGTCCTTAACATCAGCAGCCCCAGCAACTTCCGAATGAACGGGACAGCCTACCGCTACTGCGGCCCGAAGGTGCAGTTCTAATTTCCGCTCGTGCGCGCCGGCAAAGTCGCACATTGAATTACGAGGCCCGCACCGTGGGTTGCGATCGCAGGAGGTTCAAATGAGCAACCGGTTGTTCACTCTTGTCATTGCGACGGTTCTGACCGCTCCCGCTTTAGCTCAAGGTAGCGAAGTCAGCAGGGGTCGTACGATCAGCGGGCGTAATTGGTACGTTGATGGTGCTGGTAGGTGCTTCACCCTCGATGATAACGGCGGTGTGGTCTACGACCGCAGTGTAGATTGTCATCGTCCCCGGGATGATCGGGCACAAGAGAGTGAAGCCGGTGGTGCCATCCTCGGTGGAAGTCTAGGGGCGGTGGTCGACGGCAGGCGGTACTACAAAGACACCCGCGGCGACTGCTACTACGTGGATCAGTACGGACAGCCGATCTACAAGTACGATGTGCGCTGCTGAGTGCCGAAGCTGAAACTTATCTGTTCTCAGATCACGCTGTACTCAGCGTCGCCGAGAAGCACTCCGCCGGCCTGAGAGTCTGCGACCCAGCGAACCTCAGCGGGGATCGCCTCTTCCTTCCCGACCTTCAAATAGATTTGCTCACCAACTTCCAACCCTTCCTGCCCCTCCAGACTGAAGCCTTGCGCTGAGACGTCGGTGATAGTCACCTTATGTTCGGTCCCATCAGCTCTTGTAAGCAGCGCTGGAGAGTGAACTATAACCCTGGTTGGTCGCATATAGGTGATCCTGCTTTTCTCATTTCGTCTCGGAGCATTAGCCAATGCGCCACCTAATGCTTCCTACGATGAAGAGACGACGAACTCCGGTTAGTTCTAGCGGGGATCATCTATGTTGCGAGTTCCTCAATGACCAGACGTGGTCAATATTTCTACAGCTCAGCATGGCGATTGTACGCTGGAAGAGGTTCAAGGCCGATGTTCGAGGGTTGGTTCACACCCACCTCAACTTCGACCGTTGCGGACACGTGGCCGCACGCAGTGTAAGGGGTTCATGTCAGAAGAAAGCCGTTGGCCCGAAGACCAACGGCGCTAGTTCAAAGTGCGTGAGCTGAGCGGTTATGCAGCTTGAGCTAACCTGTAAGTCACTTTGCGACGGCGCATGGAGAAGCCGACGCCTCCAAATCCCACAAGCATCATCGCCCAAGTCGACGGTTCAGGCACGGCGGCAACTACGCCGAAATTGTCTACCTCAAGGGAGTTCGAAGACGACGACAGAGCGAGACCAGTTATCGACGTTCCGGCTTCTGCCGTGAAGGTCAGACGACCATTGGTGCGGGATGCACCCTGATCTCCATTGGCGGGCGGACTGTTAATTACGTCCTGACCTGTGAACGTACGCGTTGCGCCATTCGAGAGCGTAAGTACGAAACTGTTGTACCAGTCCGCCGAACCGTAATCCAATCCGAGCTGGCTTAGTCCGGCAAACAGGAAGTTTGCAGTACCGCCACCAAGTACACTGAGGTACGGATCACCCTGGCCGCCCACTGCGGGATCAGCGCCCGCCCCATTGCTGCCCGACTGAATGATCCAGTTGCTGCCAGATACCCCGCCCATGCTGCCTGCGCTGAAATCAGCGTAAAGCGTCTCCCCAGCTGAAATGCCGCCAACGCCGTTTTGAAAGCTGGCTGAGACCTGCGCATGTGCCGCTGAGCCGAACAACGCGCCGCTCGTTGCTGCTAACGTCAGAATGGTGGTCCTCAGTCGTAACGATAGTGCCTTGTGCATCGTGTCTTCCCCTTTGCACGGCTGCACCTAGGGTAAGTTCTCCGATGGATCTGCGACGAGTATGAGACTGTGCTACTTCAGGACAGCCGCCAGGAGAGATGAGGCAGCGAATGTCTGCTTACCACCCAAAGCGGAAATTCGTTAATTGAGTGCATCCGATCGCTAGGCGCTCACGTAACTCCTCAGAGTCTCAGAGGACGGGTGAGGAATATGGCGGTTGTGAGTTTGCGCTTTCGAACCCGATCGGCACCTAACTTCGGGAGACCTGACAAACCTACTTTTGGCAGTGAACGTAGTCTTCATACCGCGGTCCTGCGCCACAAGTCTCTAATGGCCGCCTCTCAGGTCGCGTCATTAACCCCGCGTCAGCGGGATGTCCTTCAAGGAATGCTTGCAGGATTGCTTAACAAGCAAATCGCTTTCTCGCTTGGTATAAGCGAGAAGACAGTGAAGATGCATCGAGCACAGCTCATGCTTAGTTTGCAAACAGGTACGACAGCGGCGACTGTCAGGGTGGCGGTAGAGGCCGCGTTTGCTCCTCTCTTCACGCGTGACCACAAGTGAGCGCACTGGGCTAAAGGCTAGGCATCACCTTGTTAGTTAACGTGCTTTTAACGAGCTGTGTTCGGTGAGCGCAGAGCCGGGGGTTCTTAGGTAGGAGTCCTCGGCATGATTAGATTGTTCGGTGCCCGCATCGCCAGTGCGGCTTTAATCTCGTTCTGCAGTGCTGCTCCAGCAGCAGCAGCGCAGACCTACACTTTCGACTTCAGCACCACGACTCCCTTGCTCGGAGCACCAGGAGCCGGCAGCGGCTTACTTACGACCGACGGGATCACATTTGACAGCCGCGGCTACACTGCTCAGACGATCACTGGCATAAGCGGTACGTTCAACGGTTCGGCTATCACAGGTCTGGGTTCACTCACGGGTGCAAACAACCTGTACTATCTGACCGGCCCTAGCTTTCTTGATGGAAGCGGACTCGGCTTTATGACTGCGGCTGGTACAAACGTGAACCTGTTCTATCAGGACTTTGCCGCTTCGTACCGCATCAACACCACTAACCCGTTCACCATCAGCACCGTTCGCGCCAGCTCTTCAGCTGCAGTTGCTGCCGTCCCTGAGCCTGCCACTTGGGCAATGATGCTCTTAGGATTTGGAGCGGTAGGCTTCTCAATTCGCTCTGCTCGTCGCAAAACGATGCTGAAGTACGCGACTGCTTAGCTCTGTTCTGAGAACAAGCGCCGCCAGTGGACAAACTGGCGGCGTTTTCTTATCCGAGCGTCCGCCTTCCACCCAAAGCAGACATTCTGCTCCTCTGCATTGGCTTGCATCCGGTTAGCGATCGGCTGGGACCGAAAGGTACACAACAGGAGTAATCCCATCACGTCCGGAACTCGACGGTATAGATCATGTTAGCTGAGCATGAGCGACGATCCACTGGACCACATGCGCGAGCGAATTGCGAAATGCCGTGAGCTGGCGAAGTTCGTCAATGATCCGAGGACGACCGAAATTTTGCTCCAGATGGCCGAGCAGGGTGAGAAAGACCTGGCCCGATTGATTGCTGAACGAGAAGGTCGCAGGCAATCGACGTCAGGGTAAATGCGGGTTTCCGCCAGCTGTTTTCATTCAGCGAGACCGCGAACTGCGCTTTAAGCCAGCTTACTGAGAACATCTCACAAAGTCGCGCCGCGGACTCAACATTGCCATAACGCTGTCGTAGTCACCTCGCCGTGCACCCCTCTGAGTTGCACGCGAGGATTGCTGTGCACGCTCTGATTATTGAAGATGACTTCCTGATCTCCGAGCTGATCCAGGAAAGCCTTGGCGAGCTTGGCTACACGTCGTTTGACGTCGCTCACCGAGAGGAGGAGGCAGTTGCCCTTGCAGAGGAGCGCTGCCCAGAGCTGATCACCGCGGATGGTCGATTGAGTGATGGTAGTGGGGTGGGAGCGGTCCGAAGCATCTGTCAGAACAGACAAATACCCGTTGTCTTTATCACCGGGGACAAAAGTGACATCGTCCAAACCGTTCCTGACGCTGTGATCGTAGATAAGCCTTTCCAGTCTTGGGACCTAAAGGAGGCTGTTGGAGTGGCACTTACCCGCCGGATTACATTCAGACAGATGTAATGAGTGCGATCTACGCTGCCACGCGCCTTAGCCTAGTTTAGCCTCTAAAATGCGCTTGCGATGAAGCTCTGCTTGTTCAGCCAAGTGCTCAACGATCTGAGGTTCGATGCGAGCGACACGACGGCGGCGCTCATCGTCAGTCTCGGGTGGCTTCTTGGACATAGCGGCATAGGACGCGCTTACTTCCTCCTAGTCATTATGCTGGGTTAGCTTCGGGCATCCTAACGTCCGCTTTCCACCCATTGCGGACATTTGCTGTAATCAGAGATCTACTTGCCCGAGGCGCTCAGGGTCTAAAGGCACGGCTTCCTGTTGCGGGGCTTAGCTAGACAAAAGTGCCTATCAGTTCCGAACCGCTTGCCGGTTTATATTCCAGGGCCGAGGTCCAGTTCGCGCTAATCATCACGTCGCCTCCAGGATTAGGTCGGCCGTGGCGTTCGGTTCATCCCACATCGGGAAGTGACCACTATGCTCGAACCAGACCATCCGAGAGCCAGGAAAGGCGCGGCAGGCCCGCTCGGCCTGAGCGGGTATGCAGAGGTGATCATGGCGGCCCCAGCCAATGGTGATAGGTCCCGAAGCAGCAGGACCTCCTTGTGCCGGACCTCGAGTCAGGTCCCTGATCAAGCCTTTCGCGGTACGGGTCCGCGCGAGACCAATGAGTTCGCCAGCAACAAAGTCACCATCTAAAGCCCAAGGCTTGGCAGAGAGCTGCGCCAGAAGTGCGCTTCTACTCACAGGGTTGCGAGACAACACCGGAATAGCTGGGCGTATGGCACGAACCAGGTTGGTAGAGGCCAGTAGGGTACTACCAGCCCAAGTTCGTTCCCACCCTTGCCAGAACCCGCCAGGATCGAGCGCAACTACGGGTCCTGTAGAGCCTCGCCGAGCAAGTTCCAGGACCAGTCGAGCGCCAAGTGAGCTTCCGACCATTGGCACGCCTACCAACTTCTCCGACACAAGCCATTCTGACAGACTGCGGGCGAGGCCTTCAAACGTGTGGCTATCCTCCTCAGTCGGGCTAGCGCCGTGGCCAGGTAAATCGATGAGGACAAGCTCGCGGCTCGCCTCTAACTTCGAGAAGAGTGTCGTCCAGCCGTGACGGGTGCTGCCGAGGCCATGAACTAGAAGCAAGGGTCGGCCGGTTCCTCGGCGCTCAAATGCGATGGTCATGGAAAGCGAACGAAGAGCATATGCCATCGGGCCCACATGCCGGGCGAAGTTCCGTGCATGCGCACGTCTCGCTGGTGCAGAAGCGCCCCTTCAAGCTTCAACCTATCAGCTGACTGAACTACGTTGCATTTGCATCGGCAAAGGCGAAGTTCCGCTTTCCACCCTAAGAGGGCGTTCGCCGGATGTCCGAGTTCGACCCAAAGCGGACATTTCGGCGCTCATGGATGCGGGTGGCTATGGAGGGATGGGCTAGGTGGCGGAGTACCGCTTAGCTTTGGAGCAATTTTGCCGCTTGGTTGAAGAAAGTCAGCATGAAGATAGAAAGCGCAGCCAGGGCCAACAAGATGCTGATTGTGAACACGACGTTCAGCGAAGAAGCCTCCTCTAGGTCCTCATTGTGAGGCGCTCGACCGTCAAATGGCGCGACAAGCTCCTGATGAAAGTGATCGCTCGACTTGACTCGCTCTTGCGCTGAGAGACCCGGGTGCACTTCCATGTTGGACCCTTACCGAAAACGGCTTACTCGCAGCAGAACCCTAACTCTTTGTTAAGCATACATCCCCTGGTATCCTCTCGTTACCGAACGTCGGTGAGACAACAGAATGCTTGGACCCATATTCGCCTGCGCTGTACTCGCAATCACAGACGGGGACTCGTTGCGTTGTAGAGATGGCAATCGGGTCCGCTTAGCAGGGATTGATGCGCCAGACCTTCCCGCCGGATGTGCCCGGCGGCCTATCTGCGCATCTGGACCGGCTTTGCGAGCGCAGCAAATGCTGACCAGCGTTGCTTTGGGAAAGACCTTCCGCTGCCAGAAAGCGGGAATGAGCAACGGTCGGATTGTCGCCTATTGTTCTCGGGGAACTCTCGATCTTTCGTGCGTCCAGTACGCTACCGGCCGCGCCGTAGTGCGGCATGCCAAACGCTCACGGGTTTGCCGGTAGACAAGGCGCATGGGTGCAAACCTTTACCGGCTTTTCTCCGCCCCTAAGGAGCAGATACGATAGATTTGTGCCTCGTCCCGATGCTGAAGGAAGCTAAGAAACGTCACCTAGGATCGGCCCTCCGCCGCCAGCCGAGTAGCTGCTTGGCGTATGTCTTCTACTCCGTTTCTACTCCTTATGAGAACGACGGTTTGCTTTTAGATTTCTGGCCTGTCACGATTGTTTGTGGCGGCTCGTAGTTCCCCTTCCACCGCCGAGTTTGGCACGAGCATAGCTCGGCCTAGGAGAGAGGATCTATATGGTACCACGCATCAGCAAGGTACTCTCGCGCGTTGGCCACTCTTTCAAAGAGCGCGACTTTAGCATTCGTTGCCCCTCATGCGAGGAGATGCGAGACATCCCTGAGTGCATAACGAAAGCAGACATGCGGTCGCGGACGTACCGGTGTCCAGGTTGTACGGCTTTGCTCGTCTTGATCGGAGAGCCGAGCTATCGTCCACTCAACGACGGAAGGGGTCGCAACGAAGACTGGTGGTCCATTCGTCCAATCGCAGACCTATTGGTCAAGCTTGCAAGTAGTCAGCTCGTAATACCAGCCACGAGCGGGTCACGGACATTCGGTGAACCCTTAGTCTAGATTATAGGCTGCAACGGCCGTAACGGCCACGCGAAACGCTCAGTTGCGGCTCGCAAGCTGCCCATTCGACCATGCACACACCTGCGCTTCGTAACTCGGCGCTCAGCCGATGTAGTCGTCTAGTACGGACGTCATCCGCTTTCAGAGCGGCCTCCCTCTCAGCGGCGGCTCGCGTTCTAAGGTAATGGATCTGGCTGGTCATGTCTTTCGCAATCAGACCTGCGGATCATAGCCAGCGTAATTGGGGTTTGTATCTATCGATGCATGGGCCTTCTCCGACACATGCGGTAATGGGACCTTTATCGGTCGAGCAAGCAGGTAGCGGTGAGTTTGGCGACCGTCAGCGATCTCCAGGGTAGCGGCGCAATCTCCGGGCCCTTGTGGCCGCGGAGCGAACACCGCAGCTTTTTGGCCACGTCCCCAGCCCATAATCTTGCCGGGACATTCTTAAGAACTGAAGGCCGATCACGCGTCTGACGTGATTGCATCCAGAGCAACGGATCGCCGGCTCATAGAAGAAGCGGCCCGAACCTTAGTTGGTTCGAGCCGCTGACACCCTCTCCAGAGTGCAATCTTATGCTGTTGCGAGAGCTTGCTCAGGCTTCCGGCGGCGGCGCATGGAGTAACCGATACCGCCAAAACCCAACAGCATCATTGCCCAAGTCGCGGGCTCGGGAACCGCTGCGGTAGTGGACAGCAAGGTGAACGTGCCACCCACGGCCGAAGAGCCTGGTGTACCGAAGGTCACGTTGTTGAGGGCAAGAGAGAAGCTTCCACCCGCGCCAAAATTAAAGGTCTGAGGACCATCCCAAACAACTCGGCCGCAACCACCTGCGATCAGCCCGCAGGACGTGAGAAGCTGGTAGAAGCCAAAGGACTGGCCGGTGATTGTGTCACTAGCCGTGCCCAGAGGGTTGGTGAAGGCGAACTCCACCGATAGCGGGTACGAAACCGTATCTTCCCCGATATTCACGGAGCCTTCGGTGGTGCCAAGGGTGAAGAGGTTGCTGACAAACAGCGAGTTCGGAGTGGCCGTCAGTGGATCAAGGTCAAGGCTAAGAGAGAAGTTGCCCGGTGCGCTTGTGAGCACGAGGCCCGGGTCGCTGCTGTGGACTGAAGGCGTGGCAGTCCCGGCGATCGTAACCTGAGCATTAGCAGCCATCGGCAACATCAATGCTGCCAAGCCGAGTGCAATCTTCTTCATAAATCCCCCTATCGTCAGAGCCTGTAGTTAATTATCGATTAATTTAGCGAGAGTCGAGCCCTGCTTGAGCCAACAAATCGGATGCCTGAGGTGCCCTCGCCAACCGCCGAGTAGGTGAGGAACTGTCATGGAGTGGCAGCAACTCTTAAGCTAGAGTCTCTCTGTCGTTGCGCGTCGCGTGCCGATGAGTTTCTGCTTGCAACTCACCGGAGCCGTCATGCGAAGTGTAAAGTTCTATCATGAACAAGCTCGACAGGAGCGCGCCAAGTCGGCCTCGACCGACGACGAAGTGGCCAGGACGATGCACTTACGATTAGCTCAAGTATACGAGCAAATGGCTTACGAGACCGAGATCCAGCTTGAGCAAAAGCGCCAGGAGCGAGCAAGCGATTCTGCAAACCAGCCGTGGAGCAAAGGCGGCAAGGATCAACTTGAGTCTTAACTACTCGTCTTGCAATTTCCCGACACACAAGCAGCCGCTTCGTCGGCATCCAAGACGAACTGACAACCGGCGCGCTGAAGGCCCGTCCACCGAACCGGAGCGCTGATGATGCCTCGCCTGGCCACTCTAAGCTCGAATGTGTCGCCTGGAATGAACTTGACCGGCGAGCGGATCTCGCAACCTTCATAGGACATGTTGACCACTGTGAGGTCGTCAAACTCGCCCCACGGGTGGACTGCAAAGCCGCTCAGGTTCACAGGGTTGCGAGGCGCTTGTCTGAAGCGCCTCGGCTGCCGCTCTGGCCGGAATGACTTGTTCATCATTTCGTAGCCATACAGCAAAAGGGAAAGCCCCTCTCTGCTCCATTTGCGGCTCTTCGAAGTTGATACGGAACTTTGCACATCCGGGTCGCTCCTTTCCGCCAGGTCAAAATGTTCGCGCACTGGCTTGATCAGAACGTTAACCTCTCACCTGCAGGAGCATGAGATGACCCGCGCTCATGACACCCGTCTCGGATCACGGAAGAACCTCTTTGTCACAGCCCAGCTTCAATGGAACGGCGGAGCTGGTTCTGTCCGCATCCGCAATATCTCAGCGGTTGGTGCGCTAATTGAAGGAGCGGAACTGCCGTGTGTCGATGCTCAGGCTCAATTGAGCCGAGGTACTTGCAGTGTCCCGGGCCAGATTGTGTGGGTTAGAGGTCAGCAGGCGGGCTTTGAAGCCCTCGAGCCTATCACCCCTGATGATTGGCTTCCGCTTCACTCGCGGGTTCGGAAAAGCGATGTAGCGCCGTCTTCATCCAACCACCATCTGCATCGAGATCAGATCATGGCCGAGAACCAGTACGAATTAGGACGATGGTTGAGGAGGTGCGCGTCCGCATCTCAGTTCAGCACGGCTTCGAGGAAGATCGGCAGCTCATGTCCACGCTGGATAACATTCACCGGCTTCTTACCTGGCAAGTTGGTGAACTTCAGCCCTGATGCAGTGAGCGGCTGCCGGTGGCCAATGTTCGCCTTGCGTAAGATGCTTCCTTCAAACATGATTGCTGCGGCTGAGCTAGCTCAACCTCTTGCTGGCGCAGTCAGGAGCTGGGTGTTTAGACGCCGCTCAGCTCCGCCCAGCCTTTCTGGGCCGTTTAGACCAGATGCGGGCCGTCGGGGCTGATCACGACGCCTTAAAGGCTGCCTCAGACGCTTGCCACCCGACGCTCAACTGAACGAAATGCAATATCAGCGGCGCATTGTTCGCCACGATCAGATGCTCTCCGGTTGAACCTTGGCTCAAAACTCCTGCGCATCGTGGTTATGGCTTGAACGGCGTGTTTGTGAACGCCCGAGATAAACACAGTCAGCAGCAGCAAGCTGACGATCGCAAAAGGATCTGAAGCGTAAGCAACTAGTGATCCAAGTGCAGGAGCTACCACGAGTGTCCGAAAGTTCATTTGGCCTTACCCCCGGTATAGCGGTCATCAGCCTTAGCCGAACTCTCTAGCGAATATCATCTCGTTAAGCGGGCTGTCTCAAACTGAAACTAGATGTTCCCTAGAGACCCTAAGGCACGAACTGTACCTTCAGACCAAGCGACCAGCTGCTGCTGATCCATCACCAGGATGAATTTACAGTGGAGGCTGCATCGCCGTCGTTCAGTGTTGAAATCCGTCCACGAAGCGCACTTCCGATCGACCTGCAGCGGTTGAGACTACGTTGCCCAACAACAAGGCAAGATCGGTAAATTCCACGGAGATCGCCTCGCCAACCGGGAGTTCGTGGGGGATCTCGCACCGTTTGAGCGAATAGCTGCTCACCGGCACGTCACAGGCCGACCCATCCTGACGCACCAACCGTACCAGTGTCTCGCGCATGTGAGTGCCCTTCCAGCCATTAATTCGATTCGATTAACGGTAGTTTGCTTTGACAGTCCGGATCTGTCACGGCTACCAGCACGTGCCAAACTGGTTCGGCGTGAGACCCGCCATACATTAGAATATCGCCTGGCTGGTCCCCAAGAGCACACTTGTAGTGTGTCACTACGCTGAGATCCACATTCCACCGGAACTTGATCCAGACATTCGGGTCGAAGGCATAAACCTGATCGAAGTCTTGCTGCAGGTAGCGACTAAACTCACCAACGCGACATCCAATATCCAGCGCAGTTCGAAAGTTGCGAACAAACGGTCTGCTGATGCGGTAAGTCAGCTTGCAGGGATGATCGGGACATTCCCTCGGGTCAACTGGGCTATATAGGTAATCCCTATCCACCCATTCCTTCTTAAAAGGATTATCCCTCCACTGGGTGGGAACGGGAAGCTGCTCTCTTGTGAGAAAATTGCCAAGAGGCGCGCTGACGGTCTCAGCTGGCGAGGTGCGATCTGCTTCTAATAACGTCATCTCTCATGAGCATTGCTGTCCGAGAAGGGTAAGCATAGCCCGGTAACAACGGTTCACCCCGCTCGGAGGGCGTCTGCCGGGAAATCGTTGAATTAACGAGCACTTGTTGCCGAAAAAACTGAAGAGGGCTGCTCCGGCATCGCTCGCCCAAGGTGGACAGAATGTCCACTTTCAACCCATTACGAACATTCGTGCCGCGGCCACGAGACTCAGTAGATTGCATTGTTGATCCACCCCTGTATCCCCGACCAATTGCTCGGGAGACATCATGGATATCAACAAACTTACAGAAATCACCGCGGACATCGTTGCCGCACACGTCAGTAACAACTCGGTTGCGGTGAGCGATCTGCCAAATCTCATTCGGCAGGTTCATTCGGCTCTTGCTGGCTTGGAGCAGGGCATAACTGCAGAGCAGGAGGCTAAAACTCCCGTCGTTTCAGTGAAAGCCTCGGTGAAGCCGGACTACATCATCTGCATGGAGTGCGGGAGGAAGCAAAAGGCACTGAAGCGGCATCTTCAGACTGCGCACGGCATGGACCCACAGACTTACCGTAAAGATTACGGTCTTCCCGACTCGTATCCGATGGTCGCTCCCAACTACTCTGAGCAAAGACGGAGTTTGGCGAAAGCTATTGGCCTGGGGCGCCGGGCAGGAGAAGCGCTGACCGCCAAGCCGAAGGGCAGGACCAAGCGCGCCGCTGCAGCCGAGGCTTAGTAGGTTCGAACGCACGAGCACTCGCATTTGGCGAGGGTGAGTCACACCAAGTGTGTTACGATGTCGCCGTGGCGATTATCGGGTCCACACTCTGCTTCCCGTTCAAAGCGGACCTAAATGCAAGGCGGCGTGAACCGTTAGCCCCTACCTAAGCAGATGCGCCGAGCCAAAAGCGCACACACTCACTAGGCCCGTCGGAACCCCCACTCCGGCGGGCCTTGCTTCTTTCGGTACTTGTAGCGGCTCGCTTGAGGTCAGGACCCACGTCACCCCACTTTGGACCCGTGCTCGGGCCCTTTCGTGTACTGATCAGCTATGACGTAGCTCGGCGTAACGCCATACCCCACTTGGCGTACGCACCTATTCTGAATCAGATCTTTCAGCCTTCGCTGTACGGTTCTTGGGTGCATCTCGGTTGAACGGCTAATCTCACTAGCCGTGCAGGGGCCAGTTCGCAGGACGGCCAAAATGTCCGCACACGATTGAGACAGCCGCCAGGAACCCGGCCTCCTTTTCTCCTGCGTGCCCGGTGAACAAGCGTCATGAGTAGGTGACTGGCCCGCAGCCTTGATCCTGCGGAGCTCGGACAGCAACTTGTCGACTTGTGTGCTGAGGTCATCAGCCCTGTCTCGCTCGACGCGATAGAGCTCCGCCCAGTCAATCCCATAATCAACTGGCTGCTGCCGTTCTGCCGCAAGATCCTGGAAAGTCCCTCCGTTCAGCATCCGGTATGCCTTACGAACTGAGCTGAGCGCGTAGGCATCATCCGTGTCCGGTCGCCCGGCAATGTCCAAAGCAACCGCTACAGGCTTCGTCAGTATTTTCAGTCTGCTATCTAAAGCCATCTTCCCACCCGTGTCGCGACTGACACGACTGTCGCGACACAAGGTTTCGACTAGGTTAATTATGTGTCCGCCAGCGCCGTCCACCTTAGAAGCTTTAGACGCAGCGCAAACTGACAGCAGCAATCTTCCGCTGCCACATGGCTTCGTCCAGATAGTTTAGCAGCTGCTGGAAAACACGGGGCCCATCTACTGATGTCAGCTGACCTAAGGTGGCTACGATGATGCGCCTCATCTCAATGCAGGCGGTAACGTAAATCAACTAAGCCCGTGCCAACCGTTAGGTAGGAGCAACAGCCTACCGCCGATCCTCAGGCGATAACGATGCCAGCAAGTCGGGCCATTCGCTGCAGATCAAGAACCTCTTCATTGCTCATGTTGGATCTGAGAGCGGGTCTGCGGGGTTGGACTTGCGCTTGCCGGCGGGGTGCTGGAATTGGTCTTAGTACCTCTGAGCGGGTGACAGGGCTCTCGAACTGGAGACCCGCTTCCTCGCCCCGCTTCCAAGCGATGTGACCACGAATGCTGTTTTCACCGCGACGCAGTGCGACAGGAAAGCCTGGCGGTGGGAGATCGTTTGATTGAACCGATGCGCCGCCTTCCGACAGATTAAGCAAGCGCACTACAGACTCTTTGTCTCCGTGAACCAAAGTTCTCATGAGGAGCACAGAGGAGCGATTCGCTTCTCGGCGTTCAGTGCCTGATGCATCGGTCATGACCCCACTCCCACCTTGAGTACTCTACTGAAGAAACATGAGGCCCGTCGCTTGGCCATTTGACCAACGAACTTCAGCTTCAATTCTGCCCTTGCGTTTGATCACAAGTTCAACCTTGACGCCTTCGGGCAGGGGCTGAGAAGGGAGCAACTTACAGCCGGCGTACGAGAGATCTGCGACGTCCACATCCGCATCAACTCCATCGCCGACGACAAAGCCCGTCATTGCAACTGGGCGGCGCTCAGCGGAGCGGAAGCGGATCGGCTTACGATCCTTTGGAGGACAAGCATTCGTTCTCATGGCCGATGGTTAGCAGTCAATTTACTTTTGTTCCCGGTCCAGTTTGCGAGTGTGTCAAACTCGAACAATGCGATGCAAAATGTGGCCGCAGGCAGTATAAGTGGTTCATGTCAGAAAAAAGCCGCCAGCCCGAAGACCAACGGCGCTAGTTCTAAGTGCGCTGCTTAAACCCAAGCCGGTCAACAATACTCGTGCCGACAAGCTCGAAACCTTTATGTGGCGCTACAGCTTTCAGGAGCGCCGATGTCTCGCCTTTGCCGAGGCGGAGGGTGAGAAGGGAGCGAAGACACGCACATGGTTTACGCTGCCAGACGAAGATGTTTTCGCGGTCGCCGGGATCTGGCGCGACACTCCCGAGTGGGGCCTAGCTTACTCGATGGTCATGACAGAGGCGTGCATCCACGTCGCTGACGTGCACGATCGGATGCCGGTCATCCTGAAGCGTGAGCGGTGGGCAGACTGGCTGGACGGGCCGCCTGAAGCCGCGAGCTTGTTCTGTCGCCCCTACCCTGATTTGATGGTGTGCGATCGGACCACAGACAATTTGGTACGTCGGACCGCGGCAACGCAAGGGTAGAAGCGCTATGACCACAAAAGGCTTGTACAAGGACGTAGATGAAGAGGCTGGCGAGGTCGTCTTCATGGACTGGGGAAGCATTGAGACCTTCCAGACCTTCATGCCCCGCCATCACTACGAGGTCAGTGGCCTGCTTCCCCCATTCGAGTATTTACCGACCTACGAAGAGTATCGCAGACAGTCACAAACCGATCAGGCTTGAACCTTAGCTATTCAGCTTATCTCGCGGTTCGTCTGCTCACGCATCTTCCGGACACCCTGCTCTAGACCGTCTAGGATCAGGCCACGTCTGAGACCGATCCGCTCAAGCTGACTGATCAGATTTGCAACGTGAGTAGCGACGGTGCGCATCACATCGGCCTCGATGTCATCCAAAGATTTGGCTCCAGAGTTCATGGCTAAAGGAAGGCGCCGCCAGCGCTCGCCCGGCGTCGGAGGCGCAAGCTGGTTTGGCAGGGTTGCAACTACGCTGAAGATCGGTGGGTTGCTCGCTGCTTGACGGTGGACGCCCTCTCTTGTGTGATTAGCGCATATTTTTAGAGGCTGGGCGCTTAGCGCTTCGGCCGTTCTTGCATTGGGGTAGGCGGGTTTGATCTCAGACGAAGATGAGATCGTGCGGTTAGCTGCTGGTGACGCTCAAGCGCTGTACCTGCTCGGCTGCAACATCATGGAGGGCTCGCTCTTTGAGTACCCGATCACGGATGCGGAGCGCTTCGGAAAGGCGGAGGTTCTTGGTCATCTGGCAGCGGCATGCGGCGATCCAGACGGCCTGCTGTTGCTTGCTGTCGCTACAGCGACGGGGGCTGGTGTAGCCGTCACCCCTGAAGCTTACGAGATGCACCGCAACCCCACGACGAAAGCAATCCGAGGTCGTCAAATGGGGAGAATGTTGTTGAGAGCAAACGTAATTGCCAGCCACGCCGCGCCCAGCGTAACGCTCACGAGAACTAAACTCACCAGCGTGGCTAAGCCGCCAAGAAGCACCAAGGCACCGTCTCTATAGAGTAGAGCTAAAGCGAAGATCGTCATTGTGATCGCGGGCGCGTGGTTGCCAAGGGGAATAGGCAGCCAAAGGATCACGGAGAGAAGAAGACAGATCATGCCAACGATCCTCGCCCCGAGATGGTTCGTGAAGCTTAGCATCCTGGGGCGAAATACCCGCTCAACTCTCCTTTCGAGTGGCAACAGCTTCGCGAGGATCAGACGTATCACGTGCTTGGTAAGGCCACGCTGATCGGCTTTCTTCGGGAACCAAGGCGTGGCACGACCAACTGCCAATTGAGCGGAAATGAGTAGCAGAGGTATCCCCGTGATAAGCGTGGATCCGGGCGGCAGTGGCAGGATGTTGATGGCCGCAAAGGTAAGCAGCAGTCCTCCCCACATCCGATCACCCAGAAGGGTAGAGAATTGTGTCAGAGTGAGTCTGCCTCCGGGCTGCTCTTCCAGGATGCGCTCAAGCAATTCGGAGAGCGGTAGGATCGCCTTTTGATTGGTGCCGGCAGTACTTTCGCTCTTCATGGCCTCCAACTCGGCATTGCCTGGTGTCCTGAGCCCTTAGTTGTGGCGAAGGTAAGCGCTTGTAACAAGCTGCTCCCATCGCCTCCTGCATTCCGGAGACGGCTCGGGTAATGTTTGAAATTCATGCGCTGGTGCAAGCGCTGGGCTTCCAGGAACATAGTGGCGTGAGTGATCGATGACTTGCAGGCTTTGCAACCGTGGCGATGAACCTTTGCATTTGTCCAGTTGGGTAAGGGAGTGCAGCCACGATGGCATGCGCGAGGCAGCAAAGACTCTCGGTCCTCGTATGACGGCGTTGATCCTGCTTTTTAGCGCAATCTGGCTTGGCGGCGCGCTTTCACTTGTGATGGCTGTACTCGGTTAAGCGACCGGCTAATAGAAGAAGCGGCCCGGACGTAGGTTGATCCGAGCTTCCGATACCGCTTCAACGCTTCTTCCACCAAGCCGGATGGGCTTGGCATGGGCCTCTCCATCTGCCGCAATCTCGTTGAGCAGAACGAAGGCCGCATGTGGGGGACCTCTGAGCCGGGTAGAACTGAGATCCACTTTACACTCCCCGTGGCCAGCAAAGGGTGAGCCGAAAACCCGAATGTCGCGACGGGTCGTAAGCGGAAGTTCGGCTTTGAAGGGAATAAGCCGGGAAGCGGAACAAACCTGACGAGTCCAAAGCGCCTTCCGTCGGTACCCTGCACGGGTCTTGGTGGTGCAAAGTCTACCCTGCTCTGCACATTGCGCTACCCTGATGTACGATTTCCAATTCCCTGTTTCCGCGAGTGGGGAACTGCCTACGAAAAGCGGCAGAAAACTGCTGCGGAGTAAAGGCATCTGACCGCGAATTTGAGCGGAGTTCTTCAGATTTCCCTGCAAATCGCTGTTTATCAGGGAAATGGCGCAGAGACTTGTGCTCTCTAGACTGCGCCCACCTCCACTCACAACTCGATCATGCACCAGGCATGGGTGCCGGTATTTCCCAAGGAATGTCGTCGAAGCGAGTGGCTTCGAGATTTGTGGTTCTGACCGGTTTCAGTGCCTTCGCCGGTAGCATTAGTTTCCAGCCCTGCGAGGTCAACGATCACACGCCAGTCGCCAGTTAATCAACGTCCGTAACGGAACCGCCCTCCCTTGAGAATGATGTACCCCGCAACGTTGGCATGGACGTTCCCTTCGCTGCCACCTTCCAGGCGATCGTCGCCGTCACTGCCATCGAGCACGTCGTTGCCGATCTCGCCGAACCTGACCTCGTCGCCGCGCTCCCATAAACGATGTCAGCAAACATCGATCACGGTCGTGCGATCCTGCGGGGATGATGCACCCCGACGATCAATCGTGGCCCGCCGCTAAGGACGGCTCAGAAGGGCAATCTCATCGACCACGACATTGTCGTCCAAGCGCCAGATCTTCAGGACGTGCTTGCCCGCTTTCAAATCCGGATAACGGGCTTCCAGGGTCAGCGAGTTGTTGATCACTGCCTCTGCCCACGCCTTTTCCCCCGGCGTATTCTGCGCGCCGCCGGTGGCAGTCAATGCATAGGAGAGGGTTTGAACGGGTCCGTCATCGACCGAAACTCCCACTCGCAGCGGGTCGGAATTGATCGTGTTCAACGTCGGCAAGAGCCGTAGCGACACCATCAAGGGCCGGTTGGTTGGCCAATTGAAGTCATATTGCGCGTTCGGCCCCTCACCTGGCCTCGACGCGGCACTTCCCTGCGGAGTCGCGACCAAGGCGCCGTCGCCCAATCCAAGATCGGGTACCGCTTTCCAGCCGACGCCGTTAGCGGCAGTCGCCCGATCGAATTTCACCGCATCGAAGCGAATGTCACGCGGCGCAATTGCCCGAAATTCCGGCTGAACACCGCGCCGATGCTCCGGCGTGTCGGCTGCGACCCTGGTGATGCTGGGCATCGTCTGCTTTGTCGGATCGTTCCAGATCACATAGCTCATATGCACCTGGGACATCATGCGGTCCCACTTGCCGCCATTGATTGCGTGATATTCCGCGGTGAGCGCGCTGTCCCTTGCGAACGTGCGTTCCACCACGTCCGCGAAATGGTTGGCGCGAGCATCGTTGCGGGCGGCGAGGAGCTTGTTCCAGGCGGCGCCGTAATACATCTCGTACAAGTTTCCGACCGCCACGATCGGGAAGTGCACCAGCTGGAAATAAGCGCTCTGCTGATCCGCGGGCAGCGTCGCGCGGACCGCTTCCGAGCGCTTTGCAAGCGTTTGCCAGTCGGCGACGATCCTGCCGAACTCGCCGCCGCCCAGCCATTCGCCGGTGGCTTCGCCAAGGGGGTAACTGTTCTGATCGAGCAACTCCGGCTTTCGGCGCGCGGCATACTCGCTATACTCGGTGACCAGCCGGGCAATCTCGTCAGCGTGCGCGTCGCCGAAGGTTTGCGCCGCCCATTGCCGGGGGAAGGCGCGCAGATTTCCGACGGTCATCGCCTCCGGATTCCACGCCATCTTCATGAAGAAGCTCAGCGGATATTCCATCGGCTTGATGTCGCCGACATTCACTACCCACAGGTTGCGGGCGTCCCGCCGATAGGCGAGGTCCATCTGCTGCCAGACTTTCCCGATCTGGTTGGTGTTGAGCCACTTGTAGTTGCGGGGGCCGCCGACATAGTCGAAGTGGTAATACACGCCGTAGCCCCCACGGCGTCGAAGGTCCGGGCGCGCGGGATCGGGCAGCCGACGAATCTGACCCCAATTGTCGTCGGCAAAGAGCAAGGTGACATCGTCGGGCACCTTCATGCCCTTGTCGTAATAATCCTGCACTTCCTTGTAGAGCGCCCAAACCTGCGGAGTCTCCGACGCAGGCTTGCCGGTGACGTCGGCGATGATCTTGCGCTGGTCGGCGACGATCGTCTCGAGCAACTCTGTCGCCGTGCCCTCCGACATCGGCTCGTCGCCGTCGCCGCGCATGCCGACGGTGACGAGGTTCTCATACCCCTTGCCGTCGCCCTTCGACATCATGCGTTCGATCCCGCCGCGCCAGAACTTGCGCAGATTCTCGGCATTGGTGGTGTAGTTCCAAGCACCGCCCGTCCCGTCGGCCTTGACGCCGCGATGCCACTCCGCCTGAGCGCGAGTCATCGGCTCATGATGCGATGTCCCCAGCACGATCCCCATGTCGTCTGCCAATGGCAGGCTGGCGGGGTCGTCGAGCGCGATCGACTTGCCCCACATCGCCGGCCACAGATAATTGCCCTTGAGGCGCAGGATCAGCTCGAACACCCGGGCGTATGCCTTTGCGTTGACGCCACCGAATTGCTTCTTCGCCCAACCGCTGAATGCAGGGTCTTCGTCGTTGATGAAGATGCCGCGATATCGGACCTTTGGCTCGTCGCGGCGTTCGCCGGCCGTTAGCCAAAGATTGATGCGCGTCTTGACGGGCACGTCCGCGAACCAGTGCCAGGGTGAGACGCCCATTTTTTCGGAAAGATCGTACGCCCCGAACACCGCACCGCGACGGTCGGCACCGACGATCACCAGCGCTCGCGCGATGCCCGGGAATGGCTGTTCGACAACGATCTGCCGATACGCCTCCCATAGACCCTTCAGATCGTCGGTCTTGAGCTTGCCGGCAGCGATCAAGCTGTCGAGCGTGGGGCTTTGACCAAGCGTCCCTATGATGACGACTTGGTCCTTCGCCTGCTCGACACTGGCAAGTCTAAGTGGCGCCCTGCCGCTGACCCGCTGAAGGTCGCCGGCCAGCTCGTCGGCGACACGGCGGACAGCGGTATCCGCCTGACCGTCGACGAAAACAGGGGCAGGAACCCCGTCGCGCACCAGGACGAAGCTTCCCGCCGTTGGACGCGAGCAGATGGAAACGGCCGTGCTGCACGCAAGAGCTGGTGAGCCCGTCATGAGCGCCACAGTGAATGTAAGGCCGACACGAAGACGCATGTTAGCTCCTCAACGATTTCCGCAGTTTACGCTGCGGTGTCTGTCCACACGGTGGGTTCCAGCCTGGGTGTCAGGAGGTGGATGATTCCCAAAGTGACCAGGTAGGTGACGCCGGCAAAGAGAAGCAGCGGCACGTAGCTTCCGGTTGCTTCAAGGGTCCAACCGGCAAACTTGGCGATGAACATGCCACCGATCGCACCGGCCATTCCGCCCAGCCCTACGATTGTTCCAACGGCGGACGTCGGGAACAGGTCGGAAGTCAGCGTATAAAGGTTGGCCGACCAACCCTGATGTGCCGCCGCCGCCAGTCCGATGATCAGCACGGCCAGCGGGAGGCTATGCACGAAGGCAGCCAACGACACCGGCGTGACGCACAACGCGCAGACCAGCATGGCGGTCTTGCGCCCGGCGTTGAGCGACCAGCCGCGCTTGATCAGCCGGGATGAAAGCCAGCCTCCGCCGATGCTGCCGACGTCCGCCAGAAGGTAGACGGCGACAAGAGCCGGTCCAAAGGTGGCGAAGATGCCCTTCGACTGCGGAAGCAGGGTAAGGCCGTAGGTTTTGGCGAAGAAATCCGGAAGCCAGAACAGGAACAGCCACCAGACCGGGTCGGTCAGGAATTTGCCCAGGATGAAGGCCCATGCCTCCCTCCGCCGCAAGGCCTGGCCCCAGCTAATCTTGGTTGGCGGATCGATCGGATCGCTTTCGATCAAGGCGATCTCCGCCTCACCGACACGCGGATTGTCTCGCGGCAGCCGATAGAGCGCGAGCCACACGCCGAGCAGCACAATTCCGCTAAGGCCGGTTATCACAAAGGCCATCTGCCAGCCCCAGGTCATGACCAGTATGGGGATGAGGATCGGGGTCAGCAGGGCTCCCACGTTGGAGCCGGCGTTGAACAGGCCGGTCGCAAAGGCCCGCTCGCGCTTCGGGAACCATTCGGAGACGGCCTTAACCGCACCCGGGAATCCGCCGGCTTCCCCCAGCCCAAGAGCAAAGCGGGCCGCCATGAACCCAGCCACCGAGGAAGCCGCGGCATGGGCGACGGCTGCGAGGCTCCATAGACCGATGGCGAAAGAAAAGCCTTTGCGAGTACCGACAATGTCGAGAAGCCGGCCTGCGATCAGGAGGCCCAGAGCGTAAGCCGTCTGGAAGGCCAGGACGATGTTGGCATAGTCGTTTTCGGACCAGCCAAATTCCTTTTCCAGCAGCGGTTTGAGGACGCCGACGACCTGCCGGTCGACGTAGTTGATGGTGATTGCGAAGAACAGGAGGGCGCAAATGACCCACCGGTACCGGCCCACTCGTTGCGAGGCAGGGTGATCTACCAATTGAACAAAGTCCCATCTTCGAGGCGGTTTACGGGCAGGTAGGCGCGTTTGTAGGGATATTTGGCTGCGAGCTGTTCGTCGATGTCGACGCCCAGGCCCGGTGCATCGCCGGGGTGAAGCGCGCCGTCGGCGAAGCTGTAGCTGTGCGGGAACACGGCGTCCGTTTCCTCCGTGTGGCGCATATATTCCTGGATTCCGAAGTTGGGCACCGACAGGTCGAAGTGAAGCGCGGCCGCCATGCACACCGGCGACAGGTCGGTGGCACCGTGGCAGCCGGTGCGGACGTTGTACATGTCGGCAAAGCTGGCGATCCGGCGCAGGTGGGTGATGCCGCCGGCATGGACCACCGTGGCGCGGATATAATCGACCAGCTGCTCCTGGATCAGCTGCTTGGCATCCCACACGCTGTTGAAGATCTCTCCCACCGCAAGCGGCGTGGTGGTGTGCTGGCGGATGAGGCGGAAGCTGTCCTGATTGTCGGCAACCACCGCATCTTCCATCCAGAAGGGACGGTAGGGCTCCAGATCCTTGCCGAGCCGGCCGGCTTCGATCGGGGTCAGCCGGTGGTGGACATCGTGGAGCAGGTGGACGTCCCAGCCGAGCGTGTCGCGCGCGGCGGCGAACAGCTCGGGCACGACCCGAAGATATTTGCTGGTCGACCAGACATTCTCGGTCGGCAGATCGGCATCGGCGGGTTCGTAGAAATATTTGTCCTTGGACACGCCGTAGGTGGAAGGGAGCCCGGGAACCCCGCACTGCAGCCGGATCGCTTTGTAGCCCTGCGCCTGATAGTCGGCAGCGACCGCGATCGTGTCCTCGATGCTGACGCCGTTGGCATGGCCGTAGACCATGACGTTCTCGCGCGATGCACCGCCGAGCAGCTGGTAAAGCGGCAGGCCGGCAACCTTGCCCTTGATGTCCCACAAGGCGGTGTCGACCGCGGCAATGGCGCTCATCGTCACCGGTCCGCGCCGCCAGTAGGCACCGCGATAGAGATACTGCCAGATGTCCTCGATGCGGTGCGCGTCGCGGCCGATCAGGCACGGAATGACATGGTCGTTGAGATAGCTCGCAACCGCCAGCTCACGGCCGTTCAACGTCGCATCGCCAACCCCGCGAACACCGTCCGACGTCTCAATCACAAGGGTGACGAAGTTTCGGCCGGGACAAGTGACGATTACGCGGGCATCAGCGATTTTCAAAATGGGTCCTCTGCATTGCAATAGACTGCGCCGGTTTGCCCACCAAGTCGGATAGAGACGCGCGCAGCAACGAGTTTGATGGGTAGCGCGAGGTGCGCGTCATGGTCGGGCGCCCTCAACCTGATCGCCGACGGCCTGGCCCGCGAGAGCGTTTGTCGGCCGAGCGCCCCAGAGCGCATAGAAAAGAACGTACAACTCACACACGGCCGTCAGAACGAACGAGGCCTGCAGACCATATCTATCGGCCAACCACCCCTGGATGATCACCAATGCTCCGCCAGCGATAGCCATGATCAGCAATCCGGAGCCCTCTTCGGTCAGTGGACCCAACCCCCGGATGCCGAGGGTGAAGATCGTCGGAAACATGATCGAGTGGAAGAAGCCGACCGAGATCAGCGCCCACATCGCGAGCTTCCCGTGGGATGTCAGAACGACCATCATCACCACGAAGGCACCGACGCTGAACGCCGCGAGCACTTTTTCCGGAGAGATCGACCGCATCAGGAAGCTTCCAAGGAAGCGGCCGACCATCATGCTGCCCCAGAGCAGAAAGAGGTAGTTCGCCGCCTGCTGGTGGGTCAGATTGCCGATCTCCGGCGCGGAAACGAAATTGATGAACAGGTTCGAGACACCGATTTCGGCGATCAGATAGATGAAGATCGCCGGAACACCGAAGACCAGGTTGCGATGGTTCCACAGTGAATGCCTGGCCCGGTCCTCCGCCCGCACCCGGCGCGTGCCTGCCGCCATGTCCGGCAGACGGTATCGGGCGATGACAAATGCCAAGGCGACCAACGTCAGCGCCACCAGAAGGTAGGGAAGCTGCACCGCCTGTGCGTCCGCGAGCCGTTCTTCCGCAGTGAGGGGTGCCGCGCCCGCGACACTCGTCCCTCCCGTCGAGCGGCCCAGAATCAAATAACCGCCGAACAAAGGCGCAAGCGTGGTGCCAAGTGAATTGAACGCCTGGACAAGGTTCAAGCGCGACGATGCCGTCTGCGGCGGCCCGACAACCGCGACGTAAGGGTTGGCTGCCACCTGAAGCAGCGTGATTCCGGACGCGACGATGAACAGCGCGGTGAGGACCACGACATAGGAAGGAAGCCGCGCCGCCGGAATCATCAGCAAGGCACCTGCCGCCATCACCAGAAGCCCGATGACGATAGCGGACTTGTACCCGACGCGCTCAATCAGTCTTGCCGATGGGATGGACGCAACAAAATAGGCGATGAACCAGACGGATTCGATCAAGGTCGTCTGAGTGTAGGTCAGATCGAACACGCTTCTGAGATGCGGAAGCAGCGTGTTGTTGATGACGGTGATGAAGCCCCACATGAAGAATAGTGTGGCAAGAAGAGACAAAGCTTGGCGGTAATTGCCGGCGACATCGCTGGTCTTCATTTCAACCATCCTGCCAGATTTGAACGCTTGCGATGCGCTTGGAGCTTTGTTCGTTCACCATTGCAAATCAGCGGTACCTGTAGAGGCGGACGCGATAAATCTTGCCCTGGGCGGCGTCGCTGCTCAGCAGCCTGAGCAACTGCCCCTGCCCACTTTCGTCTCCGTTCAGCCTTCGGCCGGCAACCATCCCGCCGTTGCGAAGGAAGACCTCGTCGATGCTCTGGATGCCGACGATCGGAAGACCCTTCGTGTCCGATGTAAATGTCAGCTGGGCATCGCCGCTGCCGACGACCAGGAACTCATCTGGCCCAATTTGAAGAAGCATTGCCCCGACGCGGCTGTTCGGGTCGATCGTTCCACCAGGTGGTGCGGCACGCACCATGTTGGCGAGATAGTTGCCGACACGGAGGCGGCCCGCGCGCTGCGCTTCGCCCTCCATGACCATCGCCCGAATATTGCCCTCGGCCTGCTTCTGCAGGATGAGCGGCGCCAGGCCGGCAAGCTGGCCGTAGACATGGCCGATCGCATCGTCCCGCCGGCCGACGCTCTGGCCATTGCCGTCGAGATCGCCGGCGCCCTCGCTGCCGTCGATACCGAACGGAGAAAAGCCCAGCGCATTTAGCGCGCCGAATGCGTGCAGCGCATTGGCCGCACCTTCCTTGCCGCCGCGCGCTTCCGGAATGAACAACGGGTTGTCGGACCGATTGTATGCGGCTGCCCAGTCGACGAATTGATCGAAGTAAATGTCGGGCGACAGGAATTCGAGCGACGGCGCGCCGGCCTTCCAGATGTCCAGGGAGCTCGGAAGCGGACCGCCCGAATTATATTGTCCGGGTTCGTAGTTCGGCCGGATGAGCGCCGCGTTGGTGAACATCGGCAGCGGATATTCCGCCTTCCCCGCGGCCGTCACTTTCTCAACATAGGTCGCATAGAACCATGACATGAACAGGTGATCGGTGACCGATCCCGTCCCGAACACCTCCTGCCAGGTGCCCGACGCTCTTGCGCCGGCCGCTTCCCATACCGAGCGGAGTGTCGGATTGAGCCGCGTGCGGTTCGTCGTCAGATGCTGCATCAACTCAGAGGGTACCGGCGCCGCGAAGGCTGCTTCGGCGACCGCAGAATGGTCGCGAGACTGAGGAATGACGCCGACCTCGTTCTGAACTTGCACCATCAGCACCGTGCGCTGCACGCGATCGATCGCCGCGATGTGGCGCATCAGACGTGCGAATGCGCGGGCATCGGAAGTCTGAGCTGCTGACGAAAACGGGGAAAGGCGCTCGGTGCCCTGCCCGCTGCTCATCTCGACCCGCGGAAACCGGGCGAGGTCGCTTTTGACCCAAGCGGGAACATAGCTGGAATAGGTATTCTTCCAGCTCCCGAACCAAAGGATGACCAGCCGCAGATTGTTCTTGCGTGCGCCCGCGGCGAAGTCGTCGACGACTTTGAACGTGAAGTGCCCCTCTTGGGGTTCGATGTCCTCCCACGCCACTGGAACCAGAACCGTGTTCAGGTTCATCGAACGCAGCATTGGCCAGACCGGCGCCATGTAATCGGCACTGTTGTAGCTGGAGTTGTGAGTCTCACCGCCAAGGATAAGGAACGGCTTGCCGTCGACGATCAGCTGCGTCGCGGCCCCCCGTCGCTCCAGATGAGGCAAGCCCTGCGCCTGGGCGGCTCCCATCATCGAACTCAAAGAGAGGACCAAACAGCCGACGAGAGCCTTCAGAACCTTCATGCTTTTCATGTCTGGCCTCGCGGGATCAGCAACAGCGTTCGTGAGTGATGGAATAGGCCATCTTGAAAGTGGAAGCAGCCCAGCCGTTCGAGACCGACCGGGCCGCCGCCACCTTTCACATCAGGACGGAACTAGATCGCGAGCGACCTAGAACCTGCCGCGAACGCCAAGCATCACGGTGCGCCCGGGATTATACTCGTTGAAGGTCGCATTCGGATAATCGAAGTAGCTGCCTTGCGACTCCTTGGTGATGTTGATCACGTTCAGCACGACCGTGGGCAGGTAGGCGTTGCCCAGGACCTTGCTGAGATCCACGTTGCCGGAGAAGTCGAGCTGCTTGTAGTCGCGGCCCCAGATGACTCCGAGCGGCGCAACAAAGCCGTTCTGACCCGGGTTGGACCCCTGCGACCCTTCGTTGAAGGTATAGCTCAGCCGCGCCGAGATGCCGTTGTTGTCGTAATAACCGGTAAGGTTGTACGTTTTCGGTGACACGCCGATCGCAACCGCCGGCGCACCCGCACCTTCGCCCTTCTGATCGATCAAGGTCAGATTGCCCTGAACGCCAAGACCGGTGAAGCCCCAACGCTCCGTTATGATGTCCAGCGGCTGGGTGATCTGGAACTCCAGCCCGTTGACCTTCAGCTTGCCGTCGGAATTGACCTGCTGGGTGAGGAGGATTTCGGCGTTATTGCCACCGGAGCAGTTCGTCGTTCCCGCAGGCGAGCCAAGGCGCGTGCAGATGGCTTCACGTTGCTGCGACGTCAGCCCTTCGAACGTGATCCCGTAGGGGGTCAGGAACGACAGCGGCTGCCTGGTGGTGCCGTTCACTGTGAAGCCGGTGATCGACTTGCGGAAAGCCGCAAACGCAATCACGCCTTCGCCGCCCGTATAATATTCGAAACCAAGATCGATGTTGGTCGAGATGTAGGGGTCAAGCTCCTGGTTCCCGATCGAGCCGACATCGGCCGACGGCGCATTGAAGGTAGCGCCGGGGAGCAGGGCATTGGGATCCGGACGGGTCATCGTCTTGGAAATGCTGCCGCGCGCCACGGCCTTGCGGCCGAAGTTGTACGCGGCAGTGAATGACGGCAGCCAGTTCTTGTACCGCGACTTGTCGGTCAGGAACACGATCTGGTTGGGATAGCGGCCACCGTCGGCGATCGGCGTCGGCACGGTGTTCCGAATGTCGGGAATGCTGATGACACCGCCGATGATCTGGTCGGTACGGACGTGGCGCGCGCCGGCATTGAACCGGAACTGATCGTCGTCGCCGACATCGAAGATGCCGTTGATCTCGAAGAAGGTGCCCAGCACCTTTTCACGGACGAGACCGCCGTTCGCACCGCTGCTTCCACTGCGAACTTCGGTCCTGTTTTGCAGGAAGCCTTCGTAGTTGGTGTCCTGGGCAAAACGATCCCAGTCTACGGTGATGAAGCCGGTGTCGTTGGGGCGAAGATAGCTGGCGATCGCCGAATTGGGGATGAGCGATCCCGCATAGACGATTGGCGGCCCGCCCGCCGTGTAATTGGTGCCATAGCCGGCATAATCAGGAAAGCCGGGCGCAATGGGCGTTCCGGGGACCTGCGTTCCGGGCACGCTGAGGCCGGTGCACGGCAAAGCCGCCGTGTTCGGGCCTTCCAACGTGATGTTCGGCCCGTTCCCGCAGATCGCGTTGGACCATGCGTTGGTGGCGTCGAACGGCGTGATGCGGCGCTGCACATCGTCGTAGGCCGCGCCGATCCGGGCGCTGATCTTTGTCTCGTCCCCGAACAACAGGCTTCCGCGGATACCCTTGGTCTTGGTCTTGCGGTCTTCGCCGTTCAGATTGACGCGGGCGCCGCCGTACCAGCCAAAATTCTTCGGATCGTTGAGGTCGATGTTGCTGTTGACCTGCGGGACTCCGCCGTTGTTGACATAGTCAACGGTGATGCCGCTGCTTGGCGGGGTAATCACGAGAACCGTTGGGCTTTCCCGGTGGAAATCACTCTTGGTGAGGTTCGCCTGAATATCGCCCTTGATGAAGCTGCTGATCGTGAATTGGGCGCCGGGGTTGATGCCCCAGAACTTCTGATCGTCCATGTACGGGCGATATTCGAGAAAGAATTGCGCGTTGGCATAGGTGCCGCTGGTCACCACGCAGCCGGCGGTACAATCCGACCGGTCATACTGGGTATTCAACGGGATGGGCGCGCTGTTGCGGACGGCCCAGTTCAACGCGGAACGGGTGAAGTCCGTCTTCCGGGTGCCGTACATACCGTCGACGTAGAATTGAAGCGCATCGCTCGGGCGATATTCCAGGGAAGCGATGGCGTTCTTGCGGAAGCGGTAGCCGACCTCGTCACGCGGACGAGACAGGCGCGGCAAGATGCCGTTATCGATCTGGTCGATGGTTGCGCCCGGATTGCGGCTGAGCAGGAAGGCCTGGTCGATCGGAGCGCCGACGGTGAGGCCGTTGCCGGCGTTCGCGGGGACCGTGGCAGGGATCGTGAAGTTGCCGCTACCGGTGGGGTTGCGCGTTGCGCCCGTGCGCTGCGATGCGCTGAGGTTTGGATTGGTGAAGCCGATGGTTTCATATCCATCGACCCGGAACTCGTTGCGCGCAAAGGCGCCGCCGACGAGGATGCCAAAATCGCCAAAGGTACGGCTTGCCAGCAGATGGCCATTATAGCCCCACTTGTCCGCGTTGCTGTTCTTCGTGCCTTGCAGGCCATAGCTGATGTAGGGCTTTGGATTGTCGAACGGGCGCGCTGAGCGAAGGTTGACCGTACCTGCAGCACCACCTTCCAACTGGCTCGCGGTCGGGGACTTGCTGACCGTCAACTGCGTGAACAGCTCCGTCGGAAGAAGGTCGAGGTCGACCTCGCGGTTCGTGCTTTGCGCGTCGAACCTTACCGAAGCGACCGCAACCGGCGCACCGTTCAGAAGCACGCGCGTGAAGTTGGTCCCAAGGCCGCGGATGGCAATGTTGGAGCCCTCGCCCGTGACCTCGCGGCTGATGGTGACACCGGGAATCCGGTTCACGGATTCTGCGATATTGGTGTCGGGAAACTTGCCGATGTCTTCGGCGAAGATCGAATCGGTGAAGCCGATCGAACGGCGCTTGGCATTTGCCTGGCTCTGCAGGGATGCGCGATAACCGGTGACCACGATGCTCTGATCGCCGGTTGCCGAAGGATCGGCCGGAGCCTGGGCTGTGGAATCGATTTGCGTTGGAGTGGTCTGACCGGCGCCTTCGTTCGTCGCATCGGTTGCCGGCTCGGCCGAGCTGCTATTGGACGACGCCGTGGGCTCCCCATTGCCCCCGGCGGTTTGCGCGGACGCCGTGCCCCCGATCAGCAAAACTGGAAATGAAGCCGTAGCCAGCAGCAAGCGCCGGCGCGCGTTGAACGATGCCATTGTGATCCTCCCTGTTCTCCGGCGGCTCTCTGGCCGCATCGAATTAACATGAGAGGTAAGCTCCACTCATCTTAATTGTCAACACAAAGGTAATCACGGTGGTCTTACCACTTGATGACGGTAGAAGTTGGGCTATGATTTCGTCATGGGTGAGGGCTAAGCGAGCAGAATGAGAGTTCCACGTGACAGCAAAGACCGGCTGTATCAGTCGGTTGTGCGGCAACTCGGCCAAGCCATTGAGGCCGGCGCCTATCCGGTCGGGACCCGACTGCCGTCGGAGCGCGACCTTGCCGAGCAACTGGGCGTGAGCCGCCCGGTGGTGCGGGAGGCGATCGTGGTCCTGCAGAACAGCGGCATGGTGGAGATTCGCCATGGCGCCGGTGTCTTCGTTCGCGCCAAGGCTGAAAGCGCCGGGTCTTTCGGGATGGATGCCGATGCGGGACCGTTCGAAGTCATCGAAGCGCGACGGCTACTCGAAGGTGAAGTGGCAGCGTTGGCGGCTGAACTGGTCACCGATCGTCAGATCGCCGAGTTGGAGACGTTACTCGATCGGCTCGGCGATATGCGCCTGGACGAAGCGACACGCGAGCAGGCGGACCGTGCTTTCCATCTCGCGCTTGCGCGGGTCACGGGGAACGATGTGCTGGTCAACCTTGTCGAGATGCTGTGGGACATTCGCTATCAGTCGTCGCTGTGCGCATATTTCTTCAAGCGAGCACGGGACGCGGGGATTGAGCCTGTGGTTGACGAGCATCGCGTCGTTCTGGACGCGCTGAAAGCGCGCGACCCGGAAGCCGCCCGCAAGGGCATGCGCGATCACCTGGCGCTCGTAACCAAGAACCTTCTCATCGCCACCGAAGAAGATGTTCGCGAGCGGGCTCGGCTGAGGGTCGAGGAACGAAGGTTCGACTTCGCGCGACGCGCCGGCGTGAGCGTCTGATCGGCCGCTTGACCCCGAGGAGGCAGATCAATGTTCAATCGCCGTGACGCATTGCTATCTGGTCTCGCGACAGGGCTGGTGGGATCGGCTGCGCGTGCGGCAGTGCCCGTCAGCTGGCCCGCCTTCCCCGCCGAAGAAATTGCGCTCTGGCCGGGGCCTCCACCAGGTGCGCCGGCAAGGTTGCCGGTCGAAGACGTGATCGAGACCGGCAATGCTGAGCGGCATGGGCGGATGGTGAAGGGACTTGCCCGGCCGCGGATGAAAGTCTTCCGGCCCGCGAAGCCCAACGGTGCCGCTCTGCTTGTAACGCCGGGCGGCGGCTATTCTGTCATCGTCATTGATGTCGAAGGCTATCAAATCGCACCATGGCTCGCGGAGCGGGGTTGGACGGTCTTCGTCCTCTACTATCGCCTGCCAGGCGAAGGCTGGGCAAATCGCGCCGATGTCCCGCTTGCCGATGCGCAGCGCGCAATGCGGCTGATCCGGTCGCGGGCTGCGACCTACGGCTTCGATCCCAGCAAGGTAGGCGCCCTGGGCTTTTCCGCCGGCGGGCATGTCTGCGGCGACCTCGCGACCCGGTTCGACGCAAAGGTCTATACGCCGGTCGATGCCGCCGACCGGTTGAGCGCGCGCCCGGCGGTGGCCGCACCGATCTACGCCGTTCAGTCGATGAGCGACCCGTTGGCGCATGGAGGCTCGCGCGACATGCTTCTGGGACCGAACTCCTCCTCGGCGATGCAGATGGCGCATAGTGTTGCGCGTAATGTCACGAGCGCCACTCCTCCGACTTTCCTCGCCCATGCAGAGGACGACACGGTGGTTTCGGTCGAGAATAGCGTAGAGATGCGCGCCGCGCTGAAGGCCGCTGGAGTGAAGGTCGAAACGCATCTTTTCACCGTGGGCGGCCATGGCCTCGGCACGCCGGGGCCGGCAGGCGAGCCGGCGCGGCACTGGAAGGAATTGTTTGCGACCTGGGCGCGAGCCCAAGGGCTCGGCTAGCTTCCCGCTTCGCCCGGTTCCGTCGGTTCCGCGATGGCAGCGTCGGCGCCGAGCGCACGGTACAGATCGACAGCGTTGCCCGCCCGTTGCCGCTGCACAGCCACCCGCCCCTGCTGCGCGTTGTAGAGTGTGCGCTGCGCGTCCAGCGTGGTGAAATAGGAATCGATCCCCCCGCGGTAGCGGGCGTTGACGAGCCGCAGCGTTTCGCTGGCGGCGGCAACATTAGCCTGAGTGGCGCGTAGCCGCTCCTCCACCGTGCCGCGATCGGCAAGCGCATCGGCCACTTCGCGGAAGGCGGTCTGAATGGCGCGTTCGTAGGATGCGAGAGCGGCGTCGCGCTCGGCCTGGCTCAGGCGAACGTTTGCACGGCCGGCACCGGCGTTGAAGATGGTGTAGCCCGCCCCTGCCCCGGCGGACCAAGTAAAAGCGCCGCTGCTGAACAGCGAGGTCAAGCTTGAGCTGGCGAGTCCCAGCAGACCTGTTAGCGAGATCGTCGGGAACAAAGCCGCGCGCGCGGCGCCGATCTCCGCATTGGCGGCGTAAAGTGTAAATTCCGCTTGCACGACGTCGGGTCGGCGCAGCAGGACGCGAGAGTCGAGGCCGGCGGGAAGCGGGGCGAAGGTGTCGCCGGCTCGTTCGATCGACTCCGGCAGAGTGCCGGGCGCGATAGGGGCACCGACCAGCAGTTGGATAAGGTTGGCGTCCTGAGCTCGGGCGGTGCGCTGCTCCGCTACGTCCTGCCGCGCCGTTTCCAGCACTTGCTGCGCCTGAAGCAGGTCGGTTGCCGGCGCGACTCCGCCCCGGAGTCGGGCTCGGGTCAGAGTGAGGCTCTGCTCGGCAGCGGCAGCCGTGTCCTCGGCAATGCGTAGCAGGCTCGAGTCCGCGGCATAGTCGAGCCATGCATCGGCGAGATCGCCGATCAACGTCAGTCTGACCGAACGCGCTGCTGCCTCGGTGGCCAGGAAGCGCTGCTGCTCGGCGCGGGTGAGTGAGGCCAAGCGCCCGAACAGGTCGATTTCGAAGGATGGCGAGACGCGCAGCGCGTAGCTTTGACGGACGCCTCCGGATGAACCCACCGCACCTGCAGTGGAGCCGCCCTTGCTGACGCTCGTATCCGCGCTGCTGTCGACCCTTGGGAACTGATTAGCGCGGGTAATCGTCACCCGCTCCCGCGCGGCCGCGATGTTGGCGACGGCGATACGAATGTCCCTATTGTTGGCAAGCGCCTGCTGGATCAACGCCTGCAGACGGACATCGCGGAAGACGTCGCGATAGGTGAAAACGGGCAGCGCGACTTCGTTCTGGCGCAGGTAAGCATCGCCGGCCGGCCAGGAGGCGGGCACGGGCAATGGCGTCGGCGTCAATTTGGGATCGAGCGACGTGCAGCCAGCCAGCAGCAGCAGCAGCAGCATCAACGCGGTCGATGTGCGCTTCACGCTTCCGCCGCCTTTCGCCGCGTGCGGAAGCGTTCGCGCACAACGATCAGGCCGTCTTTGACGCCGCGGCGAACCAGCACGAAGAAGAGCGGGATGTAGAAGATCGCGAGAATGGTCGCGGTCAGCATCCCACCAATGACGGAGGTGCCGATCGCGATGCGGCTGTTGGCGCCAGCACCGGTGGAAAGGGCCAGCGGAAGCACGCCGAAGATGAAAGCGAAGCTGGTCATCAAGATCGGGCGAAGTCGGATCCGTGCTGCCTCGAGCGCCGCATCGAGGATCGGCTTGCCCTGCCGTTCGGCCTGCTCGGCGAACTCGATCATCAAAATCGCATTCTTGGCGGCCAGGCCCATGGTCGTGAGCAGGCCGATCTGCAGGTAGACGTCATTTTCCAGTCCGCGCAGCGTCACCGCGAACACCGCGCCTACCAGCCCCAGCGGGATGACCAGCAGCACGGCCAACGGGATCGACCAGCTTTCGTAGAGTGCGGCAAGGCAGAGGAAGACGACGATCAGCGAAATGGCATAGAGCAAGGGCGCCTGGCCTGAAGACAGCCGCTCCTGGAAGGACTGGCCGGACCAGGCGACACTGGTCCCCGGCAGCTGTCCGGCAAGCCGCATCATCTCGTCCATCGCCTCACCCGAGCTGACGCCCGGCGCCGGCTGTCCTTGGAATTCGAACGCCGGCACGCCCTGGAAACGCGAAAGGCTGCTCGGCGCCGTCGACCAGCCGATCCGCGCAAAGGAAGAGAAAGGACTCATCTCCCCGGTAGAGGAACGGACGTACCATTGCGACAGGCTGGAAGGATCGGCCCGGTACGGAGCGTCGCCCTGAACGTAGACGCGCTTCACCCGCCCCTGGTCGATGAAGTCGTTGACGTAGCGTCCGCCCCAAGCCGTCGACAGGGTCGAGTTCACGTCGGCCTGGTTGAGCCCGAAGGCGGTCAGCCGCTGCTGATCGACGTTGATCGCCAGGCTGGCGACGTCCGGAAGGTCGCTTAAACGAACGGAGGTCAGCTTGGAGTTGGCGTTGGCGAGCTGAAGCAGTTTTTCCCGAGCGGCAATGAAGTCGGCACGGCTGAGCCCGCTCCGGTTCTGCAGCTGCATGCTGAAGCCGTTGGACTGACCAAGGCCGCGGATGGCGCCGGGGACGAGGGCGAACACCTGCGCATCGCGGAAGCCGCGGAAGGCACCGGAGGCGCGCTCGACGATGGCGTCGGCGGTGTTCTCCTTGCCCGGCCGTTCGCTCCAGTCCTTGAGGTTGAGAAAGCCCTGCCCCGTGTTCTGGCCGGTCGCGCCGCCGCCCCGCCGCCGCCCGCCACGGTGAACAACGTCTGGATGTTGCCTGACTCATGCTCGGCGAAATAGCGCTCGATCTGCCGCTGCACCTCAAGCGTGCGCACCTGCGTCGCGCCGGCGGGCAAGCGGAACTGGATGCTTGCCGCGCCCTGATCCTCCGTCGGAAGGAAGCCGCTCGGCAGGCGAAGGAACAGGACGACGAGCAAAGCGACGATGGCGGCGTAGAGCCCCAGAAAGATCCATTTCCGGTCGATGACCTTGAGCGCTGCCGCCTGGTAGCGGTCGACGCCGCGATCGAAGATGCGGTTGAAGCCATTGCCGGCCCGGTGAACGAGCGCACCAAGCCTTGGCGCCTTGCGGTCGAGCCAGGTGGGCGTCGGCCCGTCTTCCGAATGGGGCTTCAGCAAGGTGGAGGTGAGCGCCGGGCTCAGCACCAGCGCGACGATCACCGACAGCACCATCGCCGAGACGATGGTGATCGAGAATTGCTTGTAGATGACGCCTGTGGACCCGCCGAAGAAGCTCATCGGCAGGAAGACCGCCGAGAGGACCAAAGCGATGGCGACGAGCGCCGTCTGGATCTCACCCATCGAGATGATCGTCGCCTCGCGCGCCGAC